>NZ_CP155796.1:2492280-3115351 GCF_039729195.1 Mycobacterium sp. DL
CCTGCCGGGTCGCGTCTATGTTGCGCTGGATGTAGGGCCGTTCGACGTCGGCGGCATTGGGCCGGACCGAGATCTGTTCCATCAGCATCGGCCATATTCCGCTCACCAGTATCGACGACAGGACCAGCAGGGCAGTCGCCATGGCAGGTATACGCATGTCGCGGAGGAACACCGCAGCGAAGAAGGTCGCAGCGCACAGCACGGCGATCGCAAGCAGCACGAGTCTGGCGGGCAGGCTCGCATGGATGTCGGTATATCCCGCGCCGGTGAACGTCGGTTCCTTGCGCCCCCCGGTGAGGGGCGTGTCTCATTGACTGTGTAAGGGGTTGGGCCTGAATGGTGGTCAGGCATGCTGACTGCCGGACAGGAGTGAATTGCTTTGTCTCGATCCGACTCAACTCGTGATGATGCTGCGCAGCGGTTGGCGCAGATGTTTCCGCCGGCAGCTGTGGATGCGTTGCTCGCCGACGCGGAAGCCTCTGGAACCCCCATCGATGGCCCGGAGGGGCTGTTGGCGCAGATGACCAAGGCCGTGCTCGAACGTGCATTGGACGTCGAGATCGCCGATCACCTGGGCTATGAACATGGCGATCCGGCCGGTAAGGGCTCAGGCAACTCCCGCAATGGCCACGGCCGTAAGACGGTGCTGACCACCGCCGGACCGGTCGATCTCGAGGTCCCCCGCGACCGCAACGGCAGCTTCACCCCGGCGATCGTCCCGAAGCGCCAACGGCGCCTGGGGCAGGTCGAGGACATGATCCTGTCGCTCTACGCCCGCGGGATGTCGACCCGTGACATCACCGAGCACCTCGGCGAGGTCTACGGCGCCAGCGTGTCGGCGGCCACGATTTCGCGGGTGACCGATGTCGTGACCGACGAGATCGCGGCTTGGCAGTCCCGTCCGGTCGATCCGGTGTATCCGATCCTCTACATCGACGCGATCCGGATCAAGATCCGCGACGGCGGCGTAGTCGCCAACAAGGCCGCCCACGTCGTGATCGGCGTCGATGTCGACGGGATCAAGCAGGTCCTGGGGATCTGGATCCAGCAGACCGAAGGGGCGAAGTTCTGGCACGGCGTGCTCACCGAGCTGCGCAACCGGGGCTGTCGCGACGCGTTGTTCGTCTGCTGCGACGGGCTGACCGGGCTGCCGGAATCGATCGCCGCGGTCTGGCCGGCGGCCATCATTCAGACCTGTGTGGTGCATCTGCTGCGAGCGTCGATGCGCTATGCCTCCTACGCCGACCGCAAGAAAATGGCTGCCGCGCTGCGCCCGATCTACACCGCTTCCACCGAGGAGGCCGCCGCCCTGGCGCTCGAGGAGTTCCGCGCCGAGTGGAAAACCAAGTCACCCGGGGCGGTGGCGGTCTGGGACCGGGCCTGGGCGGAGTTCGTGCCGTTCCTGGCGTTCCCGGTCGAGATCCGCAAGATCATCTACACCACCAACGCCATCGAGTCGCTGAACTACCAACTGCGCAAGGTCACCAAAGCACGCGGCTCGTTCCCCTCTGACGCCGCAGCGATGAAATTGCTTTATCTAGCCATCCGCAACATCAACCAGAAACGAGGAAACCAAGGACAAGGAACTCACAACTGGACTCAGGCCCTAAACACCTTCGCCATCCAATTCCCCGAACGACTACCCCTATAACCCGAACATCAACGGCCACAGCACCTTACACAGTTATCTTGACAAGCCCCCGGTGAGCAGTTCGTACCGGTCGAACCAGTAGGCGACCGCCTTGAGCAGAACAAATGTCCCTGCGAGGACGGCGAGCTGGACACGGGCCGGCCCGGTGAGGACGCCCTTGCCCCCGTTGAGTCGGAGTCCGCCGAAGAGGTAGTGGGTGACCAGGCTGGCGATGAGAGCCAGAACGGAAGCGACCAGGAGCCAACTGAGCACGGAACGGTAGAAGGGCAGATCAAAAACGAAGAAGGAGATGTCGTGGCCGAATTCGGAGTCGACGATCCCGAACGCGCCGCCGTGCAGGAACAATTGCACCGTCGCCCAGTTCAACTGGGCGACCAACCCGCACACCACCGCGAGACCGCCGGCTATTGCGAGGGAGATCAATCGTGGCCGGGTCATGACCGCTGCGCGATAGGGCACCAGCGGGTCAGCGGACTTACGTTCTGGAACGAACGCTGGGCGTGCCCGGTAAGCCAGCACCATCGCGGCTTGGACTGCGCCTCCGATCAGGACGGCCACCACCGCGAACGTCGCTACCTTCGTGAGTAGCACGGTCAGCCATACAGACCGGAAGCCGACCTCTCCGAACCACAACCAGTCGACATACACATCCAGCGACGGAGGTCCGACAAGAAGCAGTGCGATCATCCCGGACGACACCACGGCCAGCACTCGACCGCGGGTGGACAGCGGGGGGAATGTCGTAGGCGATGGTGTCGTCATGGTCGCGCTCCGAATCGCGTCAGATGCCGTCGATCCGGGCGTACCGCGGCATCGTGCGGTCCGGCTCCCATCAAGATCGCCGAGTGCGTCGAACCCGGCTCGGCGAGTACCCGGGTGGGAGATGACTTACATTGATCGTAGTAGGTGTGCCGGGAAGTCTGGTCGGCGGAAATTGTGGACGACAACCTTAGGCAGGCTGTGACAGATAACCCAGACGGTCGACGTAACCGGGGCACACTCTTTTCCCGAGGTTCATGGGCGGAGACGAGCCGGATCACCGAGGTCCTGCGCAAGGAGACCGTCGGTGGCGTCATTCTGCTGGTGGCTGCGGGGGCTGCGCTCATCTGGGCGAACTCACCCTGGGCGCCCGGCTACTTCGCGCTGCGAGATCTGGAGATCGGCGGTGAACCGTTCGGCCTGCATCTCAACCTGACGCTGGGCGCGTGGGCCGCCGACGGGTTGTTGGCGATCTTCTTCCTGGTGGTGGGGCTGGAGCTCAAGAGAGAGTTCGTCGCAGGGGATCTGCGGGATCCCAGTCGCGCCGCGTTGCCGATCGCCGCCGCGGTGGGTGGGATGGTGTTCCCCGCGCTGATCTTCGTTCTGGTGAACCTGAACACCGGCGACGGCGCACTGCGCGGCTGGGCGATTCCGACGGCGACCGACATCGCGTTCGCGGTGGCGGTGCTTGCGGTCATCTCGACGCATCTGCCGTCGGCGCTTCGGACGTTCCTGCTGACATTGGCCGTCGTCGACGATCTTCTGGCGATCACCGTCATCGCGATCTTCTACACCGAGGACATCAACATCGTGGCGCTGGCGTTGGCGCTGATACCGCTGGCGCTGTTCACGCTGTGTGTGCAGCGCGGGGTGCAGCACTGGTGGCTGCTGATCCCGCTCGCGGTCGCCACCTGGGTCCTGGTGCACGAGTCCGGCGTGCACGCCACCGTGGCGGGCGTGCTGCTCGGGTTCGCGGTCCCGGTGCGCCGATCCGCGACCCGACACGGCGCCGAGGTCCCCAAGCCGCACCGGGTGGGCATGGCCGAGCACTTCGAGCACCGGGTGCGCCCGGTCTCGGCGGGGCTGGCGATACCGGTCTTCGCCTTCTTCGCGGCCGGGGTGAGCCTGGGTGGTCTCAGCGGTCTGACCAACGCGCTCAGCGACCCGATCGCGCTCGGCATCGTCCTGGGGCTGGTCCTGGGCAAACCCATCGGCATCCTGCTCACCACCCGGGTGATGGCGTCGGTGACCCGGGCGAATCTGGACTCGTCGCTGCGATGGGTGGATGTGCTCGGCATGTCCATGCTCGCCGGGATCGGGTTCACCGTTTCGCTGCTGATCGGTGATCTGGCCTACGGACTGGGGTCCGATCGTGACGAATTGGTGAAGGTCGGCGTGTTGACCGGGTCACTGTTGGCAGCCCTTCTGGCCTCGGTGCTCCTGCTGTCGCGAAACCGCGTCTACCGGCGGATTCACCTCGAAGAGACCACCGACGCGGACCGTGACGGAGTGCCCGATGTCTACCAGAGTCGACAGGACTGACAGCGACGGCCGTGCGTAGACTGACGGGATGCTCGAACAGATCCGCGGTCCCGCAGATCTGCAGCACCTGACGCAGGTCCAGCTCGATGATCTGGCCCGCGAAATCCGCGACTTCCTGATCCACAAGGTTGCGGCCACAGGTGGGCATCTGGGACCCAACCTCGGCGTCGTGGAACTGACGTTGGCGCTTCACCGCGTCTTCGACTCGCCCCACGACCCCATTCTGTTCGACACCGGTCATCAGGCCTACGTGCACAAGATGCTCACCGGTCGCAGCCAGGACTTCGGCACGCTGCGCAAGAAGGACGGGCTGTCGGGCTATCCGTCACGGACCGAGAGCGAACACGACTGGGTCGAGTCCAGCCACGCCAGCTCCTCGCTGTCCTACGCCGACGGCCTGGCGAAGGCCTTCGAACTCAGCGGACACCGCAACCGGCATGTGGTGGCGGTGGTCGGCGACGGCGCGCTCACCGGTGGCATGTGCTGGGAGGCGCTCAACAACATCGCCGCATCCCAGCGGCCGGTGGTCATCGTCGTCAACGACAACGGGCGCAGCTACGCGCCCACCATCGGCGGGTTCGCCGAGCACCTCGCCGGCCTGCGGCTGCAGCCGGGATACGAGAAGGTGCTCGACGAGGGCCGCAAGGCGGTGCGGGGCGTGCCGGTCATCGGCGAGTTCTGCTACCAGTGCATGCACAGCATTAAGGCGGGCATCAAGGACGCGCTGTCACCGCAGGTGATGTTCACCGATCTCGGGCTGAAATATGTCGGACCGATCGACGGTCACGACGAACACGCGGTGGAGAGCGCTCTGCGTCACGCCCGTGGTTTCAACGCTCCGGTCGTCGTGCACGTCGTCACCCGTAAGGGCATGGGCTATCCGCCCGCCGAGAACGACGAAGACGACCAGATGCACGCGTGCGGAGTCATCGACCCGATGACAGGGCTGGCGACGACGGTGCCCGGCCCCGGGTGGACGGCGGCGTTCACCGAAACCCTGATCCGGTTGGCGGCCACGCGGCGCGACGTCGTGGCGATCACTGCCGCCATGCCGGGTCCGACGGGTCTCAGCGCGTTCCGCGAGCGTTTTCCCGACCGGTTCTTCGACGTGGGCATCGCCGAGCAGCATGCGGTGACATCCGCTGCGGGCCTGGCCATGGGCGGTATGCATCCGGTGGTCGCGATCTACTCGACGTTCCTCAACCGTGCCTTCGATCAGCTCATGATGGACGTTGCGCTGCACAAGCTGCCGGTGACGGTGGTCCTCGACCGGTCCGGGGTCACCGGCCCCGACGGCGCGAGCCACAACGGCATGTGGGACCTCTCGATTCTGGGCATCGTGCCCGGCATGCGGGTGGCGGCGCCGCGCGACGGCGCCCGGCTGCGTGAGGAACTCGGCGAGGCGCTCGACGTCGACGACGGACCCACCGCCATTCGCTTCCCGAAAGGCGATGTGGGCGAGGATATTCCAGCGATCGAACGTCGAGGTGGCGTCGACGTGCTGGCAGTCCCGGCCGAGGGGATGTCCGAAGATGTGCTGGTGGTTGCGGTCGGGCCGTTCGCGTCGATGGCGCTCGCCATCGCCGAGCGGTTACGCAACCAGGGGATCGGCGTGACAGTCGTCGACCCGCGGTGGGTGCTACCGGTACCGGGTGAGATCGCGACGCTTGCGGTCAACCACAAGCTCGTCGTCACCCTCGAGGACAACGGTGTGCACGGCGGGGCCGGTTCAGCGGTGTCGGCGGCGTTGCGGCGCGCTGAGGTCGACGTGCCGTGTCGTGATGCCGCACTGCCCCAACAGTTCTTCGACCACGCGTCCCGTGGCGAGGTGCTCGCCGCCGTCGGGCTGACCGAGCGCAACATCGCACGCCAGATCACCGGTTGGGTGGCCGCGCAGGGTGCTTCGGTCAACGACGAGGAGATCAGCGAACACCTCGACTGACCCCGGCCTCTACCCTGTCGGTATGAGAACCACCCGGCTCGTTCGAGCCCTCGGCGTCGTTGTCCTGGTCATCGCGGGACTTGTTGCCGGCGGCGCCACGGCGCAGGCCGCGGAGCCGCGTTGGTCGGGTCTGGACTCTCGCGGATATGCCGGGCAGATCCCGGCCCCCGGTGGGCTGATCGCCACGGTCCCGCTCGATCCGGCGCTGTCGGTGGCCGGCGCCGGTGATGCCTACCGCATTCTGTACTCCACTCTCGACCAGCACGGCCGGCCGGCTGTCAGCACCGCCGCGGTGTTCGTGCCGAAAAGCGCGCCGCCGCAGGGCGGTTGGCCCGTCATCGCGTGGGCGCACGGGACGGTCGGGTTGGGTGACGACTGCACGCCGTCGGCGCGGCCGCGCAGCGAACGCGACAACGAGTACCTGACGCACTGGCTCGAGCAGGGCTACGCGGTCGTCGGCAGCGACTACGCCGGACTGGGCACGCCCGGATTGATGAGTTACCTCAACAGCGTCACCACCGCGCGCGGGGTGGTGGATTCGGTTCTCGCCGTGCACCACATGGGTCTGCCATTGTCACCGAACTGGGCCGTCGTCGGTCAGTCGCAGGGCGGGGGAGCGGCCATCGCCACGGCCCGCTGGGCCAGCGAGTTCAGCGCCGGATCCTCGCTGGACTACCGCGGCGTCGTCGCCACCGGCACCCCCGCCAATGTGGAGAACCTGGTCAAGCAGGCGGGACCCGAGATGGCCCTGCCGCCCGAGTTGGGCCCCGTCGCGAATGCCTACACCGCCTACATCGTCGCCGCCTTGCGCGAGGCCCGCCCCGACCTCGATCTCAACCGTGTCCTGACCCCGACCGGCCGTGCTGCCGCGGACCAGGCCGAAACACAGTGCCTCGCAGAGCTCTCCGCGGGCCTGGCCGATATGAAGGTGTCCCAGTTCTTCAACGCGCCCGCGTCGTCGATACCGGGGTTCGACGAAGCCGTCGACCAGTTCATGGGCATTCCGACGTCAGGTTATGACCGGCCGAGTTTCCTCGGGGTCGGGTTGCTGGACCGGGATGTCCCACCGAACCTGACGTTGAGGTTCTACGACCAGTTGGTGGCCGACGACCAGGTCGTCGAGCTGAAGGTCTACCCCGACGAGGATCACGGCGGCACGGTCCTGGCGTCGCTGCCGGACTCGACGCCGTTCCTGGCGCGACAGTTCGGTTGACCCGGCGCGTCTCCGGGCGCCGGACGCGGCGATCGGCCACGATTGGAGGCACGCGGTGAAGGCCTGATGACGAGGCGGTCGCAGGAAGTTGACTCGCCGGCAGGGTGATCGCATAGAGTATCCAATGTCAGCTGAAAGCGAGAGCCGATGCCACCGCGCACCGCCGCCAAGCGCCCCGATTCCGAGGGTGCCGACCGAGCAAACCCCGCCACGTACTCCGGTGACGCTGTCCGGGGACGACGGTCGGATTTTGTGCGTCCCAAGACCGCTCAGCAGGCCGTGGCCGAGGCATTGCGGCATGACATCACCACCGGCAAGCTGGCTCCGGGGAGCTGGATCGTCCAGGAAACCGTCGCCGAGCAGTTCGGTATGTCGCGCATCCCGATCCGGGAGGCGCTCAAGACCCTCGAGGCCGAGGAGTACATCACCTACGTGCCGCACAGCGGCTACCGCGTCACCAAGCTCAGTCTGACTGACCTCCTCGAGGTGTTCACGCTGCGCGCCATCCTCGAGGAGGCGCTGATCCGGGACGCGATGCCGGGCGTGACCGACGAGATCGTCGACGAAATGCGTTCGTGCAATGCGGAAATGGACGCCGCGCTGGCCGAAGACGATCTGATCGCGGTCGGGGTGTTCAATCGGCAGTTTCACGTCCTGACCTTCCAGGCCAGCGGCATGGCGCGTACCAAGCGCATCGTCACGCAGCTGTGGAACACCGCCGACGCCTACCGGCCGCTGTACTCGCCCCTGCTCGACATGCCGAAGGTGTGCAAGGAGCACGTGCTGATGATCGAGGCGATGGCTGACCGCGATGTCGAGCGAATGGTGAGGCTCAACCACGAACACCGTGCGCACGCCATCGCGCCGATCCACGAGATCTTCGACGCGCAATCCGACGCGTCGGCATGACGGTTGTCGATCGGTTGCTCGAGCTGGGGATGGTCATCCCCGCGCCGCCGGCGCCGAAGGGCGCGTACTTCCCGAGCCGTCGGTGCGGCGACCAGTTGTGGGTGTCGGGAGCCACCGCCCGCCGGGAGGGTGTGCCGGCACTGCGAGGGGTCGTGGGTGACGATGTCGACGCCGAACAGGCCGCCGAGCAGGCCGGCCTGGCCGCGCTCAACCTGATCGGTGCGATCGACGCGGCGGTGGGCCTCGACACGGTGACCGCGGTGGTGCAGCTGCGCGGTTATGTGCGCGCAGTGCCGGACTTCGACACCCATCCCGCCGTCATCGACGGAGCTTCGCGGGTGCTTCTCGCAGCTTTCGGCAGCGAGGTGGGCGCGCACGCCCGCACCGCGATCGGTGTTGCCTCGCTGCCCGGGGGTGCGTGCGTGGAACTCGACCTGGTGGTCAGTGTCGCGACGGTTGGGTGCTGAGCCGATCCAACCACCGACCGATCGCGAGGCCGAGCGCCACCCCGGCGAATGCGTTGACCACCAACGTGATCCAGTCGGGGGGAGCTGCGGTGACGGAGTCGGTCGCCGGCGTGGGCACGCTTGTCGCAGTCGTCCGGTCCTCACCGAGGATGGTGGCGTCGAGTCTGTCGACGAACTGCCCGATGATGCGGTTGGTCACCGGCACGATCGCACCTTTGCCGAACTGGGCGATGCGGCCGTTGAGCTCGACATCCGTGGTCACGGTGACCACAGATCGCGATCCGTCCTCGCGGGCCACCAGTCGCACGGTGGCCTCGGTCGAACCGTTGCCCTTGCGATCGCGGGCGTTGCCCTGCACGACCATCTCCCTGGCTGCGTCGTCCTGACGCACCAGAGTGGCCACGCCCGCCAACGTCATTCCGATCGGGCCGACTTTGACGGCGACATGGGCGTGGAATTCGTCGCCGTCGCGGCGGTCCAGTTCCGCGCCCGGGATGCACTCGACCACCGTCGGGATGTCGGTCAGCACCGCCCAGGTGGCGTCCAGTGGTGCCTCGACCGCGAACTCGTTGACGAGTTGCATTCCTGCCTCCCGGGTGTCCAGCGGTTGTGGAACGAATGTCATCACCTTACGATTGGATACGATATACAACAATCGTCGATATGGCCGAGGAGGCTGCCGGATGCTGAGCATGGGCGTAGGACTGTTCCCCACCGAACCGACGGCAGCGATGTGTTCCTACGTCCGACTCTGCGAGGATCTCGGCTACGACAACGTCTGGTTCGGCGACTCCCAGAACATCTGGCGTGAGTCGTCGACCGTGATGGGGGCGGCCGCGGTCGGTACCGAGCGCATCGTGTTCGGTACCGGCGTGACCAATGCGGTGACCCGGCATCCCTCCCTGCTGGCGTCGACATGGGCGACGCTCGCCGAGTTCACCGGCGGCCGGGTTGCTCTGGGGATCGGCACGGGCGATTCGTCGCTGCGCACCATGGGTCTCAAGCCGCTCAAGCTCGCCGAACTCGAGCACGCGATCGCCGACCTGAGGGCCCTGTTCCGTGGCGAGAAGGTGGCTGAGCCCACCAGTGGGGCCGAGTACCACCTGAACTATCTCCCCGGCCCGATCGACGTCCCGATCTACATCGCCGCTTCCGCGCCGAAGATCCTCGAGATGTCGGGTCGCATCGCCGACGGTGTCATCGTGTTGGTCGGCACCGCACCGCATTTCATCGAGGCTGCGCTCCGGACGATCGAGCGCGGGGCAGTGAGCAGCGGTCGCACCCTCGACGATCTGCACATCGTGCTGTGGACGCCGACGGCCATCGCGGACGACAGCACCGAGGCGCGTGACCTGGTGCGCGCGCACGTGTCCCGCGTCGCGATCCGCCCACTGCCCGCGAAGGTCGACCCCGCACTGGAGAAAGCCATCGACCGGATTCGCGAGCAGTACAACTACTACGAGCACATGAATCCCGAGGCGGCGCACGCCGACCTGGTGCCCGACGAACTCGTCGATCTGTTCGCGCTGGCGGGGACGAAAGACGAGTGCGCGCAGCGACTCAAGGAGATCGAGTCGCTCGGCGTGGACCAGGTGTCGATCGTGCCGTTCGTCCGACCGGGCCAGAGTCGCGAGGGCACGATCCGGACCTTCGCCGACATCGTCAGCGGTCACCTGGCGTGACTGCTCCCGGAGCCCCGGACCCGCGCACACATCCTGCGCCGGGCAGCGACGTCCCGGGGGCTCCGCCGGCATTGAAGCGGCCGCTGACGCCTGCCGACGGTGTCGCCAATACCGCGCCTGTACCGAGCCGTTCCGTCGAAGTTGTTGGGCGGCAGGATCATTCAGCACCGCACGGGCACGGAGGCGGATCGCGACTGGTCGCCGCGGCCGCGATGACGGGGCTGGCGGTGGGCTTGGAAATTGCCGGATTTATTTCACGTCGACGTAACAGTTGACGGTTGACGCCCCATGAAGACCGTTCGTATAGTGTATCCAATATCCACCAACACACGGAGGCTCCTCTGATGTCACGGTTCCCCAAGGTCGTCGGCGCACTCGTCGCCACATCCGCTCTGCTCGTCGGCGCCACCGCGTGTGCCGACGAGTCTGCGGGTCCCACCGAAGGCGGTGGAGCCACCACCGACACGCTGAGCATCTCCGCGACCGGAGTCGACAGCCTGCCCTTCATGGCGATCCTGCAGGCAGGTATCGACAAGAAGTGGTTCGAGGAGGAAGGCCTGACGGTCGACCTGTACTCCGGCGGCGGTGGCGGCAACACCCTTCGTGTCGTCACCAGTGGTGACGCGGACATGGCCATCGCCGGTAACACATCAGTGATTCTGGCTGCACAGCAACCGGATTCGAACCTCACGGTGGTCGCACCCTGGTTCCAGATCAACGACTTCTCCTGGATCAGCCCGCCCGGACGCAGCATCGAGGGCGCCACGCTCGGCTTCAGCTCGGCGGGGTCGTCGACGGAACTGTTGGTCAAGGGCCTCGAACAGGAACTCGGCCAGGGGGTCAGGGCACAGGCCGTGGGCGGAATGGGTGACAACTGGACCGCCGCCAGGGCCAACCAGATCACCGCGGGGTGGGCGATGCAGCCCTTCATCGCCGAGAAGCAGGCCACCGAGAACGCCCAGGTCCTGGTGAACGCCCGCGATGTCCTCGGGGATCTGCCCGCCGACCTGGTCGCGGTCAACACCAACTACGCCGAGGCCAACCCCGAGAACATCAGGACGTTCTTCAAGGTGGCCGACCGCCTCAACGAGTGGGTGGTGTCCAACCCGGACGAGGCCGGCGCCGAGATCGGCCCGCTGGTGGGAGTGTCGCCCGAGGTCATGCAGGCCGCGTTCAGGAACAGCCCGGACCTCGCCAAGGGATACTCGCTCAAGGTCGACACCGAAGGTCTGACCAATCTCTCCGAACTGATGGTCGCCGCCGGCCAGATCGACGAACCCGTCGACTGGGCGACCGTGCTCGACCAGCAGTACCTTCCCGAGGACGACCGGGCGAGCTTCTAACGAGCAGGCCACGTCAGCCCCAGACGAATCGACGAGAGGGAGCGTCTTGGAATCGCAAGGTATTGAGATGACCGGCCTGTCAGTGGTATTCGACACGGCCGCCCGGCGGATCACAGCCGTCACCGACATCGACCAGAGCGTGCCGCACTCGAGTTTCGTCTCGATCGTCGGGCCGAGTGGGTGTGGCAAGTCAACCCTGCTGGCGGTGGTCGCCGGCCTGCAGAAGGCCACCACGGGGACGGTCAGCGTCGGGGGCCGGCCCGTCACCGGCCCCGACCCCAAGATCGGTGTGGTGTTTCAGGAGGACTCGACGCTGCCATGGCGGACCGTCGAGGAGAACGTCGCCTTCGCCATGGAGATGATCGGCGTACCGAAGCAGGAGCGGCGCAAGCGGACCACGGACGCCATCGAACTCGTCGGTCTGGGCGGCTTCGAGAAGTCCTACCCGTCGCAGCTCTCCGGTGGGATGCGCCAGCGTGTCGCCTTGGCGCGCACCCTCGCGGTGCAGCCCGAGGTGGTGTTGATGGACGAACCGTTCGCCGCGCTCGACCAGCAGACCCGACTGTTCCTCGGTACTGAGGTGCGGCAGATCTGGGCCAGGACGAAACAGACGATCATGTTCGTCACCCACGACATCTCCGAGGCGATCCTGTTGTCACAGCAGGTGTGGGTGATGTCCTACCGACCCGGAAGCATCATCGACGTCGTCGACATCGACCTACCCGGCGAACGCGATGCGGGCGTGGTGTCCACGCCACGCTTCAACGAACTGCACAACCGGATCTGGGGCTCTCTGCAAGCCGAATCGATGCGTGGCTTCAAGCAGCAGGAATCGGCGCGGACGTGACCGCGGCATCCACCAAGTCCGTCGCGGCGGCGGACGATCTGCCCGCTGAGGCCCCCACCTCACCCGGTGCTCCGCCGCCACCGCGGGGGCGCCGGTTCGGCACGCTGGCATTCAGCGTGGGCTCGACCGTCGCGCTGATCCTGCTGTTCATCGCGATCGCCGAGATCGGTTCGCGCGCAGGATGGTGGAACGACAACGTGCTCCCCGCACCGTCGGTCATCTTCGCTGAGCTCGGCAGACTGCTCACCGAACCGCAGTTCTGGCTCGACGCGCGACGCACCGGCATCGAGGTCGCCGCCTCGATCCTGTTCGGGTGTCTGCTGGGATTCGCTGCGGGACTGCTGTTCTGGAAGGTTCCGCTGCTGGGCCGGGTGTTCGAGCCCTACCTCGTGTCGTTCTACGCCGTGCCGCTGGTGCTTTTCTACCCGGTGATGATCGTGCTCGTCGGCATCAATGCGATGTCGGTGATCATCCTGGCCACGATCATGGCAGCCATCCCGATGGCGCTGAACACGGCCGTCGGCCTGAACCAGATGCCGCCCGTCTACATGAAACTCGCCCGCTCGCTGCGCACGTCGCCGCGGCAGACGCTGTTCGCCATCGCCATTCCCGCCGCCGGTCCCTACATCGTCGCGGGTCTGCGGCTCGCGGTCGTGTACGCGCTGATCGGCACCATCGCGATGGAGTTCACCACCGCGCAGGCCGGTCTCGGCTATCGCATCCGCTACCTGTACGAGATCTTCGACAACATCCAGATGTTCGCCTATATCGTCGTGGTGCTCGTGCTGTCCTGCCTGTTGACTGTCGCGCTCGCCGCCGTCGAACGGGTGCTGTTGCGAGGGAGGAACGCATGACCGCCACGCTTCCCGCCGATCCGGACACCGAAACCGCCGCCGCACCACGATTCTCGGCACGGAAGGTCCTCGGCAGCCAGTTCTTCGGGGCCAGCGTGGTCGCCGTGGTGGTGGTCATCGCCTGGGAAGTGGTGTCCGGACTGACGTTCGTCATTCCGTCACCGCTGCAGACGCTGACCGTGCTGTTCGAGAACCTCTCGGACCCCGCCTACCTGTTCGACCTGCGCGTGACAGCACAATCGGTGGCGATGGCGTTTGTCGTCGGCACCGCCGTCGGCGGCGGTATCGGCCTGGTGCTCGGCCTGTCGAGCAGGATGCGTCTGATCTTCGAGCCGCTCATCATCATGCTCAACGGCATTCCGAAGATCGTGCTGTACCCGGTGCTGCTGCCCATCTTCAGCCTGTCGGGATCCAAGGTCGTGATGGGTGTGCTGTTCGCGCTCTTCCCGGTGCTGATCAATGTGTCCACCGGCGTACAGGAGATCCCGAAGGTCTACTGGAAGCTCGCCCGTTCGGTACGCGCCAACGCGTGGCAGACGCTGGTGCACATCATCTTCCCGGCGATTCGCCGGCCCTTGCTCACCGGCATCCGGTTGGCCGTCAGCCTGGCCGTCGTCGGTGTGGTGCTCTCGGAGTTCTTCGCGACCAGGCGCGGGCTGGGCCGGGTGGTGCTACAGGCGTACAGCCACGGCGACTACCCGTCGATGGTCGCGACCATCATGCTGCTGATCACCATCTCGTTCGGCATCTCGATCGCCCTGTGGCAGTGGGAGAAACGAATTCATTGAGTACCTCCGACGCATCGAATCCGGGCGCCGCCCGCGAATGGGTCGGTAGCTCGGTGCGGCGGCGGGAGGACGACCGCATGCTCGGCGGGAACGGCATGTTCCTCGCCGACCACGCCGCGGGTGCGCAGCACGTCGTGTTCATCCGGTCCACGCAGGCCCATGCCAGGATCACCGGTGTCGACACCACCGCCGCCGACGGGATGCCCGGCGTGCACGGCATATTCGGGGCGGATGCCCTCGGACTCGAGGGCGCCCCGATCCCGTCGCTGACCACACCGGATCCCGACTTCACCGCGGCCACGGCGCTGGTCCTGGCCGAGCAGAGGTTGCCGATCCTGGCCTCGGACCGGGTCCACTATGTCGGACAGCCGATCGCGGTGGTGGTCGCCGACGACCGGTACATCGCCGAGGACGCCGCCGAGAACGTCGTGGTGTCCTACGAACCGCTACCGCCGGTCATGGACGCTCTCGCCGCGTTCGACCCCACCAGTGCCACGTTGTTCGAGCACCTGCCCGACAACCAGGCGGCCGCACTCGAGTACGACTTCGGAGACCCCGGCACCGCGTTCGACCGGGCAGCGCACGTTGTCGGGGGCACCTACCGGATGGAACGGCACGGTGCTGTGCCTCTCGAATGCCGGGGTGTGCTGGCGGATTTCAGCAGCCATGAGGACCGCGTGGAGCTGCACACCTCGACACAGGTCCCGCACATGGTGCGCAACGCGATCTGTGCTGTCACGGGCTGGACCCACGAGGCCGTCAAGGTCAGCGTGCCCGACGTCGGCGGCGGCTTCGGCACCAAGGCCAACGTCTACGGCGAGGAGATCGTGCTGGCCGTGTTGGCCAGGCACACCGGTCGGCGCCTGATCTGGGTCGAGGACCGCCAAGAGCATCTGGTCGCCAGCGCGCAGGCCCGAGACCAACTGCACCGTGCGCGGTTGGCCGTGGACGCCGACGGCCGGATCCTGGCCTGGGACGTCGACTTCGTCGTGGACATCGGTGCAGGCAGTCTGTGGGTCGCAGGCATCATCGCCAACACCGCAGTGCACCTGATGGGGCCCTACCGGATTCCCGCCGTGCATGTCCGGGGGCGTGCCGCACTGACGAACAAAACCCTTGTGGCGCAATACCGGGGCGCAGGCCGCCCCGAGGCGACCTTCTCACTCGAGCGCAGCCTCGACGCCGCGGCCGCGGCCGTCGGTATCTCGGGCGAGGAGATCCGCAGGCGCAACCTGCTGACAGCCGCGGACATGCCCTACCGCCGGCCGATCCCGTACCGCGACGGGGTGCCGATCGCCTACGACGGCGGCGACTACCGCGCTTGCCTGGAGTCGGTGACCGCTGCGCTGCCACGGTCCGAGATCGGCGTGTGCGCCGCCGAGAACCCGCACCACCACATCGGTTACGGGCTGTCGTCCTATCTGGAGGCGACGGGCCGGGGACCCCACGAAACCGCGCGGGTGCGGCTGCTGCCGTCGGGCCGATTCGAGGTGACCGCGGGTGCGGCATCAGCGGGACAGGGACACGAAACGGTCTTCGCGCAGGTCGCGGCCGACGCGCTCGGGGTCCCGCTCGCACAGGTGCGCTACGTGGCCTCCGATACCGAACGATTGCCGGACGGCGTCGGCACGTTCGCCAGCCGCTCGGCGATCCTGGCCGGGTCGGCGGTGCACCAGGCCTGCGGCGAGCTGATCGACCTCGCGTCGCATCGCGCCGCGGAGTTGATGGGCGTCGGCCGCGTCGACTACTCCGGCGGTCGTTTCACCGTCGGGGCCCGGGCGGTCGGCTGGGAGGAGTTGGCCGCGGCCGGACGGGTCGGCGGCGCCGGCGAGCGTGGCGCGGCTCTGGACGTCACGACGGTCTACCGGGTGTCCACGGTGACGTGGACGATGGGTGTGCATGCGGTGATCCTCGGTGTGCACCGCCGCACCGGCATCGTGAAGGTGTTGCGCTATGCCGTCTCCCACGAAGGGGGCCGCGAGATCAACCCACGCATCGTCGAAGGTCAGATCGTGGGTGGGGTGGCCCAGGGCATCGGCGGGGCGCTGTTCGAGGCGTGGCGTTACTCGCCGACGGGTGAACCGACGTCGACGACATTCGCGGCCTACCACCTGCCGCTGACCACCGATATGCCCGATGTGACGGTCAGCCACCTGCACGTCGACACCCCGAGCAATCCGATCGGTGTCCGCGGGGCGGGGGAGAGCGGCACCATCGCGGTGTACTCGGCGGTGGCCGCCGCTGTGGATGACGCGCTGGGGAACGGCTTCCACGTGACCACGACGCCCGTCGCGTCGGGTGAGCTCTGCCGGGCCCTGGCGGGAGTCGCGTCGTGAAGCCCACCGAATTCGACTACCACCGGCCCGATTCGGTGTCCGAGGCGTTGGGTCTGTTGGCACACGACCCCGAGGCCAAGCTGCTTGCAGGTGGGCAGTCGCTGCTGACGCTGATGAACCTGCGCCTGGCGCGCCCGTCGGCGGTCATCGACATCGGCCGCCTCAGCGAACTCCGGAGGATCTTCGACGACACCGACGACCTGGTGCTGGGCGCTTTGGTCACTCACCGCACCGTCGAGGTGGACCCGCTCGTCGCCGCGCGGGCGCCGTTGCTCTCCGACGCCGCGCGATACATCGGACATGTCGGGATCCGCAATCGCGGCACCATCGGCGGTTCGGTGGCACATGCCGACCCCGCAGCCGAGATCCCGCTGGCGACATTGGTTCTCGACGCCACCTTCCATGTGGAGTCGGCGACGTCGGGACGGCGTCAGATCACGGCAGACGAAATGTTCGTGTCGGTCTACACCAACGCGATGTCGCCCGAAGAGATGGTCACCTGGATCTCGGTACCCGCGATCAAAGCCGACCAGGGCTGGGGATTCGTCGAATACGCCCGGCAGCACGGAGACTACGGCCTGGCCGGGGCCGCTTGCCTGCTGACCCTGGACCCGGACGGCCGGATCGGCGCGGTGCGCGCCGGGGTGTTGGGCGTGGCGGATCGGCCGCTGCTCTTCGTCGGCGACGACGTCGTCGGGTGGACACCGACGGAGCGGTTGTGGCGGGATCTTGCGGACCACTGGGCCACCGGCATCGAGCCGACCGCCGACGATGCCGACTACGCGCGCCGACTGTGCGCAGCTGCGCTCGACGAGTCCCTCACCGATGCTCACCGACGCGCCTGCGGGCGGGCAGGAGATCCCAGTGACCAATGATGCTGCCGTCGTGACGATCTCGGTGACGGTGAACGGCGCACCCGTCAAGCGCTCGGTGCCCGCACGGTTGACGCTGGCCGACTTCCTGCGCGACGAACTCGGGCTGACGGGCACCCACCTGGGATGCGAACACGGGGTGTGTGGCGCGTGCTCGGTATTCGTCGACGGTCGCTCGGCACGTGCCTGTCTGATGCTCGCGGTCCAGGTGGACGGTCTGCGCGTCGACACCGTCGAGGGTCTCGATCAGTTCGAGGAGGCTGCGCGGCTGAGGCGAGCGTTCTCCGAGCGTGGCGGTCTGCAGTGCGGCTTCTGCACGCCAGGATTCCTGGTCTCGGCGGTCGAGTTGCTGCGCGACCCGGACGCCGAGAAACCACTGACCGCAGATTCTGTTCGAGAAGCGTTGTCCGGCAACATCTGCCGGTGCACGGGATACCAGGGCATCGTGGCCGCGGTGCTGGACGCTGTGGCCGCGCCGCCGGACGGTGCGGACGGTGACGACTCCTGACGCAGCGCCGGCGACGTCGCCGTCTGCCGGACGAAGCCGCATCGCGGAGATGCTGCGGCCCGTCGGCGCGAGCAGGTGGGGGATGGCCGCGTGGCTGGCCGTGGCTCTCGGCGCGATTCTCGCCGTGACCGCCGCCTTCGGTCACGCCGAGTGGGGTTCGGCCGTGGGCTTGGGTTTTGTGCTGACGGCGGTCCCGTCGCTGCCTCTGACGTGGCGTGCGGCCCTGTCCACGATGACGATTCGTGGCTGCACGGTGTTGATCGGTGCGGTGGTGGCGATCCTGACGACCGGGCATCCGGTGGCGCTCGCCGCGGCGACGGTTGCGGCAGCGGTCTGCGGGGCGGCGCTCGCGCGCGTGGGTCCGACCGCCGGGCTCGCAGTGGTGCTGATCGCCGTCGACATGCCGACGGGGCCGGCGGGTTCGGACCCCGGCCGCGTCACCGAAGCGCTGCTGCCCTATGTGCTCGGCGCGCTGGTCGTGGTGATCGCGTGGGGAGCGTGGTTCGGGTGCGCCGAGGCCCTGCGCCGAACCCGGGGCGAACCGCCGCCGGCGAGCAGTGCGGCAGCGGGCCGGCAGAAACCGTGGCCGCACATGCTGCGGGTCGGCATCGCGGTCGCGGCCGCGGTGAGCCTGGCCGGCCTGTTGCCCGACGCTCTGGTCGGTGGGCACTGGCTCATCACGAGTGTGATCCTCACTGTGCAGCCCACTGCAAGTGACACCGGAATGCGCCTTGCGCAACGACTCTCGGGAAACACGCTGGGCGCTGTGATCGCCGCTGTCCTGCTGGGCGTGCACCCGTCGGTCGCCGTCGTCGCCGTCCTGACCGTGGTCCTGTTCACACTCGCGATGGCTCTGCGCCCGGTCAACTACACGTGGTGGGCCGTCACCGGACCGCCGGTGCTGCTGATGATCAGCGAGTATCCGCTGCTCTTTCCGTGGTACGAGGGCGGTGTCCGGCTGGCGATGAATCTGGCAGGCGCGGCGATCGTGCTGGTGGTGGTGTTCGGCGTTCCGGCCTTGGCCCGCATCGGTTCTCGGGTCCGGAGGGGCGATTTCCGTGAGCCGGTCACGTCGGATAGTGTATACGATATCCAATCAAGGAGGTCTAGGTGACGACGCTGCTCGTGGAGGACATCGGCCTTCTGGTGCACGGCGACCCCGCGGTTGCGCCGGTCCGCGACACCACGCTCGTTGTCGAGGACGGGGTCATCGCCGGGATCGGCGTCGACGCGGCGGCACCCGACCGGGTGCTGTCGGCAGGCGGGTTGACCGTGATGCCGGGCCTGGTCGACGGCCACATCCACCCGACCTTCGGAGAATGGACCCCGGCGCAGAACGCGGTCGGCTGGATCGGCAACTATCTGCACGGCGGTACGACCTCGATGGTGTCCGCCGGTGAATTGCACATCCCCGGGCTGGCTTTCGACGCGCTGACCCCGGAGCTGGTGCTCAGCATCGCGATCACCTCGAAGCACACCACCGGGCGGATGCGGCCGTCCGGTGTCAAGGTGAACGCCGGGACGGTGCTGCTGGTGCCCGGCATGACCGAGGAGCATTTCGACCGGGCTCAACGTGAGGGCATCGATCAGCTCAAGTTCATCTTCTACGACTGGAATCGCCTCGGCGACGGCGAGGCTCAGCGATACGTGCGCTGGGCGCACGAGCGCGGAATGACCGTCAAGCTGCACTCCGGCGGGATGTCGCGGTCCGGCTCGAGCCGGGTCGCCGGCGCCGACGTCGTGGTCGCGGTCGAGCCCGACATCGTCGGTCACATCTCCGGCGGCCCGATCCCGCCACCGGACGCCGACATCGTCGAGATCATCGACAGGTTGCCCGACACCTACGTCGAGGTGTGCAGTTCGAACAACTACCGGGCCACCATGGTCGTCGCCGTCGAACTGAGCCGGCGCGGCAGGCTCGACCGCCTCACCCTGGGCACCGACACCCCCGGCGGCACCGGCGTGATCCCGCGCGGCATGCTGCGCAACATCTGCTATCTGGCATCGGTGTGCGGCGTCGACCCGGTCTCGGCAGTCGCCGCGGCCACCGGACAGACCGCACGGGCGCACGGACTGGAGACCGGCGTGATCGCCGAGGGCAGGGCAGCGGATCTGCTTGTCCTGGGCCCGATCACGGGTTCCGGCGCCACCGATGCGCTGGAGGCGTTTGCCCTCGGTGATCTGCCGGGCATCGCCACCGTGCTCGTCGACGGTGTACCGCTGGTCACCACGCGCAGCGAGCAGACACCACCCCCGAGCCGCTCGGTCACCTGGCGAGGCGCCGCCGTGCGCCACGAAACCCCCCGCCCGGCGGCGGTCGGAGCCCACGCTTCCGGTTGCTGCTGACCACCCCGACGATGTGAGGAGACACATGTCCCGCCAGCCCGCCCCGCACACCGGACCGACCACTCCGGACGTGCTGCTGCGTATCGACAGCCTGCTCGACGACGAGGAACGCCAGATCCGTGACACGGTGCGCGCGCTGGTGAAGAGCCGGATCGCTCCGGACATCGCGGCCTGGTACGAGGAGGGTGAGCTGCCCGTCCGCGAGCTCGCCACCGAGCTCGGAGAACTCGGGCTGCTCGGCATGCACCTGGAGGGCTACGGTTGCGCGGGCACCTCGGCGGTCGCCTACGGGCTGGCCTGCTTGGAACTGGAAGCCGGCGACTCCGGCATCCGCTCGCTGGTTAGCGTCCAGGGTTCACTGGCGATGTTCGCGTTGCACGCGTTCGGCAGCGAGGACCAGAAGCAGCAGTGGCTGCCCGAGATGGCGGCGGGGCGCAAGATCGGGTGCTTCGGGCTCACCGAACCCGACTTCGGCTCGAACCCGGCGGGGATGCGCACCCGCGCCACCCGATCCGGAGACGACTGGATCCTCAACGGCACGAAGATGTGGATCACCAACGGGTCGGTCGCCGACGTGGCGATCGTGTGGGCGCGCACCGATGACGGTGTGCGCGGCTTCGCAGTTCCCACCGACACCGCCGGCTTCACCGCGCACCCCATCAAGGCGAAGATGTCCCTGCGCGCATCGGTGACCAGTGAGCTCGTGTTGGAGAACGTCCGACTGCCCGACAGCGCGCGACTGCCGGGCGCCACAAGCCTGCGGGCCCCGTTGAGCTGCCTCAACGAGGCCAGGTTCGGCATCGTGTTCGGCGCGGTGGGTGCCGCCCGGGACTGCCTGGAGACCGCGCTGACCTACGCCCAGTCACGCATGCAGTTCGACCGTCCCATCGGCGGATTCCAGCTCACCCAGCAGAAGCTCGCGGACATGACGCTCGAGTACGGCAAGGGTTTCCTGCTCGCCCTTCATCTCGGCCGCGCCAAGGACACCGACGGGTTGCGTCCCGAAGAGGTCAGCCTGGGCAAGCTCAACAATGTCCGGGAAGCCATCACGATCGCCCGCACGGCCCGCACCATCCTGGGCGCCAGCGGCATCACCGGCGAGTACCCGGTGATGCGCCATGCCAACAACCTGGAATCGGTGATGACCTACGAAGGCACCAGCGAAATGCATACGCTGATGATCGGGCAGGCCCTCACCGGCACTGCCGCGTTCCGCTGACATCGGGGAGTTGCCGTGGCCGAACCGATCGACGAACACTTCACCGCGACTGTCGCGTCGCTGACGGCGCCCAGGGTGGCCGACACCGATGTTCTGCAGGGAGTCTCGGCCCAAAACTGCCTCGACACCTTCGACGCCCAGCTCGGCAGCAGGCACCTCGACCTGGCCGCGCGCTGGCTCAGATCGAAGGGCAAGGGCTTCTACACGATCGGGTCGGCGGGCCACGAGAGCAACGCAGCGGTGGCGGCTGCGCTGCGACCTACCGACCCGGCCCTGCTGCACTACCGGTCCGGTGGCTTCTACCTCGCCCGCGCGCGGCAGGTCGAAGGCAGTGACCCACTGCGCGACGTGCTGCTCGGCCTGGTCGCCGCGACCGACGAGCCGATCTCCGGAGGCCGGCACAAGGTGTTCGGCAGACACGACCTCGCCGTGATCCCGCAGACCTCGACCATCGCGTCGCACCTGCCGCGGGCGGTCGGCGTCGCCTTCTCCATCGCGCGGGCCCGCAAGCTGAAAGTCGACTGCGCCTGGCCGGCCGATGCGCTGGCGGTGTGCAGTTTCGGGGACGCATCGGCCAACCACTCGACCGCGGTCGGCGCCATCAACGCCGCGATGCACACCGCCTACCAGGGCATGCCCATGCCGCTGCTGTTCGTCTGTGAGGACAACGGCATCGGCATCAGTGTGCGGACCCCCCAGGGATGGATCGCACGAACCTACGGTGACCGTGCCGACCTGAAGTACTTCACCGCCGACGGCACGAACCTGCCCGAGGTGCTGACCGTCGCAGCTGCGGCCGCCGAATACGTTCGCACCCAACGTCGTCCGGCTTTTCTGCACCTGCGCACGGTCCGGCTGATGGGTCATGCCGGCTCGGATTACGAGCCGAGCTACCGCAAGGGTGACGAGATCACCGCCGACTACGCCCGCGATCCGGTGCTGTGCACATCGCGGCTGCTGGTCGCCGCGGGTGTGCTGACACCGCAGCAGGTGCTCGACGAGTACGAGGCGAAACGCGCCGAAGTGCTCGCCCTGGCGACCGAGGTCGTCGACCTGGCGCAGCTGGACAGCCCGCACGCGGTGATGACGCCGCTGCGTGACGCCATCGCCGAGGCCGTCAGCGTGACCACTGCCGCCGCGAAGCAACCGGTCACCGACGCTGACGAGGCACCGATCTCGGTGGCGCAGGCCATCAACCGCGCGCTGCGGGATGCGCTCCGCGAGCACCCCGAGACGCTGGTGTTCGGCGAGGACGTGGGCCGCAAAGGCGGCGTGTACGGCGTGACGCGCGGGCTGCAGGCCACAGCAGGCACCCCCCGGGTGTTCGACACCCTGCTCGACGAGCAGTCGATCCTGGGACTCGCTCTCGGAGCGGGAGTTTCGGGGCTCGTCCCGATTCCGGAGATCCAGTACCTGGCTTACCTCCACAACGCCGCGGACCAGATCCGCGGTGAGGGCGCGACGCTGCAGTTCTTCTCCGACCGCCAATACCGCAACCCGATGGTGGTGCGCATCGCGGGATACGGCTACCAGAAGGGGTTCGGCGGCCACTTCCACAACGACAACTCGATCACGGCCATCCGCGATCTACCCGGGGTGGTGGTGGCATCCCCGGCGCGACCCGACGACGCCGCGGCGATGATGCGGGCGTGCGTCCTCGCGGCTCGCACGGCCGGGGTGGTGTGCCTGTTCCTCGAGCCGATCGCGCTGTACCACACGCGGGACCTGTACGAGGACGGCGACGATCTGTGGCTTACCGGTGACGGCGGGGGAGTCGTGCCGATCGGTCGCGCCCGAACCTACGGCGACGGCCGCGATCTGACGATCCTGACATTCGCAAACGGTGTCCGGATGAGTCTGCGCGTCGCACGCCGACTCGCTGACCTCGACGTCGCGGTGCGGGTGGTCGATCTCCGCTGGCTCGCACCACTGCCGGTGGCGGACATCCTCGCCGAAGCTCACGCGACCGGTCGGGTGCTCGTGGTCGACGAGACACGTGAGGGCGGCGGCGTCAGCGAGGGCGTGCTGACCGCGTTGATCGACCACGGATACACAGGCGCGCTGGCGCGGGTGGCCAGCCACGACAGCTTCATCCCGCTCGGCGATGCGGCGCTGCAGGTGCTGCTGTCCGAGGAGACGATCGAGGCGGCAGCGCTCAAGCTGGTCCAGCATCGGCCGTCAGCGCAACGGTGAGAACCGGCACCGTCAACTCGCGCTGCCACTGACGCGCAGCCGAATTCTGCAGGAACTCCTCCACTGCGGCCGCGGTGTCCTCGGTCGGTTCCCAGTCCCAGCACAGTCGTCGCACGATCTCCGGAGACAACAGATTCTCGACGGGCACCGAAACACGTTGTGCGACTTCGTTCAATCCGGCTTTCGCAGCCTCCAACCGGGCGGCCGCCTCGGGTTTGCGTCGCGCCCACCGCGACGCGGGCGGCGGGCCGTTGGACGCCTCGGAGGCGATGGGCGGATCGGTGGTGGTTCGGGCCCGCTCCAGCGCTTCGAGCCACACCTGGGCGCTGCGCCGCTGCTTGGGTCCACCGAACACCGGCAACTCGGTGAGTTTGTCGACGCTGTCGGGATTGACGGTGGCGGCGTTGACGATCGCGCTGTCCGGCAGGATGCGGCCCGGCGCGATGTCGCGCCGCCGGGCGATCTGGTCGCGGGTGGTCCACAGTTCGCGCACCGCAGCCAGGGCCCGCGGATTGCGGATCTTGTGGATACCGGAGGTGCGACGCCACCGATCACGTCTGGTCGGGGTGCCTTCGAACGTGCGCAGGAACTCGAATTCCTGCCTCGCCCAGTCGGATTTGCCCTGTTCCTCGAGTATCGCGGCGATCGCGTCACGAAGCTCGCCGAGAACCTCGACGTCGAGCGCGGCGTAGTTGAGCCAGTCGTCGGGCAACGGCCGCTTGGACCAGTCAGCGGCACCGTGGCCCTTGGTCAACTGCAGTCCGAGCAGGCGTTGCACCATCGCGGCCAGGTTGACCCGGTCGAAGTTGGCGAGCCGCCCGGCGAGTTCGGTGTCGTAGAGCGCGGTGGGGCGCATACCGATCTCGGCCAGACACGGCAGGTCCTGATCGGCGGCGTGCAACACCCATTCGTCGGTGGCCAGCACCTCGGCCACCGGGGCCATCACCTCGAGGGAATCCCCACCGTGCATGACCGGGTCGATCAGGACGGTGCCGGCACCCGCGCGGCGGATCTGCACCAGGTAGGCGCGGTTGGAGTAGCGGAAGCCTGACGCCCGCTCGGCGTCCACCGCGAACGGCCCGCTGCCGGCCGCCAGAACGTTTGCGGCCCTGGCGATTTCGTAGCGACTGACCGACACCTCCGGTACCCCTTCGCGAGGCGCCAGCAGCGGGGTGGCCTCGGGTTCGGGCGGCTCAGGGTCGCCGGCAGCCTCAGTGGGCACGGAGTCGATGGCGGGGCCCTCTGCCTCGATTTCGGACATGTGGAGTCAGGCGCGGCTGCGGGAGTTCAGGTCGGTCACCCCGTCAGGGGGCAGGCCGGCGGCGTGCTCGAGGACTTCGCAGAACGCTTCGACGTGGGGGCCGAGTTCCAGCGTGGTCGCGGTCCAGGAGGCGCGCAGCTCGAGTTGGTGGGCGCGCGGGGGCCCCGAGATGTCTCCGTAGCGGACCGAGGTGGTGGCGGTGACGGTGCCGCCCAGGGCGGTGACGTGCTCGGAACGCTCCTCGAGCGCATCAACCAGCCAGCTCCAGGCGACCTCGGGGAGCAATGGGTCGACAGCCTCGCTGGAGTCCAGATCGGCCTGGATGTAGGCGACCAGACGCATGGTGCCGTCCCAGGCCTCGGCGCCTTCGGGGTCGTGCAGCAGGATGAGCCGGCCGAACGCATCTCCTTCGGAGCGCTCCGGGATGATCGCCGTCTCGGCGTGCTTGACCTCGGCGCCCAAGGCGTAGCTGAACGGCGCGAGCCGCTGCGGCGGTCGGATCGGGCCGAGCTCGATCTCCGGTCGCACGGTGGTGGCATTCATCGCCGCCACCGCTTCACGGAATTGAGCCGGTTCGGCGGTGGTCACGACGATTGACGCTAGTCCATTCGGGCAGGTCTGTGCTCGTGGCGCGCCGATTGGCACCGGACGGGCCATGGCAGCATAGGGAGCGATGAATACGCGCCGCGAGCTGCCCGAATCGACCTACCTTGCCGCCGCCAGCGGTCGCAAGCCCCGCCGGCTCCCGGTGTGGATGATGAGGCAGGCAGGACGATCGCTGCCCGAGTACCGGGCGCTTCGGGCCAAGAACACGATGATGCAGGCCTGTTTCGACGCCGACCTGATCACCGAGATCACGCTGCAGCCGGTGCGCAGGCACGGCGTCGACGCCGCGATTCTGTTCTCCGACATCGTGGTGCCGCTGCGCGCCGCCGGGATCGCACTGGACATCGTCCCGGACGTCGGCCCGGTGATCGACCACCCCATCCGCACCCCCGACGACGTCCGCGCGATCAACCCCCTCGACCCCCACCAGGTGGCGCCGGTCGCCACCGCCATCACCCAGCTGACCTCTGCGCTGGGTGACGTGCCGCTGATCGGCTTCGCCGGTGCGCCGTTCACGTTGGCGTCCTACCTGGTGGAGGGCGGGCCGAGCCGCAACCACGAGCGCACCAAGGCGATGATGCTGGGCGAATCGGCCACCTGGCATGCGCTCATGACGGCCCTCACCGATGTGACGATCGGGTTCCTGCGGACCCAGCTCGAGGCCGGGGTCGACGCCATCCAGGTGTTCGACTCCTGGGCGGGCACGTTGTCCCTGGCCGACTACCGCGCCTACGTGCTGCCGCACAGTGTTCGTGTGTTCACCTCGCTGGCTGACTTCGGAGTGCCGATGACGCACTTCGGGGTGGGTACCGCCGAGCTGCTCGGCGCGATGTCGGAGGCGGTGTCGGGACACGGGGTGCCGGCAGTCGTGGGGGTGGATTGGCGGACCTCGCTGACCGATGCCGCCGCGCGTGTGCAGCGAGGCTGCGCGCTGCAGGGCAACCTGGACCCGGTGGTGCTGCTGGCCGGCTGGCCTGTCGTGCAGCGCGCGGTGCGGGCGGTCGTGGAGGACGGCAGGCGCGCCGTCGACGCCGGTGCCGCCGGGCACGTGTTCAACCTCGGTCACGGCGTGCTGCCCGGGACGGATCCAGAGGTGATCACCGACGCGGTCGCCTTGGTGCACGAGCTGTGAGTGCATCGTATTGTGTTGTCGGCGGCGGCATTTCAGGACTCGTAGCGGCCTACCGATTGCGCGTGGCAGCCGGTCCTGACGCATCCATCACGGTCCTGGATCCGGCCGATCGGCTCGGTGGCGTGCTGCGCACCGAACGGATCGGCGGGCAGCCGATGGACGTCGGCGCAGAGGCCTTCGTGGCGCGCAGGCCGGAAGTGCCTGCGCTGCTCGCCGAATTGGGCCTCTCGGGTAAGCAGATCGCGACCACCGGAGCACGGCCGTTGATCTACAGCGAGGGCCGGTTGCATCCGTTGCCCAAGGACACCGTCAACGGCATCCCGGCACGGCCCGCCGCGCTGACCGGTCTGGTCGACGACGCGACGGTCCGCTGGATGCTCGACGAACCCCGGCGTCCGTTCACTTGGCGCCCGGGGGCCGACCCGTCGGTCGCCGACCTCGTCGGCGACCGTTTCGGGGAACAGGTGGTGATCCGGTCGGTGGACCCGCTGCTGACCGGGGTCTACTCGGGTTCGTCGGCGACGATCGGGATCCGCGCAGCGGCCCCGACGGTCGCTGCGGCCCTGGATCGCGGCGCGCGCAACCTGACCGACGCGGTCAACGCCGCGCTCCCGCCGCCGCTGACCGGGTCGGTGTTCGGTGCCGTCGACGGCGGCTACACGGTGCTGCTCGACGAACTGGTGCGCCGCTCCGGCCTGCGCTGGGCGCAGGTGGCCGTCCGCGGCGTGCAGCGCGCGCCGCGGGGCTGGGAGTTGATCGACGACGAAGGAGCCCGCTGGCCGGCCGACGGGGTGGTGCTCGCGGTGCCGGCGCCGCGTCTGCCCGCGCTGATCTCCGACCTCGCTCCGAACAGCGCGGCGGTCGCGGCGTCGATTCCGGTGGCGTCGGCGGCGGTGGTGGCCCTTGCACTGCCGGGCGGCACACCGCTGCCCGACCAGTCCGGTGTGCTGGTCGCAGGCCGGGGACCGTTGCGCACCAAGGCGGTGACGCTGTCGTCGCGCAAGTGGGGGCGCCGTGGCAGCGTCGAACTGCTCCGGTTGTCGTTCGGTCGGTTCAGCGACGATGTGGCACGCAACGTCGGCGACGAGGAGCTGCTGACGTGGTCGGAGGAGGACCTCAAGACGCTGTTCGGAATCTCGGTCGAACCGGTGGATCACCGGGTCGTCCGCTGGATCGACGCGATGCCGCAGTACGGGCCGGGCCATGCCGACAGGGTCGCCGAACTGCGCGCCGGGCTGCCGCCGACGCTTGCGGTGGCGGGTGCCTACCTGGACGGGATCGGGGTGCCGGCCTGTGTGGCGTCCGCGACCCGGGCGGCCGCGGCGCTGGTGGTCGACGGCCGCTGACGATTTCTGCGCACGTGGCACGATAGGCCCATGGCCAAGCTCGACTACGAAGCGCTCAACTCCACCATCCGATACCTGATGTTCTCGGTGTTCTCCGTGCGACCGGGCGCGCTGGCCTATGAAGACGACGCGCGCGCGGCCGTCGCCGACGAGATGGCGACGTTCCTCAAAGTCCAGGAGGACAGCGGGGTGGTGGTTCGCGGTCTGTACGACATCGCCGGGATGCGCGCCGATGCGGACTTCATGATGTGGACCCACGCCGAGAACGTCGAGGCCCTGCAGGCGACCTACTCGGATTTCCGCCGCACCACGACGCTGGGCCGCGCGTCGACCGCGGTCTGGAGCAACGTGGCGCTGCACCGGCCGGCCGAGTTCAACAAGAGCCACATCCCGGCGTTCCTCGCCGGTGAGGAGCCAGGCGCCTACATCTGCGTCTACCCGTTCGTCCGATCGCTGGACTGGTATCTGCTACCCGACGACGAGCGTCGACGGATGCTGTCCGAGCATGGGATGGCAGCGCGGGACTACAAAGATGTCCGGGCCAACACGGTGCCGTCGTTCGCGCTGGGAGACTACGAGTGGCTGCTGGCCTTCGAGGCGCCGGAGCTGCACCGCATCGTCGACCTGATGCGCGATCTGCGCGCCACCGATGCCCGGCGCCATGTGCGCGAGGAGACGCCGTTCTTCACCGGCCCGCGGGTCTCGGTCGAACAACTCGTGACGTCGCTTCCGTAGACATTTGCTGACAGGCCAGTGCCGCCACGTCGGCGGAACTAAGTGGCACACGCTGCCAGCATCTCGCCGTTCTGGGGACCGCTTTTCTCTGGTTGCTGAAGACTCTGTGACGTTGGCGTTAAAATTTGGCCTTCCTGGCCCCCGCTGTTGCTAGCATCGTCCGATGCCGAACGCCAGAGCGGTGACGGCAGCCCTCGTCACAGTGGGTGCCGGTCTCACTGCGCTGCAGTTGAGCAGGTGGAGCGGCGAACCCGTGGTCCGGTTCGTGGCCGATCTGGCCGTTCTGGCACTCGCCCTGTTCGCAGTGGGATCCGCGGTAGCTGCCGCACGGCGGGCGGAGGGCAGAAGACGCGCGGCGTGGACCTGCATGGCGGTCGGCCTGGGTGGATTTGCCGCAGGCCAACTGGTCTGGAGTTACAACGGCCTGATCCGCGGAACGCTGCAGTTCCAGTCGGTGGCCGACCTGGGTTACGCCGCACTGCCCGTCGGCGCCGGACTCGCCCTGATACTCCTGCTGGGCGACTACTCACGCACCACGCGGCTTCGGGTACTGCTCGACGGCGTGATCACGGCCGGTGCCCTGTTCGGCACTGCCTGGGTGACCCTGCTGGGAACCGTGTACTCGGCACAGGTGATGGAACCGACCTCCCTGGCGCTGACGCTGGCCTATCCCGTCGCCGACATCGCCGTGGTCACCATCGCGCTGCTGCTGCTGGTTCGCGCGCCTGCCGGGGCTCGCTCGAAACCGGCACTGCTGACCGTGGGATTGGTTCTGATCGCTGCCTCCGACACCGCGTTCGCCTACGTGACGGCGGTGCAGGACCAGTACTACGAGGCCATTTCAATCGGGTATGCGTGGGGCTTCCTGGCGATCGGCGGCGCCGCCCTGGTCAGCCGCGGCGCGCCGCCTCAACGGGTCTGGACCCAATCCCGGATGACCTCGCGGGCGTCGATGTGGCTGCCGTTCGTGCCGGTCACGATCGCGGTGGCGGTGTGTGCTCCGGTCATGATCCCGATCCTGGGGCCGCTGTACATCGTCGGGATCATCACCGTGTTCGCCGTGATGACCCGCCAGTACCTGGTGCTCGACCAGCACCACCGAATGCTGGCCAAGGTGTCCGACCAGGTGATGCGTGATCCGCTGACCGGCCTGGCGAACCGGACGCTGTTCCAGGAGCGACTCGACCGGGCGGTGCAGACACCGCGTGACGACAACCGTTCGGTGGCGGTGCTTCTGATGGATCTCGACCATTTCAAACTCGTCAACGACAGCCTCGGGCACGCAGCCGGCGATGCCATGCTGGTGCGGTTCTCCGAACGCCTCAACGGCATCGTCCGCCCCGACGACACGGCCGCACGACTCGGCGGCGACGAGTTCGCGGTCCTGATGGAGGGTGACGTCGAGGCCCTGCGCGCCGTCGCCCAGGGTGTGGCGCACGCTTTCGACCGGCCCTTCGCCGTCGCGGGGCAGGAACTGTGGGTGCGGCCCAGCGTCGGGCTGGCGATGACCGAGGAGGGTGCTCCCGCAGTCACCGGAGACGAGTTGCTCCTGCAGGCCGATGTCGCGATGTACGCCGCGAAGAAGTCGCGCTCAGGTGATCTGCACGTGTACAGCGCGGACATGTCGCACGGCGAGATCGTCGGGGGCGTGCCTGTCACCGACTCCAGGAGTCGTGCAGCGGGTCGGGTCGCGGCTCGCCTGCTCGGTGAGCTTCGGCACGCGATAGAACGCCGCGAGCTCACGGTGTTCTACCAGCCCAAGTTCGACCTGCGCGCCGGCCAGATCGTCGGAGTGGAGGCGCTGGTCCGCTGGCCGCACCCGCGCCGGGGCTGCTGGCTCCCGAGCAGTTCCTCCCGTTGGTGCGCGAGCACGGATTGATGCGCTCGTTGACATCCCTGGTGCTGGACCTGGCGTTGGACGATGTGGCCGACTGGTATGAAAAGGGCGTCGGAGTTCCCGTCGCGGTCAACGTCTTCGCCCCGTCGATCAGCGACACCGATCTGCCCCGGCAACTCCTGCAGGCCCTCGAATGCCGGCGCCTGCCGCCGGAGACGCTGACCGTCGAGATCACCGAGGATCTGCTGCTGGAGGACATCGCCCAGACCCGCGCGGTCTTCACCGAGCTGCGGGACAGCGGGATTCGCATCGCGATCGACGACTTCGGCAGTGGTTACTCGGCGTTGTGGTATCTGAGGGATTTTCAGGTGCACGAGGTCAAGCTCGATCGGGAGTTCATCGCGCCCATCCTGACCCAGCCGACGTCGGCCGCGATCGTGCGCGCGGTGATCGACCTCGCTCACGTGTTGGGCGTCACGCCGGTGGCCGAGGGAGTCGAGAACGCCGAAACGGCAGCGAAGCTGCTCGAGTACGGCTGTGACGTCGCTCAGGGCTTCTACTACAGTCCGCCTGTCGTGGCGCCTGCGATGCTCGAACTGCTGGCATCGCAGCAGCGCCGACGCGACGGTCGCAGCGCCGGCGAGAACGGCTACCCGTCCGAAGGCAAGAGGCGCAGCGAGATCGAGTTGATGCAGTAGCGCTTGTCGGTCGGAGTCGGATAGCCCTCGCCGGAGAAGACATGCCCGAGGTGGCTGTGGCAGTTGGCGCACACCACCTCGACTCGGTGCATACCCAGGGTGTTGTCGGTGCGCAGGATCACCGAGTCCGAATCGGCGGGGTCGAAGAAAGACGGCCAGCCGCAATGGGATTCGAACTTCTCGGTGCTGCGGAACAGTTCCGCCCCACACGCCCGGCACGCATAAACGCCCTCGGTCTTGGAGTCGGTGTACTCACCGGTGAAAGGACGCTCGGTGCCGGCACGACGCAGCACCGCGAACTCCTCCGGGTTCAACCGCTCGCGCCACTGATCGTCGCTCAGCACCAGCTTGGGACCCGGCATCGAATCTGACCCTGTCGCCGTCATGCTGACAGGTTACGCGTCGCGTTTGGCCCCGGCGTCGGTGAGTTGCCCGACCCACGGCGGGTCGATGCCGTCGTCGAGGCGGCCGTCGTTCTTGGCGTCGAGATACCGGAACAGCAGTACCACGAACACCACGATGGACAGCAGCGACCAGCCGTAGGTGATCTTCAGGTACTCCAGTGCGCGCCCCGTCGTCGGCCAGTGTCCGAGCAGCCAGCGGTCCATCGTCGTGAAGCCGTAGATCGCCATCCACGCCACCCAGCTGCGGATGGCCGAGTTCGGCAGCACGACGGTCATCAGGAACGGGAACAGCATCATCGAGTAGTAGCCCTGCCCCAGGGAGAGCACCAGCCACGACGTCAGCAGGAGCACACCGGAGGAGGTCAGCATCCAGAACAGCGGGTCGCGGGTGCGGTAGTACCGGTAGAGCAGCCACAGCGAGGCCGCACCCAGCAGCGCGAACCCGACACGCATCAACAGGATCAGCCACATCGGCAGCCCGTAGTAGACCCCGTTGCCCAGGATCGAACTGTTGAAGTAGTCGCGGGTGGACAGGATGTAAGGCACCGTGCGGGTGACGAAGCTCATCGGGTCGCTGATCAGCGGCCACGCCACCGCGTTGAACACCGCTGGCACCGCGAACGCGGTCACCAGCGTCCGCCACTGCCGGTTGAGCAGCGGCAGCAGCAGCAGCGGTGCGAGCAGAGGTTTGACCACCAGCGTCAGACCTATCGCGACCCCGGCCCACCATTCGTGGCTCTTGTTCCCGTCGAGCAGGAACCGGAAGAACAGCACTTCCAGCAACAGGATGGGCCCGTTGATGTTTCCGAACACCAGCGTGTTGGTGACGTTCTCGGTGCAGAACATCGCCAGCAGCAGCGCCGGCGCGGCCACCGAGGCCAACGTGAACTTGAACAGCCTCAGCAGGAAGTACGCCGCCAGCAGGATCGCCAGCGTGTTGAAGAAGATGAACCAGTAGCGCGACGCCTCGACCGGCAGATAGCCGAAGGGCGCCATGATCAGTGTGCCGCCGGGCGGGTACAGGTAGTGCGGATCGACCTGGTCGAAGTTTCCGTCGTAGATGTTCAGGCCGAGTTTGAAATTCACCACCGCGCGATAAACGGGCGCGAAGTCGTCGGTGATGAAGCCGTTGGTGGCCAGGACGTAGCTGCGGTGGATGACGGACAGAATCGCCAGCGGCCACAGGATCGACCGCAGAACCGACGCGGTGCTGGGCGGGGACGTGCGAGGCCGGAATCCGCTCAGAACAAGATCACGCACGTGGGCACCGTACCCGAAGGGCCGACGGGTGACGCCGCGACATGACCTACGTCAGGCCGGGCAGTACGTGTCGGTGGGGGGTAGCTGGCCGGAGTCCAGGTAGCCCATCACCGGTGGCAGCGCGCAGGGCGAGTAGATGACCGCGCCGTGTCCGATGCCCTGCCACATGACCCGTCGGTTGGTCGAACCGGCGTTGATCGCGGTGGCGGCGACCGCGGCCACACCTGCATTGCCGACGATCGGATTGTTCTGCACGCCCAGCAGCAGAGTCGGGATGGTGAGGTTCTCGGGCTCCTGCGGCGCGGTGCCGCTGGGCCAGTTCAGGCACTTCACCATGTCGAGCGCACCCACCCTGCCGAACTGGGGGTAAAGGTCGTCCCACGCCACCACGAGTTCGCGGACCCGGTCGGGGGTGGGGCGGTTCAACGCGTCACTGCAGGTGTTGACGAACTGGCCGTCGGTCTGGCGCGTCGTCTCCGCCTGGTTGATCAGGTTGTTGAGCCGGTTGGTGTTGCCGGACCGGGCGTCGGCGACCGCGAGTGCCAACTCGTTGCCGGCATCGACCCGCTCGCCCTGCGGATAGGCGAGCGCCGTGGAGATGGCGTCGGCGACAGCGGCCTCCGAGGCGCCGTTGGGTCCACTGCCCGAACGCGCCGATTCCAGCAACGCGTCCACCGCGGCCTTCGGATCAGCGCCCAGCGGGCAGTTCGTCGCCGCGCACTGGGCCGCCCACGCGTCCAGAGCGGCCTGCTCACCTTGGACACGCTGCTCGGTGGCTGCCTCCGCCGCGATGCCCAGCGGAAGGGGGGAGTCCAGGATCAGCCTGGCCACCTTGCTCGGGTGCGACCCGGCGTAGGCCAGCGCGACCTGGGCCCCGTTACCGACACCGAGCAGCGCCAGAGCGGGCACATCCCAGGTGGTGCGGAGTCGCTCGAGATCCTCGGCGGCGTGGGTGTTGTCGTAGGCGGAATCGCCGGGGGCGATGGTGTCGGTGCAGTTCGTCGTCGCCGTCATCGTCACCGCACCGAGGTTGGCGACGGGATCGTCGCCGGACTGGAACTGGGCCTGCTCGAACATCTCCTGACGGTCGAACAGGTCGCGGCAGTCCAACGCACCCGACATGCCGATGCCACGGCGGTCCACCGAGACGACGGGGTGCTGGGCGAGCACGTCGGTGCCGGCGCGCGACAACCACACGGGCAGCTGGGTCGAGCTGGGCAGATCCGACCCGGTGGTCATCACCAAGGGTCCGGCATCACCGGGGGTCTGTGCGGTTCTTGCGCGCATCACCCCGATGCTTACGGTGCCGCTGGCGCCGTTGATCGAATCGAGGTCGGCGTCATAGGTGGCGCAGTCCACCGAGACACCCGGAACCGGATTCACCGACGCGTCGCTGAAGGCCCGCGACGTGCAGTCCTGCCACGACAGGTCGTTCTTCGGCGCCTCGATGGCCGGTGGCCCGGCGGGCGCTGCGCTGGACTGCGGCTCGCCCTGGGGGCCTGCCCCGGAGTTGGTGGCGTAGCGCGGGTTTGCGGCCAGGCCGGGTGAGCAGCCGACCACCAGCAGTGACACCAGAACGGCCGCTGCGGCGGCACCGCGAGGAGCACGGGGCAGACGACGCATGGTGACCACAGTACTGACCGGTCTCACTGAGCTGCGTCGAAGCGCGGTGGCTCACGGCGGTCGTAGCGCAGATAGAGGTAGCCGTCATCGTCGGTGAGCGCGTGGCGCAGCCGCATCGCGGTCTGCACCTCACCGGCCCCGGTCACGATGCGTCCGGCCTCTCCGCCGACAAGCATCGGAGCCACCGTCAGGCACAGCTCGTCGAGCACGTCCTGTTCGGTGAACATGCCGAGGATGCCGGGACCCCCTTCGGTCAGGACCCGCAGCAGCCCTCGGCCGGCCAGCAGGTCGAGAGCGGTCGACATGTCCACCGAGTCGGGGTCGGCGCCGGACGCATCGAGGACCTCGGCGACGCCGTCGAGCCGAGACCTGGTGTCCTCCGCCGCGTCAGCGCTGGTCAGGATCAGCGGTGTGATCTCGGTGCGGTGGAACAGCTTCGCGTCCCGGTCGAGTCGGCCCGACCGCGTCAGCACGGCGATCGGCGGCACCTCCGCCTGCCCGCGCTGTCGGCGTGCCCCTCGTTGGTCGGCGTCGAACTGGACTCCCGAGTAGTCCTCGACGCGCACCGTGGATGCGCCGACGACGATCACGTCGGCGGCTTCGCGCAGCGCCGTGAAGACGGCCTTGTCGCCGTCGCCGCCCAGATCACCCGACTTACCTGCGCTCGTCGCCCCGCCGTCGACGGAGGCGATCATGTTGGCCCGCACCCAGCACGACTTCAGATCGTCGGGGTAGGCGTAGCTCTGGGCGAGCGCGCCCGGACCGAATCGGTCGGTTCGGCCGAGCATTGTGAACTGCGTCCCGTCACCGGCTTCTGACATACGCAGAATCACAGCACGCCGTTAAAGTGCCAGCATGCACGGGTCCAGTGATGTCGGGAGTCTGGTCGATCGTCATCCCACCGTCACCCCGGAACGGCTGATCGCCCAGCTGGTCCCGCCGCCCACATTCGCCGACGTCGGGTTCGACACCTACAAGCCGGATCCGGCCGAGCCGTCGCAGGCCGCGGCAGTGGACGCGTGTCGGCTGTTCTGTGAGCAGGCGGTGCAGCGGCGGGCCGGCAAGAAGAAGCTGTTCGGCAAACGCGAGGTGCTGCCAGGGGTCGGGGTGTATCTCGACGGCGGTTTCGGCGTCGGCAAGACCCATCTGCTGGCGTCGTCGTACTACGCGGTGCCCGGCCCGAAAGCGTTCGCGACGTTCGGCGAGCTCACCCAGTTGGCGGGGGTCTTCGGGTTCGTCGAGTGCATCGAGTTGCTGTCCGACTATGTGGTGGTCTGCATCGACGAGTTCGAACTCGACGACCCCGGCAACACCACGCTGATCTCCCGGCTGCTGTCGGCGCTCGTCGAGAACGGCGTGTCGGTAGCCGCGACGTCGAACACGTTGCCCGAGCAGTTGGGGGAGGGCCGGTTCGCGGCGCAGGACTTCCTGCGGGAGATCAACACGCTGGCGGCGATGTTCACCACGGTGCGCATCGAGGGCCCGGACTACCGCCATCGTGACCTGCCGCCGGCGCCGGTGCCGCCGAGTGACACCGAGGTCGCCGACCGGGCGGCCACGGTGCCCGGCGCGACGCTGGATGACTTCGACGCGCTGTGCGCGCATCTGGCGACCATGCATCCGTCGCGTTATCTCACGCTGATCGAAGGGGTTTCGGAGGTTTTCATCACCGGTGTCCGCCCGATCGATGACCAGAGTGTCGCGCTTCGGCTGGTGTCGCTGACCGACCGGCTCTACGACGCCGGCATCCCCGTGGTGGCCTCGGGGGCCAAGTTGGACACGGTGTTCAGCGACGAGATGCTGCAGGGCGGATTCCGCAAGAAGTACCTGCGGGCGACGTCGCGACTGCTGGCGTTGACCGCGGTCGGTCAGGACGGGCGCACCAGCACGTAATCCTGCTCGATGTGGGTGCCGAGCCGGAAGGTCTTGGTGCCGGTGATCACGAAGCCGTGCTTGGCGTAGAAGCGTTGTGCCCGTTGGTTCTGCTGGTTGACGCCCAGCCACACGCACGCGGCGTCGAGTTCCGTGGCGTGCTGCAGCGCTGCTGACATCAGCGCTGCCGACACCCCGGCGCCGTGACCTTCGGGCAGCACGTACATCTTCGACAGCTCGACGGCCGGATGCGCGGTGACCGCTTTCCTGACGTCGGCGTCGTCGGGCAGACCACGAATCAGCATGGCGTAGCCGATGATTCGGCCGCCCTCGGTCGCGGTGAGCACCGCGCGTTCGGGGTCGGCGAGATACTCGGCGAAACGCGCGGCGGTGAGGTTGTCGTTGACGAACGCCGCGACGTCCACCGGGGTGGCGGACGGGGGACAGGCCAGCGGGAAGGTCCTCGCAGCCACCTCGGCAAGTTCGGCCAGTCGCGCCGGGGATGCGGTGTCGACCTGCGGGCGGAACTCAGGCTGGGTCAGGAAAGGTTCCACTGCGCCAGGCGGGTGCCGGTGATCTTGTCCAGCAGTACGACGTTGGACACCAGGTCGCGGTAGCAGTCCCACCAGACCCCGCCGCTGAAGGTCTGCCCGACCCGAGCGTTCTGCATGCCCAACTGCAAGGAATCGGGGGAGTCGCTGTTGCGCGGTTCGTAGGCGTCGCCGGTCGGGGTGACGCCACGGAACTGGTAGGTGATGGCCATCGCGAACGCGGTGGGGACGCGCACCGGCGTGATCGTGATGTCGGCGCGGTAGACCTGGTGGCGCGGCGGGCGGGGCGGATACCCGAATCCCGGGGGTACGGGCGAGGGCAGGACGTTGTTGACCGAGATGTCGGCGACCAGGCCCTCGAACTCCACGCGCAACGGCTCACCCAGGCGCCCGATGGGGATGTTCGCCGCCGACGCTGAGGGGGCGACCAGACCTCCCAGTGCCGCCAGTGTGGCGATCAGCAGCGCGAGCCAGCGACGCATGTGTGGTGTCCCCTCGTAGGCGTGCTTCGCATGATTGCACACCCACTGAGAGGGGCGGTGCGCGTTGGGCGTCAGGACACCCAGGGACCCACGCCGCCCACCCTGTCGATGCGAATCCGCGTCAGATACCCGGCGGGCGCGTCGTCAGGCGGGAAGTGTGCGTCGGGGCCTGCGAGCGTCGTCGCAAGGCCGGCGAGCACCTCGGGGGCACCTCCCTCGACGATCCGGGCCGTCCCGTTGATCGCGAGATACGGCCGCATCACCTGATGAGTACCGTCCAGCGCGACGATGGTGACCGCGACCCGCGGATCGCGGCGAACGTTGCGAACCTTCTTGTGCTCGGAGAGGTGGGCGGTGACCAGTTCGTCGCCATCCGGTGTGGTCTGCAGAGCGACCCAGACGAGGCTCACCTGCGGGCTGCCATCGGGGTTGAGGGTGACGAGGGTGGCGTCGGCCCCGGTGCCGATGAGGTCGCGGGCGGCGTCGTTGAGTCTCATGGAGCTATCTACCGTGCGGCGTCGTGATTAATTCCCTCAGGAGGTCTTGAGTTCGTCCACGGCGCGGTAGGCGGCGTCGAAGATTTTGTCGATCACGCCAATGCGTCCAGAGCGGCCAGCAGATCGCTTTCGAAGCGCTCCCAGTCGAGGCCCATCCCGTGCAGCACTCCGCCGTCATCTTCTTCTTCGTGCAACGCGAGCAGCAGATGCTCGGTGCCGATGAAGTTGTGTCCCAACCGTAGGGCCTGGCGGAAGGTCAATTCGAGTGCCTTTTTGGCGCGCGGGTCGAACGGGATGAGCGCGGGGACCTCGTCGGTTCTCGGCGGCAGCGCGACGGTGGCTGCGACCGCGGTGACGTCGATGCCCTGGGCGGCGACGAGGTGGGCGGCCAGACCGGTCGGGTCGGCGAACAGGCCCAGGATCAGGTGTGCGGGTTGGATCAACGGGTTGCCGGCTTCATGGGCACGGTGCTGGGCTTGGACCACGACGTTGCGCGCCCGCTCGGTGAACCGGCTGAATCCGGCGTTGGGGTCCAGGGTGTCGGGGTTGTCGGGGGTCCTGGGGACGAATCGTTTCTGCGCCGCCTGTTTGGTGACACCCATGCACTGGCCGATCTCGGTCCACGAGGCGCCGGATCGGCGGGCCTGGTCGACGAAGTGGCCGATGAGGTGGTCGGCCACCTCGCCGAGTGCCTGGGCGGCCAGCACGGCGTCGGTGAGTTGATCGAGAGGTTGGTCGTGCACCTGGGTGATGACGTCGATCAGGTCGTCGAGACGGACGGGGTGGGTGATCTTCGCGCTCATGTCGTCAACCCTAGGTTGACGATAGGCGAGCGTCAACCCTGGGTTGACGACTGCGCCTCGGGGTAGCCACGCCGCACGGTGCGATCGAGAATGCCGAGGGTCGCCCGCAGGGCGCTCTCGGACACGACCGGGAAGATATCGGCGTCGCGCCAGTGCTGGTCGATGTCGGACCAGTCGTAGAACGAGGTGACCAGCGTGCCGCCCTCGGCGGGTTCCAGGCGGTAGCCGTAGACGTGGCCGATCTGCGGCTTGATCTGCCCGAGGATCTTCCACGCGATCAGCCGATCCTGCTCGAATGCGCTGATCTCCACGGAGACGTCGTACCGACCCAGCGGGTAGTCGTTGAGTGCTTCGCGGTCCATGTGCACCACGAAGGTGTCACCGACCGCGCGCACCGGGTCACCGTCGGCGTCCTGCAGCATGCCGGTGGCGTCGATGGCCACATGGCCCTGCGGATCGCACAGCACGGCGAAGATGTCGGCGGCCGGGGCGGGGATGGTTCGGGGCACTTCGATGCGATCGGTCATGCGTTGATGGTGTCAGCAGATCCAGTGGGATGGATCACTCAGGGTTTCGCTGTGAGTGAAGTGCGGGAACTGAAATAGCCATGGGGGTAAAAGACCGGACCACCACAGCGACGGCACAACCGCGGATGTTGCGGCAAGCACTGGACTTCATCCACAGCAATGCGCAATACGACATCACCATCCGCGATATCGCCGCGGCCGCCGATGTCACGCCTCGTGCCATTCAATACGCGTTCCGTGAGCACCTGACCACAACACCACTGGAATACCTGCGCCGCATCAGGCTGGAGCGGGCCCACCGGGAGTTGAAGTCGGCCGACCCGGCGTTGGACACAGTCACGTCGATCGCCGGGCGCTGCGGATTCAGCCATCCCGGTCGCTTCAGCAGCGCCTACAAGGAAGTCTTCGGCACCGAACCCAGTCGCACTCTGCGCAGCACCTGAGCGTCAGAGCGGGGTGAAGCCGGCGCTGGTCAGGATCCCGGGCTGCCATCCCTGCGCTCCGACACACAGCAACGGTCGGCCGTCAGGGGCCTGCGCGGCGGCCTGCGGGTTGGGGCACCGGCTGCCGATTTCCCGGACGCCGTGCAGCTCGTAGCTGATCTGCCAGAAGCCCGTGTAGACCGGGGGCCACTGGTTGGGAATCCACCGGCACTGCATGGCCGCGCCGCCTTTGCCGCGACCGAACGTGAAGCGCTCCATGTTCGTGCAAGGTCCGGTGAGTGGGGCGTCGTAGACCATTCCGGGGACGTCGGTGTCGTAGCGACCTGAGTCGTCGGGGTACATCGGACCCGGCTCGGCTATCGCGGCCGGCGCTGCGCCCAGGGCAGCAGCTCCGATGGCGGTCGCCACGAGCATCTCGCGAATCATGTCCTACCCCTAGGTCGTCTGAACGGGTCCGGTGTATCGCGAACTCTAGCGGGTACGGCGGGATCGCCATCGGCTTTCCGGACTGGCAAACACGATCTCGGCCCGCCACCTGGGGGGGGTTGGTGGCGGGCCGAGCTTATCGGGGTTGTCTGTGCTGCTGACTACGAAGCTACGACCTCAAGCTGAGAATGACCTGATAGAAAGGTCACCACTTCGACACGGATCGGTCAGTGGGTGTTACTGCCTGCGCCGGTTTTCCCGGGCGGTTCACCCTGCCTGTAGGGCCTGATTCGACTCCGCGGGTGAGGTATTCGGGTGCCCAAGGATCGTCAAGGGCCGCGCCGGACGGAAACGTGGCTGTCCCGCTCCAGGAAGAGAATGAAACGGAGGGTGGCCGTTCATGGACTGCACGGGAATGCAGTAGGCGCACAATTCGACACCGACGGTGGGATAACCGCATGCGGGGCAGATGTCCATCATTGCCATGTGAGTCTGCTCCTGCGTGCCGGGCCGGTCGCTGTCGCGACACTTGGTGGAAATTGATTGTGACCCAACAGTTACCCGTTTGCAGGGGAATTAACCGTGTCGTCAACGCGTCGATGCGTCGGTGACCGCAACCGGGCCGGTTCCGGAGAATCTGCGTTGGTCCGCGCGTAATCTTTGAGAATGACGGTGGCTCAGATCATCGTGGTTGCCGTCCCTCTGCTGGCAATCGCCCTGGTCGCTTCCGCGGTCATTTTCATGCCGCGCAGACGCCGACACTCACTGAGTCCTGCTGACCGCTACCGTCGCAGCGCTCAGCAGATCCGATCGGCGACCGACCGAAAGACCGCGCCAAGGCGCTCAGGGCAATTAGGAGACCCGCCGGACTCCAGCGGCGTCGGTTTAGGACCCGGAGGTTTCTGATCGGGCCTGAACTGCGATAACAATGGTGCGCGATACTGGGATTGAACCAGTGACCTCTTCCGTGTCAGGGAAGCGCTCTCCCGCTGAGCTAATCGCGCCGGGACATACTCGGAGGTGGAGACGGGAATCGAACCCGTGTGCACGGCTTTGCAGGCCGTTGCCTCACCACTCGGCCACTCCACCGCTGGGGTTGATGCCATTGCACCTTCGAGCGGACGACGGGATTCGAACCCGCGACCCCAACCTTGGCAAGGTTGTGCGCTACCAACTGCGCCACGTCCGCGCGCCACGGGCGAGATCGTCGCCCGTCGCGATGCAGAACGATAGTCCACCCAGTCAGGGGTACACAAATCCCTCGCCGGCCATGTCGCCTGCGGATCAGAAGAGTGTGTAGCCCTGGCGCGAAATCGTGAACCCGCGGCCGTCGGAGTTCGAACACCGCATTCCCGAGGGCTCGCTGTTGCAGCTCATGCCGCCGCCGGCCTGGAACTCGCCGAAGGGCAGGACCGAGCCGAAGCCCATGGTGGTGTCGCCGGCGCAGACGAAGCGGGCCGGGCCTGTCGGATTCAGCTCGATGCCCTGGCCGAAGTTGACGACGCTCGGGCAGTCGGCGGGGCGTGGGGGAGGAGACCAATCCCGGTCCGCGATATCGCAGCGCAGCAGGTCGTCGACCATCATGCAGCCGATGTTGCCGCTGGGCGAGGTGAACCCGACGGTGTCGGCCGTTGCGGCCGGTGCGCTGAACATCGCTGCACCGGCCAATCCCGCCATTGCCACGGTGAGTCGCTTCATAGCGTGAAGATACCGGTGAACTGGCTGGTCGGCGGGGCGAAGACGGAAATGGAGGTGTGAGGGATTCTGGGGCGAACACCCTCGCGTGTTAGTCTTCTGCCTCGTTCGATTCGTTGGGATCCGGTCTCGTAGCTCAGTGGGAGAGCGTCCGCCTCACACGCGGAAGGTCGCTGGTTCGAAACCAGCCGGGACCACCACCAAAACCGCAGTTCCAAGGGTGTTTGGCGCGGATTTCTGACCGTGCCGGATTCACGCCGGTTAGTTCCGTGATCCATATGGACCAGACAACTGGTGCCCCATTTCCCCGTGGCCTTCTGTTGGCCGGCGCATATTCGTATTTGCTCTGTTCGCGGCACATGTACAACTCTTTTTGCAGCCCTGGGTAACTCGGTTTTTATGGGTGTTAACTACGGCGCGCGTGACAAACTCCATCAGCGCCCCAACCCGGAAGCCTTTTGACCTGAACCTCATTGTCTAGGCCGCAGAAGCCGTGACCGGCAGCACCGCTTTACGCGACGTACTGCAAGACCTTGCCTGTGCCCTAAAACTGAGGCGCATTCGTCGGCCTTGTATGGATGACTCTCGACGCCACTGCGGCCGTTCTGGACGCCATGTGAGCGGCCCCCGGCGTCGGCCCGACGCTCCTCCCCGAGTGTCGGGCCGACCCGCCGGTCAGTCCTCAGACAGCTGCTATGCCAGTCGTGCGTGTCCCGCGGCATGCCAGCATGTGACCCCAAACGTCCAACGCTTGGTCTCGATGGGGGGAAGCGCCGCCCGCCCCGGCGACAAGATCAACCAGCGCTCCCGCGATGGCGCCAAGGCCGACACCGGTTTGACGGACGGCACCAGCCAGTTCGTCGAACGCTTCCCGCTCGGTGCAGCCACGTACTCCGATCAAGATGCCGATCGCCACGTCGATCACGCGGCGGGAAGCCTGGTCGCCCTGTAGGCCCTTTTCGCTCATCGCCCGCACCCGTCAACTTCATACCTACCGTGTGTCGAGGACGCCTCGGTCAGATGAACGCACGGCGACAAGATCGCTCTAGGTGGGGTGTGACACCGCGCCGCGAGTGGTGAAACGCTGAGCGCTGCTGGGTGGTGCTGCATTCGTGTGGACTGCGCGCCCGCCTCGCGACGCCGGTTCGTAACTCAACGCATGCAATCGTTCCGCAGTCTCGGGATAGCGGCGATGTAGCCCATCGATCAGACGGTGCACCTCGTAGAGGTCGCGGCGCAGAATGCCCGCGCTCGGGTCTCTGCGGGAGATCCCTCGCTCGTGTGCGTAGCGGTTGCGATCATCTGCGGCTTCGAGCTGGTGCGATATGTCGTCAACGTGTCTGTGTAGCTCCCGCAGAAGTGCCCGTGCTTGCGCCGCCCCAACGTCATCGACCATCAGAGGATCGTCTCATCCATACTCGATGATCGCGCGCGGACCGGCACGTCGTGACCGAGTGCTACCCGCCGGGTTGACGGTTGTCGAAGGCCAGCGGAGGAATGATCGCCGAAGCCGAGCAGCGGCTCGCCAGCACGTACGCGGACACCCCGCGGTCGCTCGTTCCGGCGTCACGGTGACCAAATCACTGCGCTAGATCGCCGGTGCCGCAACGGTATCGGTTGAATTTGCCGACAGCCGTGAAAATCCTGGCGGCGCACACATGAAAGACGGCCCATCACCCGGTGGAAGTCACGCGGGAGATAGAGACGATCAATTGGTCGACCTGTTGGCGGCGCCGTCGCGGGCCGCGCGGGCCCGACGGTACGTCTGCATCGCGGGCCCGGTGTCGATCCGTACCCGCAACATCCGCATGTACCCGCGCATCCACAGCTTCGCCAGGACCAGCGATTGACCGGCATAGGGGTTGCGGTCACCAGGCTCAGCCAGTGAGCCGGAGTAGAGCGCGAATGTGTATTCCGCCCGCTTCGTCATTGGGCAATCATGCCGGGAGGCGGGCGCATAGCTGCGGCTCCCACGCCGACGACGGGGGAGCTACAGAGCGACGGCTTCCCGCGCAGGTGTCATCAGTGGCCTCATGTGCGATTTGAAACACGTTCGACTTCAACATGATTGTTCTCCGGGCCTGCGCCCGGGATCACGGGGCCGAACGGCAGGCCTGCCGCGTCATCCGGCGGCGTCGTGGGCCGATGTCCCCGATCCTGAGACAGCGACGTGGAAACCGGTGTACAGCTTCTGATCGGCCGACAACACGACCTAGGAGCGCACCGCCTCGATGATCAAGTCCGTAACCGCCGCCATTCTGGCCGCTTCGCTCATCCTGACGGGATGCCAGAATTCCGCGCCACCGACCGCCGGGGACGGGTATCCCTCCGGGCCGGTGACCATGACGGCCGGCGCGAACCCGGGCAGCGGATTCGACCTCACCATCCGCTCCGTCGTCGAGGCCCTCGAGACCGACGACATCGTCACCGTGCCGCTGCCGATGCAGAATCGGCCCGGCGGGATCGGTTCGGTGTTCCTCGCGGAGATGGTGGAGCAGTACGAGGGCGCTGACGACCAGGTGTCGGTCACCTCGCTGGCGATGATGATGAACGAACTCCAGGGGATGTCCGAGTACGGCTACCGCGACGTCACCATGATCGCCCGGTTGATGACGGAGTACTTCGTCGTCGTCACCGGCCCTGGTTCTCCGTTCGCGAACCTCACCGACGTCGTGACGGCGATCAAGTCCGACCCCGGTGCTGTGACCGTCGGTGCCGCGATCGACGACCAGGCGCCGTTCGACCTACTGGTGACGGCCGCAGGCGGCGATCCTGCACTGGTCGACTACGTGAGCCTGGAGGGTGGGGGTGAACAGAGTGCGGCGCTTCTCAACGGCGAGATCAGCGTGGCGATTGCCGGCGTGAGCGAGGTGATCAGCATGGTGAACTCCGGTCAGCTCACCGCACTGGGGGTGCTGTCGGAGGAGAGGCTGCCCGGACTGAACGCCCCCACCGCCAGGGAGCAGGGACTCGACGTGACCCTGTCGAACTGGCGTGGGCTCTACGGACCGCCGGAGATGCCCGAATTCGCGGTCGCCTACTGGCAGAACGCGCTCGGCGAGATGGTGGAGTCGCCGACGTGGAAGCAGATCGCGGAGCGCAACCAGTTCACCACCACCTTCATGATCGGTGACGAGTTCCAGACCTTCCTCGCCGAGACCCAGGCCGACGTCAAGGCCGCCATCGAGGAGGCGGGCCCGTAACTTTCGGGCGGGCGCGAAACATCCGGGTGGTCACCACCAGTGGGTTGCGGCGCCGATCTGACGCCCCAGTTCCTCTGCCATGGTGCGCATGTAGGTGGCCGACAGGTGATGAGAGTCGTGATACACCAAGATGTTTCCTTCGCGGACGCGGCAGACCTCGGCGTCGCACACGGCATCGCTGAGATCGAGCGGATGCAGTAGCGGATATCGTTGCGCCACGGCCAGTGTCGGGTTCACGCCGGAGAGCGCCTCTGACCGCTCGACGCCGCAGCTGGCCGCGCTTCCGCCGCGGGACAGACAGTCGGCTGGATCGCGCAGCCAGCCGTCTCGAATCAGCCACGGGGTGTCCCGAACGCCGAGAATGCTGATTCCGTTGTCGGAGAACATGTCCCAGATGCCCAGATAGCTTTCGGGTACTACATCTCCTGGCCCGTCCAGATTCGGACGGGTGGTGGTGGTGAACACGAAGTCCGGTCGGTCGGCGATCAGCTTCGCCATCACCTTCTGGTTCCAGTGGTGACACTGCGGATATCCCTTGTCGGAGAGGGCGATCATCGGCATCTGTTCGGTCGTCAGGGGGCAGCCCATCTTCAGATAGGTGACCACCCGGAAATGGTGCCGTGCACCCAACAGATCCAGCGCGGTGATCCAGTGCTCGGCGTGCGATCCGCCGGCCAGCGCGATGGTGCGCATCGCGTCCGGGTCGCCATAGATGCAGTTGATCACCGCCGGGTTGAGGAAGTCGCTGATGCATTTGTCTTTGGTCGTCGCCGGTAGATCGTCGGTGGCTTCCATCACCGACGGTCGCATCGGCAGCGCGGGCACCCGCGCCTGGTTGACCAGGGCACGCGCCCCCGGGTAGTCGCGGGCGGGCAGTTGCAACAGTTCGTGTCCGCTGGCTCGCTGAATCGTGACGTGTTCGCGCCACCCGAACGATGTCGTCATCAGCGCCACCGCCAGCAGTGCCACTATCGACCGGACGGCAAACGTCGGCTGGATTCGCCAGTTGCGCACCCTGACTGCCCGGGTCGGCGCAGGACTGTGCGGGCGGGGATGGCGCAGGGGTTCTTCGATGAAGCGGTGCGTGACATAGGCGAGCAGCAGCGAAACCACCAGCACTGCAAGCCCTTCGGCAAACCCGACCCTGCTTTCGCCCGTGTGCACCAGCCAGAAGATCAGGATCGGCCAATGCCAGAGATAGAGCGAGTACGCGATTCCTCCGAGCACGATGAACGGACGTGCGGACAGCGCCCTGAGTGGGTACGGGACACTGCCCACGTGGCCTGATCCCGCCGCGATCACCAGGATCGTCGCGCCGACGGGCACCAGTGCCCACGGACCCGGGAACAGTTGCGCGCCGTCGATCAGAATTCCGCACGTCAGAATCGCCGCGATGCCGATTGCCGCGGCCACGGTCCGCAACCAGCCGGGAAGGCGCAGCCCCGACAGCAGCATTGCAGCGAGCACCCCGGCCAGCAGCTCCCATCCGCGGGCGAAGCTGTCGTAGTAGGCCGCTGCCTGATTCTCGGACTGGGCGACGATGGCGTATCCGAACGAGGCGATGGTGAGCGCACCGAGAATGCCGACGATCACGGGCTTCAACCGGGGCCCCAGCGTCGACCGCAGAAGATAGGTCAGCGCCGTGATCACCGCCAGGAAGGCGATGTAGAACTGGCCCTGCACCGACATCGACCAGATGTGTTGGAGCGGACTGACGCCTTCGCCCGCGCGCAGGTAGTCCGCGGCAGAGTTCGCCAGGTGCCAGTTCTGGTAGTACCCGAGGCTGGCCAAGCTCTGATCGGCGAAGGTTTCCCAGCGAGTCTTGGGCTGAAGCGTCACGGTCAGCAGCGCCGCAACACCGAGGACCACGATCAGCGCGGGCAGGAGGCGGCGCGCCAGGCGGCGGATGTGGGGTAGCGGTGACAGCGACGCCCCGGGTGTCAGGGCGCCCCGCAACACCATCCCGCCGAAAAAGTATCCCGACAGCACCAGGAAGACGTCGACCCCGCCCGATACCCGTCCGAACCAGATGTGGAATACCGCGACGAGCGCAATCGCCACACCGCGCAGACCGTCGAGATCGGCGCGGCGGGCCGACGCGGATCCTGATTGGTCGCCGGCAGTGCCGACAGCGGGCGTGGCTGATCCGCGCATCATGCCGGGCACGCTCACCACCTCGCTGAACAGGGAATATGCGCCAATGGTCGGGTGGGGCCCGACGCGCATTGTCCTCAATTTACCTAGGGTGGCTCCCGAATGCCGCTTCGGCGTCGTTCGCCGACAGTGCCGGGTGCAGCTGCACCTCGTGTGCCTTCACCACAAAGTGCACGGTTCTGCCGGGCTCCAGGTCGAGGTCAGCGGCTGCAGTGGCGGTGATGTCGGCGGCGAGTCCGGTGCCGCCGTCGGGTTGGTCGACACCGCGGATCCGCACCGTTGTCCCGTGGATCTCCAGTTCGGCGATCGTCACCTCGATGACATTGCGTGGGCTTGCGTGCGGCGGGTCGAGGTGGACCGCCACCGTGCTCGGCCGGAACAGGGCGATCGCCTGGGTGGCCGCCGCGACGTCGCCGACCCCGACGATGTGGGTGCCCCACGCGGTACGCAGCCCGTCGGAGTCCGACATGACCCCCGGGATCAGGTTGATGCCGGCGATGCGGGCGGCGAAGTCGCTGCGCGGAGCCGTCAGGACCCGCCGCACCGGCCCCCTTTCGACCACCCGGCCATCCTCGATGACGATGACCTTGTCGGCGACGGCCAGCGCATCGAGCAGGTCGTGGGTGACGATGATCGCCGTCCGGCCGTCCCGGCGCAGGATCTCCCGCAGTAATCGGCGCAGCGCCGGAGCCGCGGTGACGTCGAGAGCTGCCATCGGTTCGTCGAGGAGCAGCAGCCGTGGTTCGGCGGCCAGCGCGCGGGCCACCGCGACGCGCTGTGCCTGACCGCCCGAGAGTTGTGCCGGTCGCCGGTCGGCGAGGTCGGCGGCGCCGACGGCCTCGAGCCAGTGCCGCGCGGCGGCGCGCGCGGCCGACCGTGAACGGCCCCTGCAGCGTGGGGCGTAGCCCACATTGGCCGCAACCGTCATGTGTGGGAACAGCATTGGCTGTTGCGTCAGCATTGCCACACCGCGGGCGTGCGCGGGCACGAACGTGCCGGTGCTGGTGTCGGTGACGGCGGTGCCGCCGAGTTCGATCCTGCCGTGATCCGGCCGGAGGAGGCCGGCGATCATCAGCAGCAGCGTCGACTTACCGACACCGTTGGGGCCCAGCACGGCGAGCACCTCGCCGTCGTCGAGGTCGACGTCAAGATCGACTCCGCGATGCTCCAGGCGTGCCTCGACACGCACGGCACTCACAGCGGCCCCGTCAGCCGGCGGCTGGCCGAGGCGATCACGATCGCCGCGGCGACGACGATGAGCAGCAGCGACAGGGCAACCGCGGCATCGGCATCGGTTTCGCGCTGCAGGTAGATCTCCAGGGGCAGTGTCCTGGTCACGCCCTGCAGCGACCCGGCGAACGTCAGCGTCGCGCCGAACTCGCCCAGCGATCGGGCGAACGCCAGCACCGCACCCGACACCAGGCCCGGCAGCACCAACGGCAGCGTCACGGTCCGCAGCACCGTGGTGGGCCGCGCGCCGAGTGTTGCGGCGATGTGGTCATATCCCGATCCGGCTGAACGCAACGCGCCTTCGAGGCTGACGACCAGAAAGGGCAGCGACACGAACGACTGGGCGAGCACCACCGCCGTGGTCGAGAACGCGATCCGGATGCCGAGCACATCGAGGTGCTGGCCGAGCAGTCCCTGCCGGCCGAACGTGTACAGCAGCGCGATCCCGCCGACCACCGGCGGCAGGACCAGCGGCAGCAGCACCAGCGCGCGCAGCACCGGCAGCCCGCGAAAGCTGCCGCGTGCCAGTACAAGAGCCATCGGCACACCGATGACGATGCACACCGCGGTGCTGGCGGTCGCTGTCTTCACGCTGAGAGCCAGTGCCGCAAGGGAGGATTCGGAGGTGATCAAGGGAAAGAACTGCGGCCAGTCGATGTTGAGAAGAACCGCGACAAGCGGCACGATCACGAACGCGGCACCGAGCAGCGCAGGCAGGTAGATCCACGTCGGTAGTCCGACCTGCACCATGCCGGGGCGCACCGTGCTGGTCATGGCGCAGCGAATCCCGCTGCTGCCAACACTTCCTGTCCCTGGGTTCCGGTCACCAGATCGACGAACATCTGCGCGGTGTCCGGACGGTCGGCTTCTTCGAGGGCCGCGATCGGGTAGGTGTTCACCGCGGCGGACGACTCCGGGAACACGACGGTGGTCACCTGATCGCCAGCGGCGACTGCATCGGTGACATACACCAGGCCGGCGTCGGCTTGGCCGGAGGTGATCTTGCCGAGCACGTCGGTGACGGCGGACTCCTCGCTGACCGGCGACAGGCTCACCCCGGTCGCCCGCTCGAGAGTCTCGGTGGCCGATCCACAGGGCACCTGTGGTGCGCACACCACCACTTGGGTTCCCGGCGCAGCCAGATCGGCGAAAGAGGCCACTCCGCGAGGGTTTCCGGGTGGGGTGACGATGGTCAGCGTGTTGGTGGCGAAGTCGACCGGGTCACCGCTGACCAGTCCGGCGTCGACCGCCTTGGACATGTTGTTCGTGTCGGCGGACGCGAAGACGTCGGCGGGTGCGCCCTGCGTGAGTTGGGTGACGAGGTCGGAGGAACCGGCGAAGTTGAACGTCACCGTCGTTCCGGGATGGTCCTTTTCGAATCGGGCGCCCAACTCGGTGAACGTCGACTTCAGTGACGCCGCAGCAAAAACCGTGACGTCGGTGCTGTCGGTCTGCGGCGACGAACAACCTGTGAGAACCCACAGTGCCGCGGCGACACAGACGACCGTCCTCACGACGTCCCCGCCGGTGTTTCGACGATGACCGTGGTGGCCTTCACCACAGCCTCGGCGACCACACCCGGTTCGAGGCCCAGATGGCGCGCCGACTCGGCGCTCATCAGCGAGACCACGGTGAACGGACCACACTGCATCTGCACCTCGGCCATGACCCGATCCGCGGTCACCTTGGTGACCAGGCCGACGAACCGGTTGCGCGCGGAACTTCCGACGCCGAGCAGATCGGGCGGCGGCGACGCGTGGTCACCCGCGAATTCGGCGAGCACGTCGCCGGCGATCACCTTGCGGCCCGTGTCGTCCTTATAGGACGCCAGGGTGCCGCCGTCGATCCAGCGGCGCACGGTGTCATCGCTGACCCCGAGCAGGGCTGCGGCGTCCTTGATCCGAATGGGCGGCACCACGTGGCCCTCTTTTCCGCATTTACTGAATGAAGATCCCACTCTATCCGTATCAGCGGAAACGGGGTATGCGGGTCAGTCGTCGTCGAGGACCGAGAACGGCTCGGTCGGCGTCTCGACCACCATCAGCTGTGCCGCCGACTCCGACGGAACGACTCGGCGGGCCAGCGCCTGCAGCGCCTGCTCGGTGCCCACGTCACGGCCGGCCTGCTCGGAGAGCAGCCAGCGCACCTCGAGCAGATCGCAGTACGCCTGGATCGGTGTTCCGGTACCCCCGAGCGCGGAATGCGCGCGATGCATCGTCGGCGTGGCGACCTCCATCACCCACAGTTGCGCAGCGGTGCGCTCGTCGACGTCGTGTCCCGCCTCGCGGCAGAGCTGCCCCTGGTACGCCTGGATATCGCCCAGCAGGATGCGGGCCTGCCCCTCGCCGACGTCCAGCCCCGTCAGCCGCTGCAGTTGGGTTGCGTGAAAGCGGCGGTCACCGACCGCCACATGCAGACGAAGCTCGTCGGCGCCGGCACTCACCGGCTGCAGGGACACCTCGTCGACGGCGAAGCCCAGCTCGTTGAGCCTGCGGATGGTCCCCTCCACCCGGTAGCGGTCGGCGAAACCGAAGGTCGGCTCGGAGTGGAGCAGGTCCCACAGTCTCTCGTAGCGCCGTCGGATGCTCAGCGCCTCCTGGATGAATCCTGCTTCCAGTTCCGGCTTTTCGAGCTTGGCCGCCACATCCAGCAGTCCCGCCGCGACGTTCTCGACGGTGATGTCGATGTCGTGGGTCCGCTGTCCGTCGGAGAGCCGCGGATGGACCTCGCTGGTCTCGGCGTCGACGAGGAACGCCTGCAAGACCTGTCCGTCGCGGGAGAACAGTGTGTTGGCCAGCGAGCAGTCACCCCAGAAGACCCCGTGCCGGTGTAGTTCGACCAGCAGCGTGGCCATCGCGTCGAACAGTCGGGCGCGGTGCTTGGGTGCATCGGCCGGCAGTCGCATGAACAGCCGCCGGTACTGCCACGAACCGACGAGGTATCGGGTCAGCAGGATCGCGGTGTCGAAGTCCGGTTGGAACACCAGCCCGGCGGGTCGAACCGCGTTCAGACCCATCTCTTCCAACCGGCTCAGCACGTCGTATTCGCGGGCGGCGATCCGCGGCGGCAGTTCCTTGACGGCCCACAGTTCGCCGTCGGAGTCGACGAACTTCACGAGGTGCCGGCTGGGTCCGACCGCGATGTCGCGCAGCGGAACCTCGGGCACCATCCACTCGGCCAGCGGGCGGTCCCAGGGCAGCGCCAGCAATCCCGGGCACGGGGCCCGTAGCCGCAGCTCGGGAGCTGCCATCGGCGTGTGGGTTCCGCAGCTCAGCCGGTGGACGCTGCGTGCCGCCCGCGGGACTCTGCTGAACGCGTGAGGTTGTCACCGGTCTGAGGATCGAACAGGTGCAGCCTCTCGTCGTCGAGCCACAAGGTGGCCTTGTCACCCGAACGCACCCGGCTCAACGGATCCAGCTCCACGCAGATCTGCGTGCGCAGCTGCTCACTGTCGAGCTCGCTGGCCAGCTCGGCGAGCTGGCCGGAAATCTCCGCGGTGGCTTCGAAGGGCACAAACGCGTACTGCTCGTTGCCCAGCCACTCGGTCACATCGATGTCGACGTCGAAAGTGACTCCGCGGGAGCGCTTGTCGGCGTCGACGAACTCGGCGTCCTCGAACGCCCCCGGCCGGATCCCGGCGATGTAGACCTTCCCGTCCTCGACGGCGTCGCGCCACTCGTCGCGCAGCGGGATCGTCACGAACGGCAGCTCGATCTCGTTGCCGGTCACCCGCGCGGGCACGAAGTTCATCGGCGGAGAGCCGATGAAGCCTGCGACGAAGAGATTGACCGGCTGGTCGTAGAGCTCGCGCGGGCTGGCGACCTGTTGCATGATGCCCCTCTTCAGCACTGCGACACGGTCGCCGAGGGTCATGGCCTCGGTCTGATCGTGGGTGACGTACACCGTCGTGACCCCGAGGCGGCGTTGCAGCCGAAGGATCTCGGTGCGCATCTGGCCGCGCAGTTTCGCGTCGAGATTGCTCAACGGCTCGTCGAAGAGGAACGCGTCGGCCTGGCGGACGATCGCGCGTCCCATCGCCACCCGCTGGCGCTGGCCGCCGGACAGGTTGGCCGGCTTCCGGTCGAGATGCTCGCCGAGTTCGAGGGTGTCCGCCGCCTCGGTGACGAGCTTGCGGATCTCGTCGTCGGAGTGCTTGCCGGACAGCCGAAGCGGGAACGCGATGTTCTCGAAGACCGTCAGGTGCGGGTACAGCGCGTAGTTCTGGAACACCATGGCCAGGTTGCGGTCGCGCGGGGCCTTGTCGTTGACGCGGGTGTCGCCGATCAGCATGTCACCGGAGGTGATGTCCTCCAGACCCACGATCATCCGCAGCAGCGTGGACTTCCCGCAGCCGGACGGTCCGACGAGGATGACGAACTCGCCGTCGGCGATGTCGAGGCTGACGTCGTTGACGGCCGGGAAGCCGTCGTCGTACTTCTTGACGATGTTGCGCATCGTGATTGCTGCCATGGGTTATCCCTTCACTGCTCCGGAAGTCAGGCCGGCGACGATGCGCCGTTGGAAGATGAGGACCAAGATGACGACGGGGATCGTGACGATCACCGACGCGGCCATGATGTAGGGCACTGGCGACTCGAAGTAGGACGCGCCCTGGAAGAACGCCAACGCCGCCGGCACCGTGCGGGCGCTGTCGGTGGACGTCAGCGAGATGGCGAAGAGGAAGTCGTTCCAGCAGAAGAAGAACGTCAGGATCGCCGTGGTGAACACCCCCGGCGCCGCCAACGGGACGATCACCTTGCGGAAGGCCTGCCATGAGGTGGCGCCGTCCACCTGCGCGGCATGTTCCATCTCCCAGGGGATCTGGCGGAAGAACGCCGACATCGTCCAGATCGACAGCGGCAGCGCGAATGTCAGATACGGGATGATCAGACCCAGCCAGGTGTCGTAGATCCCCAGTCCGCGCCACATGTCGAACAGCGGGCCCACCAGGGCTGCCTGCGGGAACATCGCGATGCCCAGGGCCAGAGACAGCAACACCTTCTTGCCGCGGAACTCCAGGCGCGCGATGGCATACGCCGCGAACATCGCGATGACCACCGAGATGCCCGTGGCGATGACCGCGATGCCGATCGAGTTGATCAGCGCCCTGGTGAACAGCGGATTGCTGAAGATCTGGGCGAAGTTGTCGAGGGTGAATGTGCTCGGCAGGAAGGACGGTGTACCCGAGACGATGTCCGACGGTGGCTTGAAGGCCAGGCTGATCATCCACAGCATCGGCGCGAAGCTGTAGATGAGGATGACGATGCCTGCGATCGTCCACCACTTGGTGTTCTTGGTCACTGGTCACCCCTGACTTGCGAGAGGTCGGTTTTGAAGACCTTGATGAAGATCCAGGCGATCAGGACGACGGACAGGAACAACAACACCGAGACCGCCGACCCCATACCGAGATTCACCAGCGTGACGTTCTGCCGATAGGCCAGGAACGAGATCGTCTCGGTGTTGTTCGCGCCTGCGGTCATCACGTACGGGTTGTCGAAGATCCGCCACGCGTCCAGCGTGCGGAACAGCAGCGCCACCATGATCGCGGCCTTCATGTTCGGCAGCGTGATCTTCCAGAGTCGTTGCCATGCGGTGGCGCCGTCGACCTTGGCGGCCTCCTGCATGTCTTCGGGGACCTGCACCAGACCGGCCAGCAGCAGCAGCGAGATGAACGGTGTGGTCTTCCAGATCTCCGAGAGGCAGATGACGAAGATGGCGGACCACCGGTCACCGAACCAGTCGAACTCCGACAGGTTCAGCCACTGGTTGACGAAACCGGAATCGATGGCGAAGGCGTAGCGCCAGATGAACGCCGACACCACGGTGACGATGCCGTACGGGATGAGGATCGCCGTGCGCAGCGGGCCGCGCCCCCGAACGATGCGCAGCATCACGAAGGCGAACCAGAAACCGAGCACGAGCTCGACCGCCACCGTGACGACCGTGATGACCAGTGTGGTGACGAAGTCGTTCCACCACAGCGGGTCGGTGAGGATGACGAGGTAGTTGCTCAACCCGACGAAGCTGCGACCTTCCGGGTCGGTGAGGCGGAAGTTGTACAGCGACAACACCAGTGCGTAGCCCAGCGGGTACGCGGTGACCAGCAGCATCACCACATACGACGGAAGGGTCAGGTAGAACCCGAGCCGGCGCTCGCCCTTGATGCGCTCACTGGCTACCGGCTTGCCGGGGTCCTTCTGGATCGGGGCATCCTGAACAGCCGTCACAGCAGCCGCCTCCCCGCCAGCACGTCAGCCATGAATTGGTCTGTCCTTTCCGGTGTTTCGGCGTTCACCGAGGCCGGCGGGTGCCAGGTCTGCTGGATCGCGCCCGAGATGTCGGTGTAGAAGGGGCTCGGCGGGCGGGGCCCCCCGTCGCCGATGGACTCCCGGATGAGGTCGGCGTTGGCATACTCGGCGCGGATGTCGGGGTTGTCATACGACGCGGCGTACGGCGAGGGCTCGCTCTCGTCGAGCATGTACTGGGTGGCCATGGGCTCGGCGTTGATGCATTCGACCAGAGCCACCGCCTGGTCGGGGTACTCCGTGTACGCACCGATGCCGAGGTTCGCGCCACCCAACGGCGGCGCGCTGGGACGGTCAGGGGAGACCCTGGGGTAACGGGCCCAGCCGATGTCGTCGACCACCTCTTGCGGCAGCGTGCCCTCCTCGGCGGCGCTGCGGGCCGCGGCCAGGACGTAGGGCCAGTTGACCATGAACATGCCCTGCTCGGACTGGAAGTTGGCGCGCGCCTGCTCCTCCGACGCGTTGGACATGTCGACGGGCGCGGCAGGGGACCGACCGAGGTTGCCGACGATCTCGGCGGCTTTCTCCCCGGGTGGGGAGGCCAGCGACGGCCTGGCATTGCGGCCTGCCTCGACGTCCTCGAGCAGTGCGCCGCCGCCGGAGAGCACCAGCGCGTTGATCAACACCGTGTAACCCTCGTAGCGCTGTGCCTGCACCGCGATCTTCTTGTTCTGTCCCACAGCGGCTTTGAGCATCTCGTCCCACGTGAACGTCGGCGAGGCGGGATCGACGCCGGCGGCGGCCGCGGCGGACTTGCGATACCAGAGCAGCTGGGCGTTGGACTTGTAGGGCGCCCCGTAAAGGGTGTCCTCCCATATGCCCGTCTCGATGGGGGCGGGCAGCATTCCCGCGGTCAGCCGGCTGGTCTCCTCTGCGGTGTAGGGGCGAAGGAAGCCGGCGTTGGCGAATTCGGCGGTGAACACCACGTCCATGCTCACCAGATCAATCGAGGAATCGCCGGCGGCGAGGCGGCGGACCATCTGCTCGCGCTGGGCGGTGGCGGTACTGGGCAGCGACTCGATGCGCACCTGGTAGGCCCCGTTGGATGCCTCCGCGCACTGCTCAGCGCGTGCCACGGAGCCGCCGTTGTCGGGCAGGATGTACCACGTCAGTGTCGGGGGACCACCCTGACTGCCGCAGCCGGACAACAGCGTTGCCGCGACCAGAGGCGCGCTGGCCAGCGCGATTGCGCGGCGGCGTCGCCCCCGGGCGAACTGAATTCGTTTCATCACGTCCTCGTCCAAGAAAAGCCTGCAACGACGCCCGAGTCCGGATGAGGGCCACGGGCAGCACATTCGGTACGCGACGAGTGTGTCACAGTTCACAACGCTGATGGGACAGCGGTCTCAGCGCGGCGGGGCGGTGGATCCGCGGACGACCAGCCGGGTAGGCAGCGTCGACACCTCCTCCGGTGCCTCCACCGCGTCAGGATCGAGTTGAGCGAGCACCTGCCGCGCCGCGATCAGGCCCTGATCGCGCACCGGCTGCGCGACCGTCGTCAGGTCACTCAGGTCGGCCGACGGGTGGTCGTCGACCCCGATGACCGAGATTTGATGCGGGACAGAGATTCCAGACTTGCTCAGGGTGCGCAGCGCGCCGAGTGCCATCTCATCGGAATGGCAGAACACCGCGGTGGGTAACTGCGGCATGCTCAGCAGCATCTCCATGCCCTGCGCGCCGCCGTCGATTCCCCACTCGGCGATCACCACGATCGGGTCGGTCAGGCCGGCCTCGTCGATCTGCCGATGGAATCCCCGGATGCGTCCCTCATTGGTCGCCCACGGTGTGCCTTCTTCGTCTCGGGCCTGGATCATCGCGATGTCGCTGTGGCCGATGCGTACCAGGTGCCCGACGGCCTGTCTGGCGGCCAACTCCTCGTTGATGCCCACCCAGGGGTGACTGTCGCCGGGGTGATGCCCGCCGACGAACACGGTGGGCACCCCGAGTTGGTCCAGTCGCGTGCGCTCACGGGCGGTCAGCGGCACCGAGGCAACGATCACCGCGTCCACCTTGCGCCGCAACGGAAGCGCCTCGAAGAATCGGTAGCGGGAAGCGGAGTCCGGCAGCGCGTAGAGAACCAGATCCATGCCGACAGTGTCGAATTCGCCGGCGATCCCGGCGAGTACGGTCGAGTAGAACCACGCGTCTATGCGTGGCACCACGACACCGACTCGGCCGGTGGCTCCACCCGATAGGCGCGACGCCTCGGGGGACACCACGTATGCCAGCTCGCGAGCCGCGCGCAGAATGCGTTCCCGGGTGGTGGGGGAGACACCGGACTCGCCACGGAGCGCACGCGACACCGAGGCGATCGACACACCCGAACGCCGCGCCACATCGGTCATGTTGACCGTCTGTTTTGGGATCATCAAAACCCCACCGTAACGGAACGTAACTATTTGCGCTGATGCTTCACTGATTGACATGGTCAAGAGACACCGCGATTCTGGTGACGAAAACGTTTGCGCAGATTCCTCGAGGAGTGCCGTGGTTCCCGTCGTACCGTCCTGGTGGCAGACCGCCGTCGTCTACCAGGTCTACATCCGCAGCTTCGCCGACGGTAACGGCGACGGCATCGGTGACGTCCACGGGCTGCGGATGCGGCTGCCCTATGTGGCGCAGCTCGGAGTTGATGCCATCTGGATCAACCCGTGGTATCCCTCGCCGATGGCCGACGCAGGTTACGACGTCGCCGACTACCGCGACATCGAGCCGTCCTACGGAACCCTCGACGAGGCGCAGGCACTGATCTCCGAAGCGCACGCGCTCGGGATCCGGGTGCTGCTCGACATCGTGCCCAACCACACGTCCGATGAGCACGCGTGGTTTCGCGCGGCGCTTCGTGACGAGCCAGGGGCGCGGCAGCGCTACCACTTCCGTCCGGGGGCCGGCGACGACGGTGGGCTCCCGCCCAACAACTGGCAGAGCGTGTTCGGCGGCCCCGCCTGGACACAGGTGGCCGATGGCGACTGGTATCTACATCTCTTCGCCCCCGGTCAGCCCGACCTCAACTGGGAACACGACGAGGTGCGCCGTGAGTTCGAGGACATCCTGGCCTTCTGGTTCGACCGCGGCGTCGACGGCTTCCGCATCGATGTGGCACACGGTCTGGTCAAAGAGGCGGATCTGCCCGACGCGGTCGATACGGCCGATGTCGCGCAGACCCTCGTCCAGCCCAACGAGGGGCATCCGGCCTGGGACCAGGACGGGGTGCACGAGGTCTACCGCGGGTGGCGTTCGGTGGCCGACCGGTATTCGCCCGAGCGGATATTCATCGCCGAAGCGTGGGTACCGAGCAATGAGCGGCTCGCGCGCTACCTCCGGCCTGACGAGTTGCACACCGCATTCCAGTTCGACTTCCTGCGGACTCCCTGGCGCGCTGAGCTCCTCCGCTCCGTGGTGGACGACGCCATCGGCGCGGCGGCGACAGTGGGTGCGCCGCCGACCTGGGTGCTGTCCAACCACGACGTGCCCCGCACCGTGACGCGGTTCTCCCGGTCCCAGCCGATGCATCTGATCGAAACCGACTGGGAGCGAGCACGCTGGGCCGGTGAGGACCCCGATCACGAGCTCGGCCGCCGGCGCGCCCGCGCCGCCGCTCTGGTGCAGTTGGCACTGCCGGGAACCGCCTACGTCTATCAGGGTGAGGAACTGGCTCTCGAAGAGGTCGAGAACCTTCCCGACGAGGCGCGCCAGGACCCTGCATGGGTGCAGTCCGGGTTCACCGATGTCGGCCGGGACGGATGCCGTATTCCGTTGCCATGGAGCGACACATCCGCGCCCTATGGATTTGCACCCGATGACAGCGCCGCCACGTGGCTTCCGCAGCCGGAGGACTGGGCGGAACACAGTGTCGAGGCTCAGGATCGTGACCCGAATTCGACACTGAACCTGTATCGGGACGCGTTGCGGCTGCGACCGGAGCTGTGGCGCGACGCCGGCGACGTGACGTGGCTCGAGGTGGCGGCCGACGTCGCTGCATTCGAGCGCGGCGGCGCCCAGTGCTGGGTGAACACCGGCGAGACCGGAGTGCTGCTGCCGGGGTCGCTGTCGGTGGTGCTGTCGTCGGCACCGGGTGTCGACGGAACTCTGCCCCCGGACACGGCCGTGTGGCTCGCCTCCGGGCAGTCGCCGAAGTAGTGACCCAGGAGGGGTCTTTGTGCCCTCTTCAGTCGGCGGCCTCCCGGCGCACCCTGGAAGGCGACGATGACTCCTGAAGGGGGTGGCGGGGTGAACGCGGAGTTTCCGGATTCCGAGACCATCGGTGCCGCGCTGTCGCTGGCAGTCCGTGCGCCGTCGGTGCACAACTCTCAACCCTGGCAGTGGCGGCTGGGTGATGGCAGCGTGCATCTCTACGCCAACCCGGAACTGCTTCTGCCGCACACTGATCCCGACGGCCGTGACCTGATGCTGAGTTGTGGGGCCACACTCAATCACTGTGTGGTGGCGCTGGCGGCGTTGGGGTGGCAGTCCAAAGTCCACCGCTTCCCGAACCCGGCCGCGCCGAATCACCTCGCCGTGCTCGAACTGCACCGCTATCCCGCGGCCGATGTCGACGTGGCGCTGGCCGCGGCGATTCCCCGCCGCCGCACCGACCGGCGGCACTACAGCTCGTGGCCGGTGCCGCGCGGCGATATCGCACTGATGGGTGCGCGGGCGGCCAGAGGGGGCGTCACCCTTCGCCGGGTCGACGACCTTGCGGGTTTGCAGCGAGTTGTCACCGAAGCAGCGCGGCGGCACGCGGCCGACAAGCAATATCTGAGTGAACTGGCCACGTGGAGCGGGCGGTACGCATCGACCGCCGGGGTGCCCGCACGAAGTGTCCCCGGCGTTGACGGCTCCGGACCGATTCCCGTGCGGGCGTTCGCGGGTGGAGTGCTGTTGCAGCCACCCAACACGGAGCCGGCCGATGACCACGCGGTTGTCCTCGCGCTTGGAACGGTGGGTGACGACCCGATGTCGCGGTTGCGTGCGGGTGAAGTGACCAGCACCGTGCTCCTGACGGCTACGGCTCTGGGGTTGGCGAGTTGCCCGATCACCGAGCCGCTCGAGATCGCGGACACCCGCGAGGCGGTGCGCCGCGAGGTCTTCGGCGCAGACGGCTATCCGCAGATGCTGCTGCGGATCGGGTGGGCGCCGATCAACGCCGATCCGCTTCCGTCGACGCCGCGCCGCGATCTATCGGAAGTGGTTGCACGGCTCGATGATTGGTCGCCGACGTGATGTGAGTTCTGATCCGGGCGACTCCGCCGGTCACTCGGCGCCGGGTCGGCGCGGCCGGTGGAGTTTGGACACGAATACCGCAGCCTGGGTGCGACGTTCCATCCCCAGCTTGGCCAGCAGGCGTGACACATAGTTCTTGACGGTCTTCTCGGCGAGGAACATTCGCGCAGCGATCTGTTTGTTGGTCAGTCCCTCACCGAGCAGGTCGAGAAGCACCCGCTCCTGATCGGTCAGGTCCGACAGGGGATCGGAGCGTTCCCCTTCGCCACGAAGTTTGGCCATCAGGGCTGCAGCCGCCCGGTTGTCGAGCAACGATCGGCCGGCGCCGACCTCTTTGATCGCGTTGGCCAATTCCATGCCTTTGATGTCCTTGACGACGTAGCCGCTGGCACCGGCGAGGATCGCGTCGAGCATCGCTTCATCGGAGGTGAAGGAGGTGAGCATGAGGCACCGAAGGTCCGGGAGCAGGGAGAGCAGGTCGCGGCACAGTTCGATCCCATTACCGTCGGGCAACCGAACGTCGAGAACGGCCACGTCCGGTTGCATCGCCGGGATCCGGGCCAGCGCCTCTGCGACCGAACCGGCTTCGCCCACGACGTCGAGCTCGGGATCGCTGCCGAGCAGGTCGATCAGGCCGCGCCGGACGACTTCGTGGTCGTCGACCAGGAAAACCCTCACCTTGAGTGCGACGTCATCCTCCTTTGGATCGGCGCTGATCACAGCGCGTTGTTCGGTTCGCAGACCATTATCGAACAATCGGTGTCTCGCAGGGCGACATTGCCGGGTGCCCCGACAAACGCCCCGACCCCACCGCGACGTCGACGGCCGATGACAACCAGCTGAATCGAGTCGGCGTGCGCGGTGATGTAGTCCAGTGCGCCCTCCTGGGTGCTCACTGAGGCGATGTCGAGATCGGGATAACGGTGCTGCCACTCGGCGAGCCGGCGCTGCCACTGTGCGTGAGCATCGGAACGCATCCGCCCGGTCGTGAGGACGCGCACCGGAGCTCCTCGGCGTCGTGCTGCATCCAGGCCGCGATGCAGCACCGAATCGATTTCCGAAGGTTCGTCGACCTCGATCACTACTGCTCGGCTCCGACCACTGTGAGGGCGATGTGTCCGCACGATCGCCACCGGGCACCTCGCCGCGGCCGACAACGCCGCAGCAGTCGAACCGATCCGGCCCTGGGTGGCGTGTTTGAGTCCCCGCGCACCCACGCACAGCACGACTGCGGAGCGGGCGGCTTCCAGTAGCGCCTGGACCGGCCGTCCCTGGAGGATCTCGAGCTCGATGGCGACGGGCCGTTCGGTCGACTCCACCGCGGTCAGCGCGTAGCGCACCGCCACCTCGGCGGTGGCCATCCGGCGCGCCTGGTCGCGCGGATCGATCTCCGACTGACCGGTCGGCTCGATCACCGAGACCAGACGCAGGGGGGCATCTGCCTCGACGGCCTCGTCGATCGCCCACAACGCGGCATCGACAGCTGACTGTGAGCCGTCGATTCCCACGACGACACAGGGTGCGGCGTTGCTACTCAACACGTTGTGCCACCGGTGAATTGAGAGGTTTTCCTGTCGCTTCGGGCGGTCGGGCCGCAGGGGCGTGAAGTTCGCATCGGGCGACGGTCCTGTCTGGCCGAGGGTCGTACGTCGAGCTGGGTCGCGGGCATCGTGATCTCCGTTCGGTGCACCACCAACAGTGCTCGTCCGCGGCGCTCACGTACAGGGCCATTGGTCCCCGCGGCGAACCATCAGGGCGACGTCGGGTGGCGTGTTCGTCAGGCGATCAGCAACCCCGTTTGCCACACGATTGCGCCGCTTCGACCCTCGTTGTCAGCAGCGGCGACCACACCCGACCAGAGGTCGTCGGCTGGGGACGGAGGATGGCCGCCGAGATTGCTGCAAGCTGTCGCGCCCGCGGCGTCAATGTGGCGGCGGACGTGCGAGCGGGAGGGCTCGGATACCGGCTGCATAGATCGGGGCACGCACTTGCCCGATGCAGGGTGTGGCGGCCAGGCCCCTCTCGAACTCTTTCGCCAGCCGTTCGAAACGGGAACATTCACCGACAACGGCCGAAAATTCATATGCCCAGGTCAGCGGGTTTTGTTGATGACGGGATCGCTTCTCATTCGCAACAGTTGCATAACGCCAGAATTGTCGCGGAGGCAAAAGCGGAAATTGTCGGTTCAGTAAGCACCGTAACTACACAGATGTAATTCGTTCGGCCGGATGTAGAGAGACTGGGAGCACATGTCACGCACCAAGAAGGGCATGGTCGTTGTCATGCTGGGCAGCGCCGGGATGTTTCTGAGCGCCCCGATGTTCAGCCCGTTGGCAGACGCTGACCCAGTCCGTGGCGGGGTGCCGTGTGTCGGGATCCTTCAGCAAATCGTGTCCAATCCGGCCGACATCCCGCAGTCGCTACAGCGGGCCGCTACCTCGTTCACCGCCGGTCCGGGACAGCCGACACCTCCGGTAGTCGTGCCTCCCGCCAGCTCGTCCTCGGCAGGCACGCCTCCGGTGCCGCCACGCCCGCCGGCATCGGTGTCCACATCGTCCTCGGGTGCGACGCCCCCCAGCCCGCCCACTCCGGCCGTTCCTGCTGCGGCATCTACCGGTGGAGGCACGCCTCCGGTGCCGCCACGCCCGCCGGCCTCGGTGTCGGTCCCGGCGTCGGGGTCCACCCCGCCCGCGCCACCGACTCCCGGTGTGCCTGTGGGGAACCCCGGCGGCAGCGCCACGCCTCCGCTGCCGCCTGTCCCGGGTGGGCCCGTCGGCACGCCGGTGGCCAACATCGTTCCGCCGGCACCCCCGGTGCCGGGCGCCCCAATCTTCGGCGAGGCGGGAGTCGCGACACCACCGGCGCCGCCGTCTCTCGGGCTCCCCGCAGCTGTGCCCGGCGGGGGAGTCGCGCCGCCGGCCCCGCCCGTGCCGGGTGCGCCGCTCGTTGGCGAAGCGGGCATCGCAACCCCTCCTGGTCCCGGCATTCCGGGTGCGCCGCTCAACGGTGCTGCCGCAGCGGTGACTCCGGGCGGTCCTCCTGCTCCTGGTGTGCCGGTGGTGAATTCGGTTGAGGCAGTGACGCCTCCTGGTCCGCCTGCGCCGGGTGCTCCGGTGGTGGGTGAGGCCGGCTTGGTGGCGCCGCCTGCGCCGGGTGCTCCTGGTGTGCCGGTGGTGAATTCGGTTGAGGCAGTGACGCCTCCGGGCCCGCCTGCGCCGGGTGCTCCGGTGGAGGGTTCTTCGGGTGTGGTGGCGCCGCCTGCGCCGGGTGCTCCTGGTGTGCCGGTGGTGAATTCGGTTGAGGCAGTGACGCCTCCGGGCCCGCCTGCGCCGGGTGCTCCGGTGGAGGGTTCTTCGGGTGTGGTGACGCCGCCTGCACCGGGTGCCACTGGTACACCTGCCGCCAATACGATCGAGACGTTCTCGCCGCCAGCCCCACCGGCGCCCGCGACACCTTCGTCGAGCACGGTGGAGACGTTCTCGCCACCTGCGCCTCCTGCACCTGCGACTCCTGCGGGTAGTTCGGTGGAGGTGGTGACGCCTCCTGCGCCGGGTGTTCCGGGTGTGCCGGTGGAGGGTTCGTCGAGTGTGGTGACGCCTCCTGCTCCGGGTGTGCCTGCGACTCCTGCGGGTAGTTCGGTGGAGGTGGTGACGCCTCCTGCGCCGGGTGTTCCGGGTGTGCCGGTGGAGGGTTCGTCGAGTGTGGTGACGCCTCCTGCTCCGGGTGTGCCTGCGACTCCCGCGGGTAGTTCGGTCGAGGTCGTGACGCCGTCCGGGTCGCCGGCTCCGGGCGTTCCGGTTGTGGGTGAGGCTGGTGTGGTGACGCCGCCTGGCCCGCCTGCGCCGGGTGTTCCGGTGGTGGGTGAGGCCGGCCTGGCAACTCCTCCGGTTCCGGGTGCTCCCGGTGTTCCGGTGGTGAGTGAGGCAGGTGTGGTGACGCCGTCCGGGTCGCCGGCTCCGGGCGTTCCGGTTGTGGGTGAGGCTGGTGTGGTGACGCCGCCGGGCCCGCCTGCGCCGGGTGTTCCGGTGGTGGGTGAGGCCGGCCTGGCAACGCCCCCGGGGCCGCCGGCTCCTGGCGCTCCGATCGACGCCGCTGCGGGTGCAGCGACACCTCCGGCCCTGGGTGCTCCAGGTGCTCCGATCGACGCCGCTTCTGCCGGTATCGCGCCTGCCGGTCCTCCGCTCCCCACTACGCCCGTTTTCGGCGACGCCGGTGCGGTGGCCCCGAGTGGGCTGCCCGGCGGTGGTGCTCCTGTCGAGGCTGCCGCCGGTGGAGCAGTCCCCGGGGGCACGCTGGCCGCTGGTGCTCCCGTGGATGCTGCCGCGGGCGTCGGCGGTCCCGCTGGTCCGCCGGCTCCCGGAGGCTCCGCCGCCGCGGGTATCCCCAGTGGCACGCCGCCCGCGCCGCCGGTCCCGGGCGCACCGATCTTCGGTGAGGCTGGAGTGGCTCCACCGCCCGTTCCGCCGGTCCCCGGTGGCGGCGGAGCGGTTCCAGTTGCCAACGTGACGCCTCCGTCACCCCCAGTTCCTGGTGTGCCCGTTGGTACTTCGGTGCCTGGCGCGACCCCGCCGGCACCACCTGTCCCGCCGTCCTCGACGAACGCCGCGGTCAACAACCCCATTCCGCCCTACCCGCCGGCCCCGCCGTCGTCGGTGGGCGCCAACACGGGCACGCCGCAGTCGCCGATTCCCGGAACCCCGGGCAGTTCAGTGACGGTCGGGGATCTGCTCACTCCTCCCGGCTTGATTCGCACCGTGCAGGACGGCGCTTCGTCGGTGGCCGGGGCGCTTCCGCCGCCGCCTGCGCCGGTACCGGGTGCAGCGGGAGCCGTCAACGTGGGTGTGCCGGCGACGCCGGACCCGTTCACCCCGCTTGCGGCCACGGGGTTGTCCAATCTGATCGCGCCCCCGCCGCTGAACATCCCGTCGATCCCCGGCTTGCCTGTGCCGCTACCCAACGAGATCCCTGTGCCGTCCGACCTGCTGTGCATTGGCACCGATTGGTCAGCGTCTCAGGGAGATTCGGCTGCGCCGGCAGTCAATGTAGACATTCCGAAGGCATTGGTCACCGGGGCCGATCCGGTGGGCGATCGCCGGGACCGCTGGGACAACTAGAAGGGACATTCGGGGCATACTGACGCAATGGGCTCTGAGATGGCCGGACACGTCAAGCCACCAATCCTGTTCCTGCACGGTGTGTTCGGGAAACCGTCGCTACTGGAACCGTGGCGCGTGTACTTCGAGGCCAGAGGCTTCGAAGTGCACGCCCCGGCACTGCCCGGCAGGGATCCGACGCGCGACGACGTGCTCGCCGCGACCGGCATCCAGGACTGTTTCGACGTGGTCCTGGCCGCCTACGACCGGTTGAGCAGTCCGCCGATCGTGATCGGTCACAGCATGGGCGGCCTTCTTACTCAAAAGCTCGCGGCGGCGCGCTCGCCACGCGCAGCGGTGTTGCTGGCATCGATCCCACCGGGGATTCTGTGGCCGCAGGTGAAAGTTCTTCCGCACCTGTTCCCGTTGCTGCCGCGAATCCTGGCGGGGCGGGCGTTCTTTCCGTCGGAGCGCACCCTTCGAAGAGTCCCTTTGAGCACGTTGTCGACCGCCGAGCAGGACGCGTTGATCCCAGAGTTGGTCCGGGACTCGGGTCGAGTCTTCCGGGAGATGTCGATGGGCGCCCCGTCAACCCGGGTCGACGCCGCGCAGGTGGCCTGCCCCGTACTTTGTGTCAGCGCGGGACAGGACCGGAACGTCGCGCAATGGATCTCACGACGAATCGCGGCACGCTACCGGGCCGAGCATCAAGTGCATCCCGGGCTTCCGCATTGGATCATCGCCGAGTCAGCGGTTGACGAGGTCGCGCCGCCCGTCCTGACATGGCTGAACGTCACGCTGAATTTGACTGGCTAGCTTTCAGAGACAGCGACTGATCAGTGCCCGTGGACTCCGGGGACTGCGTGCTGGCGACCAGGTCGGTAGCGATCTGAATCAGGGGGACATTCGAATCCTGCGAGAGCTTGCGCAGCAGATCGAACGCCTGAACCGCGCTGACGCCGTAGCGCTCCATGACCATGCCTTTGGCCTGGCCGATGACGTCGCGGCTCGACAGCGCCCGGCGGAACTGTTCGTCACGGCGTGCGGAGTTCCACGCGACCGACGAGTGCGCCGCGAAGATCAGCCCGAAGTTGCGCGATTCCGCGTCGAACACCCCGGGTTGCTCGGAGTAGACGTTCAGGGCACCGAGCGTCTTGCCGGCGATGAACATCTGGAACGCCATGATCGACCGGATGGGAGTCTCGGCGAGCGCGTCTTCGCGGTATTTCGGGAACCGGTCGTCGGTCTTCAGATCGACGACGTGGATGGTCTTCTCTTCCCACGCAGCCGTCAGGCACGGCCCCTCGAGGTGGCGCTGCTGGATTTTGTCCAGGAGCAGCGGCCAATGATGGGTCGCGGCCGGGGTCTCGATCTCCTTGGCGTTACGGGTGAGCGTGATCCCCGCGTACTGCGCGCCGGGAATCTCGGCAGCGGCGTGCTCAGCCAGCTCGGCCACCACGGTTTCGGAATCGGTATCGGGTCTGTTGTGCAGCCCCTGCACCAGTTCGGCGACGCGCAGGTGCGCAGCCTCCATGCCGGCTTGATCCGTCACCGTCACCGTCCGTGTAGTCGCGCTCGAATTGAGGTTTCCCAGATTACCCTTGACCACCGCCGATGGCTTACGCATGGGCGATGTCGCTTCCGTGACCAGTTGGCGCGTCGAGCCCATCCCCGGAAGCGCCGATCAGATCACCCGAGTGGCCGGAACGTCGTCCTCACCCTGCAGAAAATCGCGCAGATGAGTGAGGCCGTCACGTCGCCAGGCCTCGATGACCCACACGAGCGCGATCACGGGGAGCGGTCCCAGCGCAGCCCACCATCTGGCTCCGGGCGGCAGGAGCTCGGCGATGACCTGCTGGCGTGAGACGCCGTCGACCATCGCCGGCAGCCACTCGTTGAGCAGAATCGTCAGCATGCGGGTGATCTCGAACGGACCGAAAGTGGTTGCCACCGTCCACGAGACGCAGGCGATGATCAGGGCCCATGGCCAGGCGAGCATCAGTGACTGGTCATCGACGACGTCGGCGGCCGACCTGATCGACTCCGCGACAAAGGCCAGGCCCAACACGGCCAGCAACACGCCGACCTGGGCGGCCAGCAGATCGTCGATCACCGAGTTTGCAAGGTCGTCGCCACGTCGGGTGGGAAGCCCGATTGCCAGCGACAACAGCCCCGCCACCAACGCGAGCAGCGTCAGGTACGACGTGGCATCGCTGACGCGCCGAAACGAATCGGTCAGCGTGCGAATGACCAGACGCGACGATGCGGCCGGACCTGTGCGGTAGAGAATCATCACCACCAGCCCCGAGATGACGATCGACGTCAGCCAGGCCACCACCGCCGTGCAGATCATCACCAGGGCCAAAGACCCGATCAGCGGCACCAGCAGCGAGTCGGTGTCGTCACCGCTGCGGATCACCAGCAGCGGCACGACGCCGAGGGCCAGTATTCCGAGTGCCCTCACGAGCAGGGGCATCGTGAAGGTCGTCAGATCGCCTGCGTCGAGGTCGGGATCGCGGCGGCGGATCGCGGAGATCTCAGCGCTGAGCACCGATTGCGCCCGCCGCAGCGATGCCCGGCTGATCACAGTGCCCGCAGGTAGCGGTCGGTGACCCGCCGCTGAACCAGGGAGGTGACCGGAGCGCCCAGCCGGCTCCACCAGGTGGCGTGCCGGGAGAACGCGACCACCTCGGCGATGACGTCCTCGGTGGCGGGGTCGTAACGGACCAGGAAGAGTTCCTCGCCGGATTCGGCGTGCCCGGGCAGTGTCCCGTAGGCGAATCCGCGGCGGTCGGGCTCGTCGACGACGTAGACGACCCGGCACGGGGCCACCACGGGGCCGAGGTGCACGAGAACCTCGGCGCCGATCTGGGCGACCGGCGTCGTGGCCGTCACGCGCAGACCGGCACCGCGAAGCATGCCCCAGGCCATGCCTTGTCCGGCGGCCGTCTCGAAGCGGTCGCGACCGCGGCCGATCACCGATGACTTGTGCAGGTGGTGATACCCGGTAGGCATGTTCCCCGCGGTCGCCCCCACCTCGGTGTAGGTCAGCGGCTTGCCTGATAGAGCGCTCAACTTCACAGGTGTCAGCTTGTCACCGTCGGCGTAGCGTCGTCACCGTGAATCCGACTCTCACCATCGGTGGTGACCTCACCGTCAACCGACTCGGCTTCGGCGCGATGCGGCTGACCGGCCAGGGCGTGTGGGGTCCGCCTGCTGACCCGGACGAATGCATCAGGGTGCTGCGCCGAGCCGCGGAGCTCGGAGTCGACTTCATCGACACCGCAGATTCCTACGGTCCCTACGTATCCGAAGAGCTGATCCGCCAGGCGCTGCACCCCTACGACGGGATCGTCGTCGCGACGAAGGCCGGCCTGCTGCGCACCGGCCCGGACCAGTGGCCGCCGCTCGGTTACCCGGCGTACCTGCGTCAGCAGTGCGAGATGAGCCTGCGCCGCCTCGGAGTGGACACCATCGACCTGTTCCAGCTGCATCGCATCGACACCAAATTTCCCGCCGAGGACCAGATCGGCGAACTCGTCGCGTTGCAGCAGGAGGGCAAGATCCGCCACATCGGGCTGTCCGAGGTCAGTGCGGAACAGCTCACTGCCGCCCGAGCGGTCACGCCGATCGCCTCGGTGCAGAACATGTACAACCTCACCGCACGTGACGCCGAACCCGTGCTCGACGCCTGCGAAACAGATGGCATCGCGTTCATCCCGTGGTTCCCGCTGGCCGCCGGGCCGCTCGCGGCCGCCGACGGGCCGCTGCAGCGCATCGCCGCCGACCACGACGCCAGCCCCTCGCAGCTGGCGTTGGCGTGGCTGCTGAAGCGCTCGCCGGTGATGGTGCCCATCCCCGGCACGTCGAAGGTGGCGCACCTGGAGGAGAACGTGGCCGCCGCCCAGATCGAACTCACCGACGCGGAGTTCGAGACGCTGAGCAGCGCCGGGGCAGCCCAGGGATGAGCCAACCAATACGGTGAGCGGGTGAGTTCCCATGAACCCGTCGATGCACCCGTGGGCGGGGGATTCAATCCGCCGGCACCGACGACCCACGGCGGGCCGGACTACGGGCGCTTCGTCGCAGCCGTGCGCGCACTGCAGGACCATGCCCGTGCGGCCGACGCTCCCGACCAGATCATCACCGAAGCCGCCGACTTGATCGAGGCGGCGTCGAGGCTGCTCGCCCCCTACGACGCCGACGAATGGTCCTCCCCGTCGGGGCGCAGGCTGGACCTGCCGAATCGCGGGAACATCCTGCAGGTCCCGGTGGACCTGCACGTCACCGAGGATGGCCGGATCAGCGGTGTCGCTCAGTTCCGCCGCTTCCACCTGGGCCGCAACGGCGCAGCGCACGGCGGATCCGTGGCGCATCTGTTCGATTCGCTGCTGGGTTTCACGGCGTTCAAGCTCAGCCGCAACCGGGCGCAACGCACCGCGTTCCTGCATGTCGACTACCGCAAGATCGCCCCGGTGGAGAAGCAACTCCAGGTCGAGGCGACCATCGACGAGATCGTGGGCCGCAAGATCTTCGTCTCCGGCCGCCTGCTCGACGGCAGCGATGTGCTCGCCGAGGCCCATTCGCTGTTCGTGATGCTCAAGCCGGGGCAGCCATGAGCGAGGGCAGACGTGTCGGTTTCACCCGCCGGTGGGCGCGCTGGCGCGATCGACTGCGCGAGCGACGCGTGGCCGACCTGGTGTATCGCATCATCGTCGGCGTGGTCGGCCTGCTGGTCCTTGCCGTGGGCATCATCGCCATCCCGTACCCGGGCCCGGGCTGGGCGATCGTCTTCGTCGGCCTGGCGATCCTGGCGACCGAATTCGACTGGGCCCGGAAACTGCTGGCGTATGCGCGGGAGCGCTACGACGCCGCGATGGCGTGGTTCAAGGAGCAGGGCCTGTGGGTGCAGTTGCTGGGCGCGGTGTTCACGGCTGCCATCGTGCTGGCCACGCTGTGGTTGTTCGGCGCGCTCGGCTGGGCGGCGGGGTTGGTCGGCATCGAGCACGATTGGCTGGATAGCCCTATTGGTATCGGGTCGTGAGGGCACACACCGATAGCATGGTCGCGGTCAGCGACCCGCCCCCGGCCTGACCACGCACTTACCACCCGAAAGTTTGGAGAGCCCGCGATGAGCGCCCCCGCCAACCCTGCCCCAGCAGCCCCGATCCGGGTCGCTGCCGGGACGACCGCAGGGCAGGCGGTTCGCGACGCCGGCTTGCCTGCCAGGGGGGAACCAGACGCCGTCGTGGTCGTACGCGACCCCGACGGGCGACTGCGTGATCTGGCGTGGGTCCCCGACGCCGACATCGAGGTCACCCCCGTTGCGGCCGACACCGAGGACGGAAGAAGCGTCATCCGCCACTCGGCCGCCCACGTCCTCGCCCAGGCGGTGCAGGGGCTGTTCCCCGATGCCAAACTCGGGATCGGCCCGCCCATCACCGACGGCTTCTACTACGACTTCGATGTCACCGAGCCTTTCACCCCCGAAGATCTCGAGGCGCTCGAGAAGCGGATGCGTCAGATCGTCAAGGAAGGCCAGCTGTTCTCCCGCCGCGTCTTCGAGTCCAAGGACGAGGCCCGCGACGAGCTCGCCGGTGAGCCCTACAAATTGGAACTCGTCGACGACAAGTCCGGCGACCCCGAGGTCATGGAGGTCGGTGGGGACGAGCTCACCGCCTACGACAACCTCAACCCCCGCACCCGCGAACGGGTTTGGGGCGACCTGTGCCGCGGGCCGCACATCCCCACCACGCGCTACATCCCGGCGTTCAAACTGACCCGCAGCTCGGCGGCGTACTGGCGCGGCGATCAGAACAACGCGAGCCTGCAGCGCGTCTACGGCACCGCCTGGGAGTCGCAGGAAGCGCTCGACCGTCACCTCGAGCTCATCGAGGAAGCGCAGCGCCGCGACCACCGCAAGCTCGGCGTCGAGCTGGATCTGTTCAGCTTCCCCGACGAGATCGGTTCGGGCTTACCGGTATTCCACCCCAAGGGTGGAATCGTGCGTCGCGAACTCGAAGACTACTCGCGCCGCAAGCACATCGAGGCCGGCTACGAGTTCGTCAACACCCCGCACATCACCAAGGCGCAGCTGTTCCACACTTCCGGACACCTGGACTGGTACGCCGACGGCATGTTCCCGCCGATGCAGATCGACGCCGAGTTCAACGAGGACGGCACGGTGCGCAAGCCGGGCCAGGACTATTACCTCAAACCGATGAACTGCCCGATGCACTGCCTGATCTACCGTGCCCGGGGCCGGTCCTACCGCGAACTCCCGTTGCGCGCCTTCGAGTTCGGTGCGGTGTACCGCTACGAGAAATCGGGTGTGGTCCACGGGCTGACCAGGGTGCGCGGGCTGACGATGGACGACGCCCACATCTTCTGCACCCGGGATCAGATGCGCGACGAGCTCAGGTCGCTGCTGAGCTTCATCCTCGAGTTGCTCGGCGACTACGGGCTCGACGACTTCTACCTCGAACTGTCCACCAAGGACCCCAAGAAATTCGTCGGTTCCGACGAGATCTGGGAGGAGGCCACCAACACGCTGGCCGAGGTGGCCGCCGAGTCTGGGCTCGAACTGGTGCCCGACCCGGGGGGCGCCGCGTTCTACGGCCCCAAGATCTCGGTGCAGGCCCGCGACGCGCTCGGTCGCAGCTGGCAGATGTCGACCATCCAGCTCGACTTCAACTTCCCGGACAGATTCGAACTGGAGTACACCGCCGCCGACGGCACGCGGCAGCGGCCGGTGATGATCCATCGCGCGCTGTTCGGCTCGATCGAGCGGTTCTTCGGCATCCTCACCGAGCACTACGCCGGCGCTTTCCCGGCCTGGCTGTCCCCGGTGCAGGTGGTCGCGATCCCGGTGGCCGACGGCCACGTCGCCTACCTCGACGACGTGGTGGCACAGCTGCGCAAGCGCGGCATCCGCGCCGAGGTCGACGCCAGCGACGACCGGATGGCCAAGAAGATCGTCAACCACACCAACCAGAAGGTGCCGTTCATGCTGCTCGCGGGCGACCGCGATGTGGAGGCTGACGCGGTGTCATTCCGGTTCGGGGACCGCACGCAGATCAACGGCGTCCCACGTGACAAGGCGGTCGAGGCGATCGTGGACTGGGTTACGCGCCGCGAGAATGCCACGCCCACTGCAGAACTCGTCGTCGTCGACACAGATGCAGGCGAGGGGTGACGTGGATCCCGAGCACACGATCGTAGACCGCGGGGTCGGCGACCCGGACCATCTGCAGCGGCTGTGGACGCCGCATCGGATGTCCTATATCGCCGAGGCGCCGATGAAAACCGGACGCGCGACCACCACCGAGCCGTTCAGCGACATCCCGACGATGTCCGACGAAGACGGTCTCGTGGTCGCCCGCGGTGAACTGGTCTACGCCGTGCTCAACCTCTACCCGTACAACCCCGGCCACCTGATGGTGGTGCCGTACCGCAGGGTCTCCGAGCTCGAGGACCTCACCATCGAGGAAGGCGCGGAGTTGATGGCATTCGCGCAGATGGCCATTCGGGTCATCAAAGCCGTCTCGCAACCACACGGTTTCAACGTCGGCCTCAACCTCGGTCACTCGGCGGGCGGCAGCCTGGCTGAGCACCTGCACATGCATGTGGTGCCGCGCTGGGGCGGTGACGCCAACTTCATCACGATCATCGGTGACTCCAAGGTCATCCCACAGCTGCTCAGGGACACCCGTCAGCTGCTCGCCGCCGAGTGGGAGAACCAGCGTTGAGCGACTTCTACCTGATGACCCGGGCGGCCTACGCGAAGCTGTCGCGACCGGTGGCCAAAGGCGCGCTGCGGCTGGGTCTGACCCCCGACAGCGTCACCATCCTCGGCACCGCAGGCGCCGTGCTGGGCGCGCTCATCCTGTTCCCCATCGGACAGTTGTTCGCCGGCGCCCTGGTGGTCGCGTTCTTCGTGCTCGCCGACATGCTCGACGGGGCGATGGCCCGCGAACGGGGCGGCGGCACCCGGTTCGGTTCGGTGCTCGACGCCACCTGCGACCGGATCAGCGACGGCGCGTTGTTCTGCGGGTTGCTGTGGTGGGCCGCGTTCGGGCGTGACAGCGCCGAGTTGGTGGTCGCGACGATGATCTGCCTGGTGTCCTCGCAGGTCATCTCGTACATCAAGGCCCGCGCGGAGGCCAGCGGCCTCAGCGGCGACGGCGGGCTGATCGAGCGGCCCGAGCGGCTGGTGATCATCTTGCTGGGTGCATGGTTGTCCGACCTGCCGTTCGTCAGCCTGCCCTGGGTGCTCGACATCGCGATGTGGGTGCTGGCGCTCGCCAGCGTGGTGACGGTGGGCCAGCGGTTGCACAGTGTGCGGGTCTCCAACGGCGCGATGGAGCGCCTCGCGAGCGCCGAGACCAGTGAGAAACCCGAGACCACCGAACAATGACACCGCACCCGGCCGGCTCGAACAGCAGTCGCGGTGGCCTCATCCCGTCCCCGGGCGCATGGGGTGGCTACCTCACCGACTGGGGGTATGCCGCCGGTTGGCGACTGGTGCGCGCTGCCCCGGAGATCGTGGCGCGCAATGCCTTCGGCGTCGGCGCTCGATACTCCGCGCGCAACGGTGGACCCCAGCAGCTGCGCAAGAACCTGGCACGGGTGATCGGGGTGGCGCCCGAGCAGGTGCCGGACGCGTTGATTCGTGATTCGCTGGCCTCCTACGCCCGATACTGGCGGGAGGCCTTTCGGTTGCCATCGATGGATCACGCGGAGCTGGGTCGGCGCCTGAGCGTCAACGACATCGACTTGGTGTGGTCGGCGTTGGAGGACGGTCGGGGAGCGGTCCTGGCGTTGCCGCACAGCGGCAACTGGGACATGGCCGGTGTCTGGCTGGCGCAGAACCACGGCTCCTTCGCCACGGTTGCCGAGCGACTCAAGCCCGAATCGCTGTACAACCGGTTCCTCGCCTACCGGGAGAGCCTGGGCTTCGAGGTGGTTCCGCTCTCGGGCGGCGCGCGGTCACCGTTCGACGTGTTGTCCGACCGGCTCCGCGACAACGGCGTGGTGTGTCTGATGGCCGACCGCGACCTGACGCGCTCCGGAGTGCAGGTCGACTTCTTCGGTGAGCCGACCCGGCTGCCCGCGGGCCCGGCCAAGCTCGCGCTGGCCACCGGTGCGGCGTTGTTGCCGGTGCACTGCTGGTTCGAGGGGGACGGGTGGGGCATGCAGGTGTATCCCGAGCTGGACACCGCCTCGGGCGACGTCACGACCATCACCCAGGCGCTTGCGGATCGGTTCGCCAGCAACATCGCCGCGCATCCCGCTGACTGGCACATGCTTCAGCCGCAGTGGCTCGAGGACCTGTCCGACGAGCGCAGGGCGCGGCTGGAGGCCACCTGATGCGCATCGGCATGGTCTGCCCGTACTCGTTCGATGTCCACGGCGGCGTGCAGGCGCACGTCCTGCAGCTCGCCGAGGTGATGCACCGCGATGGGCACGACGTCAGCGTGCTCGCGCCGGCGTCGGCCGAAGGGCACGGCTCCCTGCCGGATTACGTGGTCTCCGGTGGAAAGTCCGTTCCGATCCCGTACAACGGCTCGGTGGCCAGACTGCGCTTCGGGCCGGCCACCCACCGCAAGGTCAAGAAATGGCTCAGGGAAGGCGAATTCGATGTGCTGCACCTGCACGAGCCGAATGCGCCGAGCCTGTCCATCCTGGCGCTGAACATCGCCGAGGGACCGATTGTCGCGACGTTTCACACCTCGACGACGAAGTCGCGGACGCTGTCGGTGTTCGAACCGTTCCTGCGGCCGATGAACGAGAAGATCGTCGGCCGTATCGCGGTGTCCGATCTGGCCAGACGCTGGCAGATGGAAGCGCTCGGCAGCGATGCCGTCGAGATCCCCAACGGCGTCGACGTCGCATCGTTCGCCTCGGCGCCCCGCCTGGACGGATATCCACGTCCCGGCAAGACGGTGCTGTTCCTCGGACGGTTCGACGAGCCGCGCAAGGGCATGAGCGTGCTGATCGGTGCCCTGCCCGCCGTCGTCGAGCGGTTCCCCGACGTCGAGATCCTCGTCGTGGGCCATGGTGAGGTCGACGAGCTTCGCGACGATGCCGGTCCGCTGGCCGATCACCTGCGTTTCCTGGGCCAGGTCACCGACGCCGAGAAGGCGTCGGCGTTGCGCAGTGCGGACGTGTACTGCGCCCCCAACACCGGCGGGGAGAGCTTCGGCATCGTGCTCGTCGAGGCGATGGCCGCGGGCACCGCTGTCGTGGCCAGTGACCTGGACGCGTTCCGGCGGGTCCTGAGCGACGGAGACGCCGGGCGGTTGGTGCCGGTCGACGACTCGGCGGCGCTGGCAGCGGGCCTGATCGAGGTGCTCACCGATGACGCCCTCCGGACGCGCCTCGTCGACTGTGCGACCGAAGCGGTGCAGCGCTACGACTGGTCGGTGGTCGCCAAGCAGATCATGCGGGTGTACGAGACGGTCGCGGGTGCCGGGGTGAAGGTGAAGGTCGCCACATGATTCCGTGGGTGACCGCGGTGGTGATCGCCGTCGTGCTCGCGGCGGTGTTGCTGGTGGGCGCCTGGGCCTACCAGACCGCCAACCGCCTGGACCGGCTGCACGTGCGCTACGACCTGTCATGGCAGGCCCTCGACGGTGCGTTGGCCCGGCGGGCGGTGGTGGCGCGCGCGGTGGCGGTGGACGCCTACGGCGTGGGTCCGGAGGGCAAACGGTTGGCCGCATTGGCCGACGCCGCCGAGCGGGCGCCGCGGTCGGGCCGCGAGGCCGCCGAGAACGAACTGTCGGGAGCGCTGGCGCGGGTGGATCCGGCATCGCTGCCGCCCGCCCTGGTGGCCGAATTGGCCGACGCAGAGGCCCGCGTCCTGCTGGCGCGACGCTTCCACAACGACGCGGTTCGCGACACTCTGGCGCTGCGCGAGCGGCCCGCGGTGCGCGTCCTGCGACTCGGCGGAACAGCCGCGCTGCCAACCTATTTCGAGATCTCCGAGGGCGGGGCGCGGTCGACGCGCGAGGAGGTCCCGGTGAACAGGCGCACGTCGGCGCGGGTCGTCCTGCTCGACGACTCCGGCGCCGTGCTGTTGCTGTGCGGCTCGGATCCGGCCGCCGCGGGTGGGGCTACGCCCCCACCGCGGTGGTGGTTCACGATCGGTGGTGCAGCCCAAGCGGGGGAGTCGCTGGCCCAGACTGCGGCCCGCGAACTCGAGGAGGAGACCGGTCTGCGGGTGGCCCCGGGCGACATGGTCGGTCCGGTCTGGTGCCGCGACGCCGTCATCGACTTCAACGGGTCGGTGATCCGCAGCGAGGAGATGTACTTCGTGCACCGGACGACCCGCTTCGAACCATCGGACTCCGGTCGGTCCGGTCTGGAGCGGACCTACATTCAGGATCACCGGTGGTGCGATGCGACAATGATCGGCGAACTGGTCGCCAACGGCGAGACCGTGTACCCGGTGCAGTTGGGCGAGCTCCTCGACGAGGCGAGCGCGCTGGCCGACACCGTGGATGCGGCACCAGCGAGGCCGCTGCAATTGATCAGGTGACATGCGGTGTCGGCACGCGTGCCCACCGGATCAATCGCATTTGCGGTCGCATCTAGACTGGATCAGTAGCGATTGAAGGAGATCACGGTGGAATCCGAAACGCCTGGGGCAGGCCTGGGGGCATCACCCGCTCGCGGCACAGCGCGGGTCAAGCGCGGCATGGCCGAGATGCTCAAGGGTGGCGTCATCATGGACGTCGTCACCCCGGAGCAGGCCCGCATCGCCGAATCCGCGGGGGCCGTCGCAGTGATGGCGCTCGAACGCGTCCCCGCAGACATCCGCGCCCAGGGTGGGGTGTCGCGGATGAGCGATCCCGACATGATCGAGGGCATCATCGCCGCCGTCACGATTCCGGTGATGGCCAAGGCGCGTATTGGGCACTTCGTCGAGGCGCAGATCCTGCAGAGCCTCGGCGTCGACTATGTCGACGAGTCCGAGGTGCTGACGCCGGCGGACTACGCCCACCACATCGACAAGTGGAAGTTCACCGTCCCGTTCGTGTGCGGGGCGACCAACCTGGGTGAGGCGCTGCGCCGCATCACCGAGGGCGCGGCGATGATCCGGTCCAAGGGTGAAGCCGGCACCGGGGACGTGTCCAACGCCACGACGCACATGCGCAAGATCGGTGGCGAGATCCGTCGGCTCACATCGTTGTCCGAAGACGAACTGTACGTAGCCGCAAAGGAATTGCAGGCACCATTCGACCTCGTCGTCGAGGTGGCGCGGGCCGGCAAGCTGCCTGTCACGCTGTTCACCGCCGGCGGCATCGCCACACCGGCCGATGCGGCGATGATGATGCAACTGGGGGCGGAAGGCGTCTTCGTCGGCTCCGGCATCTTCAAGGCCGGCAATCCCGCGGAGCGGGCCGCCGCGATCGTCAAGGCGACCACCTTCTACGACGATCCCGACGTGCTGGCCAAGGTGTCGCGTGGGCTGGGCGAGGCGATGGTCGGAATCAACGTGGAAGACATCGCGCAGCCGCACCGGCTCGCCGAACGCGGCTGGTGACGTCGATGAGCGCTTGCGCGAAGAGCAAACGGTAGATGGCGATCGAGGAGATCCTCGATCTGGAGCAGATCGAGGTCAACATCTACCGCGGTGGTGTCTTCAGCCCGGAATCCGGGTTTCTGCAGCGCACGTTCGGCGGCCACGTCGCAGGCCAGTCGCTGGTGTCCGCGGTGCGCACCGTCGACCCGAGATACCAGGTGCACTCGCTGCACGGGTACTTCCTGCGGGCGGGTGACGCGCGGTCGCCGTCGGTGTACACCGTGGAACGGATCCGCGACGGCGGCTCGTTCTGCACCCGCCGGGTGACCGCGATCCAGCACGGCGAGACGATCTTCTCGATGTCGGCGTCGTTCCAGACCGACCAGAGCGGCATCGAACATCAGAACACGATGCCCGCCGCTCCGCCGCCCGACGACATCCCCGACTTCAAGTCGGCCAGCAAGGTGTTCGACGACGCCAGCTTCCGGCAGTTCGACGAGTGGGACGTGCGGATCGTGCCGCGCGAACTCCTGGGGGTGCGCGAGGGCAAGGCCTCCCAGCAGCAGGTGTGGTTCCGGCACCGCGATCCGTTGCCCGACGATCACGTCCTGCACATCTGCGCGCTGGCCTACATGAGTGACCTGACGCTGCTGGGTTCGGCTCAGGTCAACCACCCTGAGGAGCGCAGGCACCTGATGGTGGCGTCGCTGGATCATGCGATGTGGTTCATGCGCGCGTTCCGGGCCGACGAGTGGCTGCTCTACGACCAGTCATCCCCGTCGGCCTGCGGCGGACGGTCGCTGACCCAGGGCAAGATCTACAACCGGTACGGCGAAATGGTCGCGGCGGTGATGCAGGAGGGTCTGACCCGCTACGCCCGCGATTTCACGCCCGGCCGCGGGTGAGCCCGCGCATCGGTGTTCTCGCGCTGCAAGGTGATACCCGCGAGCACCTCGCCGCGTTGCGTGCCGCCGGCGCCGACGCATCGACCGTGCGGCGTGCCGCCGAACTCGACTCGGTTGACGCCCTGGTGATTCCGGGCGGCGAGTCCACCACGATGAGCCATCTGCTGCGTGTGTTCGAACTCCTCGAACCGTTGCGCACCCGACTGGCCGACGGTATGCCCGCCTACGGGTCGTGTGCCGGGATGATCCTGTTGGCCACCGAGATCCTCGACGCGGGCGTGCCCGGCCGTGACGCCACTCCGCTCAATGCAATCGATATGACCGTGCGCCGCAACGCTTTCGGCCGCCAGGTTGATTCCTTCGAGGATGACATCGATTTCGAGGGGCTCGATGGGCCCCTGCACGCGGTGTTCATCCGGGCACCGTGGGTGGAGCGTGTCGGTGCGGGCGTGGAAGTGCTCGCGCGGGCGGCCGGACATCCCGTCGCGGTGCGCCAGGGCCGCATGCTCGCGACGGCGTTTCATCCCGAGGTCACCGGCGACCGCCGCGTACACCAGTTGTTCGTCGAGATGGTCATCGACCGCGCCTGAAATCTCTAGGACGGTGCGATCGCCGCGATCAGGCTGTCGGTGAGGTCCTCGGCAGTCGTGTCCCATTTGTCGTTGCTGAGCAAGCCGCTCTGTTCCAGGCCGGCCGCACCGTGCGCGCCGGTCAGGAGGATGGCCGCGCACCGTTGGGCGTCCTGTTCGCCGACGACCGCGGTGACGATGACAATGAACTCATCGCACATGCGTTGCGCGGCCCGGACTATCGCGGTTGGGTCCGATGCTGGGGTGGTGAACATCAGCTGGTATCGATAGGGCTGTTGGCGGCTGACCTCGATGACGCTGAGCAGGGCCGCGCGCAGCTTGTCGGCGGGTAGCAGCTGCGCGTCCGTCTGAAGGGCGTGCATGCGGTCACCGATGTGGTTCCAGCTCTCGGCAGCAACCGCCGTGAGCAAGCTCTCCTTGTTCGCGAAGTGCCGGTAGGGCGCACCGCGGCTGAGACCTGTACGCGCAGCTACCTCGCGCAGCGTCACGGCATCGGGGCCACCGCTGTCGAGCAGTTCGGCGGCATCCTCGAGCAGCGCGCGGCGTGTGGCGGCGGCTGATTCGATGCGGCTGACCATGCCCCCCATTTTATGTTGACATTGTCATCTGTCAGCGTACCCTCGTCGAGATGACAATGTCATCTGAAATCCAGGAGATCGTCATCGTCACGGGTGCGTCGACCGGCATCGGCGCGGCGGCGGCACGTGAACTGGCCCGGCGGGGGTTTCATGTCCTTGCAGGTGTCCGCCGCGACCAGGACGCCGCTGCCATCCGGGGGCCGGATATCGAGCCGCTGATCCTCGACATCACCGAACCCGACCACATCGAGGCGCTGGTCACTCGGGTGAACGGCGATCCGCAGCGCCGGGCAGTCCGGGCGCTGGTGAACAACGCCGCCGTCCAGGCCAACGTGCCGATCGAAGCCTTTGCGATCGACGAATGGCGACGCATGTTCGAGGTCAACCTCTTCGGCCAGATCGCCGTGATCCAGGCGCTGCTGCCTGCCCTCATGCGCAACAGGGGTCGCGTGGTGAACATCAGCTCCGTGGGCGGCAAGGTCGCGATGGCCACCTACGGTCCTTACGCGGCAACAAAATTCGCGCTCGAAGCCGTCAGCGACTCGTTGCGACGCGAAGTCGCCGCGTTCGGTGTCAGCGTCGTCGTGATCGAACCGGGCGCCGTACGCACGGAAATGCTCGGCCGGGCGATCGCTACCGCCGGCGAGCTGGTGTCGGCGATGACGCCGGAACAGAGCCGGCGCTACGGTGATCTGGTGCACGCCGTGAACGCACAGGCTGTGTCGTCCACGAAGTCAGGGCTGCCCGCTGAGGCCGCGGCCAAGGTGATCGGCAAGGCGGTGACGACGCGCAAGCCGCGGACTCGGTACCCGGTCGGCCGCGAAGCCGCGATGATCCGCTGGCTGCCGTTCCTGCCCGATCGAATGCTCGACCGCGTCTTCGCCGCCGCTCTGCGTCCCCATTTTCCCGACGAAACCAACATCTGAGCGGAAAAGATCATGCGGGTCGTTGCCTTGACGCCACCATTGCGGGTGGTGACAGGGGCGTGACCCGCCATCACGGCGAATTCTACTTGTGCGTCAGTGAATTCAGCGGATCGGCAGGCCGGTGATGGCGCGTGCCATCACCAGACGCTGGATCTCGCTGGTGCCCTCGAAGATGGTGAAGATCTTGGCGTCGCGGTGCATCCGCTCCACGGGGTAATCGCGGGTGTAGCCGTTGCCGCCGAGGATCTGGATCGCCTCGTCGGTGACGTAGACGGCGGTCTCGCTGGCCACCAGCTTGGCCATCGACCCCTCGGCCGAGGTGAACTCCTTGCCGTTGCGGGCCATCCAGCCGGCGCGATAGACCAGCATGCGGGCGGCGTCGATGCGCGCTTTCATGTCGGCCAGCTTGAACGCGACCGCCTGGAACTCGCCGATCTTGCGTCCGAACTGCTCACGCTCGCAGGCATAGTCGCGGGCGTACTCGTAGGCGCCTCTGGCTACACCGACGGCCATCGCGCCGACCGTGGGCCTGGTCCGCTCGAAGGTCGCCATCGCGGCCTGCCCGGCGGCCTTCTTGCCGTCGCGGACCTTCGCGATGCGCGCGTCGAACTTCTCCTTGCCGCCGATGATGAGGCGGCCGGGGATGCGCACGTCCTCGAGCACCACCTCGGCGGTGTGGGAGGCGCGGATACCGTGCTTGAGGAACTTCTGGCCCTGGCTCAGCCCCTTGGTGCCCGGCGGGATGATGAACGACGCCTGACCGCGGGTGCCCAGCTCCGGGAAGACGGAGGCGACCACCACGTGGACGTTGGCGATGCCGCCGTTGGTGGCCCATGTCTTGGTTCCGTTGAGGACCCACTCGTCGGTGGCCTCGTCGTACCGGGCGCGGGTGAGGATCGCGCCGACATCGGAGCCGGCGCCTGGTTCTGACGAGCAGAACGCCGCGACCTTGGGTTCGTCGATCGAGCCGAACATCTGCGGGACCCACTCGCCGACCTGTTCGGGAGTGCCGTTCGCGGCCACCGAGGCCGCGGCCAGGCCGGTGCCGAGGATGGCCAGCGCGATGCCGGCATCACCCCAGAACATCTCCTCGAAGACCACGATCATGCCCAGCCCGGAAGGTTCGGCGGTCTGCTCGGCGAACAACTCCATCGAGTAGAGGCCGACTTTGGCGGCCTCCTGGATGATGGGCCACGGCGTCTCTTCGCGTTCGTCCCATTCCGCGGCCGCGGGCCGGATCACGTCGGCGGCGAACTCGTGCACCCAGTCCCGGACGTGGATCAGGTCGGGGGACAGGTCGAGGGAAAACGTCATGGGCGGCATCTTACTTCTCGGTAAGTTTGCTTTCGTCCACTGTGACCGAAAGAACACCTGCCTCTTCGCCGTTCAGTACCGGCAGCAGAAGCCGCGACGCCGAGTGAATGGTGTTCAGGCTGCTGGTTCCCACGCTCGCATGGCGGAAGTTCATGATCGCCGGAGTGCCCCGATTCTGATCGTCGCTGGTGAGTACGAGACGGATCCGGTGGCCCGCCGAGAAGCGACGGGCGTTGGTGACCAACGGGATTCGATAGTCGACTTGTTCGCCGACGGGGACCGCGATGGCCCCGGTGCAGGGCAGCGCCGGAGCGCCGTCGCGGCTCGCGGCCTCGTCGATCGACCGCAGGCTCGCGCGAAGCCATCCGGCGGTGACGTCGACGACCTCGCCGTCGGGCGACACCTCTTGCAGCGTCGCCATCCAGGCGGTGTCCATCGCGGTTGCCGACGCCACCAGGCGCAGTTCGATGGGGCCGGCGACGTCGAGATCCCCGGCCAGTGCTTCCGATGTCCACGCAAGCATGGACAGCGGATCGATCGGGCTGGCCTTGGCGCGGTTGAGTCCGGCGCCGAGAGTGAGGTACTCGCGCGCCCCGGGCGGGCCTTCGACCTCGGAGAGTCCACCGTCGGCGCGCAAAGCCAGTCGGTGGTGGTGTGCATCCGGAGGCCAGCTCAGGCTGGTGCGCCAGTCGTCGGCGCCCGGCAGCACGTAGCGGATCGGCGGCCCATCCATGATCCCGGTGTCGACGCCCTTGAGCCAGTGGTCGTACCACGCGAGCGCCTCGGTGTGCAGGCTCTCCCACGGCCAGGTCAGACCGAACTGTCCCAGTAGCGCCATCCGCACATTCGGGTTGTGCGCCAGGGCATCCCAGGCTGTGAACGTCGAAGGCAGGTGTAGCGGTACGTTCTCCCAATCGCAACCGAGGTAGACCGGTATTTCGATGTTGCGCAGCAGTGGCAGCAGGTTGCGGTCCTCCCACCACTCATCGCGCAGGGGATGTCGGACCATCGTCTCCAGCCACAGGTCATCCCAGGGATGCGGACTGTGCGGCAACTTGAGCAGCTCGCGCATCATCGTGACGGCCCCCTCGCCGTTCATGGTGGAGAACTTGCGGTGCAGCCTGGGGGTGTTGAGGATTCGTCGCGCCGCCGCAATGACCGGGTTGCGCCGCCAGAACGCGTCGCTGCGATCCGAGGTCAGCCCCATCATCGCCAGAAACGGCGTGATGAAGGTGGCGCTGGCCAGGCCGTGGTGGGAGGCGGCGTCGTAGAGATCGGCGGTCACCGCCACGGGAAAGATCGCCTCGAGGTGCGGCGGGCGCTCGACGGCCGCCTCCAACTGGGTCATCGCGAAGTAGCTGATGCCGATCATGCCGACGTGGCCGTCGCACCAGGGCTGCGCCGCCGCCCACTCGACCAGGTCGTACATGTCTTGACGTTCCTGCGGGTCGAAGAAGCCGAACGTACCGCCGGAGCCGCCGGTGCCTCGGACATTGGCGATCACGTGCGTGTAGCCGCGCGGCACCCAGAAGTCGGTGGCGCCCGCCTCGATGAAACCGGCGGGTGCGCCGAGGTCCTGCATCTGACGGGGATAAGGCGACGCCGCGATGAGCGCCGGAAATCTCCCGTTTGTGTCGGGACGGTGGATGTCGGCGAGCAGGGTGACCCCGTCGCGCATCGGCACCGCGACGTTGTCGACGCGTCGGATTCCGTACCGGGGTCGGCTGAGATTCCGGTAGTGCCGTCCCGTGGTCTGCGGGCCGTTGAGCTGGCGTTCGTGGCGCGGCATGGTCTCACGCTACGACGCCGACCGATCGGCGACGACGAGATCGTCGATGCGGTCTCGGCCAACCCGCAGCACCACATTCCGCGCGATCTCAGGGCACCAACGTGACGTCGGCGCGGTGCGGTCCACGTAGACTCGTCGGGTTGCCACCGATCGAGATGAGCGAGGTAGTTCCGCATGAGCGGCCATTCCAAGTGGGCCACCACAAAGCACCAGAAGGCCGTCAAGGACGCACGCCGCGGCAAGGAGTTCGCGCGGCTGATCAAGAACATCGAGGTGGCCGCCCGCACGGGCGGGGGTGACCCTGCCGGCAACCCGACGCTGTACGACGCCATTCAGAAGGCCAAGAAGACGTCGGTGCCCAACGACAACATCGAGCGCGCCCGTAAGCGCGGCGCCGGTGAAGAGGCGGGCGGTGCGGATTGGCAGACGATCATGTACGAGGGTTACGGCCCCAACGGTGTCGCGGTCCTGATCGAATGCCTGACCGACAACCGCAACCGCGCTGCCGGTGAGGTCCGCGTGGCGATGACCCGCAACGGCGGCAACATGGCCGACCCCGGATCGGTGTCCTACCTTTTCTCCCGCAAGGGTGTGATCACGCTCGAGAAGAACGGCCTCTCCGAGGACGACGTACTGACCGCGGTGCTCGAAGCCGGCGCCGAGGATGTCACCGATCTCGGCGATGGCTTCGAAATCGTCTGTGAGCCAACCGATCTGGTTGCAGTGCGAACCGCGTTGCAGGACGCGGGCATCGACTACGACTCAGCCGACGCGGGATTCCAGCCGTCGGTGTCGGTGCCGGTCGACGTCGAGGGGGCCCGCAAGGTTCTCAAGTTGATCGATGCGCTCGAAGACAGCGACGACGTGCAGGACGTCTACACCAACATCGAAATCCCCGACGAGGTCGCCGCCGCCCTCGACGAGGACTGAGGCGACCCGGCCAGATCGGAAGCGGTGCGGTCATGGCGAAGGTGAAAGATCTCGACGGCACCACATGGATCGTGCGTCGCTGGTGGTGGCGGGCGATCCCGTGGGAGACCGGTTTCGCGACGCTGGACATGGTGATCCTGCTCGTCATGCTCCCGTTCATGGCGCTGTGGCCGTTCTGGCTGGTGGCGAAATGGCTGGGGATGCCGTGGACGATCGTGATCGAGCGCGACGGTGTGGAGGTCGACCGCGAGCGGGTACGCGGTTGGCGCAGGTCCGGTGAACGGATCAGGGAATTGGCCGACTCGGCTCAGGCACGCGGGCAGGGCGACGACGGCGACCGACGGGACGTGGAGCAGACCGCCACCGAGCTCCACTGACGGATCGGGAACTCCGTCGCGCCGCGATGGCCGCGTGTCCCTGCCCGTCGCTGTCGCAGGCAGAAGCTAAGCTCTCGAACAAATGTTCTGACGAAGGGGCTGGCGTGCGGGTGATGGGAGTCGATCCCGGCTTGACGCGGTGTGGGCTGTCGGTCATCCAGAGCGGCAAGGGCCGACAGGTGATCGCACTCGACGTCGACGTCGTGCGCACCCCGGCTGAACAACCGCTGGCACACCGTCTGCTGTCGATCAGCGATGCCGTCGAACACTGGATGGACACCCACCGACCCGACGTGATCGCGATCGAGCGGGTGTTCGCCCATCAGAATGCCTCCACGGCGATGGGCACCGCCCAGGCTGCCGGGGTGATCGCGCTGGCCGCGGCCCGCCGCGACATCGACGTCCACTTCCACACGCCCAGTGAGGTCAAGGCCGCCGTCACCGGCAACGGCCGTGCCGGTAAATCTCAGGTCACCGAGATGGTCACCAGAATCCTCACGCTGCAACAGAAGCCGACGCCGGCGGATGCTGCCGACGCCCTGGCGCTGGCGATCTGTCACTGCTGGCGGGCACCGATGATCGCCCGGATGGCGGAGGCAGAGGCCATGGCCGAAGCGCAGCGGCGCAAATATCAGGCCACCCTCAAAGCGGCGAAGACGGAGGCGAAGTCGGTGCCGGGCCGGATGTCTCGGAGCGCGACGTGATCGCCGCCGTTCGGGGTGAGGTCCTCGACATCGCCCTCGACCATGTGGTCATCGAGGCGGCCGGTGTCGGCTACAAGGTAATGGCGACCCCCGCAACGCTGGCCGCCCTGCGTCGCGGCGACGAAGCCCGGCTCATCACCGCGATGATCGTCCGCGAGGACTCGATGACGTTGTACGGCTTCGCCGATGCCGACGCCCGCAACCTGTTCCTGACGCTGATCGGGGTGTCGGGGATCGGGCCGAGCATCGCACTCGGTGCGCTCGCGATGTACGACGGCCCCACGCTGCGGCAGGCGATCGGCGACGGTGACGTCACGGCACTGACCCGAATTCCCAAGGTGGGCAAGAAGACCGCGGAGCTGTTGGTGCTGACGCTGCGGGACAAGGTGGGGGTGGTGACCTCGACCGGCTTCACCGCGGTCGGTGGGCACAGCGTCCGCGGCCCGGTTGTGGAAGCGCTCGTCGGGCTCGGGTTCGCGCTCAAGCAAGCCGAGGAAGCCACCGACAAGGTCCTCGCCGACGAACCCGACGCCACCCAGTCGAGCGCGTTGCGATCGGCGTTGTCGATGCTGGGCAGGAAGTGATGGGTCGATTCGACGAGGAAGAGCACGAGGACACCACCGACCGTGAGGTGTCCGCGGCGCTGACGGTCGGCGAGGGTGACATCGACGCCAGCCTGCGGCCGCGCTCGCTGGGTGAGTTCATCGGTCAGCCGCGCGTCCGCGAGCAGCTGCAGCTGGTACTCGAGGGTGCCAAGAACCGCGGCGGCACTCCCGACCACATCCTGCTGTCCGGGCCGCCGGGTCTGGGGAAGACCTCGTTGGCGATGATCATCGCCGCCGAACTCGGCACCTCGCTGCGCGTCACGTCCGGACCCGCGCTGGAGCGCGCCGGGGATCTGGCGGCGATGCTGTCCAACCTCGTCGAGCACGACGTGCTGTTCATCGACGAGATCCACCGGATCGCGCGTCCCGCCGAGGAGATGCTCTACCTGGCGATGGAGGACTTCCGCGTCGACGTCGTGGTCGGGAAGGGTCCGGGCGCCACGTCGATCCCGTTGGAGGTCGCGCCGTTCACGCTGGTCGGCGCTACCACCCGATCGGGCGCGCTGACCGGCCCGCTGCGTGACCGGTTCGGGTTCACCGCGCACATGGACTTCTACGAGCCCGCCGAACTGGAGCGGGTGCTGGCGCGCTCGGCAGGCATCCTCGGCATCGAGCTGGGCTCGGACGCCGGATCCGAGATCGCCCGCCGTTCCCGGGGCACCCCGCGCATCGCCAACCGGTTACTGCGACGGGTGCGCGACTACGCCGAGGTGCGTGCCGACGGCATCATCACCCGCGACATCGCCAAGTACGCACTGGCCGTGTACGACGTCGACGAGTTGGGCCTCGACCGTCTCGACCGTGCGGTGCTCTCGGCGCTGACGCGCAGCTTCGCGGGCGGCCCGGTGGGGGTGTCGACGCTCGCGGTCGCGGTCGGGGAGGAAGCCGCCACCGTCGAGGAGGTGTGCGAGCCGTTCCTGGTGCGCGCCGGGATGATCGCGCGCACTCCGCGCGGGCGTGTCGCGACCGCACAGGCCTGGACCCACCTCGGTATGACGCCGCCCAGTGGGGTGCCGGGTCTTGGGCAGACCGGCTTGTTCGAATGACGTTGATGAGAAGAGGGTCAGAGACAGGGCTGGCGGCGTAGCCTCACCAGCGTGATCTGGCGCCGGTTCGGCGTGTTGACAGCGGTGCTCGTGGTCGCTGTGGGGTGTGCCCGCAGCACTGCCGATCCGGGCGCCGCGGTCCCGGGTGCGGTCGATATCGGTGAGGGACGCGCGTTGTTCCTGGACTGCCAGGGGTCGGGCTCGCCGACGGTGTTCATCATCCCCGGCATGGGTAGCTACGCCGAGGCCTGGAATTACGTCGTCCCACCTGACGATCCGACGTGGTCGTCGCCGTACGACGACATCGAGCGGGCGTCTTTGATTGCCAGTCCCGAGGCGGCCCAGCCGACCGTCGCGCAGACGACGCGGGTCTGCGCCTATGACCGGCCCGACACCCGCCCCGACGGAGGGCAGCGGTCCACGCCGGTGCCGCAGCCCCACCACCTGCAGCAGGACGTCGACGACGTCATTGCGTTGATCGCCGCCGCGGGCCTGACGGGTCCGTTCGTGTTCGTCGCCCACTCGTACGGCGGCCTCGTGCTCGATCTGCTTGCGCGGCAGCATCCCGACCGGGTGTCGGGGCTGGTGTTCGTCGAACCCACATCGGAGTTCCTGCCCTCGATCGGGAGCCCGGCGCAGAACGACGCCTTCTACGTCAGTGGCCGCGAGGGGCGCGCGCCAAGCGAGAGCGTCTGGTTCGAGGACGCTTTCGCGGCGATCGAGGCTGCGCCGACGCTTCCCCGGGTGCCGGCGGTCGTCCTCAGCGCCGATCGGTTCCCGCCGCCCGAACAGCTCACGCCCGAGAACTACACGCAGGCTCAGATCCACCAGGCCAACAGCATGCTCGCCGCCGCGTTGGGCACCGGCAACGTCGTCGTCGAGGGCAGCGGGCACAACATGATGCTCTATCAACCGCAGGCAGTGGCGGACGCCGTCGTCACAATCGTCGACCAGGTGCGCTGAGGCTACCCGCGCTGCGCACGGTAGCCCGGTCTCAACCCGGTAACCATCCGTACGTTGCCGTTTGGTCGACGGGTGCTCGGGTACCCCGCACACCACGACCGAGGAGGCACAATGAACGACACGGAACGCCCGCACGGGGGCCGGCTGAAGATCAAGCGCAGCCGCGGTGCCGCCAGCGGCTTCCTCCTGATACTGCTCGGCCTGTGGGGTGCGCTCGTCCCGTTCGTCGGTCCGTACTTCGACTTCGCGTTCAGTCCCGATCAGCCCTGGGCGTGGACGAACGGCCGAGGCTGGCTGGAGGTGCTTCCCGGAGCGGTCACGGTGGTCGGCGGCCTGCTGATGCTGGCTTCGCGCAACCGCGCGACAGCGATGCTCGGCAGTTGGCTGACCGTCGCCGCGGGCGCCTGGTTCGTGGTGGGCCGTGCCCTGGCCGGCCCGCTCGGTCTGGGAAGCGTCGGTTCGCCGGTCGCGGCCAACGAAACCAAGCAGGTGTGGCTGGAGCTGACCTACTTCTACGGCCTCGGCGCCGTCATCGTGTTCCTCGGAGCGCTTGCACTGGGCCGTTTGTCGGTGCGCAGTGTCCGCGATGTCGAGTACGCCCAGCGGCCCGTCGTCGTCGACGAGCACGCCGCGGTGACCTCGACCGGCGAACAGCCTGTTGTCGTCCCCGCCTCGAGCACCGGCTCGCAGCCTGTCACCGGGACCGCGGCCCCGCCGGTGACCGCTGATGAGAGGCCCGCTCGACGCCGCGGCTGGCGCAACATGTTCCGCGGTGGTGGCAGCGACCGCAAGCTGGTCGATCGCTGACCCTGTGACAGGGGAGTCCCGGTCGTGCACCTCGAGGGGTGACGATCGGGATCTTCCCTGTGGTCGATCTCACCGCGCCGGCGTGCCGGGTGAGGCGCGTCGGGCCGCTAGCGTGGTTTGAGTAGTCTGGCTAACTTCTGCATTCGGGGCTGGGCTCTCGACCACGATCAGGAAGCTGAGATGACCGCGATACTGCATTCGCAGCGGCTGTGGGAGCTTGTGACGGCCCGACTGGCCGAACACCATGCCGATGACGTGGCCGGCATCGTTCTCGGTCCGCGTGTCCGTGACCTCTGTGCCGCCCTCGGCGTGCCGGTGCGTGACTGGTGGCAAGTATCGCACTGGATGGACCGGCGCGACCACGACCACCACCACACCGAAGGCCACCACCACACCGATGTACTCGGTGCGTACATCGATGTGATGGTGGCCGATCGGTGCGTACGGCCGGGCGACGATCTGGTGTCCGACCTCGTCGCGTTCGATGTCGACGACTGCGGCCTGACCGCCGACGACATCCGAACGATCATCGTCGAGTTGATTTCCGCCTAGAGTCGCCGATCCGAGCTCACAGCAGTCCGAGCAACTGCAGATCGGTGACGTACTTGACGATCACCTCTCGTGTCACATGCGGAATGTCCTTGTCCGGACCGATTTTGGCGTCCTGTACTGCGGTGCGGAACCTCTCCGTCGGCGCGATCGAGCCGCGGATCGGTGTTTCCGGCCGCTGGTAGTTGTGCAGCAGCGGCAGGAGCGAGGCTTGACGCTGACGATCGGGTAGCGCGTGGACCGCCATCGTGAAGCGCTGCAGCCACCCGGCGTAGTCGCCGACGCGCTGGAGTGGATATCCGGCATCGATGAGCCAGTCGACGAATTCGTCGAGTCCGATCCCGTCGTCGTAGGGGTTCATCACGTGGAAAGTCTCGAATCCGTCCATCACGTGAGAGCCCAGCGTGGAGATCGCCTCGGCGATGAATTCCACCGGGAGACCGTCGTAGTGCGCACGTGGGCGGTGACCGGAGGCGTCGAGTGCGTAGAACGACCCGGGTGCGACGCCGGTGGCGACGAGGCTGAGTATCAGCCGGGTGAACATGTCGGGCAGGTTGAGCTGGCCCGCGTAGGTCGTGTCCGCCAGGATCATGTCGCAGCGGAACACCGAGACCGGCAACCCGCACAGGTCGTGTGCCTCCCGTAACAGCACCTCGCCGGCCCACTTGCTGTTCGAGTAGCCGTTCGCATAACTGTCGTCGACGCTTCGTGTCGCGCTGATCGCCCGGATGTCGCCGTCTTCGGTGAACCCGCCGGGCTCGATCCCGGCGCCGACGCCGATGGTCGACACGTAGACGAACGGCTTCTGCCTCGTGGTCAGCGCGAGGCGGATCAGCTCTGCGGTGCCCAGCGCATTGGGGCCGAACAGCTGGCTGTAGGGCAGCACGTGGTTGACCAGGGCTGCCGGGTCGACGATGAGATCGACGGTGTCGGCCAGCCGCCGCCATGTGCGGGGGTCGAGCCCGAGGTCGGCTTCGCCCTTGTCGCCGGCGATGACTTCCAGATGGTCGGCCGCGAGCTCCCGGTAGTGTTCGAGCAGTTTCGGATCGCCGCTGTCAAAGGTCCTGTCGAGCCGATCACGCGCCGCGGCATCGTCTTTCGCGCGGACGAGGCACACCACGGTGCCGCCGACCAGATGCATCCGCTCCAGCCACTCCAGCGCGAGGTAGCGGCCGAGGAACCCGGTCGCCCCGGTCAGCAGGACGGTGCGGATCTCGGCGCTCGGGCCCGGCAGTGACGGGGCGTCTGCCAGGGTCTGGGAGTCGACGAACTTGTCGAGCGTCAGATCGCCGGCGTGCGCGCGGGGCGCGTCGCGCCCGTGGACGGAGGCGAAGGTCGGCCTCGCGCTGCCCGGTTGCCGCTCGGTCTGGATGTAGGTGGCCAGCGTCTGCAGATCGGAGGCGGGGCTGACGATCACCCCGACCGGCACGTCGACATCGAAGATGTCACCCAGCAGGTTGCCGAATGTCAATGCGGACAACGAGTCTCCGCCGAGATCGGTGAAGTGGGCGCCGGGCTTCAGCTCGCCGGCAGAGGCCCCGAGCAGCGCTCCCGCAGCCCGCACCACGGTCTCGAGCACCGGCCGGTCAGCGCCGGTGGTGCGCAGCTCGCGCAGTTCGTCGGCCTGGCCGTCGGCCAGTTCGGAGTAGAGCAGTTCCAGTCGATCCCCGTACTGCGCCTTCAGTCTCGGCCGGGCCAGCTTGCGGATGCCGGTCAGCAGTCCGTTGTCGAGAGTGAAGGGTGTCGTCTCGATGATGAAGTCCCGGGGGATCTCATAGGACTGCAGACCCGCCGCCCTGGCGGCGTCCTGAAGCGAGTCGTTGACCGCGGTTTTGACATCGTCTCGGTGCAGCGCCTCGTCGGTAGGGACGATCACCGCCAGCAGGTAGGCGCGGGCGCTGTTGCCGTACAGGTAGATCTGACGGATCAGCGGACTGTCACCGAACACGGCCTCGAGGGCGGAGACGGTGACGAACTCGCCTTGTGAGAGCTTCAGCACGTTGTTGCGCCGGTCGACGTAGACGAGGTGGTCGGGTGCTGTCTCGGCGACGACGTCCCCGGTGCGGTAGTAGCCGTCGGCGTCGAACATCTCGGCGGTGACCTGAGGCCGCTTGTAGTAGCCGGGAAACAGGCTGTCGGACTTGACGAGTAGTTCGCCACGAGGGTGTGGGCGGTCGGTGCGGAAGTATCCGAGATCGGGGACGTCGACGAGCTTGTAGTCGACGACGGGCGGTCGCTGGATCTGGCCGTCGACGAAGACCGCACCGGCTTCGGTCGAGCCGTACCCGTCGATCAGATGGATGTCGAGAAGCGTTTCGACAAAGGTGCGCATCTCGGAGGAGAGTGGCGCCGAACCCGTCATAGCTGACACGTACCGGCCACCGAGCAGGCTCTGTCGCAGTTCGGCGAACACCGCGTCGTCGTCGCCCGGGCGTTGGTCGAGCTCCTTGCGGACCTCGGCGTAGATCGTGTCCCAGATCCTCGGCACAAAGGACAGCTGGGTGGGCCGCACCAGCGCGACGTCTTCCAGGAAGGTCGAAAGATCGCTTCTGGCAGCAAAATACGCGGTGCCGCCGGCGCCGAGCGTGCCGTAGAGCATCGCTCGACCCATCATGTGGCTCATCGGCAGGAAGTTCAGGGTGATCGACGGATGCGCGCCTTGGTCGCCCCAGCTGGCGCGGGTGGATTGGCGCCATGCGTTGGCGACCAGGTATTCGGTGTACATCGCGCCCTTGGGGGCGCCGGTGCTGCCGGAGGTGTAGATCAACAGGGTCAGCGGGTTGGGATCGGCGGAGACGTGAGGCGGGCGCCCGGGTGATCTGCGTCCGCGGTCGATGACGTCGGCGAGGGTGTCGATTGTGATGCTTCGGCCGGCCTGCGACAGCTGCGCGGTCGCGTCGGCCAACGCATCCCGATGGTCGTCGAGCTGTGGGTGGTGGTCGAAGACGACCAGCCCGGAGACGGTCGGGCTGCCGAGCGCCAGCTCAACCGCATCAGCGAGATGGTCGACGGCCGAGGCGATCACGACCGGTTCGGTCTCGGCGACGATCGGCTGCAGGGTCGCAGCCGGCGCACTGGTCTGCAGTGGCACCGACACCGCCCCGTGCGAGGCCAGCGCCATGTCGATGGTGGTGTAGTCCACACTGGTGAATCCGAGAATCGCGACACGATCGCCGGGGTGCACTTCGGTCATCGCGTTCGAGATCGCGTGGACTCGGTCGGCGACCTCGGCGTAGGTGATGGTGTCGAAGTGTGGCAGTAGTTCGGCGGAGGTGCGGCCCGTCCGGGGGTCTTCGACCAAGTGCACAGCGCGCTGGCCGAGCGCGGGCCGCTCGGCGTATCCGTCGAGCACCGCCTGCATGAGCGCAGGGAGCCGTATGTCGCGCGGTTCGATGGCGTGGGAGATTTCCTCTTTGGGCAGGGCCTGCGCGAACTGCGGGTCGGTGTGGTGCAGATCGGCGACGCGGCGGGCCAGCCGTTCTTCTCGAGTGTTGGTCGACATCAGAAGTCCTTGAGCAATATCGGGGGAGTGGGGGCGCGACGCTGCGCCTACCGAAAAACTACGTTAGTAAAACTAACTTTATTCCGGTGTGGGGGCTGTCAGCGCTGTCAAACCGCTGTGAATCTCCCGTGCGGGAGGTCGTCTAGCCCCGTGAGTCTTTCGGGTTCAGCTCGTCGAGCAGGCGCTGCATCGTCAGAGTCATCTGCGCGAAGTCCTTCCGGCCGACCAGTTCTGACCATCGTCGCTCCATGTCGGCGACGCGATCGCCGGCAACGGCCATCAGGCCGCGGCCACGCTCGGTCAACTCGATCAATTTCGCGCGACCGTCGACGGGGTCCGGGCGACGGGTCACGTAGCCCATCGCGGCGAGATCGTTGACCAATCCCGAGGTCGCGGCCAAGCTCAACTGCGCACGCTCGGCCAGTTCCGTCAGTCGAACGCCGCCCATCCGGATGTTGCCGAAGATCTGGAAGTGCGGTTCGCGGATGTCGCCGTAACCGGCCGCAGTTCGGGGGGCGGCAAGGTCGTCGCGGAACTCCCGCAGCAGCCTCACCAACAGCTGGCCGATGGCCAGTCGGTCCTGGGGCAGATCCCTTGACGTGGCCATGTCCGCTGAGGATACTACGGATACCGAAGTTTCGGTTTCCGAAGTAAATGGAGGATGATGGCTTCCGAACTCGTCACCACGGCTCTGGGCGGGCTCCATGTCGAGCGCATGGGTGCGGGATCTCCGGTGGTGTTGTGGCACAGTCTTTTTCTCGACTCCCGCTCGTGGTGTGGTCTTCAGGACGACCTGGCGCGCACCCGCTCTGTGATCGTCGTCGACGGCCCGTCGCACGGCCGAAGCGCACCCGTCGGGCGCGACTTCACCTTCGCGGAGTGCGTCACCGCCGCCGAGCAGGTGCTCGACGGCCTCGGTGTGACCGGGTCGGTCGACTGGGTGGGAAACGCCTGGGGCGGCCACGTCGGAATCCAGCTGGCCGCGCACAGACCCGGCCGTATCCGGACGCTGACCACGATCGGCACGCCCGCTCATGCGCTGCGCGCGGCCGAGCGATGGACCAAGGTGTGGCCGCTGGTCCAGCTCTACCGGCTGACCGGTCCGAACCCGCTGCTGGTCAAGCCGCTGTCGGAGGCATTGGTCGGCGCCGAATCATTCGAGGCGGCACCCGAACTCGCGCGCAGCGTGATGAGCGCGTTCACCGGAGCGGACAAGGCGGCCATGTTCCGTGCGATGCGGTCGATGATGCTCAATCGTCCGGACATGGGCGCGGACCTGTCGACCATCACCGTCCCGACGCTGCTCATCGCCGGCCGCGACGACATCACCGGTTGGCGGCCCGCCGACGCCCAAGCGGTCGCCGACACCATGGTCGATGCGAGGGTTGTCGCCGCGGACGGGTCCGGACATTCCTCGCCGCTGCTGATCGACCGGCAGACGGTCGCGGCGGCACTGACCGACTTCTGGGCGGCTCAGCCGGTGTAGGTCAGGTCAGAGGTCGGCGAGGATGAGCGAAATGACGTCCAGTCCTTCGAGAAGAAGGTCGTCGCTGATCGTCAGCGGCGGCAGGAAGCGGAGCACGTTGCCGAAGGTCCCGCACGACAGCACGATCACACCCGCCTGGTGAGCGGCGGCGCAGAGCTTCTTGGTCAGTTCCGCGTCCGGATCGAAGGTGCCGGATTTGACCAATTCGACGGCGATCATCGCGCCGCGGCCGCGGACGTCGCCGATCCGATCGTCCTCCGCCTGCATCCGGCCGAGTTTGTCCTTCATCAGCGATTCGATGTGCGCGGCGCGCTCGACCAGACCGTCGGCCTCGATCGTGTCGATGGTCGCCAGCGCTGCAGCGCAGGCCACGGGATTGCCGCCGTAGGTGCCGCCCAGCCCGCTGACATGCGGAGCATCCATGATCTCGGCGCGACCGGTGACCGCAGACAGCGGCATCCCGTCGGCGATGCCCTTGGCGGTGACGATCAGGTCCGGTTCGACGCCCTCGTGTTCGCAGGCGAACATCGCGCCGGTGCGGGCGAATCCGCTCTGCACCTCGTCGGCGATGAACACCACGTTGTTGGCGCGACACCAGTCCAGAAGTGCGCGCAGGAATCCCTCCGCGGGAACGATGAACCCGCCCTCACCCTGGACCGGTTCGATGATCACCGCGGCAAGGTTGTCGGCGCCGACCTGCTTGTCCATCACGGTGATGGCCCGCTTGGCCGCGACCTCGCCATCGGTGGCCATCTCCTTGCCGAATTCGGCGTCGCGGAACGGATAGGACATCGGGGCGCGGTAGACCTCGGGTGCGAACGGGCCGAACCCGTGCTTGTAGGGCATTGATTTGGCGGTCAGCGCCATCGTCAGGTTGGTGCGGCCGTGGTAGGCGTGATCGAACGAGACCACGGCCTGTTTGCGGGTGTAGGTCCTGGCGATCTTGATGGCGTTCTCGACGGCCTCGGACCCGGAGTTGAACAGCGCCGAGCGCTTCTCGCCGGTTCCGGGGGTCAGCCGGTTGAGTGCCTCGGCGACAGCGACGTACTTCTCGTAGGGGGTGACCATGAAACAGGTGTGGGTGAACTTGCCCGCCTGCTCGGCCACCGCTTCGACGACCCGTGGCGAGGAATTCCCGATCGTCGTGACCGCGATTCCCGATCCCAGGTCGATGAACCGGTTGCCGTCGACGTCCTCGACGATGCCGCCGTACGCGCGCGCCGCGTAGACGGGCATGGTGTTGCCGACCCCACGTGCCACCGCGGTGGTCTTGCGCTTGATCAACTCAGATGACCGCGGGCCCGGAATCTCGGTGGCGAGGTGGCGGCTCTGCTCGAGGGTGCTCAACTGGAGACCTCCTGGATGTCCTCTGGAAACGGGCGACGACGACTGCCGGCTGCGGTTCGAGCCTAGCCGCTGGAAGGTTCGATCCATCGATAACCTGGGCACCCTGTGCCGAGATCATCGGCGACGCCGGGCAACGGCAACGAATTTCGTTGTGGTGACGTCCGGATCCGCCCCTGCCGACGGTCCCGGAGCGGTCCAGGTGCCGCGATAGCCGACCCGGGGGGTCGGAAGTGACGGGCCGCAATGGCACACTGGTCGACAACTTCTTCATAGATGCGGCCCCGACCTCTGAGGTCGGGGGCCGTGACCGCGAGACCGATACGAAAGACAGTAACCGCCATGGATCTGGTCATCTTCCTTCCACTGCTCATCGTCATGGGCGCGTTCATGTACTTCGCCTCCCGCAAGCAGAAGAAGGCGATGCAGGCCACCATCGACCTGCACAACTCTCTCCAGATCGGTGATCAGGTCCACACCACGTCGGGTCTGCAGGGCACGATCACCAACATCGGCGACGACTATGTGGACCTGGAGATCGCCCCCGGCGTCGTCACCACCTGGATGAAGCTCGCCGTGCGAGACCGGATCGTCGACGACATCGAGGACGACGAGGACGAGGTGGCGGAGTCAGAATCTGAACCCATCTCGAAGGCCACCGAGATCACCGAAAGCCCCAACACCAAAGACTGACAGCTGATATCTCAGCTTCAGCACTTACCCTTTGCGTGCGTTGCCGCACCGAGCGGTACTGACGAACTGATCTCGAGGAGACTCTGACACGTGGCATCGTCTTCGACGCCGGTGCACCCTGCCCGCTACCTGGTTCTTTTTCTTGTGATGCTCATCGGCTCCTACCTGCTGGTGTTCCTCACCGGGGACAAGGAGCCCGATCCCAAACTGGGCATCGATCTGCAGGGCGGCACCCGGGTCACGCTGACCGCGCGCACCCCGGACGGCACACCGCCCACCCGGGATGCGCTGAACCAGGCGCAGCAGATCATCAGCGCCCGGGTCGACGGTCTCGGTGTCTCGGGCTCCGAGGTCATCATCGATGGCCAGAACCTCGTGATCACCGTGCCCGGCAACGACAGCAGCGAGGCCCGCAACCTGGGCCAGACCGCGCGCCTGTACATCCGGCCGGTGATCCACTCCATTCCCGCGGAAGGCGCCGAAGGCGCGCTGCCGCAGGAGGGCCCGGCGCCCGGCATGCCCCCCGGTGCGATCCCCGGCATGCCACCAGGTGCGATCCCGGGTGCCCCACCGGGTGCCGTTCCGGGGCTGCCGCCCGGCGCGATCCCAGGCGCACCCCCGGCCGACGCAACCCCGGCGCCGCAGCCGCGTCCTTTCCCTGAGCAGCCCGCTCCGAGTCCGTCGCCGAGTCCGAACCCGGGTCCAGCGCAGGAACCGGGCACTCCGCCCGGCCCGGGGACCGCACCCGCGATACCTCAGGGCGATCGCGACGTCCCGTTGGCCACCCGCATCCAGGACGAGAAGCGGCTGCGCCAGAGCGGTGAACAGGCGATCCAGATCCTCGCCATGCAGTTCCAGGCCACCCGTTGCGGCGAAGACGACGTTCTGGCCGGCAACGACGACCCGAACCTGCCTCTCGTGACGTGCTCGACCGACGGCCAGCAGGTCTATCTGCTGGACGCCTCGATCATCAGCGGTGAACAGATCGCCAACGCGACCTCCGGGATGGATCAGCAGCGCGGCGAGAACGTCGTCGACGTCGAGTTCGACAGCGAGGCCGGGGAGATCTGGGCGGACTTCACCGCCGCGAACGTCGGCACACAGACGGCGTTCGTCCTCGACTCGCAGGTGGTCAGCGCGCCCCAGATCCAGGAGGCCATCCCGGGTGGTCGCACGCAGATCACCGGACAGTTCACCGCGGACTCGGCGCGCGACCTGGCCAACGTGTTGAAGTACGGCTCGCTGCCATTGTCCTTCGAGTCCTCCGAGGCCGAAACCGTCTCGGCGACCCTGGGACTGTCCTCGCTGCGGGCAGGGCTGATCGCGGGTGCGGTGGGTCTGGCTGCAGTGCTGCTGTACTCCCTGCTCTACTACCGAGCACTCGGGCTGTTGGTCGCGCTGTCGCTGGTTGCCTCGGGCGCGATGGTTTTCTCGATCCTGGTGTTGCTCGGCAGATGGATCAACTACACGCTGGACCTTGCCGGTATCGCCGGTCTGATCATCGGTATCGGCATGACAGCCGACTCGTTCGTGGTGTTCTTCGAGCGAATAAAGGATGAGATCCGGGAAGGTCGGTCGTTCCGGTCCGCGGTGCCGCGAGGCTGGGCGCGGGCCCGCAAGACGATCCTGTCCGGCAACGCGGTCACCTTCCTGGCTGCTGCGGTGCTGTACTTCCTGGCGGTCGGCCAGGTGAAGGGTTTCGCCTTCACGCTGGGATTGACCACGATCCTCGACATCGTCGTTGTGTTCCTGGTGACTTGGCCGCTGGCCTACCTCGCGTCGAAGTCGACGACGATGGCCAAACCGTCGCTCAACGGGTTGGGAGCCGTCCAGCAGATCGCACGCGAACGCAAAGCGGCCGCACACGCCGCGGGACGGGGTTAGCAGATGGCGGCCAGACACAACCGCGACGCCACGTCCACCGAGGCCGACGCCTCCGACGCCGAATCCGTCGCCGAATCCGTCGCGGCGGATGCACCCCGGCACGGCTTCTTCGTCCGGCTCTACACCGGTACCGGCGCCTTCGAGGTCGTCGGCCGCCGCAAATTCTGGTACACCGTCAGTGCCGTCATCGTGGGCATTGCTCTCGGGGCAATGCTGTTGCGGGGCTTCACCTTCGGCATCGACTTCGAGGGCGGCACGAAGGTGTCGATGCCGCGCGGTGACAGTCAGGCCACAACACAACAGGTCGAGGCGGTCTTCAGCGAGGCGATCGGCCAGCCGCCCGAATCGGTGGTTGTCGTCGGTGCCGGGGACACCGCGACTTACCAGATCCGTTCGGAGACCCTGAGCAACGAGCAGACCGAAGAGCTCCGCACGGCCTTGTTCGACGCGTTCCAGCCCGTCGGCGCGGACGGTCAGCCGAGCACGCAGGCAATCAGCGACTCGGCGGTGTCGGAGACCTGGGGCGGTCAGATCACCCAGAAGGCACTGATCGCGCTGGTCGTGTTCCTGGTGCTGGCAGCCATCTACATCACCGTCCGCTACGAGCGGTACATGGCGATCGCCGCGCTCGCCACACTCATCTTCGACCTCGTGGTCACCGCCGGTGTCTACGCGCTCGTCGGTTTCGAGGTCACCCCCGCGACGGTCATCGGGTTGCTGACGATTCTGGGCTTCTCGCTCTACGACACCGTCATCGTGTTCGACAAGGTCGAGGAGAACACCGAGGGCTTCGAGCACACCACCCGCCGTACCTTCGCCGAACAGGCCAACCTGGCCGTCAACCAGACCTTCATGCGGTCGATCAACACCAGCCTGATCTCGGTGCTGCCGATCGTTGCGCTGATGGTGATCGCGGTGTGGTTGCTGGGCGTCGGCACGCTGATGGACCTCGCGTTGGTGCAGCTCGTCGGTGTCATCGTCGGGACCTACTCGTCGATCTTCTTCGCCACACCGCTGCTGGTCAGCCTGCGGGAACGCACTGACGTGGTGCGCAAGCACACCCGGAGGGTGCAGAACCGCCGCGAGACGGCGGCGGCCAAGGCTGCCGGCGCCGAGGGGCTCGAGGGCGACGACGACCGGGCGGAACCGGAGCCCGCGGCGGTCGCGGCACCGGCCCCCGCTGCTGCGATGCCGCCCGACAAGCCGGCACCCGGGGCCCGTCCCGTTCGGCCCTCGACGAGCAGGACCGGACGACCGTCGGGTAAGCGAAGCCCCGGAAAGCGCTAGGAGCGGTAGCTCCGATGACCAACCGGCTGATCCCGCGTCGCCTCACTGCGCTGTCTGCGGTGCTGGTGCTGATGGGCACTCTCGGGCTGACGTCGTGCGGGGACAGCGCGGCGGACTCGGTCGACTACGCCATCGACGGCGCTCTGATCAGCTACAACACCAACACCACCGACGGGGCCGCGTCGGGTGGGCCGCAGGCGTTCGCCCGGGTGTTGACAGGTTTCAACTACCACGGCCCGGACGGCCAGATCGTGGGCGACCACGATTTCGGCAGCATCGCCGTGGTGGGTCGGACGCCGCTGATCCTCGACTACGAGATCAAGCCCGAAGCCGTCTACTCCGACGGCAAGCCGATCACCTGCGACGACATGGTGCTGGCGTGGGCGTCGCAGTCGGGCAGGTTCACGTGGTTCGACGCCGCCAACCGGGCCGGTTACACCGATATCGCGAGCATCGACTGTGCGCCGGGACAGAAGAAAGCGCGGGTGTCCTTCGCCCCGGACCGCGCATTCACCGACTACGGCCAGCTGTTCGCCGCGACGTCGATGATGCCGTCGCATGTGATCGCCGATGTGCTCGGCCTCGGCGACGGTGGTGTGACGACGGCGTTGCTCAACAACGACGGTCCGGCGGTCGAGCGCATCGCCCAGGTCTGGAACTCCACCTGGGACCTGACCCCGGACCTGGACGTCAAACGGTTCCCGTCGTCGGGGCCCTACAAGCTGGAATCGGTGACCGACGAAGGCGCGGTCGTGCTGGTGGCCAACGACAAATGGTGGGGTGCCCCGCCGGTCACCGGCAGGGTCACCGTGTGGCCCCGCGGATCCGACATGCAGGACCGCGTCAACGAAGGTACCTACGACGTCGTCGATATCGCGACGGGGTCGTCGGGCACCCTCAACCTTCCCGACGACTACGTGCGAACCGATTCGCCCTCGGCTGGCGTCGAGCAGTTGATCTTCGCGCCGGCGGGTCCGTTGGCGGCGGTGCCTGCGCGTCGCGCCGTGGCGCTGTGCACCCCTCGTGACGTCATCGCGCGCAACGCCACTGTCCCGGTCTTCGACTCCAGGCTCAACAGTGCGACCGAGGACGCGTACGGAGTCGCCGAAACCACGCCGGAGGCTGCGGGGTTCGCCGTGGCCAACCCTGACGCCGCCCGCGACGCGCTCGGCAACCGGCCGCTGACCGTGCGGATCGGCTATCAATCGCCGAACGCCCGGCTCGCCGCCACGGTGGGATCCATCGCCCAGTCCTGCGAGCGGGCGGGGATCACCGTCGAGGACGTCGCAGCCGAGGACATCGGCCCGCAGTCGTTGCGCGACAACCAGATAGATGTGCTGATCGCAACCACCGGCGGAGCTGCCGGGAGCGGCTCGTCGGGGTCATCGGTGATGGACGCGTACAGCCTGCACAGCGGCAACGGCAACAACCTGCCGCGCTATGCCAACGAGCGCATCGACGGCATCATCTCGACCGTGGCGGTGGTCTCGGACCCCAAGGAGATGGCCCGACTGCTCGGCGAGGCCGGCCCGATCCTGTGGGCCGACATGCCGACGCTGCCGCTGTACCGTCAGCAGCGGACGCTGCTGACGTCGACGCAGATGTATGCGGTGAGCAGCAATCCGACGCGATGGGGTGCGGGGTGGAACATGGACCGTTGGAGGTTGAGCCAGTGAGCACAGGTGGGGTCGGGCAGATCATCGCGTCGCTGCTGCGGGAGGTGCCGGACTTCCCCGAACCAGGCATCCAGTTCAAGGATCTGACGCCGGTGCTGGCTGACGCCCGGGGTCTGGCCGAGGTCAGTGAGGCGATAGCGGAGATCGCCCGAGGGGCGGACCTGGTAGCCGGCGTCGACGCGCGGGGATTCCTGCTCGGCGGCGCCGTCGCGATGAAGCTCGGTATCGGCGTGCTCGCGGTGCGCAAGGGCGGCAAGCTCCCGCCGCCGGTGCACAGCGAGACCTACAGCCTCGAATACGGCACCGCGACGCTGGAGGTCCCCGCCGACGGGATCGACCTGGCAGGTCGCTCCATCGTCGTGATCGACGATGTGCTCGCGACCGGGGGGACCCTCGCCGCCACCAACAAGTTGCTGATCGCAGCCGGTGCGAACGTCACCGGGGCGGTGGTGATGCTCGAACTCGCCGCGCTGGGGGGCCGGGCGGTGCTGGAGCCGTTCCCGGTCACCAGCTTGTACACCGTCTGAGCGGATATCCTGCGAAGAGCACAGTCATCGGAGGCACGCATGGCCAGCGAGATCCACGCAGATCCCCGCTCGGGCCAGGCTGTGCAATCACCGTCGAGCGCGGGCGCCGCGAGCCCGGAAACCCAGCCGATGGAGATCCCCAAGCCGGATTCGTCCAAGGCGGCGACGAGCGCGTCGCGGCGGGTGCGGGCCCGTCTCGCCCGCCGGATGACCGCCCAGCGCAGCACGGTCAATCCGGTGCTCGAGCCGCTGGTCGCCGTCCATCGCGAGATCTACCCGAAAGCGGATCTGACCCTGCTGCAGCGAGCCTATGAGGTTGCCGAGCAGCGCCACGCCGACCAGTTGCGACGCTCCGGTGACCCCTACATCACCCACCCGCTGGCGGTGGCCAACATTCTGGCCGAGCTCGAGATGGACACCACCACGCTGATCGCCGCGCTCTTGCACGACACCGTCGAGGACACCGGCTACACCCTCGAAGCCCTGACCGAGGAGTTCGGCACCGAGGTGGGACATCTGGTCGACGGTGTCACCAAGCTGGACAAGGTGGCGCTGGGCACCGCTGCCGAGGGCGAGACCATCCGCAAGATGATCATCGCGATGGCACGGGATCCGCGGGTGCTGGTGATCAAGGTCGCCGACCGGCTGCACAACATGCGCACGATGCGCTTCCTGCCCCCGGAGAAGCAGGCACGCAAGGCTCGAGAGACTCTGGAAGTGATTGCGCCACTGGCGCATCGACTCGGGATGGCGACGGTCAAGTGGGAGCTCGAGGACCTGTCGTTTGCGATTCTGCATCCGAAGAAATACGAGGAGATCGTGCGTCTGGTCGCCGATCGGGCACCGTCGCGCGACATCTATCTGGCGAAGGTCCGTGCCGAGATCAACGCCACGCTGACCGCGTCGAAGATCAATGCGGTGGTGGAGGGCCGGCCCAAGCACTACTGGTCGATCTACCAGAAGATGATCGTCAAGGGGCGGGACTTCGACGACATCCACGACCTGGTGGGCGTGCGCATCCTGTGCGACGAGATCAGGGACTGCTACGCGGCGGTCGGCGTGGTGCATTCACTGTGGCAGCCCATGGCCGGACGTTTCAAGGACTACATCGCCCAACCGCGCTACGGCGTGTACCAGTCGCTGCACACCACAGTCGTGGGGCCGGAGGGCAAGCCACTCGAGGTGCAGATCCGCACCCGTGACATGCACCGCACCGCCGAGTACGGCATCGCGGCGCACTGGCGCTACAAAGAAGTCAAGGGACGCAACGGTTTGCCCAGTGGGCACGCGGCCGCCGAGATCGACGACATGGCCTGGATGCGCCAGCTACTGGACTGGCAGCGGGAGGCGGCCGACCCGGGAGAGTTCCTCGAGTCGCTGCGCTACGACCTTGCGGTGCAGGAGATCTTCGTGTTCACGCCCAAGGGCGACGTGATCACCCTGCCCGCCGGATCCACGCCGGTCGACTTCGCCTACGCGGTGCACACCGAGGTCGGTCACCGCTGCATCGGGGCCCGCGTCAACGGGCGGCTCGTGGCCTTGGAGCGCAAGCTCGAAAACGGCGAACTGGTGGAGATCTTCACCTCCAAAGCGCTCAATGCCGGGCCGTCGCGCGATTGGCAGACGTTCGTGGTGTCGCCTCGGGCGAAGGCCAAGATCCGGCAGTGGTTCGCCAAGGAGCGGCGCGAGGAAGCGCTCGAGGCCGGTAAGGACGCCATCGCGCGCGAGGTCAGGCGTGGCGGACTTCCGTTGCAGCGCTTGATGACCGGCGATTCCATGAGTGCGCTGGCCCGTGAGCTCCGATATCTCGACGTCTCCGCGCTCTACACCGCGGTCGGCGAAGGACATGTCTCGGCCCGCCACGTGGTGCAGCGCCTCGTCGCGCAGCTCGGCGGTGACGACGAGGCCGCCGACGAGATCGCCGAACGGTCCACACCCGCGACAATGCCGATGCGGCAGCGCAGTACCGACGACGTCGGAGTGGCGGTACCGGGCGCGCCCGGGGTGCTCACGAAGCTCGCCAAGTGCTGCACCCCGGTGCCCGGCGACGTCATCATGGGGTTCGTGACCCGCGGTGGGGGAGTCAGCGTGCACCGCACCGACTGCACCAACGCCACCTCGCTGGAGCAGCAGTCGGAACGGATCATCGATGTCCAGTGGGCGCCGTCTCCGTCGTCGGTGTTCCTGGTCGCGATCCAGGTCGAAGCCCTCGACCGGCACCGACTGTTGTCGGACGTGACCCGCGTCCTGGCCGACGAGAAGGTCAACATCCTCTCCGCGTCGGTGACGACCTCCAACGACCGGGTGGCCATCAGCAGGTTCACGTTCGAGATGGGCGACCCCAAGCACCTCGGCCACGTCCTCAATGTGGTGCGCAATGTCGAAGGCGTTTTCGACGTCTACCGTGTCACCTCGGCGGCCTGACCGATCACTGCCCGTCGGACTCCGGTGGTTCGAGGGCCAGGCGGCGGACCGCGCGTCCCACGTCCGCTGCCAACGCGCTCCGATCGAGATCGGCCGTCAAACCTGCGCCCCAGCGGCCGACGTCGACTGCGCCGTGGGCAAGAGACCAGGCCAGCAACGCCCGCTGGAAGGACTCCGGTTGTCCCAGTGCAGGATTGGCTGCAGTGATCGCCTCGGCAAGGCGTGAGAACGCCGCGCGCGCAGCCTGATCGAGCGCCGCGGCCTCGGCACCGGGGAGTTCCAGGAGCAACGTGCGGAACATGAGCCGGTAGTGGCTCTCGTGCTCCCATGCGAACAGCACATATTCTGCGGCCAACCGTTCCAACCGGGCGGAGCCCGTCGTCTCCCGGTCGGCGATCTCGACCTGGCGTCGACCGAGGGCATCGAACCCGTCGAGGGCGACAGCGGCCAGGAGCGCGTTCTTGTCTTCGAAGTGATGGTAGGGCGCGCCTGCAGAGACACGGGCGCGTCGGGCGACTGCACGAAGTGTGACGGCGTCGACGTCGGAATCGGCGATGAGCTCGAGGGCCGCGTCGATCAGCGCCCGGCGAAGGTCGCCATGGTGTTGTCCGACAGCCCGATTCACACCGATATGTTTGACAGTGTTCAACTAGCCTGTCAAGATAAACAGTGTTCAACACATCGGGAAGGTAAGCAGATGGCGGGTTCGGACGCGTCGGCCGTCTTCCGTGTGTGGGGGGTCGCCCTGTCACGGTGCACGCGCTGCACAGCGGCACCGTCACGATCAAGCGCAGCCACGCGAGGGGATGCCTGCCCGAACGGAGCCCGTCACTGTTGAGGTTGCTCGCGATCCTCGCCGACCGCCGCTTCGCCGCGCCCATGCCGATCTTCAGCTATGTCGTCGACCATCCCGAGGGGCTGTTCGTCATCGATGCCGGGGCGTCCCCGACGTACAACGACCTCGAATCGTGGCGGACGGACCCGCGAAGCCGGGTCGTCTTCTGGTCGTTCATTCGGCTGGATGTCGGACCCGGCGGGGCGCTTCCAGACCGGCTCGCGGCCATCGGTCTGCCACCGAACAGAGCGCGAGCTGTGGTTCTCACCCACCAGCACATCGACCACACAGGTTCGATTCCGGCGTTCGACGGCGTCGATGTGTGGACGACTCGCGCAGAGGACGACGCTGCAGACCGGATCGGTGCACTCCACTGGCGCTGGCGTACCGCTGACACCAGAATTCGTCATGTCGACACCGAGGGCGAGCCCGGCGAATTGGGTCCGACGGTTGCGCTGACCACCGATGGGGCGCTGCAGGCGATATGTACTCCCGGCCACACGCCAGGGTCGGTGACGGTACGGCTGCGCACCGACGACACTGACGTCTGGTTCACCGGCGACACCTCTTTCACCGCCGAGCACATGAACCCGAGCGCACCGACAGCGGGCATTCATTCGGATATGCGAGCCGTTCGGGCGCTGCAGGCCCGACTACAGGACGCGGGGATGCTGCTGCCGTCCCACGATCCCGGGGTTCCGGCGCGGCTGCGCGAATACCGTGTGGGGTCGGGGAGTTCCGGCCCGGCGGCCTGACCGGCTAACCGACGCGCACCGACTCGACCGTCACCTCGGTGCGCGGTTTTCCGTCCTGCGCACCGCCGACGACTCCGGCGGTGGCGATGTCATCGAGGGCGGCAAGTCCTTTGGCGTCGATCGTTCCGAAAACGGTGTACGTCGGCGGCATCACCGAGTCCCCGTACACCAGGAAGAACTGGCTGCCGTTGGTGCCGGGACCCGAATTCGCCATCGCCAGAGTGCCTTCGGGGTATGTCACCGGCGTCGTCATCGCCGGGTCGGTCAACCGGTACTGATTGCTCGGGTACTCGTTGGGGAAGCGGTAGCCGGGTCCGCCGGACCCGGTCGCCGTCGGGTCGCCGCACTGAAGTACGCGCAGGTCGGCGCCGACGGTGAGTCGGTGGCAGCGGGTGTCGTCGAAGTACCGCTGCTCGGCCAGACTGACGAAGTTCTTGACCGTGCACGGTGCCTTCGCGTTGTCCAACTCCAGGCCGATCTCGCCGTGGTCGGTGACGATGCCGGCCGGGATCGATTCCGGGGTGGTCGGAGTCCGCCCCGGCTGCGGCGGCTGCACCGGTCGGCTGGACGGCTCGGTGGTGGCCGGGTACTGGCAGTTGGAACCCAGCGTCTCCGGAGGATCGAACTCGGGCAGCGGAACGCCTTGCGCCGGAACGACAGATCCCGGATATCCGGAGTCGCCGCGCATCCGTTCGTCGTACCGCTCGAATTCCCTGGCCATCACCACCAGGAAGACGGCGCTCACCACCACGACGACCACGGTGAACACGATCACCAGGTAGCCGATCACCAGTCCGGCAATGGCCAGCCCGCGACCGTCCTCGCCGGATCTCTTGATCTGCGACAGCGACATGTGGCCGAACAGGACGCCCAGAGGTGCGAACAGGAACGCGCACACCAGTGAGGCGATCGCCAACGAGTTCGTGGTCCGCGGCGGCGGGTACCCGGGCGGGTACCAACCCGGGTATCCGTACTGACCGCCGGGATATCCCTCCGGCGGGGGGTACCCGCCATACGGTGGCGGCGGGAAGGTCACGGCGCCGTCCGGATCAGTCCAGCGCGATCGACGTCACGTTGACGTCCAGCTTCGGCGGGCCGTCGGGCCCCCCGTCGACGGTTCCCTCCGCGGCGATCTTGTCCAACGTGGCCAGGCCGGTTTCGTCGATGGTGCCGAACACCGTGTAGTTCGGTGGCAGTTGCGAATCCCGGAACACCAGGAAGAACTGGCTGCCGTTCGTCCCCGGGCCGGCATTGGCCATGGCCAGCGTCCCGCGTGGGTAGAGCACCGGCTGCATCAGTGCCGGATCGTCCGGCTGGTACTGGTTCGTCGGGTATTCGTCGGCGAACTGGTAGCCCGGGCCGCCGGTGCCTTCGCCCGTCGGGTCACCACACTGCAGGACCGCCAGCGAGTCGCTTGTGGTCAGTCGGTGGCACGGGGTGTCGTTGAAGTAACCCTGCTGGGCCAGGCTCGCGAAGCTGTTGACGGTGCACGGCGATTTGCCGTTGTCGAGCAGGAGCCCGAGGTTGCCCTGTTTGGTCGCCATGCTGGCGCTGATCTCGGCGGGTTCGGTCGGCACCCGACCGGTGCGCGGAGCCGTGTTCGGCTTGCTGGCCGCCTCGGCGGACTCGGGGTACTGGCAATCGCCGCCCAATCCCTCGGGCGCCTGGAATGCCGGCAGGCCACCGGCCTGCGCCGGCTCCGGCGCGTCGAGCGGCGACGCCTCCGAGGTGGTCGGCGTGGTGCTGTCCGCCGACGCGGTCTGGCCGCCCGAATCGCGGTTGGTCAGGACGATGGTCGCCACGACGGCGGCGATCACGACGACGACGGCCGCCGCTGAGCCGATGATCGTGTACAGACGGCGTTTGCGTTCGTTCTCCGCTCGCCGCTCCAGTTGCCGCTCGAGCTTGCGCTTGGCTGTCTCACGCCGTTGTTCGTTGGTCGGCACCGCCGGTGTCCTCTCCGCGTTCGATCCGGTCGGCACCGAGTGTGCCAGCTGTTGTCGAGCGCAGCCGCCGCGACCCTCGTGAACAGCGGTCCGAACTGGACGTGGGAAGCTGGAACGGTGTTGATCACCGGATTCCCGGCGGGCATGTTGGCGTGCAACTGCTATGTGCTGGCCCCTGCGGCCGGCGGTGACGCCATCGTCGTCGACCCGGGTCAGCGTGCGTCCGGTCGCCTGCGCGAGATCCTCGACGAGCATCGGCTCACCCCTGCGGCGGTGCTTCTGACCCACGGACACCTCGACCACATCTGGTCGGCTCAGAAGGTGGCCGACACCTACGGCTGCCCTGTCTACATTCACCCGGAGGATCGCTTCATGCTCACCGACCCCATCAAGGGGTTCGGTCCACGGCTGGCGCAGATGGCGCTCGGGGCCATGTTCCGAGAGCCCCGGCAGGTCATCGAGTTGGACCGCGACGGAGACAAGATCGAACTGGGCGGCATCACGGTCGCGGTGGATCACACACCGGGACACACCCAGGGTTCTGTGGTGTTCCGGGTGGGCTTCGACTCCGTGGGCGCCGAGTCGCTGGCCTTCACCGGGGACACGTTGTTCCGTCAGTCGGTGGGACGGACTGATCTGCCCGGCGGCAGCGGGCGTGACCTGCTGCAGTCGATCGTCACAAAACTATTGGTGCTCGACGACGACACCCTGGTATTACCGGGGCACGGCGAGCGCACGACCATCGGCGCCGAACGCCGCACCAACCCATTCCTCGAAGGTCTGACCACGTGACTGACGCTGTTTCTTTCCAGGCTCCCAAAGGCGTACCCGATTACCTGCCGCCGGACTCGGCGGAGTTCGTGGCCGTGCGCAACGGTCTTCTCGCGGCGGCCCGACGTGCCGGTTACGGCGACATCGAGTTGCCGATATTCGAGGACACCGGCCTGTTCGCCCGCGGTGTGGGGGAGTCCACCGACGTGGTCTCCAAGGAGATGTACACGTTCGCCGACCGTGGCGATCGCTCGGTGACGCTGCGCCCGGAGGGCACTGCGGGCGTCATGCGGGCGGTGATCGAACACGGACTCGACCGCGGTCAACTGCCGGTGAAGCTCTGCTACTCGGGTCCGTTCTTCCGCTACGAACGGCCGCAGGCCGGCCGCTACCGTCAGCTGCAGCAGGTCGGTGTCGAAGCGATCGGCGTCGACGACCCGGCACTGGACGCCGAGGTGATCGCCGTGGCCGACGCCGGGTTCCGGTCGCTCGGCCTGACAGGATTCCGGCTGGAGATCACCTCGCTCGGTGACGACAGCTGCCGGCCGCAGTACCGGGAGTTGTTGCAGCAGTTCCTTTTCGGGCTTGATCTCGACGACGAGACGAAGCGTCGCGCCGAGATCAACCCGCTACGCGTCCTCGACGACAAGCGCCCGATGATGCGGGAGATGACCGCCGGCGCCCCGGTGATGCTCGACCACCTGTCCGAGGCTGCCAAGCAGCACTTCGACACGGTGCTGGCGCATTTGGACGCGCTGGCCGTGCCCTACGTGATCAACCCGCGGATGGTGCGCGGGCTTGACTACTACACCAAGACCACGTTCGAGTTCGTCCACGACGGGCTGGGTGCACAGTCCGGGATCGGGGGCGGTGGCCGCTACGACGGTTTGATGCGTCAACTCGGCGGCCAGGACCTGTCGGGCATCGGGTTCGGACTCGGCGTCGACCGGGCGCTGCTGGCGCTGCGTGCGGAGGGGAAGACGGTGGCGTCGGCGGGCCGGGTCGACGTCTACTGCGTGCCGCTGGGGGAGCGCGCGAAGCTCGCGTTGGCTGTGCTGGCGGCGAACCTGCGTGCTGCCGGTGTGCGCGTCGACATGGCGTACGGCGACCGTGGGATCAAGGGCGCGATGCGTGCCGCCGACCGGTCAGGTGCGTCGGTCGCGCTGGTGGCCGGTGACCGCGACGTCGATGCGGGCACCGTCGGGGTCAAGGATCTGTCGAACGGTGAGCAAGTGGACATCGCCGCGGATGACCTTGTCGCCGAGGTGCTTTCGCGCCTCTCCTAGGACCGTTCCGCGAGCGCGCGCGTTTGCACGCCGACGCGCCGTGTTCCGCCGTACAAAACGTCGCGCTCGCGGACGGTGAGCGTCGGTCAGGGTGATGATCTGGCCTTTCGCGACAACACCGCCTGCGCACCGGCGACGAGCAGGGCGAGCGCGCCCACCGCTGCCAGCGTGATCGTCCACAGCCTTCGGTCCTCGAGGTCCTTGGTGCACAACCGGGTGGCGTTCACGTCGGTGACGACCTCGTCGGTAACAGGAACGTTGGCCGCGCTGGCGTCGTCGTTGGCGCGAGCCTCTGACAGGTCAGGCGCGATCGCACTGCCACAACTGACGTCGACCCGGTCAGCCGAGATCGACACGGGCACCACGAGACCCACCACCCCGACAAGCAGGGCCACCACGCCCGCGAACACCAGCACCAATCGTAAATTCATGACAGGTCACGTACCCGCTCGTCGTGACTCCATACGTCGCGGTGCCCATGCACGGGGGCGCCATAGTATGGCGCGCCGTTGCCCATCATTTCCGGCACCGCCATGGGGTACTACGACGACGATCCTGCCGAAACCACCACCGCGAGCTTCGAGATTCGTACCGACTGCTGATTCCTGTCGGCACGTCACGGCGCCTGCACGGGGCAGGCCTCGACCGGGACCCGCATCGTCAGGTCCCCGGCGCGTTCGAAACGGAAGGTGACCTCGGCTGAGGTGGCAGGAAGCAGACCCGGATCCAATTGGTCCAGTATCACTGCGGGGTTGCTTGCGTCACCCGGGCCGGGTTCCGCGTTCGGCTCACCGAAGCCGATGGCTGATTTCGGCGGAATGTCGACGTTGGTGAGAATCCGCGCTTGTGCCGCCGCGCCCGTGGTCAACCCCAGTAGTCGCTCGGTTTCGGCAGGACGGTTGTTCGTGACGGTGAACCGCATCGCACCCCCGGCGTTGAGCTGGATCACGCACCGACCCGGAACATAGGTCGGGACGATGTAGGCGTTCTCCACCGAGGTGTCCTCGGTGTGCGACCCCGACCCCCGGTTCGACGAGTCGAGGACCGGATCTTCACCGCAGCCGGCGACGAACATCAGCGCGGCAGCACCTACGAGCGCTGCACCGCTCCTGCGTATCGACGACGTGTGCATTGTCTCCTTTCTGCGCGGCACTGCGATGACATTGTCAACGGCGTCCGCGGATTGTGGGTGCGCGAGGCACCGCTGCCACAGCGCCAAGTTCCCCTCCGCGCGCGATTGATACCCGGCCCGACGATCTGATTTCTCCGAAGCCGACGTCCTTACGCCAGCGAACTAAGAGCCGCCTGTGGCTTTGGTGCGGATCGCGTGAACGTCGGAGGTCCACCGGGCATGTCGCCGCCGCCTGATTGCGATTCGGCAACGATCGATGCCCGACCACGGTTTTCCGTTTCATCCGGGTAGGCGGTCAGCAGGTAACCACGTGGAAGGACTCGACAGTCACTTCCGCACCCCAGCAAGGAGTCCGACATGACCGTCGCCGAGCATCACTGCAGCGAAGCTGAGCCCGAGGTCTCCGCGCGTGGCCCGGACTGGACGGACATCGAGGAGCAACTGCTGAACTTGGCCGATTGTGGCAACGCCGATGAGCGCCGCCGGCGCCGCCTGCACATCATCACCGAATGCCTTCCACTCGCCGACCACATCGCCTACCGGTTCGTCGGGCGCGGCGAACCGTCCGACGACCTCGCTCAGGTCGCCCGAATGGGTCTGGTCAAAAGCGTCGACCGATACGTTCCGAGCAAGGGTCGATTCCTGTCGTTCGCGGTGCCGACAATTCGCGGGGAAGTGCGACGGCACTTCCGCGACAGCACCTGGTCGATGCGTGTGCCCCGAAAGCTCCAGGAGACCCAACTCCGGATGCGACAGACGATCGAAGAGCTTTCCCAACGGTTGAACCGGCCGCCGACGAACCGCGAAGTGGCCCGAGAACTCGGTGTCGACGATGACATCGTCGCCCAGTCCCAGTCAGCCCACTGGGCATATCGCCCCGTGTCGCTCGACGCGCCCCGGAGTGACGGCGGGGTAGGGGAGACCAGTGTCGGCGCCACCCAGGGGATCCACGATCCGGGCTTCGACGCCGTCGAGGATCTCATCGTCCTGCGTGAGGTGATCGCCGAATTGGATGACCGGCGACGGGCGATTCTCGGGATGCGGTACTTCGACTGTCTGACACAGCGAGAAATCGCCCTGCGGCTCAACATTTCACAGGTACAGGTGTCCCGACTCCTTGACGGCACGTTGGCGCGACTTCGCCAGCGCATGTTCGTCGAAGTGTCCGCGGTCGCATGAGGGTGGGTTGCTCGTAGTCCGGCGAGGGCGCGCGTTTGCACGCCGACGCGCCGTGTTCCGTCATACAAAACGTCGCGCTCGCGGCCGGTGAGCGTCGGTCGCCTGCTCAGGTAGCCGGCCAACGCCTCTCGAGGGCGTCGCGGACGTCATGAGTGAGCCGGTCGAGTCGACGGCTGTCGATCACATCGAATCTCTGTTCTGCCGCAGCGCTTTCCAGCCGCCGCAGCTGATCGGCGATCGCCTGCCGGTGGCTGGGAAGGACCACCACCCACGCGAGTTCGCGCAGCAATGACAGCAACCGGGCCAGCACGGCGGGGTCGCTGGCACCGTAGAGCTGCGGTTGGCTGCAGACCAGGTCGATCAGGTCGGAGAGGTCCGGACGGGCTACCACCACCCGCAGCACGTCGTCATCGTCGCGCAGGGTCCGGCGTCCCAGGCGGTACCCGGCGAGATCGCACAATGTCGCGCTGCACGAGTTGAGTCCGTGGATCGCGGTGGTGGGATCGTTGATACCGGGGCTCAGAGCCCGGACCACCACATCGGTCAACTGGCGAAGCCCGTAGCCGATGTCCTGGGTTGACGTGCGCTCGATGCCGGTGGTCATGGCCCGGCTCACCTGGTCGCGCACCGACGCCAAACGGTCGTCATCGAGGAGACCACCGGCCGACCCTGCAGCCCAACACAATGCGACCGGTACCCCCGCCACGATGTCCGACCCGACGGGGCGGTCGATCCAGATCACCGCGTCGGCATCAACTGCGGCCGACAGCAGGGCATCCTCGTCGATCTCCACGAGGAAGCCCGACGACCGGGCCGGAATCACCGACGCACCTGAGGGCGGGGTCGGCGCGAAGTCATGGTCCGGGGTGTCATCGAGCGGTTCGAGCATCCGGTGGCCGTTGTCCTTGATGTCGGCTGCGACGTGGTCGAGCATGGTCTCGATCCGGATCTGCCGAACCAGGTGCCCCAGGAACAGCACCAGTGCCATGACACTGGCCATGGCCAGCAGGTAGGCGACCGTGACCGAGAGATGCGGGACGAACTCCGCGCCGGAGTCGCTGTCGTTGCGCACCGTGCGCAGCACCGTCAGCGCATAGACGAAGGTTGCGAGGAACAACGCCAAGGTGCGCTGGACGAACCGGTCCGCTGCGAAGGTGCGCAACAGCCTCGGCGTGTACTGGCTGCTGGCGAGCTGCAGGGTGACGACGGTCAGCGAGAACGTCAGCGACGTCATGGAGATCAGCGAGGCCGCGACGGTTCCGAGTACCTCTCGGGCAGCGTCGGCCCCACCACCGAAAAGATAGGCCGACACCGTCGGCGGCAGTTGATCAGCGAGGGCAGTGTCGAGTTCGGGGATGGCGACACCGGCAAGTATTGCGGCGACCACGCCGAGCGCGGGTACCGGCCACAGCCGGCTTCTCCACGCGTCGACAAACGTTGCGCGCCGACGCCTGACGGCCTCGAGGCTCCCGGATCTGTCGCTCATGATCTCCTCGCGTGCCGAGCCAAGGCAGCTCGGGACCGCTGGCCATGGACAGGTACCCATCTCACGCGTCGGTACACCTTTCAGTGCCGATTCCGTGTGTGTGGATCACCCGCCGCTCGCGAGGTCGTTGAGCACTTCGTCGACCCGGCCGATGCCGCCACCGAACGGGTTGCCGCGCTTGAGCAGGTGGGTTCCCCACGGCGTCACCGCGATCAGCTTCGGGGAACTCGATGTCATCTGCATCCGGCGTTCGAACCGGACCTGTTCCAACGGCGCGACGGGGTGACCGGCGCCGTCCCGGTACACCCGCTGCGCGCGGTCGAGCACCGCCAGCGGGGTGAAGGTGCTCAGCGCGCGCTGCCGGTTCCGGCGCGCGGACCTGATCGTGACGCCCGCGACGACGGCGGCCGTGACGCCGACGGCGAGGAGGATCGCTGCGAGTGCGACGGGCACCGACGACCGGGCGTCGGTCGCAGCGTTGACCAACGACACCGATCCGAAGCCACCGAACACCACGGCGACCACCACGAGCACGTACGCGGTGATCTCCACGGCACGGTTGCCACGGTCGATGAGCAACACCGCGGCGCCCTGCTCGGCCACCACCAGACCGCCCTGCTCGGCGATGATGACGGGTTCGGTCGGCGTCGCCATGGGTTGAGCTTGCCGAATCCAGCCGCGAGCGCGCGGATTTGTACAGAAATCCGCGGCGTGTCGCGGGCAAACACGCGAGCTCGCGGGAGGGACGGTTAGGTGAGGTGCCCTAGGTCCTTCTAGATGGCCATCGCGGCACGGACGTCGGCTTCGGACGCCGACCCTCCCGTTCCGCTGGAGGTGACCCGGCCGGCCTCGAGGATGTAGTAACGCTGAGATGACTCCAGTGCGAACCCGATGTGCTGTTCGACGAGCAGCACGCCCAGGTCGCCACGGGCGGTCAATGTGGTGATGGCCTCCTCGATCTCGGCGACGACCGACGGCTGGATGCCCTCGGTCGGTTCGTCGAGGATCAGGCACTTCGGCGTCGTGATGAGCGCCCGCGCGATCGCGAGCTGCTGACGCTGACCGCCCGAGAGCAGGCCGGCCCGTCGGGTCAACAGTTCCTTGAGCGCGGGGAACAGGTCGAGTTGCTCATCGATGAGCTGCTTACCGTTCTTGCGGCCGTCGGCGACGACCTGCAGATTCTCGGCTGTGGTCAGCTGCCCGAACGACTGCTGGCCCTGCGGCACGTACGCCAGACCCCGGGCCACCCGGGCGCTGGGTCGCAGCTTGGTGATGTCGTCGCCGTTGAACAGCACCTTGCCCGACGTGCACTTGAGTAGACCGACCGCTGCGCGCAGCAGTGTGGTCTTCCCGGCGCCGTTGTGGCCCATCACCGCCGCGACCCCGTCGGAGGGAACCTCGATGCTGGCACCGTGGATGACTTCACTGCGCCCGTAGCCGGTGCGGACGTCGACCAGTTCGAGCATCAGGAGTTCTCCTCGGTGATTTCGTCGGGGATCCCGTCGGTACCGGCCGCCGCGGTCCCCAGGTAGACCTCCTGGACCTTCGGATTGGCCTGCACCTCGGCAACGGATCCCTCAGCGATCACATGTCCGCGGGCCAGCACGGTGACCGAGGTGGCGAATGCCCGCATGAAGTCCATGTCGTGTTCGACGACGACAACGGTGCGCTCAGCGCCGATGCGGCGCAACAGATTTCCCGTCTCCTCGCGCTCTTCATGACTCATGCCCGCGACTGGCTCGTCGAGCAGCAGCACGTCGGCGTTCTGCACCAGCAGCATGCCGATCTCGAGCCACTGCTTCTGCCCGTGAGCGAGGACACCCGCGGGTTTCTCCGCCAAGTGGGTGAGCCCGGTGATCTCGAGGGCCTCCTCGATGGCGGGCAGCACGCCGTTGCGACGTCGCAGCAGTGCCCACGGCGACCGGCCTGCGCCGGCGGCGATGTCCAGGTTCTGCAGCACGGTCAGTTGTTCGAACACGCTGGCCGTCTGAAAGGTCCGCCCGACCCCCGCGCGCGCGATCTGGTGCACTTTCTTGCCGAGCAGTTCGACACCGGACTTGCTGACCGAACCGGTCGCCGACACGAGGCCGGTGATCGCGTCGATCACGGTCGTCTTGCCCGCACCGTTGGGGCCGATCAGGAACCTCAGGTCCCCCTGGAACAGGGTGAGGTCCACGTCGGTGACGGCTTTGAACCCGTCAAAATCGACTGTCAGGCCTCGTACTTCGAGGTATTCGGTACCCATGCCGACATTGCCGCCGACTTTGGGGCCGCGTTCGCCGGTGATGGCCTCGGTCTCCGTCATGAGCGGGCTCCCACCTTCTCTGCGTCGGGATCGGGATCGACTTCGGACACCTTCTCGGGTTCTCCGTCGGAGGTGTCCTTGGCCTTCCGGCGCCGTTTGGCCAGCACCGCCAGCCCGGCGAACCCGGCGGGGAAGAAACCGACGACGACGATGAAGAGCAGGCCCTGCGCGTAGGTCCACTCCGACGGAAAGCGTTCGGAGAACAGCGTTTGCGCCCATGCCACACCGATGGCTCCCAGCACGGGACCCAGCAGTGTGGTGCGCCCGCCGATCGCGACGCCGATCAGGAAGGCGATGGAAGGCAGGATGCCGACCTGCGACGGGGCGATGAACCCGACTATCGGCGCGAACAACGCGCCCGCGATGCTCGCGAACAGCGCCGCGACCGTGTAGGCGACCACTTTGATGTTGGCCGGGTCATAGCCCAGGAACCGCACGCGCTCCTCGCCGTCGCGCACGGCGACCAGCAGTTCGCCGTATCGGCTCTGCATCAGTTGGCGCACGACGGCCACCACGATCAGCAGCACCGCGGCAGCGATGAAGTACAGCATGCGCCGGTTCGCCGGATCGTTGAGCGCGAAGCCGAAGAACGTTCGGAACCTGTTGAGCCCGTTGCTGCCACCCAGGCTGGTCTGACCGACGAGCAGGATGGCCAGTGCCGCGGCCAGCGCCTGGGACAGGATCGCGAAGTACGCACCCTTGACGCGGCGCTTGAAGACACCGAGTCCGAGCGCCGCCGCGATCGCCGTGGGCACCAGCACGATGGCCAGCAGCGTGAACGCCGGAGAAGCGAAAGGTGCCCAGTAGCCGGGCAATTCGCGGACACCGGCGATCTGCATGAAGTCAGGAACGCCGTTGCCGTAGATCTCGGCGTCGGCGATCTTGAGGTGCATGCCCATCATGTAGCCGCCGAGGCCGAAGAAGACGCCCTGCCCCAGAACCAGCATGCCGCCGCGTCCCCACGCCAGCCCGATGCCGACTGCGACGATCGCGAAGCACAGGAATTTGCCCAGCAGGCTGAGCCGGAAGTCGGAGAACACCAGGGGCGCCACCCCGAACAGCAGCACCGCGGCAATGCCGAAGCCGGCCCAGGTCTGCCATCGACCGAGGAGGGTTCTCATACCAAACTCCTTGTCCTGACGGTGAACAGACCCTGCGGGCGGACCTGCAGGAAGATCACGATGATGACGAAGACGATCACCTTGGCCAGCGACGCTGTCGTGTTGTACTCGATGAACGAGTTCAGGAAGCCCAGTGTGAACGCCGCGATCACGGTGCCCTTGATCTGTCCCAGACCGCCTACGACGACGACCAGGAACGCATCGATGAGGTAGCTCTGCCCGATCGTCGGGCTGGTGGACCCGATCAACGTCAGCGCCACCCCTGCCACGGCGGCGAGGCCGGATCCGATGAAGAACGTCATGATGTCGGTCTTGCGCGACGAGATGCCGCTGGTTTCAGCGAGATCGCGGTTCTGCACGACCGCCCGGATCCGGCGTCCCATCGGGCTGACCTTGAGCACTGCGGCCAGCACCGCGACGCAGACGATCGCGAGCACCAGGATGAAGATGCGGGTCTTGGGGACCACCGCACCGAGGATGTCGACACCGCCGGACAACCACACCGGGGCCACCACGTTGACCGCGGGGGCGCCGAAGATGTCCCGTGCGACCTGCTGCAGGATCAGGCCGACGCCGAAGGTGACCAGCAAGGTGTCCAGCGGTCGGGAGTACATCCGCTGGATCAGCGTGACCTCCAACAGGGCGCCCATCGCGCCACCGATGAAGAACCCGAGGATCAGCGAGATGATCAGCGAGACACCGGCACTCGACACGATCTGCTGAACGACGTACGCGGTGTAGCAGCCGGCCATGATGAACTCGCCGTGCGCCATGTTGATGACGCCCATCTGGCCGAACGTCAATGACAACCCCAGTGCGGCCAGCAACAGGATCGAGCCGAGGCTCAATCCTGTTGCCAGCTGTCCGATCAGGACATCCATACCTACAAACTTCCCGTCGCTTGGTTAGCCGCCTGCATGTCCGCGCCAGCCCCCGTGGTCAGCCGGAGAGCCCGGCGGCCCACGGGTAGGACTTCAGGAACGGATCCGGCTCGATGGGGCCGGGGGACTCCCAGATCGTGTAGATCAAGCCGTCCGGACGGATCTCACCGATGCGGGCGGTCTTGGTGATGTGGTGGTTCTCGCCGTCGATCGTGACCAGGCCCTCCGGCGCGTCGAAGGTGACCCCGTCGGCGTTGTCCTGAATTGCCTTGACGTCGAACGACTGTGCCTTCTCGACGGTGTTCTTCCACAGGAAGACCGACACGTAGGCCGCCTCCATCGGATCCGACGTCGGCTTGTCGGCGCCGAACTTCGCCTTGTAGGCCTCGACGAAGGCGTTGTTCACCGGGCTGTCGATGGTCTGGTAGTAGTCCCACGCCGTCAGCTGGCCGTCGATGTTCTGCACACCGATGCCGCCGACCTCTTCCTCGGCGATGGACACCGACACCACCGGCATGTCCTGAGGGGTCAGGCCGACGTTCTTGTACTCCCGGAAGAACGCCACGTTGGAGTCGCCGTTGAGGGTGTTGAACACCGCGTCGGCGTCGGCGCTGCGGACCTTGTTGATGATCGTGGAGAAATCGGTCGAGCCCAGGGGGGTGTAGTCCTCGCCCTTGATCTCCATACCGTTGGCTTCGGCGTAGGCCTTGATGATGCGGTTGGCGGTCTGCGGGAAGACGTAGTCGCTGCCGACCAGGTAGAGGGACTGAGCGCCCTGCTCTTTGAGGTAGTCCAGGGCGGGCACGATCTGCTGGTTGGTGGTCGCGCCGGTGTAGAAGATGTTGGGGGAGGACTCCAGGCCCTCGTACTGCACCGGGTAGTAGAGCAGTGAGTTGCTGCTCTCGAACACCGGCAGCATCGCCTTGCGGCTCGACGACGTCCAGCCGCCGAACACCGCGGCCACGCAGTCGCTGCTGATCAGCTTCTCGGCCTTCTCGGCGAACACCGTGGGTTCTGAGGCGCCGTCCTCGGCGACCACCTGAATCTGTTTGCCCAGCACCCCGCCTTCGGCGTTGATCTGCTCGACCGCCAGATCGATGGCGTTGCGAACCGTCACCTCCGAGATCGCCATGGTGCCCGACAGCGAGTTCAGCGCACCGACCTTGATGCTCTCACCAGAGGTGTCGACGCATGACTCCGCGTTTGCTGCTTCCGTATCGCTGGCCTTACTTCCGCAGCCCGCCAACAACAGGCTGGTGACTGCTACGACACTTCCCGCGGCTAGCGCGGAACGTTTGAACGAAGAGCGTCGAGGTAGTTCCATGAACGGCCTTTCTGGGTGTCAACAGCACTCATTCCCTGATGAGGCGTTGAGTCGGGGGCAACTTCAGTGCGCTCGAAGCGCAGAAGCAACAACACCGCATGGGTGTCGAATCGGGACGTTAGAGCGCCTGTGTTTCTGCAAAATGTCTGTGTGTGACGAACAAATTAACGTGTCGACAATCGCGTACGTCGTTTGCCGTTAACCTGTTCGGAGGTCGGGGGACTGTCCCCGGAGTAACGATCCGGTAGCGTCCGTCGATGTGACGGACATGCGAATAGCTACAGCCAAAGTAGGGGCGGTCCTGATGGCGGCGGCGGCATCGGTTGCGGTCAGCCAGGTCACCGCGAATGCCCAACCGGCCGGTCAACAGGTCCGGTACTCGGTGACCTCAGCAGGCGCCTACGAGTTCGAACTCTTCTACCTGACATCGCAACCGCCGAGCATGGAGGCGTTCAACGCCGACGCCTACACGTTCGCCACGCGGGAGAAGGTGACCCTCGCGCCCGGCGTGCCCTGGGTGTTCGAGACGACGATGGCGGATCCGCAGTGGGCGATACTCACGGCGAGCAGCACCGCGCGCGGCGGGCAGGCGGCGCCGAATGCGCACTGCGACATCGCGGTCGACGGTCAGGTGCTGACCCAGCATGACGATCCCCACAACGTCAGGTGCCAGCTCGGGGAGTGGTAGCCACCCCGGACTACTGTGCGCTCAGCCCTGACAGGGCCGACGGCAGTGGACCGGTGTGCAGCACACCGAGACGCTGGGTGGCGCGGGTCAGGGCGACGTACAGTTCGGCCGCGCCGCGTGGCCCGGCGGCCAGGATGCGCTCCGGCTCGACCACGAGCACGGCATCGAACTCGAGTCCCTTGATGTCTGCCGGCGACACCGTGCCCGGGACTCCCGGCGGCCCGATCACGACGCTGGTGCCGTCGCGTACGCTTTCGTCCCGGATGAAATCTTCGATGGCAGAAGCCATTTGGTCCGCGGTGATGCGTCGTGACCAGGGCGCGACGCCGGTCGCGCGCACCGACTCCGGCGGCGTGACCCCCGGCGCCAGCTCGGCGAGCAGCGTCGCGGCGACCGACATGATCTCGGCCGGGGTGCGGTAGTTCGTCGACAGCGGGCGGTAGAGCCAGCGGTCGGGGACATAGGGCTCCAGCATCTCGGCCCACGAGGTGGCGCCGGCCGCCGATCGCCGTTGGGCGAGATCGCCCACGACCGTGAATGACCGGCTCGGGCACCGCCGCATCAGTACCCGCCAGTCCATCGCCGACAACTCCTGGGCCTCGTCGACCACCACGTGCCGGTAGGTCCATTCCCGATCCGCGGCGGCACGCTCGGCGAGGTCGCGGTTGTCGCGTTGGGCGAATCGGTCGGCGAGATCGCCGGCCTCGATCATGTCGGCAGCCAGGAGATGGTCCTCGTCGTCCATGAGGTCCTCGCGTGCGACCATCATCTCCAGCACGCCCGCCGCGTACTCGGTCTCTGCCTGGAGTTCTCGCGCAGCAGTCTGGTCGGCGGTCTTGTCGCGGCCCAGCAGGTCGACCAGTTCGTCGAGCAGGGGCACGTCCGACACCGTCCAGGCGTCGCCCTGGGCGCGCCGGAGTGCCTCGTCGGCGCCTGCCGCTCGTAGCCGCTCGGGTGACGTGTAGAGCTGCGCGAGCAGGGTTTCCGGCGTCAGGATCGGCCAGAGTTCGTCCAGCGCCGCGGCGAATCCGGCATGGTCGCCGAGCTCGTCGACCAATTCGGCCCGCAGATGCTCCCAGGCGGCCTTGTCGTCACGCGTCAGCCACCCCCTGCCGATCTTGGCGATCGCCCGCTCGGTCAGCACCCAGGTGATCACATCGATGAACACGGCGCGGGCGTCGTTGTGTGACTGCTTGCTGGCCCGCGCCTCCTGGATGGCCCATTCCGCGGTCTCGGCATCGATGCGCACCGAGGTGTCCGCCAGGTCGATCGGCAGCGGCTGCTCGGGGATGCGCTGTCGGTCGGCGATCGCCGCCTCGAGTACGTCGAGGATCTTCAGCGAGCCCTTCAGCCGGATGGCGTCTTCGGTGTCCTCCGCGGTGACGCGGAGTCCGGGGAGTAGGTCTCCGGTGGTCATGAACACCACGTTGGACTCACCGAGCGATGGCAGGACCCTCCCGACGTGGTCCAGGAACGCCGGGTTGGGCCCGATGACGAGCACCCCGTGATGTTCGATGCGCTGGCGCTGGGTGTAGAGCAGGTACGCGACGCGGTGCAGTGCGACGACGGTTTTCCCGGTTCCCGGTCCGCCTTCGATCACCAGGACGCCCTGGTGATCGAGTCGGATGATCTCGTCCTGCTCGGCCTGGATCGTGGAAACGATGTCGCGCATGCCGTCGCCACGGGGAGCGTTGACAGCCGCCAGCAGCGCGGCGTCGCCGTGTCCGCCCCGCTCCTGAGCACCCGGACGGCCGAGGACCTCGTCGGTGAAATCGAGGATGTGGCGGCCGCGGGTGTGGAACTGCCTGCGCAGGTGCATGTCCTCCGGAGAGGCGCCGGTCGCCACGTAGAACGCGCGTGCCGCGGGTGCCCGCCAGTCGAGTAGCAGGGGTTCGTAGTCGTCGTCGGCATCGAGAAGGCCGATCCGGCCGATGTACAGACGCTCGCCCGACACGCTGTCCAACCGCCCGAAGCACAGCCCGCTGTCCGCCACGTCCAACCGCGTCATCTGGTTGGCCAGCACACGCACCTCGGCGTCGCGTTCCACCAGCGTCCCGCCGGTGCCCCGCAGCGCGGCGCGATATCTGCCGATCACCCGTGCGCGTTCGGCGTCCAACCGCGTGTACAACCCTGCCACATAGGCTCGCTCGGACTGCAGTTCCTCTTCGTGCTTCTCAGTCGACATGTGCCCCTTATGTTCTGCTGTTGTCAGTGATTGTGCGGCACGATCCGGGCACTGCCAAAGTCGTCCGGTTCGCCACGCTCCGAAGGTTTGGCTGCGCCGCCCAGGGGAAACAGACCCGTTCATGACATATGGGACGACGACGCTGCTTTCCGTCGCGGCACTGGCCGCAATCCTGAGTGGATGCTCGCAGGTCGAGGAGGTGACCAACCAGGGCGGCGATACCAGTTGTGAGGACTATCTGGCTGCCGACGAGGCGCAGCAGAACGAGTCGATCACCAAGATGCTTACCGATGAAGGCAAGAACGAGCCGGCCAACGCCGAACTCGCCGGGACCAGGTTGTCTGTCACCACGTACTGCCAGACCGTCGGCACGCCCGAAAGTACGATCAAGGAGGCGCCACACCTCTGATGTGGTTGCATCCGGGGATGCCCGCACGGGCTGCCGATTGACACGAGATCGAACGTATGTTCGCATAGGGCATGCGGTGGGATCGGCAGGCAGTCAGCGCGGACGACGGTGCGCTGCCGGGACTGCAACGCATCGGCTTGGTCCGCAGCGTACGGACGCCCCAATTCGAGGGAATCACCTTTCACGAGGTGCTGTGCAAGTCGGCGTTGAACAAGATTCCCGCTGCGTCGATGCTCCCTTTCGAGTACACCGTCAACGGTTACCGGGGGTGCTCGCACGCGTGCCGGTACTGTTTCGCCCGGCCCACCCACGAGTATCTGGAGTTCGACTGCGGCCGTGATTTCGACTCCCAGGTGGTGGTCAAGACCAACATCGTGGACGTACTGCGCCGCGAACTCCGCCGTCGGTCGTGGGCGCGCAAAACCGTTGCGCTGGGCACGAATACAGATCCGTACCAGCGGGCTGAGGGGCGTTATGCGCTGATGCCGGGCATCATCGGGGCGCTCGCCGACTCCGGTACGCCGTTCTCCATCCTGACCAAGGGGACGTTGCTGCGCCGCGACCTGCCGCTGCTCGCCGAGGCCGCGCACCGGGTCGACGTCAGCGTGGCGGTGTCGCTTGCCGTCGGCGATCCCGAGTTGCACAGCCAGGTCGAGCCCGGGACGCCGTCACCGCAGGCGCGGCTCGGGCTGATCTCGGCCATTCGTGATGCCGGTCTCGACTGTCACGTGATGGTGGCGCCGGTGCTGCCGGGGCTGACCGATTCGCAGGAGCATCTCGACGATCTGTTGGGTCGGATCGCGGCTGCCGGGGCGTCGTCCGCCACGGTGTTCGGCCTGCATCTCCGCGGTTCGACCCGGGGCTGGTTCATGGATTGGCTGGCTGGTAGCCACGCCGAACTCGTCGGCGAGTACCGCCGGCTCTACCGGCACGGCGCCTACCTGCCGCCGCACTACCGCGAGGAGTTGAGGAACCGGGTGGCGCCGCTGCTGAACAAGCACCGGTTGGCGGGCGCATCAGTCCGCAGCCGACCGCGCCCGCCCGAACCGGTGGCGGCCGCCCAGCAGACGCTGTTCTGATCCTGCCGCCGGCTCAGGTGACGTCGGCGACGCTGAACGGCTGGTCGGACCGCGCGGCCAGATACTCCGGGCGGGGTGCGGGCGCCCGGAACGGGTCACACAGACGGTTCTCCACCGAGTTGAACACCAGGAAGATGTTGGACCGCGGGAACGGTGTGATGTTCGACGCGGACCCGTGCATCATGTTCGAGTCGAACCACAGGGCGTTGCCCGCCGGGCCGGTGACCTGTTCGATGCCGTGCTGGTCGGCCGCCCTCGTCAGGGTGGCCCGATCAGGCACGCCGATCTCCTGCTTGACCAGTGAGGCCGAGTGGTGGTTCTGAGGCGTCGCACCGACACACGGGTAGAAGGTCTTGTGCGAGCCCGGCATCACCATGAGAGCGCCGTTGTAGGCGAAGTTCTCGGTCAGAGCGATCGAGCACGACACCGCCCGCATCAGCGGCATGCCGTCTTCCGCGTGCCACGTCTCGAAATCGGAGTGCCAGTAGAAGCCGCCGCCGGTGAATCCGGGCATCATGTTGATGCGCGCCTGGTGCAGGTAGACGTCGGAACCCATGAGCTGGCGTGCCACGGGCAGCACGGTATCGAGGGTGACCACTTCGGCGATCAGATCGCTGAGCAGGTGCGGCTGGAACACCGAGCGGATGCCGCCGGACGACTCACGGATGATCCGCGGATCGGTGGCGTCAGCACGCGTGCCGATCTGCTGCAGCTCCTCGCGAAGGGGCGGAAGCCAGTTCTCCTCGACGGTCCGGGGCCGCACCAGGAAGCCGTTGTCGGCGGCTGATTGCAGCTCGGCGTCGGTCAACGGGCCGTCGGCCTCCTGGCCCCACACCGTCGGCTCGATGCGGGCGATCGGCTCGACGGCATGCTCCAGCCGGGTGGGGTAGTGGTCGTGGCGCCGGTCGATTGCGGGCGCGGTCATCGGACTGCCACCGACGGGGGATATGCCCCGGTCTCGTCGTGCACCTCCTGCCCTGTGACGGGCGGGTTGAACACGCAGAGCATGCGCATCTGTGTGGTGCAGCTGACGCGGTGCCGTTCGTGACCGTTGAGCAGGTACATCGTTCCCGGGCTCAGCGGATGCTCCTCGCCGGTCTCGCGATTGGTCAGGGTGCCGTTGCCCTCGACGATCCACACGGCCTCGACGTGGTGCTGGTAGTGGAACTCGCTGACCGTGCCGGCCGCGATGGTCGTCTCGTGGAATGAGAAGCCGACGCCGTCGTCGGCGAGGATGATCCTTTTCGACCGCCAGTTCTCGGCGGATACGTCGCGGTCGGTGCCGGTGATATCGGCGGTGGTGCGCACGATCAAAGGTCTCATCTCCTTTCAGATCAAATGGGGGCCGCCTCAGGACAGGGTCGCGGCGACCGCTTCTGCCAGGATATCGATGCCGGAATCGAGATCGGCCGCGGTGGTGGTCAGCGGCGGGAGCAGCTTGACCACCTCATCTGAAGGGCCACTGGTCTCCATCAGCACACCGCGGTCGAATCCCGCGCGGCAGACTTCGGCGGCCAACGCGGTGTCGGCAAACTTCAACCCCTGGGCCATTCCGCGACCACGCGCACTGACGCCTTCGTGGGTGGCGGCGATCTGCTCGAGGCGGTCTCGGACCTGTCCACCCTTCGCTGATGTCTCATCGGCGAACGACGCTGTGCTCCAGTATGTCTCGAGGGCCTTCGTCGCGGTGATGAAGGCCGGATTATGGCCACGGAAGGTTCCGTTGTGCTCACCGGGCGTCCACACGTCCAGCTCACGCCGGAACAGTGTCAGCGCCATCGGCAGGCCGTATCCACTGATCGACTTCGACAGGGTGACGATGTCCGGCACGATCCCGGCCTCTTCGAAGCTGAAGAACTGTCCCGTGCGTCCACAGCCCATCTGCACGTCGTCGACGATCAGCAGAATGTCCCGGCGGCGGCACAATTCGGCCAGGGCCTGCAGCCATTCGGCACGGGCCACGTTCAGTCCGCCTTCACCCTGAACCGTCTCGACGATCACCGCGGCAGGATGGTTGAGCCCGCCGCCCGAGTCGTCGAGCACCCGCTCGAACCAGTGGAAGTCTTCGGTCGCGCCGCCGAAGTAGTTGTCGTAGGGCATCGGGGTCGAATGGACCAGCGGGATTCCCGCGCCGGCGCGCTTCATCGAGTTCCCGGTGACCGACAACGCTCCCAGCGTCATACCGTGAAATGCGTTGGTGAAGTTGATGATCGACTCGCGACCGGTGACCTTGCGGGCCAGCTTCAGCGCGGCCTCCACGGAGTTGGCGCCGGTGGGGCCGGGGAACTGCACCTTGTAGTCGAGGCCGCGGGGACGCAGGATCAACCGCTCGAAGGTCTCGAGGAACTCGGTCTTGGCCGATGTCGCCATGTCCAGCGAGTGCACGATCATGTCGTTGGTCAGGTAGTCGAGGAGTGGTTTCTTGAGGGCCGGGTTGTTGTGCCCGTAGTTCAGCGCTCCCGCGCCGGCGAAGAAGTCGAGGTATCGGCGGCCCGCGGCATCGGTCAGCCAGGATCCCTGGGCGATTTCCATGGTGGTGGGCCAGCTGCGGCAGTAGCTGCGGACCCCCGACTCGACCTCGTCGTACACGTCGGGAAGGTCGGCCTCGTACAGGGGCGCGTTGAGAGTGGGGAGTGACATGGGTCCTTTCACGGATGTGATGGGGCGAGAGTCGCGGCGATCGGGCCGATCCGCAATATCGGTTCGTCCTCGTGCGTCTGGTCGGCATCGTGTGCCTGATCGGCGTCAAAATGTGCGGCCACAAATCGTGGGTGCTCGCTCATCGGTACGCCGTGCCGCCGTGCGAACCCTCCGAAAAGCGCGCGCGAGGCGGTGTTGGTGGGGGCGACCGTGGCCTCCACGGTGACAGGGTGGCCGTGGCGGTCTTCACGGACCCGGCGGGTGAGGGCATCGAGCATGCAGGCCGCCAGGCCGGCGCCCCGCGCTGAAGCGGCTACCGCCACCTGCCATACGAACAGCACTTCCGGCCGGGTGGGCGGGTGGTAGCCGGTGATCAACCCACAGAGATCACCGTCGCGAACAGCCACGATGCTGGTGTCGGCGAAGTCCGTTGCCATCAGCAGGTACGTGTAGGTGGAGTTGAGGTCGAGGACTTCGGTTTCGGCGACCAGGCGCCGCATGGCGACCGCATCGGCATCGGCGGGTCGACGGAGGAATCGCTCCCACGAATATGATTGTCCAACTTCGCGATTCGCATCGCTTGAGCCTGCGATCGGACTCTCCAGTCCATCACGCAGTTTTTGTAGATCCACTGAGATTTGGTTCACCACCGAACAAGTCATCAAATAAGTCAGTTACGTTTCTCGGCGATTCGACCGTATTTCAGCAAATCTCTGGAATCAAGCTGTGACGTCGCTGTAATCGGCCGTCTGAAAGCTGCAACAACCGCGTTCACCTGCCCGAATGACGGACGGGCGGCGTCTCCGGATCATTTCGTTGCTGTTACCGAATCGTTATGAACCAAGGTGTGAGTCGCAGTGTCATTCGCACGAAATGGCCTGAATGCCAAAGGAATACGTGGACGACGACGCCGCCGTGAGTATGACCTGGGTCACATGTTGGGCAAAGAGTCCACACCCAGTCGGGTGTGGTTTGACACCGAACGGACGCGGTGGGTGACGCCGGCTACTGGCGGCCGCGCTTCACCTGGTTGAACGGGACGCCTCGATCGGCAGCGGGTTCCCGCGGGAACCCGAGAATTCGTTCGCCGATGACGTTGCGGGCCATCTCCGAGCTGCCACCGCCCAACGAGCCGGTCTGTCGGGACAGGTAACGCACCCCGATGTCATCCATCAGGCCGGCGAGTTCGCCACCCTCGTCGACCACGCCTGCGGTGCCGGCGATGGCCAGCGCGGTGTCGACCTCCAACTCGGTGGTCTCGGCATGGAACAACCGGATCAACGTACCGGCGTTGGGCGGCAGCGAGCCGTCTGAGATGGCTTGTGAGACATGATGGATCAGCTGGTCCTTGACGATCCGGCGCACCAGTGCGCGGCCGGCCAGGTCCTGGATCCGGGTGTCCTCGCCCTGCCCGGTGGCTTCGGCCAGCGCGACGTGGTCGGGCGGCATTTCACTGGCATTCTCGGCACCGGTTCCGCTGGCGAACTCAGAGCCACCGCCCACCGCGCGCCGCTCATGGAACAGCTGGCGGGACGCCACTTCCCACCCCTTGTTGACCTCACCCACAACGGCGTCGTCATCGAGTTCGAGGCCGTCGAAGAACTCTTCGCAGAACTCCTCGGAGCCGTTGACCTCCTTGATGCGGCGCATCGTGATTCCCGCAGCCTTCAACGGCACCAGGAACATCGTCAGACCTTCGTGTTTGGGGACGGTCCAGTCGGTGCGCGCCAGCAGCAGTCCGTAATCACCGGCGAATGCGCTGGTGCTCCATGTCTTGGCGCCGTTGACCACCCACGTGCCGTCTCTGCGGTCGGCTCTGGTGATGACACCGGCCAGGTCCGAACCACCGCTGGGTTCGCTCAACAGCTGCACCAGGATCTCGTCGCCGCGGATCGCGGCCGAAATACGTTCGCGCTTCTGGGCTTCGCTGCCCATGTCGAGAATCGTTGCGGCGCAGATGGTGAAGGTCGGGACGTTGAGGATCAGTGGCATCTCATAGCGGCGGCACTCGGCGTCGAACGCCTTCTGGTAGGCGTAGTCCAATCCCAGACCGCCGTACTCGCGCGGGAAACAGATGCCCGCGAATCCGCCGTCGTGGAGTCGCTTCTGCAGTTGCTTGGCGTGGTCCCACGATGCCTGATCGGCGCGCACCGAGAACGGAGGATTGTCGGGATCGACCCGCGGCATGTTCTCGGCCAGCCACACCCGTGCCCGTGCCGCGAAGTCGGCCACCGATTCGGTCGTCTGCGTTGACATCGCGGTATCGGTCATGGATTCGACTCCTGCGTCGTCGTTTCGCGTGCGCGCGGTTCGGCGCTCAGCGCGTACACCTCGCGGTGGTGGTCTTCGGGGGAACCGAACATCGCCCGGTAGAGCGCAACACGTCTGAGATACAGGTGAAGATCGTGCTCCCAGGTCACGCCGATCCCGCCGTGCAGTTGCACGCAGTCCTGAAGCATCGCTGGAGCGCGTTCGGCCACATAGGCTTTGGCGACACTAGCGAACTTCTGAGCCTCGGGCGAACGTGCCGAGACCGCCGCAACAGCTCCCGCCGTGGTGGCCCGGCACGCCTCGAACCACATCTTCATGTCGGCCGCACGGTGCTTGAGTGCCTGATAGGACGCCAACGGCCGGCCGAAGCTGTGCCGGTCGAACAGCCACTGGTTGGTCATCGCCAGGACCGCATCGAGGATGCCGACGATCTCGGCACACTGGAGCACAACGGCGATCTGCTGCTGGCGCTCGATGATGGCCGGGGTCTGCTCGGCGGTACCGACGGCGGCGGATTCGTCCACCTCGACGGCGTCGAATTGCACCCGGGCGTAACGCTTGACCAGGTCGACGGACTTCTGCGGGGTCACCGTGATCCCGGCGGTGTCGATCGGCACCAGGAACTGCCTGATCTCGCCGCCACAGGTGGCGACCACGAGCACAGCGTCGCTGTCGGTTCCTGCTTCGACGCGGTCCTTCACGCCGTCGATCCGGTAACCGGATTCGGTGCGTGTGGCGGTCGTGCCGGCCTGTAGCGGAGCGAACGGCCGGGTGGGCTCATACACAGCCCAGGATGCCACCGCTTCGCCGCTCACGAGAGCTTCGATATACGCCTCGTGCCCGCCGGGCGCTTCGACGAGACCGGTCAGCACGACGCTGACCGGATGCAAGGGTCCCGGCGCGACCGTGTGGCCGACCTGTTCGGCGACCAACGCCAGATCGGCGACACCGTCGCCGGAGACACTGCCCCCGCCGAGTTCTTCCGGTACCAGCAGACTGGCCCAGCCCAGCTCGGCCGCCCGCTGCCACCAGTCCTTTTCGAAGGCGACGCCGGAAGCATGCAGTCCCCGCACACTGCTGAGCGAGCCTTCCTTCTCCAGGAACGCCTGGGTGGTGGAGGCGAAGAGCATCCGCTCCGGATTGGCGATGTCGGTCATGGGATCGGTCCAGCCTCTTTGCGCTCGCAGGTGTCTCGGGTCAGGTCAGGACGAGCGCGGGCACATCCGGCTTGTAGACCTTCTTGCTGGGGACCTTGAAGAGGTCGACCATGTTGCCGCCCATCACCTTTCGGACACCGCTGTCGTCGAGGCCCATCCGCTCCAGGTCGCTGACCAGGTTGATGGGGTCCGCCAGGCCCTCGGGGTGCGGCCAGTCCGAGCCGAAGATGACGCGGTCGATCCCGCACAGATCCGCCATCTGCTTGAAGTCGTCCTCCCAGAACGGCGCGACGTAGACGCATCGCTTGAATGCCTCGATCGGATCCTCGGGGAACTCCTGCGGCATCTTCGAGTAGACGTCTTTGAATTGGTAGAACAGGTAGGGCACCCACGAGGCGCCGTTCTCGACCGACAGGATGCGCAGATCCGGGTTGCGGGTCAGCGCACCGTGGCACACCAGTGCCGCCATGGTGTCCTCGATGGGGCGCTTACCCATCGCGACCATCCGGAACGATGTCGGTTTGAACGGCTTGAACTCGTCTCCGGGCTCCCAATCATTGAGGTACGCCGCATATCCGCTGTCCGACGCGTGCATGGACACCGGGATGCCGGCCTTCACGCAGGCATCCCAGAAGGGATCGAACTCGGGCAGGCCGAAGGAGCGACTGCCGCGATACCCGGGAACCGGCGCGGGACGCACCAGAACGGTCTTGGCGCCGCGTTCCACGCACCATTCGAGTTCCTCGATCGCGCGGTCGACGTTGGCGAGGTTGATGACCGGGGTGGAGAAGATGCGATTCTCGTAGTTGAACTGCCATGTCTCATACATCCATTGGTTCAACCCGTGGACGATGTCGAGGATGGCCTCGGGGTCGTCCTTGAGGCGCTCCTCGACCAGGGATGCCAGCGTGGGAAACATCAACGTGTAATCCAGGCCGAGCCCGTCGAGCACCTCGAGGCGGGCCTCGGGGTTGCGGAATGCGGGGATCGCCTTCATGGGCTTGCCCATGATCTCGCGGAAACTCTTGCCACCGCTGCCGTGCCGGAAGTATTCCTCCTGGGCGCCGGGTTTGGCGACCACCTCGAACGTGGGGTTCGGGATGTAGTCGCTGATCGTGTTGCGAACCATGATCTTGGTGCGGCCGTGCACCTCGATGTAGTCGATGATCCCCTTGCGGTGATCCGGCAGGAACTGTGTCAGCGCCTCTTTGGGCTCGTAGAAGTGGTTGTCGGCATCGAACACCGGATAGTCGAGGATGCGAGACGGCATGATGTGGGCTCCTGACATGTCGTATTTGCGCGAACCGGTAATGGCATTACCGGTTTAGTGGTAACGACATTACCACGCCTGAGTGTAACGATGCCAGAGCTGCTCACGCCGTCATAGTCCCTGTTCAGGGCGATTTAGCGGCGAGGCCGCGGAGGCAGAACCGATACAGGTGGCCGCCGTCGATCGGGATCCCGTTCAGCTCGGCGCCCAGTTCACGCATCGGCAGTGCTCCCAGCACGGTCTGCATCATGATCGCGGCGTCGGTGTCGACGTCGAGGTCGGGGCGAAAGACACCCTCGGTGATACCGCGGCGCAGCACGTCGCTGACGAGTTCGTGCAGTGGTGCGAGAACCTTGGCGAACTCCTTGGGCCGGGTCTCCAGCAGGTGGTCGTTGTAGTAGGTCAATCCCCGGTTGATGCTGTCCTGGGTGGTGGATTCGGCTGGTGCGCAGATGCGCTCGATCAGCACGCGCAACGCGTCGTCGCTGTTCATCGGCCCGATCTCGGCACGCCACCGCTCGGTGGCGTCGGCCATGATCCTCTCGACCAGGGCCAGCAGCAGCTCGTCCTTGGTGGCGAAATGCTGGTAGAACGCCCGCAGTGAGGTCTTGGAGCGTTCGACCACCTCGAGGACGGTGAAATCGGTGCGCCCCGTCTCGCCGAGTATCGCCAGCGCCGACCGCATGAAACGGCTGGCGCGGGATTCGGTTTCGGCGCTGACCGCGGGTTCCGGCTGAGCCTTTGCCGACATGCCGCACCGCCTTTCGCTCCGGGGTAGGTGTTGGTAATGACGTTACCGCTATCGGCGAACCTCGGTTACTGTTCCCTCGACAGTTACCGAGAGGGAGGCGCTTGAGGATGACCGCGGATTCGGCGCAGGTGCAGTGGACGGTCCAGGAATTGCTCGATCTCTTCGACGCTCGGCCCGGTGAAACGGACACGTTCACCGCGCAGACCGGACCCGCAGGCGAGGATGAACGGCAGGTGGTCGAGGGCACCCAGGTCCTCGCGCAGTCGATCGTGGCTGCTGCCAAGCGGTTTCCGGACAAGTCGGTGCGCTCGGTGCACTCGGTGTTCGCCAGGGCCGTCATGGTCGGTGCGGGACCGGTAGAGCTCGACATCGATGTCGTCAGCGAAGGCCGTTCCACCGCAACGGCAGTCGTGACGGCGACGCAGAACGGCAAGCGCTGCATCACGACGACGGTGCTCGCCGACGTGCCGACCGGTGATGTGATCCGTCATCACCTACCCCGGCCCGAGGTGTCCGGCCCCGCCGACTCCCATCTGTCCCCGATGCCCATGATGGGCCGCGAGTTGCGCCTGGTCGACGTCGAGGACGTGAACAGCCCCGACGAGGTCGGTCCACCGGAGCTGTACGCCTGGCTGCACTACGATCCGATCCCCGAGCGGGACGACCTCGCCAAGGCGCTCATAGCGTATTTCACAGGGCATCTTGGTATTTCGACGACGATGCGGGCGCACGAAGGCATCGGGACCAGCCAGGCGCACCTGACCGTCTCGACTGCTCCGATGACGGTCTCGGTCAGCTTTCACGAGCCGGTGCGCTGGGACGGCTGGCTGCTGTACACCCACGAGAGCACCCAGGTGGGTGCCGGCATGTCCTACGTCCGCGGGGCAGTGCACACCCAGGAGGGCGAGCTCATCGCATCCTTCGCCCAGGACGGCCTCATCCGTCCGCTGCGACAGGTCGACACCTCGATCAAGGAACAGTCGCGCCTCTAAGCCGCCACGGCCGAGCGCAGCACGTCCAACGGCAGACCGCCGAGATCCAGTGCCCGGCCGTGGAACTCCTTGAGTGAGACTCCTCGGGCCTGCACCTCGTCGCGCAACTGCTGCCAGATCCGCTGCCCGATCGCGTAGGACGGCGCCTGGCCGGGCCAGCCGAGGTAGCGGTCCAGTTCGAACCGAAGATTCTCCTCGGCCATCGCGCTGTGCGACTGCAAGAAGGTCCACGCACGATCGGCGTCCCAGATGCCGCCGTCTGGCGCGGTCAACCCGCAGTGCACCCCGATGTCGATGACGACTCGTGCTGCCCGGAAACGTTGGGCATCAAGCATTCCCATGCGGTTGCCAGCGTCGTCGAGCCAGCCGAGCTCGGCCATCAACCGTTCGGCGTAGAGCGCCCAGCCTTCCCCGTGCCCGGACACCCAGCACCCGAGCCTGCGCCAGCGGTTGAGTCGATCGGCCAGCATCACCGCGCGGCCGATCTGCAGATGATGCCCCGGGACACCTTCGTGGAACACCGTGGTGGTCTCCTGCCAGGTGTGGAACGTGGTCACGCCGTGGGGGACCGACCACCACATCCGTCCCGGCCGGGTCAGGTCTTCTGACGGCCCGGTGTAGTAGATGCCCCCGGTGTGGGTCGGCGCGATCCGGCACTCCAGGTTGCGCAGTGGTTCGGCGATGTCAAAATGGTGCCCGGCCAGGGAATCGACCACGCGGTCGGACAGGTTCTGCATCCACTCCTGCAGCGCATCGGTACCGTCGATGAGGTAACGCGGTTCGTCGTCCAGTCGCCGCAGCGCCTCGGCAGCCGAAGCGCCGCGATAGAGCCGACCCGCGATCGAATCCTGTTCGGCCACAATCTTCTGCAGTTGATCGAGTCCCCAGTGATAGGCCTCGTCGAGATCGACCTCTGCTCCCAGGAACGATCGGGACAGCACGCTGTAGGCATCGCGCCCACAGGCGTCCACCTCACGAGCGTGCGGGCCGATGTCGTCGCGGAACACCGTCACCAGGGACGCGTACGCGCCGGCAGCCGCCTGAGCGCTTCGCCTGAGTTCGTCGCGCAGCGTGTCGTCATTTACAGAGGTGGCGGCGACCATGTCGACGAAGAGATGCTGAATCTGGCCGGATTGTTCGATGGCCCTTCGCAGCTGACGCGCAGCAGGTGCGCGACCGGCCGACACCGCGGCGCGCAAGCCGTCGGCATAACCGGAGACCCGCTTCGGGATGAGTGACAGTCTGCGGTTGATCACCGCCCAGTCGTCATCGGTGTCGGTGGCCATCAGGTCGAAGACGTCGCGCATCGTCTGCAGCGGTGACGCGATCACGTTCAGCTCACCGAGGTCCAGGCTTGCTTCGTGCTTGTCGATCAGCACGCCGAGCCGCTCGCGCATCGCGGCGACGGTGACCACGTCGACGTCGTCGACGGGTTCGGCCCCGTCCAGCTCCCGCAACGCGACCCGGGCCGCGTCGGCCCGCGCGGTCACCCCGTCGGGTGAGTAGTCGGTGATCTGGTCGTCGTAGCCTGTGATGCCCGATTCGGTTGCCGCACAGGGATCGAGGGCTGCCGACGCGGTGAGGTAACGCTCGGCGACGGCGTCGACGGCGGTGGTGGGCCTAGCCAAGGTTGTTGGTCGCGAAGGTGTCGCACTTGTTCGGGTCGCCGGTCTGGTAGCCGACGGTGAACCACTTCTGCCGCTGCTCGGAGGAACCGTGTGTCCACGACTCCGGGTTGACCCGTCCCGTCGCCGCCTCCTGGATCCGGTCATCACCTACCGAGGATGCGGCCGACAGGGCGTCGGAGATGTCCCTGTCGCTCAAAGGCTCCAGGAACGGCACATCGGTGCCGTCCTGTTTGGTGATCGCCGCGTAGTGGGCCCACACACCCGCGTAGCAGTCGGCCTGCAGTTCGGTACGCACGCCGCCACCCGTGGGGCCTTCGGGATCCTGCTGAGCACGGCCGAGCACTCCCTGCAGGTTCTGCACGTGGTGGCCGAACTCGTGGGCGACCACATATTCCTGGGCGAAAGGCCCGCCGCTGGAACCGAACTGATCAACCAGGACGTCGAAGAAGTCGGTGTCGAAGTAGGCGGTCTGATCGGCCGGGCAGTAGAACGGTCCGACAGCACTGTTCGCCGGTCCACACCGGGTGTCGACCTGGCCGGAGAACAGCCGGATGGACGGGCGGGTGTATCCGGGCAACAGCTGCTCCCAGACCTCGTCGACCGAGTTCCCCGTCGCCACCACCCGGCACTGCACGATGGCGTTCGCGTCCGCGCCGGTCCTGCACTGGCTCAGATCGAAGCCCGGAGCCTCGACGCCCTGGGTGTCCATCTGTGGCTGCTGGGGGAGCACCGTGCCCGGATCGACGCCGAGGAACAAGGCGACCACCACGATCAGCAGCCCACCGATACCGCCCCCGACCGCGATGCCGCGGCCGGGACCTCGGCCCCCGCCGCTGCTGGACGTGGTGCTGGTGTCGATCTGCATGCCCTCGTTGAAGGTCATTGCGCCACCTCATCAACTTTCGCCGCCGCGCCTGCCACCCAGGCCGGTCAAGCTTTGCACATACGATTTCTCCTGTGGCAGTTGTTGTCGGACATTCCCCGGTGGTGCACACCGCCTCGGGCGCCCTGCGCGGCGACACCGAGGGAGGGATCGGGGTCTGGCGCGGTGTGCCGTATGCCGCGCAACCGGTGGGACAGCGCCGGTTCCTGGGGCCGGGTCCGCTCGCTCCGTGGCAGGGGGTCCGGGATGCGCGCGAACACGGTCCACTGCCTCCGCAGACCAAATCGTTCGTCGGGGGCGGGCGGGACGACCCGAAGGTGCGTGACGAAGCCTGTCTGACCCTGACGGTGTGGTCGCCGGACACCTCAGCGGCACTGCCGGTCATGGTGTGGATCCCCGGGGGCGCCTTCGTGTACGGCGCCGGGCAGTTCCAGCTGTACAACGGCTCGCGACTGGCGGCCAACGGCAACGTGGTGGTGGTCAACATCACCTACCGGATCGGGGTGTTCGGCGGGTTCGAGCTCAGCGACCTCGGCGAGGGTTTCGACGACAACCTGGCGCTGCGAGATCAGATCGCCGCCTTGGCCTGGGTGCGGGACAACATCGCCGCCTTCGGCGGGGACCCGGCTCAGGTCACCGTGTTCGGCGAGTCGGCCGGGGCCACGTCGGTGTTGGCGTTGCTGGCCAGCCCCGCGGCCGAGGGACTGTTCCACCGGGCGATCGCGCAGAGTCCCGCGCTGCCGTTGATCGCCGACCGTGAACTCCGGGCAGCCCGGGCACATGAGTTCCTCGGACGCCTCGGGGTGGGTGCATCCGAGGTCAAGGCGTTGCCGCAGCGCCAACTGCGCCGCGCGGCCGGGATGGTGCAGCTCAAGAGCGCGGCCACCACCCCGACACTGGCCTACGGATTGACCCACGGCACGGAGTTGCTTCCCCGGCACCCGGTCGAGGCCGCCCGTACCGGTGAGTTGGCGCGGATGCCGCTGATCATCGGCACGAACAGCCACGAGGCATCGATGTTCGCCTGGACCAAACCGCCGATGCTGCCCACGACGCGGCCCACGGTCGACGCCTACTTCGCGAGGGTGGCGCCGGAGGCCAAAGAGCGTGTGCTGCAGGCATACCCGGACTATCCGCGCCGTCGCGCGCTGATCGACCTGGGATCCGACGTCATGTTCGGCGCCCCTGCCTGGGCGTTCGCCGATGCATACAGCGTGCACGCGCACACCCGCATGTACCGCTTCGACCACTTCGGTCTGAGCCTGCGCATGCTCGGCCTCGGCGCCACACACGGCAGTGAGATCGTGCATGTCCAGCACAGCTACGCGTCGTTCATCGGCCGCAAACTGCACCCGTTCGGCCGGCGGCTGCAGCCACCGGTAGGTCGCCGGATGCAACGCGCCTGGCTGGATTTCGCCCACGGCGAGGGGGTGGGGGAGGCGGACTGGCCCGTCTACGAAACCCCGCGCCGACGCACCCGGCTGATCACCACCGCCCGTGACGTCGTCGCCGAAGACCCCGACGCGGTCCGGCGGACCGCGTGGGACGGGGTGTACTAAGTCATCGCCCTGGCCAGCGCGACATGACCGTCGAAGCCGGCCTGCTCTGCGCGGGCGCGATAGCAGTCCCGCAACGCCACGTAGCCGTCCTGATCACCGGCGGCCCGTGCCGCCATCGCCCGAAGCCGCAGCAATGGAAGTTCGTGGTAGAGGAACATCGGTTCGGTCGGCATCGCGGCCAACCGGTCGATCGCGGCCCCGGCCTCAGCGAGGTCGCCGACACGCTTGCGGGCGAGCAGGGCCTCGACCAGGACCGAGGTGGACCACCCGCGGTTGATGCCCTCGCCGCATCGGATCTCCTCGTCGAGGACGTGCCGGCTCAGGGCCACCGCGGTGTCGAAGTCGCCGGTGCGGATCGCCTCGGTGGCGAAGTCCAGGTCGACGCACCAGGCCGCGATGATCGTGTACCTGTGATCGAGCGCCACCTCTCGTGACCTGGCCAGCAGCTCGAACCCGAGCTCGCGATCCGCCCCGCCGCGCCGCACCAGCACCAACCCGTGGGTGAACTCGGCATTGGTCAGCAGGAAGTTGTCGCCGAACTGCCGGGCGATCTCGAGCGCCTCCGCGGTGTCGTGGAGCGCGGCGTCGTCGGGCTGCAGCGCCCAGTTCAGCGCGGCGATGTATTTGAACATCACCACGGTGGAGTAACTGAACTTGTCGACGGCGCGCGCGATCGCCAGTGCGGAGTCGAAATCCTCACGCCAGCCCGGAATTCCGAGGCAGCACCGCGTCGAAGCTCTCATCACCAGGGCCATGGCCAGCGGCGAGCCGAAGATCAGGTTGCCCATCGTCGGGTCGCCGGCGGACAGGTCGATGGCGCGCTGGGCCAGTTCCAGGGCCTCGGCCATCTCGCCGGCATCCCATTTGGCGATGCTGCTCACCATCGGGATCAGCGCAACCGCCAGTTCCGGATCGCCGATCGAATCGATCAGCGTCAGCTGCTCAGAAGCCAGTAGGGACGCCTCGGTGTAGCGGCCGTGAAAGTTCAGCATCTGAACCATTCCGGACATCGCGATGGTCAGCGACCGCTTGTCGCCGGCCTCGACCGTCAGCTGCCGCAGCTCGTCGAAGCCGACCTCGTGCAGCTCGCCGCCCACCCGCCAGCGCGTCGCGCACAGCAGGGTGCGGGGAGCGATCCGCAGCGCCAAACGTTCGGGATCATCGGCCGGGAGCCGGTCGGCGACCTCGGCGGCCCGCTGCCAGCTCATGCGCGCCGCGGTGATATCGCGGTGGGTGGCCAGGGTTCCGGCCTTCATGTGCCAGTCGAAGGCGTCACGCAGGTCGCCCGCGGCCTCCATATGGGTGGCGATCAGCGCAGCGCTCATGGTGCCCGCAGCGGAGTCCGCCTGTTCGATCGCCACGGCGATCGATCGGTGCAGCTCGGCCCGGCTCGATCGCAACTGCGTTTCGTAGGCGACCGCATGTGTCAGGGGATGGCGGAATGCGTACTCGGCGGGTTCTGCGGCTACCTGCGTGATCAGCTCGGCGTCGGTCAGGTCGGCCAGTGCCGGTGTGGAGAGCACCGAGGCGAGCAGGTGCTGCGGGAACGGGGAGCCGATCACCGCAGCCGCGTAGAGCGTCCGCTTGGCCGACGGGGCGAGGCGATCGATACGGGCGGCGATGGTGGCCTGCACCGTCGCCGGGACTGCGACGTCGGCGCCACCCGAGCACGTGTAAGCGCCGCGGTTGCCGGTCAGGATGCGGCGCTCGGCCAGGTCCCGGACGATCTCCTCGATGAAGAACGGATTGCCGGCGGCCCGATCGGCGATGCGGCATGCGAGCTCGCCGACCGAGGGATCGGTGCCCAGCAGCGACGCGACGAGTTCGGATGACGCCGCGGCGTCAAGCGGATCCAGCCGGATGGTGGCGTCCGCCGTCAAGGCCAGCGCGCCCGTGTACTCCGGGCGGTGGGTGATCAACACCAGGGCGGGAGCTGTGGATACCGCGCCGAAGAGATCGCTCAGAATCGCCTCGCTGACCTCGTCGATCCAGTGCGCATCCTCGATGACGTAAACGGCGGGCCTGTGCCGCGCCAGCAAGGCGGAATTCAGCAGCGCGGTGAGTCGTCGCCTGCGGGCATCCGGATCCATGTCGGTGACCTGCTCGCGATCGCTGACGCCCAGCATGTCGTCGAGGATCGCAAGATCGTCGCGATCGGCCGCCGGAAGCGCCGACCGTGTTGCGGCGCGGGCGTTTTGCGCCGATCGGCCGACGATGCCGAAGAACGACCGCAGTAACTCGGCGGCGGCGTCGAACGGTACCTCGCTGGTGTGGGACCGGCAGTATGCCCAGAACACGTCGACATTTCGCGTCGCGGCCAGCGCCGCGACCTGCCGGGTGATCCGGCTCTTGCCGATGCCGGGCGGACCGGAAAGCGACACAACTGTCCCGCGGCCGCTGATCGCGGCGTCGAGTCCGGCCAAGGCGTCGTTGATCTCGGCACGGCGTCCGACGAACGACGCTTCGCCGGGTCGTGCTCCCTGGTGGTCGGCGAGGCCGAGTAGTCGCCGCCCCGGGACCGGGTCGGTCTCGCCCTTGACGTGCACCCACTCGGGGGGCCCGAGGCGGGCGGTGTGTTCCACCAGATGCGCGGTCGTGTGCGACAGCATCACCACCCCTGGTGGGGCCGCCGATTCCATCCGCTGTGCGAGACCGACGGGTAACCCGGTCGCCGTGTAGCCCAGCGAGCTCGCACCGAATTCCCCGGCAATGACGCGGCCCGAATTGAGTCCGACGCGCAACTGCAACACCAGGCCGTCCCGGCGAAGAACGTCGGCTGCCAACCGGCTGGCCCCGGTCTGGATGTCGAGCGCGGCCAGACAGGCGCGAAATGCGTGATCCTCCAGTGCTATTGGAGCACCGAACAGCGCCATCACGCCGTCACCGGTCGACTCGACGCTTCCCCCGTAGCGGCGCACCACCCCGGCCGCCTGCTCGACCACGGAGGTCATGACGTCCCGAAAGCGTTCGACGTCGAGCGCGGCCGCGATCTGCATCGAGCGGACGACGTCGACGAACAGCACCGTGACCTGCTTGTACTCGGCTGGTCGAGACCGTGGTGACAAGGCCGCACCGCAGCCCTCGCAGAAGCGCGCACCAGTGCGGGGTTCGATGCCGCAGGCTGGACACCGAGCCCGTCGTTCACCCATTTGCGTCCCCCGACGCCCACGCCGGCTTGATGGGCCCACGATAACCCCGCCGCTGGGGCTGCGCGCGGGTTATCCGGTGCCGAAACGTTCGTCGGTGTAGCGGCGCAGTCTGTGCAGGAAACTCTGGAACATCCGGCCCATCACCGGTTGGCCCACGAAGAGCCCGAACCGCCCTGCCGGGCCGCTGGGCTTCATCGCCATGATCCACGTCAGATGACAACCGGTCGCCGTAGGTACGACGTGGTAGTCCTCGGCGAAGGCGGCAATGGCGCCGGTGGTGGATTCGTTGAAGCGAAAGGCCATTCGGGTGAACGGTTCCCAGGCCAGGAACTCCTCGTCGCCGGTGATGCCGCCGCGCATGTCGACCGTGCGGGTGGTGCCGACGCCCCGCGGTTCAGGGCTGGTCCAGGTCACTTTGGTGATGACGCGCGCCCACTTCGGCCAGGAGGTCTCGTCGGCGAGCACCTCGAAGAGTTGTTCCGGGGTGATCGCCAGGTCGACCGTGCTGACGAACCGGTACGGCGCCCGGTCGACGAACTCCAGATCGACGCGTTCGCAGGGATGACGCTTGGCCATGGCCCGTCCCTTTCGCAGCTTGAGCCCCACTGGACAGATCACGATAGCTGTCTAGTCAGAGCGCCGGGCGCGGCCCCTTAGACTGAGCAGTCGTTTGAGAACCCTGACTCGAGGAGTACTTCGTGCTGCGCACCCGCACCGCCGGATCGTTGCGCGCCGCCGACGCCGCCCAGACTGTGACGCTGGCCGGCTGGGTGGCGCGTCGACGCGACCACGGCGGCGTCATCTTCATCGACCTCCGCGACGCCTCCGGGGTGTCCCAGGTGGTGTTCCGCGAGGGTGACGTGCTGGCCCAGGCCCACCGGCTGCGCTCGGAGTTCTGCGTCGCCGTCACCGGTGTCGTCGAGATCCGGCCGGAGGGCAATGCGAACGCGGAGATCACCACCGGCGATGTCGAGGTCAATGCGACGTCGCTGACGGTCCTGGGGGAGAGCGCCCCACTGCCGTTCCAGCTCGACGAGACCGCGGGTGAGGAGGCGCGCCTGAAGTACCGCTATCTGGATTTGCGCCGTGAGGGTCCGGGGCAGGCAATCCGGTTGCGTTCCAAGGTCAATGCCGCGGCCCGAAGTGTGCTCGCTTCGCATGATTTCGTCGAGATCGAGACGCCGACCATGACCCGGTCGACACCGGAGGGCGCGCGCGACTTCCTGGTTCCCGCCCGGCTGCAACCAGGCTCCTTCTATGCGCTGCCGCAGAGTCCGCAGCTGTTCAAGCAGCTGCTGATGGTCGCCGGGATGGAGCGCTACTACCAGATCGCGCGGTGCTACCGCGACGAGGATTTCCGCGCCGACCGCCAACCCGAGTTCACCCAGCTGGACATGGAGATGAGCTTCGTCGACGCCGACGACGTCATCGCGGTGTCCGAGGAAGTGCTCCGGGCGCTGTGGGCGCTGATCGGCTACGACCTGCCTCTTCCGCTGCCGCGGATCAGTCACGCCGACGCGATGCGCAGGTTCGGCTCCGACAAGCCCGATATGCGGTTCGGGCTGGAGCTGGTGGAATGCACCGACTACTTCTCCGAGACCCCGTTCCGCGTGTTCCAGGCGGCCTACGTCGGTGCGGTGGTCATGCCGGGTGGGGCGTCGCAGCCGCGCCGCACCCTCGACGGATGGCAGGAGTTCGCGAAGCAGCGTGGTCACAAAGGCCTGGCCTATGTGCTGGTCGGCGACGACGGCGAGCTGAGCGGGCCGGTCGCCAAGAACCTCTCCGACGACGAACGGGCCGGTCTGGCCGCGCACGTCGGCGCCAGTCCGGGGGACTGCGTGTTCTTCTCGGCCGGGTCGGCGAAGTCCGCCCGCGCGCTGCTGGGAGCGACCCGGATCGAGGTCGCCAAGCGCCTCGATCTGATCGATCCGACCGCGTGGGCGTTCACCTGGGTGGTGGACTGGCCGCTGTTCGAAGCCGCCGACGAAGCGGCCGCCGCCGGGGACGTGGCCGTGGGGTCGGGGGCCTGGACCGCGGTGCACCACGCGTTCACCGCGCCGAAGCCCGAGTCCGAGCAGACCTTCGACACCGAACCGGGATCCGCGCTGGCCGATGCCTACGACATCGTCTGCAACGGCAACGAGATCGGCGGCGGCTCGATCCGTATCCATCGCCGCGACGTTCAGGAGCGGGTGTTCGCGATGATGGGCATCGATCACGATGAGGCCACCGACAAGTTCGGGTTCCTGCTGGACGCGTTCACCTTCGGCGCTCCGCCGCACGGTGGTATCGCCTTCGGCTGGGACCGGATCGTCGCGCTGCTCGCCGGGGTCGACTCGATCCGCGAGGTCATCGCGTTCCCGAAGTCCGGTGGCGGGGTCGACCCGTTGACCGACGCGCCCGCGCCCATCACGGCGCAGCAGCGCAAGGAATCAGGAATCGACGCCAAGCCGGAGAGCTCGTCTCGGCATAGCGGCTAGCCGAGGTCTCGCTGGATTCTCGCTGCGGCGCGTTCGGCGAGCCCGGGGAACAGTGGCCCCGCGGCCCGCACCTGTGCGGCCGGCACGGCCGGTCGCACAGGCCCGCCGACAGGAGAGCCGGTCGGACGCTGCGTTGGTGGCTCGGCGGCGGGGCGGAGCCGCCGCTGATCTCCCATCTGCGGCCTGAACTCCACACCGGGCGGCATACCCATCAAGGTGCCGCGCGCCCTCGCGGCCGCCTGACCGAAACTATCGGGGTTCACCTGAATGCTCTGATCCTCGCGCGCGGGTCTGACCGAAAGGCCTGTCGGGCGTATTGCACTGGGTAGCTGACCGCCGTCATGTCTGGGTACGAAAGCTGGAATCTGGCGATCCACCGCTGGTAGACCGCCGTCTTCGACACCGGCGGCCGGTGTCGTTCGACTTCCGTCATCTCGGTCAGGCGGCGCCGGCCGCGTCGTCTCCGCGGGATCTCTTCTATCCGGCATCGCCGGAAAGGTGCTGGACGGCTGAGCCGGGGCGGGTTGGGCGCCCGTCGCGTGCTCGAGATACTGCCGCCACGCCTGCAGATAGCCGAAGAGTTGCTGCGTGTAGTCGGCCGGCATCGGCGGTGCGGGTGGTGGGGGAGCCGTCGGTATCGGCGGGGTAAAGGGAGGCATGGGAGGCATGCCCCATGGCGCGCTTGGGAACGGCATTGCCGCTGTGATGCCCGGCGTCAACGGTTCAAGGACCTGCCGCCAGGCTTGGAGATAGGCATTGAGCTGCTGGTTGTGCTCGGGTGGGTACGTCATGGTCGGCCTCCGTAGGTCGGTGGGGCAAGGGGTGCGGCGACGGTGTCCACGGGATGGGGCAACGAATGCTGGCAGTACGCCGAGTCGAGGATCCGCAGTGCGCGGGTGTCGGGCGGTTCGCGGTTCTCGATGTCGAAGATGTAGCAGTAATCGCCGGCCGGGGTCGGCATCCGGATCGGGCTCGACAAACCCTGGTCGAGCAACCCGTAGGGAAACAACCAGGGGAGGGTTGTTCTCTCTCGGCGATCGGTGCCGCCCGAACCCACCCATACGTAGTGGTCGAGGATGGCATTGACGGCGTGACGCGCCGACTCGCATGCCGCCTCCATCGAGGTCATGCGCGTGAACGTCTTGGTCCACGTGCCCGCGAACACCACCGAGTTGTGGTGGACCTGGTAGCCGCCGTGGCGAGCCTGCCAGACATGTCGCTGCTCGAGATCCTCGAGCCACGATTCGGCGGTCGGCACGAAGGTCCAGGAGGTGTTGTGCGGGTTCCACGGTTCACCGCCGGGCCGGTTCTCCCAATCCCCGATGATCGGAACGAGATATGGCGTTTCGTTGCGCACCACGCGACCGCTGCCTTGTCCGGGGCCGTGTTCCATGATCAAGCCCCGGTCGAGCGCATACCAGGCCGGCCACGGCAGCAGTTCCTCCGGGGCGTTGTCGACGTTGCTGGTGAGAGAGGCGACGATCTGTCGCCAAACTTCCGAGGCGATCTCGTCGGCGGTGCAGTCGCGCGCGGCTTTGCCGCGCCCCAGTTCGTCCAGCAGATGGCGGGAAGGGGTGTTGAAATCCCCGATGTCGACCGACAGAACAGACACGTGGCCGTCGCGGGCGAGCCTCGGCCGGTTCTCCCACAGGCCGTGCTGGTTGATCGACGACAGCGCCCACTCCGTCTTCGAGTAGTACATGTGGCCGCGAAGCAGCTGAAATTCGGTGTCGAAGTAGTACTGGATACCGCTCAACGTCTGGAAGCGGTCCCAGGGCACCCGGCCCATCTCGGCCATGGCGTAGGGGTCGCGACGGGGTCGGGGACGGGTGGTCTCCGGTTGCAGGGGTCCGTCGGGTGGCGGCGCGAGGGTGGTGAACCCGTCCAGTCCCGCGACGGTGCCACCGGTGCCGGCGCCCCGTAGATCTGCCGTAATCGTCTCGGCTGCAGGCGCATCGACGGCTACCACGGTGTAGTCCGGGGTCAGCTGGGTACCGTCGTTCAGCGTGATCTGCACCCGCGGCCTGAGGTGGGCCTGCTGTGACGGGTCGACGGTGGGCGGCAGGAGGCGATCCGCTCCACCGCGGACGAAGCGGACCCCGAGTGTGAGCAGGTGTCGATACCAATGGTCGAACCATGCCTCGGTGGTGGGACCGTTGAGCACGCCGTCGGCCTTGTTGTCGCGACGGTCCATCTGCAGCTGGAGCTGGAGATAGGTGGTGAGGTTCGTGCGAGCGTCCCCCCAGCGAGAGTCGAAGGCCGCCAGCACTTTCGGCATTTCGAGCAGCAGCTCGTGGAATTTCGGCGTGTAGGAGTAGCGCGGGGGCCCGGTCGCACTGTCGCGACCGACGAAGAAGTCGTAGGCAGAGATGTTCTCGAGTTCTTTCGCGCGCCGCAGCGGGCTGGTGACGAGGTATCGCAGCAGCCGGGCGACGAAAGTCTGGACATCGCCCACGGTGAATTCCAGTTCCGCGAGCTGACCGACGATGCTGAGGAACTCCGCCGGGCTGCGTGGCGCTTCGCGGGGGAAAACGAGCGACGGCTTGCCGTCCACCGTGGTGCCCTGGGTGACGACCCGCCTGACGTTGTCCAACACAGTACGTGCGGTCGGTTCCCAACTTGCCTGGCCGCCAGCTGCTTTCACGCATTGATAGACGGGGATGCGCTGGAAGAGATCCCAGGTGTGCAGGTAGTAGGCGGGGAAGAAGCGGAAGCCGTGTTCGCCGGCGACGGCCCGGCCCGGGAGCCGTGGCCGACCCCGCTGTCCCGGGAATGAGCGGAGCTCGGCTCGACTGCCGCCGTGGCTGCCCACGGTCGAGTACTGGGAAGCGGCCAGGCCGCCGAGCTTGACTGGCGGGTAGTGGCCGACCGGCTCGGGTCCGAGCCCAATGCGTTCGTCTTCGCGGAATTCGTAGACGGTGACGTCGAATCCACGCTCCGCCAGCTCGTGAGCGGCGGTCAAGCCCGCGATGCCGGCACCGAGTACCGCAACGGTCGGGCGTCGTTCGCACGAGGCCGGTGTCATGATGTGCCCGCTCACGGCGCCCCCTTCCGGAGCGCACCCAGAAGTCCGGGCTGTGACGGCGCCCGGACGGCGGCGTGGACATATGCCAGCAGCGTGTCGTGCGCACGCTGGACGTCGTCGAGCGCACCCTGCACGCTCACGATGCCCGCCTCCACCGCCTCGGCAAGGCCCACCTTCGCGTCGAGCACCTCGAGGATGGCGGCGCGGGAGGTGTTGATTCGCACGCGTGCGGTGAGGGCACAGCCGTCGGCGACTTCGAGTTCGTGCCCACCTGACAACGAGAACAGTTCGCGGTCGACGTCGAGCGCGACGACCAGTGGCCCGAGTCGGTAGAGCAGAAGCCGGTAGCTGTCGGGCACCTCGTCTGCAAGGTGTCGGATCGAACGTCGCAACAGCGACGAGACCAGTTCAGCCATAGAGGAACTCGAATACCCCGGCACCGTGGAAGTCGAGCAGTTCCCCTCCTACCGTGCCGGTCAACCGGGCGGTGCCGCTCGCCTCGCAGAGCACTGTCGACCTGTCGAGGCTGACTTCACTGGGCTGCGCCAGCCGGGCATAAGACCTGGCGCGGAACTCGGCATGCACACTGTCACCGGCCCGCTCGGCCGAGATCTTCACGCATTCCGGCACACCGGGCGCCTGGCCGTCGAGAATCAGCCGCATCTGGGGCGGCAGCGTGCAGTCCGGGCTGCCGGGAAGCACGCCGTGACTCCGCGTTCTCACTGCGGCATGCCGGAATATCGCGGCTGGTTCGTCATGGTGCCAGACATACAGTGCCTGGGACAGATAGTTCACGCGTGCCCGGTCGGTCATCTGCAGGAACACCATCGACCAAGGGTCATCCGGCGACTGCGGAAGCACGGTGCCCCATGTCCAACCGAAGTCGTCGCCCCACCGGAAGCGGCCCCAATTGTGGTCGTGATAGGCGAGTTCGTGTTCGATGCGGTGTTCTTGCCCGCCGATCCGCAGCCACCCGTCTGCGCGCAGCCGGGGTACGAACAGCCAGCTCATCCTGCCTTCCCCGATCGGCTGGTTGTTGACGACGAAGGGCCGGCTGACCGACACGAAGTCCAGCTCGCCCCGGATGTGTTGGTCGGGCAGATCGACGATGACCCGGTAGCCGTCGGGCAGCACGTTCATTCGGCTGCCGCCGATCGTCAGCTCACCGAGGTCGGCGGACACGTCGAGCACGGCTTCGTCGAATCGTTGGATGGCGCCGCACCACCGGTCGGTGTGCGCTATGACGATCACCCGGGGAGCGAGACGGTGCCGTCCGGCGCCGGATGGTTCACTGTTGAGGCTGAAATTGATGAGGATGTGCCGACCTCGGCCGTGGATCACGAAGTGGTGCCACTCCTTGAATGCTTGCGGACGGGCGGTGGCCAACAACGGCGCGCGAAGGAAGTCGCTACCGGCGAGGATCGCGTTCATCGCAGCCACCTCGTTGTCACTTGCGGCGTTGTGCTTGACGGTGAATTACGTTGCGGTTGAGCCTTTTCGGCGAGACGTTCAACGGCGTCCCCCAGGCTGGTGAGCCCGAGCAGCAGGTACATCATGTCGTCGTCCTCGGGCAACGCCCCGGTCCTCTCGGGGTCGGCATATTCGGCGAGCGTCCGCACCGAACGCGCAACTCCGACAAGGCCGAGCAGGTAGCCGACGAAGCTGCTCTGTTCGGCCAGTGCCGGATGCGGGTCGGTGAGGCTCATGCGAAACCCTCGGGGCGGAGCCGTGAGAGGATCGCGTCGTCGAGGCCCCGCCCGACAACGGCGTCGGCGAGTAGTTCCGCCCAGGCTTCCGGAGCCGCGCCGGACGCTGCGGGCCCGTCGAGCACGTTGAGGCTCAACGTTTCCCAGATGCGTCGCAGATTCTCCACTGCGCCGGATGCGACCAGCGCGTCGCGCAGCTGCGCTCCATCCGGCGTTTCGGCGTAGCGTCGGCCTTCGGCGATGAGCAGGTCGTGCAGCCCGCGGGCCGCGGCGGGGTTGCCGAGCACTGCGCGCCGGGCTCCGATGAGCAGCTCGTACATCGTGCGTTCGGTGCCGCCGGCCCGCACCGGGGGAGCCGGCAGCAGCTGTGGAGCCTGCTGCTCGATGAGGTCGATGGTGAGTTCCCGGACCCGCTCGAGTTCGGCCAGCATGCCGATCAGGGCTTCTGGAGTCATCGCGTCCGCCCATGCACGTAGTCGACGAGCCCGGCGATCGCGTTCCGGTGCCGGCTGGCTGGGAGCCAGTCGAGTTCTGCCAGCACGGCGGCGGCGTCACGGGCATGACGGGCGGCGATGTCCCTGGCGTGCGTGAGCGACCCGGCGCGCCGGATCAGGTCATAGAGCCAACAGATGTCCTCGAGGCTCTTCGGGGCCGAGACGTGCTGTCCATCCAGGAACTCTCTGATCGTTGCCCGCCCGATTGGGGACAGTTCGCCGCGACCGGAGAGCCGATCCAATACGTCGGTGAGTCCCACCTCGCCAGCGGTGGTCGGCCGCCGCTTGGCGAGGATGTGCACGGCCCGCTCGCGTTCCGCAGGTTCCGCGCACCGCAGAGCATGCAGCAGCATCAGGGTGCGCTTGCCCTCCCACAGGTCGCCGCCGATCTCCTTGCCGTACTCCTCTGGTTCTGCCCGCAGGTTCAGCAGGTCGTCGGTGATCTGGAACGCTGCGCCCAGGTGGCGGCCGAGGGTCTCCAGGGGCGCCAGCTGCTCGGGCCCTGCGCCCGCGGCAATCGCGCCGGCCTGCAGAGGGGTGATGAATGAATACCAGCTGGTCTTGAGCTCCACCATGAGCAGATAGTCGGCGTCGTCGAGACGCCAGGCGTTGGATCGCACCCACTCGAGCTCGAGAGCCTGGCCCTCGACGGTCTGCCGGGTCATGTGCGAGACGGCGCGCAGGATGCGCAGGGCGGGGCCGAGTCCGACGCGCTCCACGTTGTCGAGGAGCGGCTGCAGCGAGAGCGACAACATCGCGTCGCCGACGTTCACGGCGACCGGAACGCCGTGGTCGATGTGCATCGTGGGTTTGCCCCGTCGAAACCAGGATTCGTCCTCGATGTCGTCGTGGATGAGGAAGGCGTTGTGATAGAGCTCGAGCGTCGCCGCCGTCGGAAGTATGGCGTCGAGGTGACCGCCGAGCCCGAGGCACATCGCGATGCTCAGCGCGGGCCGCAAAGCCTTTCCGCCGCGGCGAGGGTAGTCGAGGATGAGCTCCCGCAGTCCGTTGGAACCCTCACCGGCGCCGTAGATCCGGGTGATCTCGCCGTCGCAGGCCTCTTTGCACAGGGCGAGGTATGCGTCGAGCAAGTTGGGCGCGTCGGGGACTGCGGGTGCGTCAGGCAGTGTCGAAGTCATGTCGGATCACGGCCGGCGTCACGGAGTCGTGAGGGTGACGAGCCCGCCGGAATCCTTTACCCGTAGTGCATATCTGATCCGTATGGCGAGCGCAATCTTGTTGTCGCCGTTCTCGCCGGCCACCTCCAGGCTGGGCGGGACGCTCACGGCCAGGTCCACCGGTTCCTCGCCAGGCGAAGCATCCGCGGCCCCGCCGTGAGCGATTCGATGACGACGGCCCAGCATGATTGCCCGGGCGGGGTTTGCCGGCGCCGGCGGCCCTGGATCCTCGAGCAATTCCACACGATGCAGCGAATTGATGTTCGCCCCGTCCAGCAGCGAGTTCAAAATGGAGTAACCACCATTCAACTGACTGAGGGTCTTAAGTCCCCCCGTGTTGGTTATCAGACAGCACGGTGCCCGAAACCCCTCATTCTCTAGTCTCGCCCGAGCATCAATGAGGTCTTCCAAGATCGTCTGAGGTGTCGAATCGTCGAGCGGCAGATCGGGAATGCCCTTAGCGCGGAGCACTGGAACAACTGCATCGTCGACTTTTCTTGCAAGCGCGACGGTCCCGTTCACCACCTTGCTCAGCAGCGACTCGTGGGTCGGCGCGGTCGCGACGGCCAGTGTCACGTCGAAGTCGACCAATGCGCCGTCAATCGCGATCACGCTCGCCGCCGCGGCGGTGACGTCCTCAGCTGGAACCATGCTCTGACTGGGATCGCCGGTGTTCCAGTGCGGGATGGACTGCCAGGCCACGCTGGTGTGCTCGAACGTCTCCATGATTGCTTGGTTGGCGATTTCCAAGTGCTCGGCACTCAGGTACATCTGCGAACCCCCTCGCTTGATGATCTTGAAATCATGGCAGAAGATGTCACCTGTGGGTAGAGCTGTGGCTACATGCTTTTCGCAGCAACTCTGAACTATTTCTGAAGTAAAACAATCTCCTGGCCGGGCGTCATCTCGCCGCGTGCCACCGCCTCGCAGTGCGCGAGATGCATTGGCGCGACCGGATCATCGGGCAGCAACACTCGGCATCGCTCGAATGCGGTACGTGCCTGATCGATGTCTCCGGCGTCGAACAGCGCGAAGGCCTCGTCGAACGCATCCTGTGCCGATCGCTTCGCGGCGCGCAAGTCGCCTGAATCATCGTTGTAGACTTCGTGAATCGTCACGGGGCGGCGTCGGTTGACCACCATCACACGCTCCATGCGGCGGATATCGAACTCGTCGCAATCCGTGAGTCGTAGCCGGGTTGCATCGGAGATCAGCAAAGCGGAACCGTAACGCTTGTTGGTACTTTCGATCCGGGCCGCCAGATTCACCGCATCGCCGATGATGGACAGCACCATGCGGTTCACCCCGCCGACGAGCCCGACTCCCACTGTGCCGGTGTTGATGCCGATTCCCGCGCGTAGTGGCTCGGAGCCCGCGGCGGAGCGCTCCTGGTTGTGCTCGCGCAACGAGCGCAGCATGGCCAATCCCGCCCGGATGGCGTCAGCCTCCGAGTCGAAGACGGCGACGATCTCGTCGCCGCGGACGTCCTGGACGAATCCGTTGCAGCTGATGACCGGCAGTTCGACTGCCCGCAGAAAGCCCATGGCGAGATTGCTGGCCTCCGACACATCCATGTCCTCGAGCATGGTTGTGTAGCCGCGGATGTCACTGATGAGAACCGTCATCTCGCGTTCCACGCGGTGGCCGGAACGAACGCGGCGAAGGTCGTCGAGGTCGAGGATTCGCAGTAGTTCGTTCGGGACGAACCTCGACTGCGCATCGATCAGCGCGTGCCGATATTCGTCGGCGGCCTGAAGGCGGGCCTCGAGCTGGAAGTTCCCCAGCGGCGCGGCCGCCTGCGAGCACAGGAAAGCGACCGCGTCCTCGTGATCGGATCTGAAGCGTTTGTCTGACCCGTTGATTTCTGCATAAACAATCCCGATGACGTTGTCCTGCAGTCGTATTGGCGATACGAGGACAGACGTCGCCGCCCAGGGCGTGCCGCTGTCGATGACACGCTTGACGATGTCGCGGTCATAGGGAGGTTCGTTCCGCGGCCCATCAGCTGTGGTGACATCGCCGTCGTGGTAGTTGGCCTGTACCAAGAGTTGCTCGCCCGCACTGAGCAGCAGGATGCGGTCGGCGCCGGTGGTGTTCGCGACAGAACGCAGGATGATGTTCGCCAGGCTTTCCTGGGTGCGTGCTCCCGACAGTGCCCGTGAGAGCTGATGCGCACCGACCGGGTCGATGCCCGTCGTTCCCTGCTGAGCCAGATCTCGGCTGAGTAGCCAGGGATGTGCTCGGGCAAGCCGGTCCGTTCGCAGCACGACCCCGACGCTCGACCAGCGTTGATATGCCTGGCGCAGCATGTGATCGCGCATGCTGGTCCGCCCGCACTCGGCGTAGAGCGTGGCGGCCTCTTCGTGGGCGAGGGCGGCGATCATCGGAAGCCGGTGCTCCTCCGCGAGCTCGATCGCCGTGTCGAGGTGATGCTCGGCCTTCCGATGGTGCCCCCGGGCCCGCGCCCACACCCCTTCGATCAGCGCACATGGTGCGGCGTAGTTGGCAGGCGCGTCCTCCGCCCACGCGCGATGCAAGCGCAACGCCTGGCGCACCGACTGGGCAGTCGACCGGTCGCGCGGTGCGTCGTTGATCCGGCTGATGGCGTCCACCATGTGAATGAGTTGCAGGATCGCGGTACCCGCCATCCCGCCGGCGTGCTCGATGGCCTCATCCGCCACCGCGGCGGCGCCCCTGTAGTCGCCGCCCCAGAAGTGCAGGCCGACCTTCATGGTGGCGGCCGAGCTCAAAGCAACCTCGTTACCTTCGCGACGGGCCGCCGGCAATGCATCGCGCTCGTCGTAGCCGCTTTCACCGGCGAGCAGAAAGGGGTCATCGCTGCGGCCCATCAGATTGAGACAGAGTTGTTGGACTGCTTGGCAGAGCGCGCGGGGGACAGGTTGGGAGCGGATCTCCGGGATGAGGGATCGAGCGAGAGAGTCGATTTCTGCCAGTGGGCGGCCGACCCAGAAGGACTGGCCCAGCAGGACCGCTGAGAGGAACCCCGCGTACTCCTGATCTCCCCGGTCAAGTGCGTCGGTGATGGTGTGGCGGAGCTGGTCCAGGCTGTCTCGGAGCGGTTGGCGCCAGTGACGGATGAAGTTCAGGTACATGAACAGCGTCTCCGGCCGTGCCTCCAGATACTCGTCGCGTTCTGCGAGAACCACAGCCACCTCACCGAACCGCTGACTGCCGGTCCGGTCACCGGTCATCACCAGCAGCAGCCCGTAGCTGGCCAGGACCAGCGGAGAGCTAGGGGTGTGGCCATTGGCCAGTGTCAGGTCGAGTTGCTTGCGCACGATCAGGGGGAAGAGGTTCGGCCGAACGAGATAAGACAGGCTGCGAAGCTCGGCGAGGATGCGCTGAATCTCGATCACCAGCAGGTCGTCACACTGGGGTATGCGCAGCAGTTGCTCCGCGCTCCAACGGCGGGTGGTGATCTTCATCCTCAGGAGCGCATTGGCCATGCGCGGCTTGCCGGCTTCCGGCGGTAGCGGCTCGCCAAGGTCGTCGAGCGCCCGTAGCCCCGTTTCGAGCGCCTCTCGGAGACGGTTCTCTGCCACCCGACCTTTGATGCGCAGGTACGCGAGACGGGCGCGATCGGTCGGCTCCTGCAGCACTGCTTGGGCCTCGTCGAGGAGCGCATGCAGGGTGGTCACATCGCCGACCAGCAGGGCGGCTTCGGCGGCGTCGAGTTGAAGGCTCCGGGCGAGCAGAAAGTGACCGGCCCAGCGCTGCTCACCGAGCAGAGCCAGTGCGCTCAGGCTGAAGTCGAGCGCCAGTGGGAACGACGCCTGCGCCCTGGCCTTCGCTGCCGCGCGCCGAAGCACTTCCACGAACCGGACTCGTTCGTTGTCGTCGACAGTGACCCGGCCCCCGATGCCCACATGCCGAGCCGCCTCGAACAGTCGGTCGTCTCCCAAGTCGACCAGTCGTCTTCCGATGCGCAGGTGGATCTCCCGCTGTGATTCGTCAGGGAGTCCCGCCCGTGCCGATTCAGCTACCCGGTCGTGGCTGAATCGGTACCGTGCGTCACGGCTGATCGTGTTGGCGATTCGTCGGCCACCACTGTCGACGGCATCGAGCAGTCGTAATTCCAGGCAGGACCAAAGTGTTTGCGCCACAACATCGGCCGGCTCTGCGGCGGCTGCTGCGGCATCGGCTAGATCGAACTCGCCGACGATGCAGGACAACGAACTGAGAACCGCCCGGTCGGCTGGGCGTAGTTGCCCGAGATAGCGATGGAGGAACTCGGCCTCCGTGGCCGAGACTTCGATCGAGGACAGGATGCGAAGATCCCATTCCGGGTGGCCGTCGTCGCCCCCGGGCATGAGAGCGCCTTCGCGCTGGACGCGGTACAGCAGCTGTTGGATCTGTAGAGGATTTCCACCCGTCCGGTGCTGGAATTCCTTCGCTACCTCGTGCAGTTCGCTGGAGCTGCCCACTACGTCGGCGAGCATGGACTCGACATCGGCACAGTTCAACGGGTTGAGCGTCATGCTCGTGGCGGCGATACCGTTTGCGGTCGCGTCGAATTCTCCCGCCCGATGTGCGCCGAGGACCAGGACATTTCGCGGCGCCACCGTCAGCAGTTCAGCCAGCAGCGAGATCGAGTCTCGATCGGCCCATTGGAGGTCGTCGATCGCCAACACCACAGTCCGGTAGGACGCTGTGATGGACAAAAATCGGATGGCAGCGCGATGCAGTCTGCGGCGGGTCTCGGAGGCATCGAGGTCTGCCACCGCCAATGCCTCGCCCAGCGTCTCGCGAAGCTCCGGTACGAGCTCGCCGAGGACGCCGGCGAGTGTCGATGTTTCGCTGGCAAGGTCGGCTCGCCAGCGTTCCCGCTCGGCAGGGGCAGTGACCTTCATCGCGCGGAGTGTCGAGGCCAGCGCGTCTGCGACGGCTGAGTAAGGAGCTGGTGCGCCGTCGCGGCACCGGCCATATGCGAATATGCAGTTGCGCTTCGAGAGCTCGCCGCCAACGGCTTGAATGAGCGCTGACTTCCCGACTCCCGGTGCCCCACTCAGCAAAACGCATGTGCCACCGTCCCGTTCGGCCGTCGAAACGGCTGCACGGAGCTCGGCGAACTCGGGTTGGCGTCCGACCACGTGTTCACCGATGTCCAGCAACGGCGATGTCATCGTGCGAGATTCATGTCTGTGCGAACCGTCGGTCTGGCGGCGCGATGGTGGAAGAGCATCACGCATGCGACGGCCCCCCTCCGAAATGGACCAGGTCGCCTATCATATTGACTGAATCGTCAGATCGCAGCCGGGTTTTCGATTCAGTGGTGTGGTTGGCCAGGAACAGACGCCGAGCCGGAGTAGCTGGAGAAGTGATGACTGAACTCGACAAAGACAAGCTCGTCGCCGACACGGCGGCGCTCGACGATTTCAATCGCGGCGTCGTCGAGGAGTTCCGTGCCAACGGCGGCAAGGTCGGCGGGCCGTTCGAGGGCGGCACCCTGCTGCTGCTGCACACCACCGGCGCCAAGTCGGGCAAGTCCCGGCTCTCGCCGCTGGCCTACATCACCATCGACGACAAGATGCTCATCATCGGGAGCTACGCGGGCGCGCCGAGAGACCCGGCGTGGGTGCACAACCTGCGGGCCAACCCGCGGGCGCACATCGAGATCGGCACCGAGGCCTATGACGTCGACGTGCGCGAGCTGCCCGACGACGAGCGCGACGCCACCTACCCCAAGCTGACCGAGGTGGCGCCGGTGTTCGCCGACTACCAGGCGAAGACCGACCGCGCCATCCCGCTGTTCGAGCTGACCCGCGTCTGAGGACTTTCGCCGAAACTGTATTCCGCGTGCGCTTTTGGCGGGTTTGGCCGCGTGGAATACAGTCTCGGCGGTCGTTCAGAGGCGTTCGATGATGGTGGCGTTGGCCATGCCACCGCCCTCACACATCGTCTGCAGGCCGTAGCGGCCACCTCGCTGCTCCAGCGCGTTGACCAACGTGGTCATGATGCGTGCGCCGCTGGCTCCCAACGGATGCCCGACCGCGATCGCGCCGCCGTTGACGTTCGTCTTCGCCAGGTCCGCGCCGGTGTCACGTGCCCACGACAGCACCACGGGGGCGAACGCCTCGTTGACCTCGAACAGGTCGATGTCGGAGAGGGTCAGCCCCGCCCTGGTGAGTACTTTCTCGGTCGCCGGGATCACGCCGGTCAGCATGTAGAGCGGATCGGATCCGACCACGGTGGTGGTGTGGATGCGGGCCAGTGGCCGCAGACCGAGGCGCTGCGCGACCTCGCTGGTGGTGATCATCACCGCCGCGCTGCCGTCGGACAACGGCGAGCTGTTACCCGGAGTGATCTCCCAGTTGATCTGGGGGAAGCGTGATTCGTAGGCCGGGTTGTAGAACGCGGGCCGGAGCCCGGCGAGCGTGTCGACGGTGGTCCCGGGACGGATGATCTCGTCGGTGCTCAGGCCGGCGATCGGCGCCAGTTCGTTGTCGAAAAGGCCCTCCTTGGTGGCGGCGGCGGCCTTCTCGTGGCTACGCGCGGAGAACTCGTCGAGTTCGGTTCGTGACAGACTCCATCTGGCGGCGATCAGTTCAGCGCTGATGCCCTGCGGCACAAGGCCTTCCGGATACCGCTTCGCCATCGCCCCGAACGGGTCGCTTCCCGGGAGCACGCTCGATCCCATCGGAACCCGCGACATCGACTCGACACCGGCGGCGATGACCACGTCGTAGGCGCCGGCAACGACACCCTGTGCGGCGAAGTGGATCGCCTGCTGGCTGCTGCCGCACTGACGGTCGACGGTCGTTCCGGGGACAGTCTCTGGGAACCCTGCGCCGAGCAGGGCGTTGCGGGCGATGTTGACGGACTGATCGCCGACCTGGGTGACGGCGCCCGCGATCACGTCGTCGATCAGGACGGGATCGATGCCGGTGCGGTTCACCACCTCGCGAAGGCTGTGGGCGAGCAGGTCGACGGGCAGCACGTCGTGCAGTGCTCCGTTCGCCTTGCCCTTGCCGATGGGTGTCCGTACCGCCGCGACGATCACCGCGTCGCGACCTGTGGATCCGATCATCACTGCCTCCTGAATCTCGCCACTGAGTATTGCTTTGCATACTCAGCTATAGCATCTAGGTATAGTGACAACAACTCAGCGGGAGGGTGAATTCCATGACAGTGCTGCAGGGCGTACTGACAGATCGGGACGCGTGGTCGGCCGTGGGGCAGTGCCCGATCGAGAAGACGATGGGTGTGCTCGGCGCCAAATCGGCGATGCTGATCCTGCGCGAGGCGTATTACGGCACCACCCGCTTCGACGATTTCTGGCGCCGGGTCGGCATCACGAAGGCCGCGGCGGCCGCCCGCCTGGCCGACCTCGTCGAAGCGGGCCTGCTGCAGCGTCAGCCCTACCAGGAGCCCGGGCAGCGCAGCCGCGACGAGTACGTCCTCACGCAGGCGGGCACCGACTTCATGCCGGTGGTGTGGGCGATGTTCGAGTGGGGTCAGCGACACCTGCCCGCCCCGGCACCGCTGCGGCTGACTCACGAGGGGTGCGGCGCGGAGGCGGCGGTCGTCATGCGCTGCGCCGACGGGCACGACGTGCCGCCGGAAGAACTCGGAATGCGGGTGGCGCGCTCCCGATAGGGTCCACCTGGCGGGCCGGCTACGGCGAGTGCGATCTGCATCGCTGTCCCGGGTGTGATGGGATTTGACGTTATGGGTATCAAAGTGGCGCTGGAGCACCGCACCAGCTACACATTCGACCGTCTCGTCGAGGTCTTTCCGCACGTCGTCCGGTTGCGGCCGGCGCCGCACTCGCGTACCCCGATCGAGGCCTACTCGCTGAACGTCGAGCCCGCCGATCACTTCGTCAACTGGCAGCAGGACGCATTCGGCAACTTCATGGCCAGGCTCGTCTTCCCGACGCGCACCCGGAGCCTGACGATCACCGTCGGGCTGATCGCCGATCTGAAGGTGATCAATCCTTTCGACTTCTTCATCGAGGACTACGCCGAACGTGTCGGGTTCGAATACCCACGGGCGCTGGCCGAGGATCTCAAGCCCTATTTGCGACCGGTCGACGAGAGCGGAGGCGGCTCGGGCCCGGGTGACCTCGCCGAGGCGTGGGTGCAGAACTTCTCGGTCCCCCCGGGCACCCGCACCATCGACTTCCTCGTCGCCCTCAACCATGCGGTCAACGCCGACGTCGGCTACAGCGTCCGCATGGAACCCGGCGTGCAGACACCGGATTTCACGTTGCGCACCGGAATCGGATCCTGTCGGGACTCGGCGTGGCTGCTGGTGTCGATCCTGCGGCAGCTGGGCCTGGCGGCGCGCTTCGTGTCGGGATATCTGGTTCAGCTCACCTCCGACGTCGAGGCCCTCGACGGCCCGTCGGGTCCGGCCGCCGACTTCACCGATCTGCACGCCTGGACCGAGGTGTACATCCCGGGCGCCGGGTGGATCGGGATGGACCCCACCTCGGGTCTGTTCGCCGGCGAGGGACACATCCCGCTGTCGGCGACCCCGCATCCGGAATCGGCGGCGCCGATCACCGGCGCGACCGAGCCAAGTGAGACCACGCTGGAATTCACCAACGTCGTCACCCGAATCCACGAGGACCCGCGCGTCACGCTGCCCTACACCGAGGAGTCATGGGCCGAGATCAACGAGCTCGGCGCCGTCGTCGACCAGCGGTTGGCCGACGGTGACGTGCGGCTGACGGTCGGGGGTGAACCCACCTTCGTCTCGATCGACAACCAGGTGGACCCGGAGTGGACCACCGACGCCGATGGCGAGCACAAGCGGGTTCGTGCCTCCGCGCTGGCGGCACGGCTGAAGAAGATCTGGGCGCCGCAGGGGCTGGTACAGCGCAATCAGGGCAAGTGGTATCCCGGGGAGCCATTGCCGCGCTGGCAGATCGGGCTGCACTGGCGCACCGACGGCGAACCCCTGTGGACAGACGAAGCACTCCTGGCAGACCCGTGGCCCGAGAAGCCCGACCCGATCGCGTTGCCCGCCGACGCCGGCCGCCAACTTCTCGACGCCGTCGCCGACGGGCTGGGGCTCCCTGCCAGCCAGGTCCGCGCCGCGTACGAAGACCCGCTGAGCAGGTTGGCCGCCGCGGTGCGCCAGCCGAAGGGTGATCCGGTCGCCGAGGAGGACGACCTCGAATCGGACAGCTCGAGCGCGCGCGCTGCGCTGCTGGCCAGTCTGGAGGAGCCGGTCGCCGAGCCTGCCGCGTACGTGCTGCCATTGCATCGCCGTGACGACGGGTCGGGCTGGGCCAGTGCGGACTGGCGACTGCGCCGCGGCCGCATCGTGCTGCTGGACGGTGACTCCCCGGCCGGGCTGCGACTGCCCCTGAAATCGATCAGCTGGGAACCGCCGCCGGTGCCGTTCGACGCCGATCCGCTCCAGGATCGGCCGCCACTGTCGACGGGCGCCGCCGACGACGCCGAGGTGGAAGATGACGACCCGATGCCGACCACCGCGCTGGTGGGCGAGATCCGCGACGGCCTGCTCTACGTCTTCCTGCCGCCGACCGACGAACTGGACGACTTCGTCGACCTGATCTCGCGAATCGAGAAGGCCGCAGCCAAGGTCGGCTGCCCTCTGGTGATCGAGGGCTACGGACCTCCGGCGGACGCTCGGCTGCAGTCGATGTCCGTCACCCCGGATCCGGGCGTGATCGAGGTGAACGTCGCACCGACCGCCAGTTTCGCCGAACAGCGCGAGCAGTTGGAGACGCTCTACGAACAAGCCCGTCAGGCACGCCTGTCCACCGAGTCGTTCGAGGTGGACGGCACCCACAGCGGGACCGGCGGTGGCAACCACATCACCCTCGGCGGTATCACTCCCGCTGATTCCCCGCTGCTGCGCCGTCCGGACCTGCTCGTCTCGTTGCTGACCTATTGGCAGCGACACCCGTCGCTGTCCTACCTGTTCGCCGGCCGGTTCATCGGCACCACCTCCCAGGCGCCCCGCGTGGACGAGGGGCGCCCGGACTCGATCTACGAACTCGAGATCGCCTTCGCCGAGATCGCACGACTCTCCGAGGTCGAGGAGACGCTCGAGCCGGAAGATGGTGGCTCCGCAAGCGCCGCTCCGGATCATGGTCGCTCCGCAAGCTCCGCTCCGTGGATCGTCGACAGGGCCCTACGGCACCTTCTCACCGACATCACCGGGAACACCCATCGCGCCGAGTTCTGCATCGACAAGCTCTACAGCCCCGACAGTGCCCGCGGCCGGCTCGGACTGCTCGAGTTGCGCGGATTCGAGATGCCGCCCCACTACCAGATGGCGATGGTGCAATCGCTGTTGGTGCGGGCTCTGGTGGCGTGGTTCTGGGACGAACCACTTCGGGCCCCACTGATCCGCCACGGCGCGAACCTCCACGGTCGATATCTGTTGCCGCACTTCATCATCAGTGATATCGCCGATGTCGCGGCCGACCTACGTGCGCACGGGATCGACTTCGACACCAGCTGGTTGGACCCCTTCACCGAGTTCCGGTTCCCCCGCATCGGCACCGCGGTCTTCAGCGGGGTCGAGATCGAGCTTCGCGGCGCGATCGAGCCGTGGAACGTGCTGGGTGAGGAGTCCACCGCCGGGGGGACCGCCAGGTACGTCGACTCGTCGGTGGAGCGAATCCAGGTGCGGCTCATCGGTGCCGACCGGCAGCGCTACATCGTCACCGTCAACGGTCATCCGATTCCGATGCTGGCCACCGACAATCCTGATGTGCAGGTCGGTGGCGTGCGTTACCGCGCCTGGCAACCGCCCAGCGCGCTTCACCCGACGATCACCGTCGACGGCCCGCTGCGCTTCGAACTCATCGACTCCGCCTCGGGGGTGTCCCGGGGAGGCTGCACGTATCACGTGTCGCATCCGGGCGGACGGTCCTACGACGCGCCACCAGTCAACGCCGTCGAGGCCGAATCGCGTCGTGGTCGCCGGTTCGAGGCAAGCGGTTTCACGCCCGGCAAGGTGGATCTGGCGGGCCTGCGGGAGAAGCAGGCACGCCAGTCGACCGATGTGGGCGCGCCGGGGATCCTGGATCTGCGGCGAGTGCGTACCGTGCTGCAGTAATGGCATTTCCCGCAACAGGTCCGGGAGTCGGGGCGATCGACTTCGACAACCCGCTGGCGCCGTATCGCACCATGCGGGCCCAGCAGGCGCTCTTCGACGTCCAGCCGACCGGACACGGAGCAGCACCTGGCTACGACGAATTCGTCGATGCGGCAGGAGAAGTCCGGCCGGCCTGGCAGGAGCTTGCCGACTGTGCACGCGAGCGCGGCCGCGGGGGCCTGGACCGCCTGCGTGCCGTGGTCCGCAGCCTCGTCGACAACGACGGGATCACCTACATCCAGGTCGATCACAACGGTGATGCGATCACCAACGGGGATGGCGCGGCCATGCCGGGTCCCTGGCAGCTCGACGCGCTGCCGTTGGTGATCTCGGCAACGGACTGGGACACCCTGGAAGCCGGCCTGGTGCAACGCTCCAGGGTGCTGGACGCGGTGCTGACGGACCTCTACGGCGAGCGCCGTTCGATCACCAGCGGAGTGCTCCCGCCGCAGCTCCTGTTCGCCCATCCCGGCTATGTGCGTGCCGCCCGGGGCATCGAGGTGCCGGGCCGCCACCAGCTGTTCCTGCACGGGTGCGACATCAGTCGAGAGGTGTCGGGGGAGTTCCTCGTCAACGCCGACTGGACACAGGCACCCTCGGGCGCCGGCTATGCGCTGGCCGACCGGCGCGTGGTCGCCCATGCCATTCCCGACCTCTTCGAGCAGATCGGACCCCGTCCCGCCTCTCCATGGGCGCAGGCGCTGCGACTGGCGCTGATCGACGCAGCGCCCGAATCGGCCGAGGAGCCCGTGGTTGTCGTACTCAGCCCCGGCATCCACTCGGAGACGGCGTTCGATCAGGCCTATCTGGCTGGTGTGCTGGGCCTGCCGTTGGTCGAGAGCGCCGATCTGGTGGTGCGCGACGGGAAACTGTGGATGCGGTCGATGGGCACCCTCAAGCGGGTGGACGTGGTGCTGCGCCGGGTCGACGCCGACTTCGCCGACCCGCTCGATCTGCGTGCGGACTCCCGGTTGGGAGTGGTGGGCCTGGTCGAGGTGCTGCGCCGGGGCGCGGTGACGGTGGTCAACACTCTGGGCAGTGGCGTGCTGGAAAGCCCTGGGTTGCTTCGGTTTCTGCCGGAACTGGCCGAACTATTGCTCGACGAGACACCGCTGCTGGCGACCGCGCCGCTGTATTGGGGCGGTATCGACGTCGAGCGCTCGCACCTGTTGGCGAACCTGGCGTCGCTGTTGATCAAACCGGTCGGTGGCAGCGAACCCATCGTCGGCCCGGAGCTGTCGGCCGCGCAGCGGGAATTGCTCGCGGCGCGTATCGAGTCCGATCCGTGGCAGTGGGTGGGGCAGGAGCTGCCCCAGTTCTCCTCGGCGCCTTCGGATTACCGTCCTGGTGGGCTGTCGTCATCGAGCGTCGGGATGCGGCTCTTCACCGTGGCCCAGCACAGCGGCTACGCACCGATGATCGGTGGTCTGGGCTATCTGCTGGCCCCGGGGACCGCGGCTTATCGGCTCAATACCCTTGCTGCCAAGGATATCTGGGTGCGTACGCCCACTCGTGTGACGGCGGAGAAGATTCTGACCGCGACGTCGGTGGGGCCGTCCGAGGTCGACGTCAGCGCTGAGCTGCCCCCGTTGGTCACCTCGAGCCCCACCCACGAGATCAGTTCACCTCGCGTGCTGTCCGATCTGTTCTGGATCGGTCGGTACGCCGAGCGTGCCGAGAACATGGCGCGGCTCCTGACGGTCACCCGCGAGCGTTATCACGAGTATCGCTACCGACGTGCGATGGCCGGCAGCGAATGTGTGCCGGTGCTGCTGACCGCCCTGGGCAGGATCACCGGAACCGACACCGGCGCGGGCAGTGACTACGTCGAGATGGTGGCGACCGCCCCGACCACGCTGTGGTCGCTGACGGCCGACCGCAACCGTTCCGGCTCGTTGGCGCAGTCCGTGGAACGCCTCAGCCTGGCCGCACGATCGGTCCGTGACCAGATGTCCAACGACACCTGGATGGTGTTGTCCGCCTTGGAGCGCGCTCTGCTGCACGGGCCCGACACACCGCCGGATTCACAGGCCGAGGGCGACGCGTTCCTGTCGTCGACGAACACCCTCACCCTCGCCGGGATGCTCGCGCTCTCCGGGGTGGTCGCCGAATCGATGGTCCATGACGTGGGCTGGACGATGATGGACATCGGCAAGCGGATCGAGCGCGGCCAGGCGGTGACGGCGCTGCTGCGGGCCACCCTGACGAAGGCGCGGCTGCCCGACGCCGAGCAGACCATCACCGAGTCCACTCTGGTGGCGTGCGAATCGTTGGTCATCTACCGCAGGCGCAATCCGGGCATGGTTAGTGTTGCGGGCGTGGCGGAGCTGGTGTTGTTCGACGCGGAGAACCCGCGGTCATTGGTCTACCAGCTGGATCGACTACGGACGAACCTCAAGTCGCTGCCCGGGGCGACGGGTTCGTCGCCCACCGAGCGCATGGTCGACGAGATCGCCATGAGGCTGCGTCGCATCGAACCGGCGGAGCTCGAAGAGGTCACCGCCGAGGGCGGGCGCGACGAACTGGACGGCCTCCTCGCCGGCATCCACCGGGATCTGCGCGAACTGTCCGGTGTCATCACCGCGACCCATCTGTCGCTTCCGGGCGGCATGCAGCCGCTCTGGGGACCCGACGAACGCCGTCTGGTTCCGTGACGGCGTTTCCGGATGGACCCACCGCCTCCGGCACGAGCCGGTGCTACGAGGTCACCCATCGAACCGTCTACCGCTACTCCGATGTGGTCACCAGCTCGTACGGCCGTGGCTTCCTGACCCCGCGGGACTCGGCACGCCAGCGGTGCCTGTTCCACGAGTTGGTGATCGAGCCGGAGGCCGCCGACAGTTCCACCAGTCGCGACGCCTACGGCAACCTCAGCTCGTACTTCCACGTCACCGAGCGACACCGCAAGCTCAGCATCACCAGCAGGTCGGTGGTCGAGGTGGATTCACCCCCGCCGGACCTCTACCAGGGTTCTTCGGCGCGGGCGCCGTGGGAGATCGCGCGACCGGTGGGCACCGACGGCGCCCTGGCCACCGAACTCACCCTCGATCTGCGGCAGCCGGAGATCACCGACGAACTGCGCGCGTACGCCGCCCCGAGCTTCACCCCCGGCCGGGCGCTGATCGAGGTGCTGCGCGATCTGACGTCGCGGATCTACACCGACTTCACCTACCGGTCGGGTTCGACGACGGTGTCCACTCAGGTGAGCGAGGTTTTGGCGGCGCGCGAAGGGGTATGTCAGGACTTCGCGCGGCTGGCGATCGCCTGTCTGCGCGCAAATGGTCTGGCCGCCAGCTATGTCTCCGGGTACCTGGCGACCGATCCCCCACCGGGGAAGGAACGTATGGTCGGCATCGACGCGACGCACGCCTGGGCAGCGGTGTGGACGCCGCAGAATCTGTGGCTGGGGCTGGATCCGACCAATGACCAGATGGTCGACGAGCGCTACGTGACGGTGGGTTTCGGCCGAGACTACGCGGACGTCCCACCGCTTCGTGGCATCATCTACACCGACTCGGAGAGCAGCGTCATCAACGTCGCCGTCGACGTCGCGCCCTATGAAGGGGGAGTGCTCAATGCGTGACTTCAATTGTCCGAACTGCGGACAGCGGTTGTCGTTCGAGAATTCGGTCTGTCTCAACTGCGGTAGCTCACTTGGTTTTTCGCTCGACGACATGGCGCTCCTGGTGATCGCGCCCCCCGCCGAGAGTGAACACGCGGGGGCCGTCGACGCAAGCCAGTATCGGCTGTGCGCGAATCTTCACCTTGCCAAATGCAATTGGATCGTGGAGCGCAGCCCGGTCGCCCAGCTCTGTGTCTCGTGCGCGCTCACCCGCACCCGGCCCAACGACGGGGACACCGTTGCGCTGGCATCGTTCGCCGCCGCGGAGAAGGCCAAGCGCAGGCTGATTGCCGAGCTCCAGGAGTTGAAGCTGCCGATCGTCGGGCGTGACGAGGACCCGCAGTACGGACTGGCGTTCGACCTGTTGTCCAGCCAGTTCGAGAAGGTGTTCACCGGCCACGAAGACGGTTTGATCACACTGGACCTCGCCGAGGGTGACGACGTGCACCGCGAGCAGTTGCGCATCTCCATGGACGAGCCGTACCGAACGCTGCTGGGCCACTTCCGGCACGAGATCGGGCATTACTACCAGTACCGGTTGATCGGCACCTCCGACGACTACCTGCGGCGCTACCACGAGTTGTTCGGCGACCCCGAGGCCGACTACCAGGCAGCGCTCGACCGGCACTACAGCGAGGGCGCGCCGGTTGGCTGGGTCAACAACTACGTCTCGTCCTACGCGACGATGCACCCCGCCGAGGATTGGGCCGAGACGTTCGCCCACTACCTGCACATCCGCGACACTCTCGACACCGCCGCGGCCTTCGGGATGGCCCCGGCCGGGGCGACCTTCGACCGTAGAGTGCTGGGTCCCAGTGGATTCGACATGATCATCGAAATGTGGCTGCCCCTGGCATGGGCGTTGAACATGGTGAATCGGTCGATGGGCAGAGGCGACCTCTATCCGTTCGTCCTGCCGCCCGCGGTTCTGGACAAGATGCGGTTCATCCACACCGTCATCGACGAAGTGACCTCCGATCCCACCAAACTCGCGGTGGCCTCGGGTGGCCAGCAGCAAACGCAGGTCTCTTAGTTCAAGCGTCGATGCCCGGTGCTCACGGCAAGTTGAGTCCGGTCGACGAACGTACGCATTCTGATGCAGAAGTGCCCGAAGTCGTCACAAACCGTGCGCTCGGTGCGCGCGGGAAGTCCGCCTGCGTTGGTCGGCGACGCGCTCTCTCGGCCGCCAGGCCCGGACGCTCGTCGGGAGCCCGGTAGGGCACGTCGATAAAGCGACCTGTGAGCGGCACATCTCAACGGCGCAGCACCAGGGTGATGCTGCCGCCGCCGAATCCCTGTGCGGTGTTCCGATTGAGCAACACACGGCGAGGGTAGGTGGTGGCGGCCGGGTTTCTCCCTACGATCATCGGGTGGCTGATCGATACGGCACCGACATACTTGCCGACAACCCGCACCGTGCCCGGCGACCGCGTTCCACCGAACGACCGGTGGAGATCGGCCTGGTCGTCGAGGACGTGCAGACCGGCTTCGTCGGTGCGGTGGTGCGTGTCGAGTACGGCCGGATGGAACTCGAGGACCGGAACGGCCGTACCAAACCGTTCCCGGTCGGGCCGGGATACCTGATCGACGGCAAACCCGTCATCCTCACGGCGCCGAAGAAGGCGGCAGCGGCCCCGGCCAAGACCGCGTCCGGTTCGGTCGCCGTGGCCGGTGCCCGCGCGAAGGTCGCGCTGGCCAGCCGGATCTACGTCGAGGGTCGCCACGACGCCGAACTGGTCGAGCAGGTGTGGGGTGAGGATCTGCGGATCGAGGGTGTGGTCGTCGAATACCTCGGCGGGGTCGACGATCTGGGCGCCATCGTCTCGGATTTCCGGCCCGGCCCCGGGCGCCGACTGGGAGTGCTCGTCGACCACCTGGTGACCGGTTCCAAGGAGGCCCGGATCGCCGATGCCGTACGCCGCGGGCCGGGCGGCGACCACACACTCGTCGTCGGGCATCCGTTCATCGACATCTGGGAAGCGGTGAAGCCCGCCCGGATCGGGGTTGCAGCATGGCCGAGGGTGCCCAAGGGCGAGGACTGGAAGCACGGGGTGTGCGCGCGTCTGGGTTGGAAGCATCGCGACCAGGCCGATATCGCCGCCGCGTGGCGGCAGATCCGCGGCCGCGTCCGCGACTGGAACGACCTCGAGCCGGCGCTCATCGGCCGGGTCGAGGAGTTGATCGACTTCGTCACGCAGCCGAGCGATTCCTGACGGCGCGTCCGTCGCGTCGTGGGGCAGTGGTAAGCAGGGAGCGTGTCCGACAGCCTGTTCGACGTGCCCGGCTCGGAACCCGACCGCGGCACCGGTGACGGTCTCGGCGGCGGGTCGTCGTCACCGCTTGCGGTGCGGATGCGTCCGGCCACCCTCGACGAGGTCGTCGGTCAGCAGCATCTACTCAAGCCGAACTCGCCGTTGCGCCGGATGATCGAAGGGTCCGGCGCCGCGTCGGTCATCCTCTACGGCCCCCCGGGAACCGGGAAGACGACGCTCGCCTCACTGATCTCGCAGGCCACAGGGCGCCGATTCGAGGCGTTGTCGGCCCTCTCGGCCGGGGTCAAGGAGGTGCGCGCTGTGATCGACACGGCGCGGCAGGCCTCGATGCGCGGTGGGCAGACGGTGCTGTTCATCGACGAGGTGCACAGATTCTCCAAGACTCAGCAGGACGCTCTGCTGGCTGCGGTGGAGAACCGGGTGGTGCTGCTGGTGGCTGCGACGACCGAGAACCCGTCGTTCTCGGTGGTGGCTCCGCTGCTGAGTCGCTCGCTGATCCTGCAACTGCAGCCGCTGGCCGGCCCCGACATCGCGGCGGTGATCCGCCGCGCGATCGACGACGACCGTGGGTTGGGTGGCCGGGTGCGGGTCAGCGATGAGGCCATCGACCTGCTGGTGCAGTTGTCCGCCGGCGACGCGCGTCGGGCGCTGACCGCGCTCGAGGTGGCAGCGGAGACAGGCGATGAGGTGACCGTCGGAGTCATCGAGCAGTCACTCGACAGGGCGGCGGTGCGTTATGACCGCGACGGCGACCAGCACTACGACGTCGTCAGTGCGTTCATCAAGTCCATCCGCGGGTCCGATGTCGACGCGGCGCTGCACTACCTGGCGCGCATGCTGGTGGCGGGGGAGGACCCGCGGTTCCTTGCCCGCCGACTGATGATCCTCGCCAGCGAGGACATCGGGATGGCGGATCCGTCGGCGCTTCAGATCGCGGTCGCGGCGGCGCAGACGGTGCAGTTGATCGGAATGCCGGAGGCGCAACTGACGTTGGCGCACGCCACGGTGCACCTGGCGACAGCGCCGAAGTCCAATGCGGTCACCACCGCGTTGGGTGCCGCGATGGCCGACATCAAGGCCGGTAAGGCGGGGTTGGTGCCCGCACACCTGCGCGACGGACACTATTCGGGGGCCTCGAAACTGGGCAACGCGATCGGCTACCGGTATTCGCATGACGACCCCGATGGTGTTGTGGCCCAACAGTATCCACCTGATGAGTTGGTGGGCGTCGATTACTACCGGCCCACCGCCCGAGGTGCGGAGCGCGAGATCTCCACCCGGGTGGACAAGCTGCGCGCGATCATTCGCCGCCTGCGCTGACCTCGCCGGACCGACCCTTGACACAGAACCGATAGGCGCCCTACTGTCTTAATCAACCAAATGATTGATCAATAGAAAGGTTGATTAATTGGTTGACGATGGTGGACGAGAGGCCGGATTGGATCGCGCCTTCATGGCGCTCGCGGATCCCGTTCGTCGTGCGCTGATCGCGCGCCTGTCGCGGGGACCGGCAACCGTGAACGAGCTGGCTGCTCCGTTCGCCATCACCAAACAGGCGGTGTCCAAGCACATTCAGGTCCTCGAACACGCTGGTCTGGTCACGCGGAGCCGTGACGCCCAGCGTCGGCCCGTGCATCTCGATGCGGCCGCGCTCGAGCACCTGACGTCGTGGATCGATCGCTACCGCTTGGACACCGAACGCAACTACCGCCGGCTGGACGGCCTGCTGGCGGCGCTCACCGAAGAGAAGGAGAAACCCCGATGACAAACGCACTCGACCTGGTAGCACCCGTCGACACCCTCGCCATGGAATTCACCCGCGAGTTCGATGCGCCCGCCGACGCTGTGTTTCGCGCCCACGCCGAACCGGACCTGGTCAAGCAGTGGCTGGGCCCGCACGGTCTCGAGATGGACATCAGCGAGTGGGACTTCAAGAGCCATGGCGGCTACCGCTACTCCCACACCGACGAACACGGCACATTCGGGTTCAACGGCACGTTCCACACCGTGCGGCAGAACGAATTCATCCTGCAGACCTTCGAGTTCGACGGCGCGCCCGACATGGTGAACATCGAGTACCTGTGGTTCGAGGACCTCGGCGGGGGGCGTTCCCGGCTCCGCGGCCGATCGATCTGTCCCAACACCGAGGCCCGCGACGCACTGCTGTCGTCCGGGATGGAGGGCGGCATGACCGAGGGCTACGACAAGCTGGACGCGCTGCTGGCCAACCCCCAGGTGCTCAGAACGGAGTGATCCCGGCTGGTCGGGGCTCCAGCCGGGATCACACGACGTGCGCTCTGCGGGCTAGCGCATGATTCCGGACCGCCGACGGCCCATGAGTCCGCTCCGGCGACGACCCATGAGCGCGGCGACGAGGGCCACACCGACGGCGGCGACGACAACCTGGACGAGCAGTTCGAGCCAGTCGACGCCGCTGGTTGCGGTGGGGACGCCCATCGCGCGGGCCAGGGCGGTGCCGATGAAGGCCGACACGATCCCCACGCCGATGGTCAGCAGCATGCCGATGGGCTGCTTGCCGGGGAGAACGAGGCGCCCGAGAATGCCGACGACGGTGCCGATGAGGATGGCGGTGATGATGCCGGTGATGGTCATGTTGTCCTCCTGCGTGGCTGCGGTTGCGGCATAAATACCCTCGCTGCCGACGCAATAAACGCGCGCGTCAATCTGCAGGTCCGCTCGTACGCTGGAGCTCATGAACTCCGAAGTGCTCGATGTGGACACCTCCCGGCGCCGGATCGTCGATCTCACCGATGCTGTCCGGACGTTCTGCGCCTCGCAGGGCGAGGGTCTGTGCAACGTGTTCGTCCCGCATGCGACGGCCGGTGTGGCGATCATCGAAACCGGCGCCGGCTCCGATGACGACTTCATCGAAGCTCTGCAGCGCCTGCTGCCCCGCGACGACCGCTATCGCCACGCCCACGGGGCTCCCGGGCATGGAGCAGACCACGTACTCCCAGGGCTGGTGTCCCCGTCGGTCACGGTGCCGGTGGGCGACGGTGGGCCGTTGCTGGGCACCTGGCAGAGCATCGTGCTGGTGGATCTGAACAGCGACAACCCCCGACGCTCGGTCCGGTTGAGCTTCTTGAAGGGCTAGCCGAGGGGACCGGTACTGTGGGGCGTCGAGTATTCGCAGGTGACGGCCGATCGACGAATCGGCTCCATGACCCAGAACTGAGGACAGCAAGACGTGCAGACACACGAGATCAGGAAGCGCTTCCTTGATCATTTCGTGAACGCGGGCCACACCGAGGTGCCCAGCGCTTCGGTGATCCTCGACGACCCCAACCTGCTGTTCGTCAATGCCGGCATGGTCCAGTTCGTCCCGTTCTTCCTCGGCCAGCGCACCCCGCCGTGGGATCGGGCAACCAGCGTCCAGAAATGCATCCGTACACCTGACATCGACGAAGTCGGGATCACCACCCGCCACAACACGTTCTTCCAGATGGCAGGCAACTTCTCCTTCGGTGACTACTTCAAAGCCGGGGCCATCGAGTTGGCGTGGACGCTGCTGACCGGACCCGTCGAGCAGGGTGGCTACGGGTTTGATCCCGAAAAGCTCTGGGCCACCGTTTATCTGGACGACGACGAGGCCGCCCAACTGTGGCAGGACATCGCCGGGATGCCGCCTGAGCGCATTCAGCGTCGCGGCATGGCCGACAACTACTGGTCCATGGGAATCCCCGGGCCGTGCGGTCCGTCCTCGGAGATCTACTACGACCGTGGACCCGACTACGGCGTGGAGGGCGGGCCCGAGGCGAACGAGGACCGCTACATCGAGATCTGGAATCTCGTGTTCATGCAGAACGAACGCGGCGAAGGCACGTCGAAGGACGACTTCGAGATTCTTGGCCCGCTGCCGCGCAAGAACATCGACACCGGCATGGGCGTCGAGAGGGTGGCCTGCCTTCTCCAGGGCGTGGACAACGTCTACGAGACCGACCTGCTGCGCCCCGCGATCGACCTGGTGGCCGCTCAGGCACCTCGGGGTTACGGGCAGGGCGTTCACGATGACGACGTTCGCTACCGGATCATCGCCGACCACAGTCGAACCGCGGCGATCATCATCGCCGACGGAATCAGCCCCGGCAACGAGGGCCGCGGGTACGTGCTGCGCCGATTGCTCCGCCGGATCATCCGCGCCGCGAAACTGCTCGGGGTCGAACAGCCCGTCATGGCCGACCTGATGACCTGCGTGCGCGACGCCATGGGGCCGTCGTATCCGGTCCTGGTCACCGACTTCGATCGAATCCAGCGTATTGCGGTGGCCGAAGAGACCGCGTTCAACCGCACACTGGCTTCGGGGTCGCGGTTGTTCGACGACGCGGCCCGGGCCACCAAGGCCGCCGGCGCTGCGGTGCTGTCGGGAACCGATGCGTTCACGCTGCACGACACGTACGGGTTTCCCATCGAACTGACCCTCGAGATGGCCGCCGAGGCCGATCTCAGTGTGGACGAGGAAGGCTTCCGCGGCCTGATGGCCGAGCAGCGGCAACGCGCCAAAGCCGATGCCGCCGCACGTAAGCAGGCCCACGCAGACCTGTCGGCATATCGTGATCTCGTCGACGCCGGACCGACGCAGTTCACCGGGTTCGACGAATTGACCACCGAGGCAAGAATTCTCGGAATCTTTGTGGACGGTAAACGGGTTCCGGTGGTGGCGCACGGTTCCGACGGTGCGGGGTCCCGCGTCGAGTTGATCCTGGATCGCAGCCCGTTCTACGCCGAGTCGGGTGGCCAGATCGCCGACGAGGGCACCGTCACCGGCACCGGTGCATCGGAGACGTCGAAAGCCGCGGTGACCGACGTCCAGAAGATCGCCAAGACACTGTGGGCGCACCGCGTCAACGTCGAGTCGGGCGAGTTCGTCGAGGGTGACACGATCGTCGCCGCCGTCGATCCGCGCTGGCGCCACGGGGCCACCCAGGGTCATTCGGGCACGCACATGGTGCACGCGGCCCTGCGGCAGGTGCTGGGCCCCAACGCCGTTCAGGCCGGCTCCCTGAACCGCCCCGGTTACCTGCGATTCGACTTCAATTGGCAGGGCGCGCTCAGCGAAGACCAACGCACCCAGATAGAAGAGGTCACCAACGAAGCGGTCGAGGCCGACTTCGAGGTGCACAGCTTCACCACCGATCTGGAGAAGGCGAAGTCCATGGGTGCGATGGCGCTCTTCGGCGAGGCCTATCCCGACGAGGTCAGGGTGGTCGAGATCGGCGGGCCGTTCTCGCTGGAGTTGTGTGGCGGTACCCACGTTCGCAATTCGGCGCAGATCGGTCCCGTCACGATCCTCGGGGAGTCGTCGGTCGGGTCGGGCATTCGGCGCGTGGAGGCCTACGTCGGGCTGGATTCGTTCCGGCACCTGGCCAAGGAGCGTGCGCTGATGGCCGGGCTCGCGTCGACGCTGAAGGTGCCCTCGGACGAAGTGCCGGGGCGCGTCGCCAATCTCGTGGAACGACTGCGCGCAGCCGAGAAGGAACTCGACCGTCTGCGGATGGCCGGTGCACGCGCCGCAGCAGCGAACGCCGCCGCCGGGGCCGAGGAGATCGGTAAGGTCCGGGTCGTGGCGCAGCGGATGGCCGGCGGGATGTCGGCGGGCGATCTGCGGTCGCTCGTCGGCGACATCCGCGGCAAGCTCGGAAGCGACCCGGCCGTGGTGGCACTGACTGCGGAGGGCGACAACGATTCCGTTCCGTATGTGGTTGCGGTGAACCAGGCCGCACAGGATCTCGGGCTGCGGGCCGACGATCTCGTCAAGCTCATGGCTACTGCGGTCAACGGCCGCGGTGGGGGCAAGGCGGACCTGGCGCAGGGTTCAGGTAAGGGCGCTGCGGGTATCGACGCGGCACTGGCGGCGATACGCGCAGAGATCGGCCGGAGATAACCCGGTGGCCCATACCGACGACCCCGCACGCGAGGACCGTCTGCCCGACAAGCCCGGGGACCCGAACTCGTCCGCGGACCCGGGGCGCGGTCGCCGGATCGGCATCGACGTCGGTAGCGTCCGCATCGGGGTCGCCGTCAGCGATCCCGACGGAATCCTCGCCACCCCGGTGGAGACGGTCGCGCGGGATCGTCGTTCGGACAGGCACCTACGACGGCTCGTGCGGTTGATCGACGAACACGAGGCGGTCGAGGTGGTGGTGGGGCTGCCCCGCACGCTGGCCGATCGTGCCGGAACGTCGGCCCGGGATGCCGTCGAGCTCGCCGACCTACTTGCAGCGCGGATATCGCCGAAACCTGTGCGGCTGGCCGATGAACGGTTCACCACCGTGACGGCACAGCGATCGCTGCGCGAGGCCGGGGTCCGCGCCAAAGGTCAACGCACGATGATCGATCAGGTTGCGGCGGTGGGGATTCTGCAGAACTGGCTGGACCAGCGGCGGGCGGCGCTGACCGCACACGGAGAGGTCGGGGATGGCTGACGATTGGCGTAGCGAACGAGCCGAACCGCTGGCGGTGGGCCCTCCGCGGCGCCGGCTGACCCGCCGGGACCGGATCAAGGAAGCGCGGGTCCAACGCAGGCGTCGTGTCGCCGCGGTGACGGCACTGGTCGTCCTGGTGGTCGTTGTGGTCGGTGCGGTCCTGCTCGGCTCCACGATGTGGAACTCGCTGTTCGGTGACTCCGGCGGTGGCGACTACGCCGGTGACGGCATCAACGATGTGGTGATCCAGGTGCACCCCGGGGACTCCACCACCGCGATCGGCAACACCCTCCAGGATCAGAACGTCGTGGCGACATCCCAGGCTTTTGTCGACGCGGCTTCGGGCAATGCGGCGATCTCGGCCATTCAGCCCGGCTTCTACAAGGTCCGCACGGAGATCCCCGCGGCCAATGCCGTCAACCGTCTGGCCGATCCGGCCAACCGGGTGGGTCGGCTGGTCATTCCCGAAGGTCGGCAGCTCGATGACACCCGCGATGTCGCCACCGACGCGGTCACCGACGGCATCTTCACCCTGATCTCCGACGCTTCGTGTGTGGACCTCGACGGTGACCGTACGTGTGTGGCGGCGCAAGGCCTCAGCGACATCGCCGCGGCGGCCGACCCGGCCACGCTGTCGGTCCCCGCCTGGGCGACAGACGCCGTCGTCGCGCTCGGTGCCGACCATCGCCGGTTGGAGGGTCTGATCGCGCCCGGCACCTGGAACATCGACCCGTCGGCGGAGCCGCAGGAGATCCTGGCCACGCTGATCTCGGCCAGCACCGCGCAGTACGAAGAGAGCGGCCTGCTGGAAACGGCGACGGCGCTGAACATATCGCCCTACGAGGTGCTGACGGTGGCGTCGCTGGTGCAGCGGGAAGCACTGCCCCAGGATTTCTCGAAAGTCGCCCGGGTGATCTACAACCGGTTGGCTGAGCAACGCACGCTGGAGTTCGACTCGACGGTGAACTATCCGCTGGATCTCGTCGAGGTGGCGACCACCGACGGCGACCGGGGGCAGGCCACGCCGTGGAACACCTATGTGCGGCCCGGGCTTCCCGCCACGCCGATCTGCTCACCGGGGCAACCTGCTCTCGCCGCGGCCGAGCAACCGGAACCGGGGGACTGGCTGTACTTCGTGACCGTGGATCTGCAGGGCACGACCTTGTTCACCCGGGAGTACGAACAGCATCTCGCGAACATCGAGGTGGCGATCCGCAACGGCGTGCTCGACTCCGCGCGATGAGCGCTTGCGCGAAGAGCAGACGGCGGCGATGAGCGCTTGCGCGAAGAGCAGACGGCGGCGGTGAGCACCGGTCGCCGCCGCGCGGCCGTGCTCGGCTCCCCGATCGCGCACTCGCGATCTCCACAGCTGCACCTGGCGGCCTATCGTGCGCTCGGACTCGACGGCTGGACCTACGACCGGATTGAATGCACCGGCGAGCAACTGCCCGGTGTGGTCGGTGGATTCGGCCCGGAATGGGTGGGGGTATCTGTGACGATGCCGGGTAAGTTCGCTGCGCTGCGCTTCGCCGACGACGCCACCGACCGCGCGAAGTCGGTCGGGTCGGCCAACACCCTGGTGCGTTCGCCGGCAGGCTGGCATGCCGACAACACCGACATCGACGGTGTGGTGGGTGCGCTGGCCGGGGTGGCGGTGTCGGACCGCGCGATGGTGGTCGGTTCGGGCGGTACCGCGCCCTCGGTGGTCGTGGGACTGGTCGGGCTTGGTGCGCAACACATCTCGGTGGCAGCCCGCAACGCCGACAAGGCGGCGCCGCTGGTCGACCTGGCGATCCGCTGTGGCGTCCGGGCGCAATGGTCTGACGTCGGCGGCGCGGGGCTGGCGGATGCGGTGGCCGGCGTGGACGTCGTGGTGAACACCGTGCCCGCCGACGCTGTCGCGCCCTACGCGCCTGTCCTGGCGGCGACACCGGTTCTGCTCGATGCGATCTACGACCCGTGGCCCACCCCGCTCGCCGCGGCAGTGCTGGCCGCCGGAGGCCGGGTGATCAGCGGGTTGCAGATGCTGCTCAACCAGGCGTTCACGCAGGTCGAGCAGTTCACCGGCCTGCCGGCGCCGAAGGAAGTGATGACGGCCGCCCTCGGCGTCGAGCACTGACTCGGCGCAATTGGCGCCGTGGAGGGTCCTGCCGCGGCCTTAGCCTGAGCAGGTGGGGCCGGTCTGGCAGGCAGTTGCGGTCATCAGCGCGGCCTGTTGGCTGATTGTGTTGAGCGTCTTCGACATTCGGCAGCGGCGACTGCCGAATGTGCTCACCTTGCCCGGAGCGGGAGTGGTTCTCGGCGGCGCGGCGCTGACCGGCCATGGGGGGACCGCCGCGGTGGGTGCGGCGGCGATGTTCGCGGCGTACGCGTTGGTGCACGTCGTCGCGCCGCAGGCGATGGGTGCCGGCGACGTCAAACTCGCGATCGGCCTGGGTGCACTCACCGGTGCGTTCGGACCCGAGGTGTGGCTGTCGGCCGCGATGGGAGCGTCGGCGCTGACGGGCCTGCTGGGACTGATTCAGCTGCTCCGCGGTGACCGATCGCCGCTGCCGCACGGCCCGTCGATGTGCCTGGCCGCGGCGGCTTCGGTGGCGACGGTGGTCATCTAGGCCTTGCGCAGTTTCGGGTGGATACCCGCGCCGTGCGAAAATGGGACCCGTGTTGCGATGGACGACTGCAGGCGAATCCCACGGCCGCGCGTTGGTGGCCATGGTCGAAGGCATGGTCGCCGGTGTCCAGGTGACCTCACAGGACATAGCGGGGGAGTTGGCGCGCAGGCGACTCGGCTACGGCCGGGGCGCGCGAATGAAGTTCGAGCAGGACCAGATCACCGTGCTGGCAGGCCTGCGTCACGGCCTGACTCTTGGCGGTCCCATCGCCATCGAGATCGGCAACACCGAATGGCCGAAATGGGAAACGGTGATGGCCGCCGATCCCGTCGATCCGGCCGTGCTGGCCGACAGCGCCGCCCGCAACGCCCCGCTGACCAGGCCGCGGCCCGGGCACGCCGACTACGCGGGCATGCTCAAATACGGCTTCGACGACGCTCGTCCGGTGCTGGAACGTGCCAGTGCCCGGGAGACGGCGGCCCGGGTGGCCGCAGGCTCCGTCGCTCGCGCGTTCCTCAAGCAGGCGTTCGGCGTCGAGATCGTCTCCCATGTGATCTCCATCGGAGCCTCCGAACCGTATGACGGGCCGCCGCCGCTGGCCACGGACCTGGCCGCGATCGATGCCAGCCCGGTGCGTGCCTTCGCCGAGGCGAGTGAACAGCTGATGATCGCCGAGATCGAGGCCGCCAAGCGCGATGGCGACACCCTCGGTGGGGTGGTCGAGGTGGTGGCTCACGGCCTGCCCGTGGGGCTGGGGTCGTTCACCAGTGGTGACAGCCGGCTCGACAGTCAGTTGGCCGCCGCGGTGATGGGCATTCAGGCCATCAAGGGTGTGGAGATCGGCGACGGCTTCGAGACCGCGCGCAGGCGCGGCAGCGTCGCGCACGACGAGATCTATCCCGGTCCCGACGGTGTCATGCGGTCGACCAACCGTGCCGGCGGACTCGAGGGCGGAATGACCAACGGGCTACCCGTCCGGGTACGCGCGGCGATGAAGCCGATCTCGACGGTGCCCCGGGCGTTGGCCACCGTGGACATGTCCACCGGGGAGGAAGCGGTGGCCATCCATCAGCGTTCGGACGTGTGTGCCGTTCCGGCCGCCGGCGTCGTGGTCGAAACGATGGTGGCGCTGGTGCTGGCGCGCGCCGCGCTGGAGAAGTTCGGCGGTGACTCGCTGGGTGAGACACGCGCCAACGCCGACACCTACCTGCGAGCGGTGGCCGCCCGCGAGCCCACCGGTGCCGCCCGGGCGTCGGGCTGATGAGTCCCAAAGTCGTCCTCATCGGGCTGCCCGGGTCGGGCAAGTCCACCATCGGTCGGCGGCTCGCCAAGACGCTGGACCTGCCGCTGCTGGACACCGACGCGGCGATCGAGGAGACGACCGGACGCACGATTCCCGACATCTTCTCCAACGACGGTGAGGCCGCGTTCCGGCGTATCGAGGCCGACGTGGTGTGTGATGCCCTGGCCACCCACGACGGCGTGCTGTCGCTCGGAGGTGGCGCGGTGACCACCGCGGAGGTGCGCGATGCACTGGCCGGGCGCACCGTCATCTACCTGGAGATCAGTGCCGCCGAAGGGGTTCGTCGTACCGGGGGAGCGACGGTGCGGCCGTTGCTGGCCGGCAAAGACCGCGGAGAACGCTTCAAAGAGCTGATGTCGGAACGGATTCCGCTCTACCGCCAAGTCGCCACCATGCGGGTGAACACCAACCACCGCAACCCGGGAGCGGTGGTGCGCTACATCGTTGCCCGTCTGGAGAACCCCGACGGCCCCAAACCGGAGCGTCGACGCCGGCGGGGATCCTGGCGCCGCGCCCCACTGTCGTTGACCACCCCGCCATCCACCGAGGCTGCGCCCAGCCCTGCCACGGTGGCGGCCAGGAAAACCGGTGGATCCGCTTGTGCACGAAAGGATGTGCCGTGACCGAATCGGTGACGGATCCCGTCACAGTCAACGTGCTCACCGATCCGCCGTACCCGGTGATCATCGGCACCGGCCTGCTCGGTGATCTGGCCCGCACCCTGGAGGGTCGGCACAAGGTCGCGATCCTGCACCAGCCAGTGCTGGTGCAGACGGCCGAGGTTATTCGGGATCATTTGTCGGACAAGGGAATCGATGCACACCGGATCGAGATTCCCGACGCTGAGGCCGGCAAGGAACTGCCCGTTGTCGGGTTCATCTGGGAGGTGCTCGGCCGTATCGGCGTCGGCCGCAGAGATGCGGTCGTCAGCTTGGGGGGCGGCGCCGCCACCGACGTCTCGGGCTTCGCCGCGGCGACATGGCTGCGCGGGATCGACATCGTGCACGTGCCGACGACCCTGCTCGGCATGGTCGACGCGGCGGTCGGCGGCAAGACCGGGATCAACACCGATGCGGGGAAGAACCTCGTCGGCGCGTTCCATCAGCCGGCAGCGGTACTGATCGACCTGGCCACGCTGCAAACGTTGCCCCGTAACGAGATCGTGGCGGGAATGGCGGAGATCGTGAAGGCCGGATTCATCGCCGATCCGGTGATCCTCGACTTGATCGAGGCCGATCCGGAACTCGCGCTCGATCCGGCCGGGACGGTGCTGCCCGAGCTGATCCGACGTGCGGTCGCCGTCAAGGCGGAGGTCGTCGCCGCGGACGAGAAAGAGTCGCAGCTGCGCGAGATCCTCAACTACGGACACACCCTGGCCCACGCCATCGAACGTCGGGAGCGCTACCAGTGGCGGCACGGAGCCGCGGTGTCGGTCGGACTGGTGTTCGCCGCCGAGTTGGGGCGACTGGCCGGACGCCTCGACGACGACACCGCACAACGGCACCGGACGATTCTGAGCTCACTGGGGCTGCCGGTCACCTACGACGCCGACGCGCTCCCGCAGTTACTCGAATCGATGATCGGCGACAAGAAGACCCGGGCCGGCATCCTGCGGTTCGTGGTGCTCGACGGCCTGGCCAAGCCGGGCCGGCTGGAGGGCCCCGACCCGTCGCTGCTCGCCGCCGCCTACGCCGAGGTCGCGCGAGACTAGTCGCGCTTCTCGACGGGCCTGGTCTCGTCGTCGGCGACCGCGACCGTTGAGGTCTGCTGTTCGGGCTCGGTGCCCACGTCCTGCTGGCTGTAGTCGTAGCCACGGTCGTCGCGCACCGCGGCGAAGACGTCGGTGTCGGCGCGGTCGTCGTCGCCCTCGCGGCGCCGTCCCTGCTGAGGAGTCTTGCGGTCGACCAGCCAGCGGCCGAGCGCGACGCCGACGATGGCGCAGAGGAACACCAGCAGCGCGGTGAACGCCGCGAATGTCGTCAGCTCGTTGATCAGTCCCTCGACGTACAGGTTGTCGTAGAACACGCCGATGAACCATGCCACGGCACCGCTGACCACACCGGCGAAAAGACCGGCCAGCAGCCACGTCATCGCCAGGTCGCCGCGACGGTCCGGATCGGGGTTGGACCGCGCATCGGAGCGCCCGTCGGCGAAACCCCACAGGAAGGCCACCACGCCGTAGGCGATGACCAGGACCGCGCTGATCATTCCCGCCTTGGTTTCCCACGCGTTGATCATCGCTCCCTGCAGCAATCGGACGATCACCATCAGGGCGGCGAACACCAGTCCGCGCAGCAACCACTTACTCATGAGGCCACACCTTAGCGAGTAGCGTCACCGACTGTGACTATTTCCCAGCGCCGCGACAGATTGCGCCAACGCCTGGCGACGGCCGAAATCGACGCTCTGCTGGTATCGGACCTGGTCAACGTCCGTTATCTGTCCGGATTCACCGGCTCGAATGCGGCACTTCTGATTCTCGCCGATGACGAAACGCCGGTGCTCGCCACCGATGGGCGCTACCGCACCCAGGCTGCAGTGCAAGCGACCGGCGCCGAGATCGTCATCGAACGGGCCTGCGGGCCGCATCTGGTGAGCCGGGCCGCTGACGCCGGCATCCGCAGGGTGGGTTTCGAGAGCCATGTGGTGACCGTCGACGCGTTCGCCGCGTTGACACGCGCGGCGGGTGAGCGCTGTGAGCTGGTGCGTGCCGGCGGCACGGTGGAGGGTCTTCGCGAGGTCAAAGACGCCGGGGAGGTCGCGCTGTTGCGGTTGGCCTGCGAGGCGGCCGACGCCGCGCTGAAAGACCTGGTGGATCGCGGCGGGTTGCGGCCGGGTCGCACCGAGAAGGACGTCAGGCGTGAGCTGGAGGCGTTGATGCTCGACCACGGCGCCGACGGGCCGTCGTTCGAGACCATCGTCGCGACCGGTGCCAACTCGGCGATCCCGCATCACCGGCCCACGGACGCGGTGCTGGCCGCAGGCGACTTCGTCAAGATCGACTTCGGTGCCCTGGTGTGCGGTTATCACTCCGACATGACACGGACCTTTGTGCTCTCGCCGATCGCGCAGTGGCAACAGGACGTCTACGACCTGGTCGCCGCCGCGCAGCGGGCCGGCCGGGAGGCGCTCGCGCCCGGCGTCCTGCTGAGCGACGTCGACGCGGCGTCCCGCGCGGTGATCGGCGACGCGGGCTTTGCCGACAACTTCGGCCACGGCCTCGGGCACGGCGTGGGTCTGCAGATCCACGAAGCGCCGGGAATCAACGCCACGGCCGCCGGTACACTGCTTGCTGGCTCCGCGGTGACCGTGGAGCCAGGTGTTTATCTGCCCGACCGTGGCGGCGTCCGAATCGAGGACACGTTGGTCGTCGGCAGTGATGCGGATGACACCCCCGACTTGCTGACCCGGTTCCCCAAGGAACTGGCGATCCTCTAGAGGCTAGGAGAACAACCCACCGTGGCATCGACCGCAGACTTCAAGAACGGGCTCGTCCTGCAGATCGACGGCCAGCTCTGGCAGATCGTCGAGTTCCAGCACGTCAAGCCTGGTAAGGGTCCGGCCTTCGTGCGGACGAAGCTGAAGAACGTGCTGTCCGGGAAGGTCGTCGACAAGACCTACAACGCCGGGGTGAAGGTGGAGACCGCGACGGTGGACCGCCGGGACGCCACGTACCTGTACCGCGACGGCTCGGACTTCGTGTTCATGGACAGCGAGGACTTCGAGCAGCATTCGTTGGCCGAGTCGTTGGTCGGCCGGGCCGCGGGGTTCCTGCTGGAGAGCATGCCGGTGCAGATCGCGTTCCACGACGGGGCGGCGCTGTACCTCGAGTTGCCGGTGACGGTCGAGGTCCTGGTCGCGTCCACGGAGCCGGGCCTGCAGGGTGACCGGTCCAGCGCGGGCACCAAGCCCGCAACTCTGGAGACCGGCGCCGAGATCCAGGTCCCGTTGTTCGTCAACACCGGCGACAAGCTCAAAGTGGATACCCGTGACGGCAATTACCTGGGAAGGGTCAATGCCTGACCGTAAGGGCGACCGGGGACGTCACCAGGCCCGCAAGCGCGCCGTCGACCTGCTGTTCGAGGCCGAAGCGCGCGGGATGACCCCAGCCGAGGTGGCTACATCGCGAAATGCGTTGGCGCATCACGAATCCGAGATGGCTCAACTCAATCCCTACACGGTGACGGTGGCCAGCGGGGTCACCGAGCACTCGGCGCACGTCGACGATCTGATCTCGGCGCACCTGCAGGGTTGGACACTGGACCGGTTGCCCGCGGTCGACCGGGCCATCCTTCGTGTCGCCGTGTGGGAACTGCTGCATGCCGAGGACGTCCCCGAACCGGTTGCCGTCGACGAGGCCGTCGAACTGGCCAAGCAACTGTCGACAGACGACTCGCCTGGCTTCGTTAACGGCGTGCTCGGCCAGATCATGCTGGTGACGCCGCAGATCAGAGCCGCGGCCGACGCGGTGCAGGGTGCCCGCGAGGGCAGTGACGGCACGTAGATGGGTGCGCCGCAGGACTGGGCTCCGTACTCCAGCGTCAACGAGGCTGCGAGGGTGTACCTGCGGGACCCCGACCTGGCGCTCGATCAGTTGCGCTCAGTCGTCGAACCGGCGTTGGTCAAGTCGTTTGTGATGTCGCGCGGGTTCACCGAACGATCCTGGGGTGAGGCTCTGTGGCAGGAGGTGCTCGTCACCGACGGCCACCGATTGATCATGTGGCGCGCCGACGACGACATGTCCAGTGCGGCCGAACCGGGCGAGCCGCACCGCATCCTTCTTGCCTCGGTTCGGTCGATCCTGTTGTCCACCATCACCGATCAGGTCCTGTCCAACGAGTACGAGGTGCTCAGCGACGGCACCCGTCGCCTCTCAGAGGTGAAGTTGCGGATTTACACCCAACTGGTCACCCGGGCGCGCCAGCGATCGGCGACGGACACCGATCTCTATTGCGAGTCCTTCCGTTTCGTGAAGTCGGTGGACAACGGTGGCCTGGCACAGATGCAGCGACTGCTGCAATTCGGCAGGGTGCTGTCGCGTTCGATGTAGCGCGAGCACCCCTCGGCGCCGTCGGCGGCACTGATCAACAGCTGCTGAACAATATGTGCACAACCTTGCGCGTCGGGACACCCGTCCCGACGATGGAGGGGAATTCAGGCTCGAGCGAGAGGTGGCGCGTGACGGTTTCCCCGGCAGTGGAGCGCATCCGCAGGCCGCACTGGTCGTTGGCCCGCACCTGGCTGTTGCAGCCGGGGCTCCCGGCTGGCGCAGATGCCTTCGATGCCGCCGTCGCCGGCAATGCCGATGTGGTGGTGCTCGACGTCGAGGACGGACTGCCGGACGTCCAGAAGCCCGCGGGCAGACAAGCGGTGGCCGAGTGGCTGTACACCGGAGGCCGGGCGTGGGTCCGGATCAGCAGCGTGACCACCGCCGCGTGGCGTGACGACCTCGACGTGCTCGCCGGAGCACCCGGACTCGCGGGCGTGATGCTCGCCAAGGCTGAATCGGCCGACCAGGTCGCCGCGACCGCCGCTCGCCTGCCTGACGGCACCCCTGTGGTGGCGCTGATCGAATCCGCACTCGGCATCGAGTCGGCTCTCGACATCGCCCGTGCCCCCGCATGTGCGCGAATTGCTTTCGGGATCGGGGACTTTCGCCGCGATACCGGGATGTCCGGCGAGCCGGCGATGCTTGCGTATCCGCGTGCCCGGTTGGTGATCGCCAGCCGAGCCGCCGGACTGCCCGCACCCATCGACGGGCCGACGCTGCGCAATCGGAACGCTGAGTTGCCCGGCGATACCGTGGTCGCGAAGTCCGCAGGAATGACCGGACGGCTGTGCCTGGACGACTCGCACGCGCAGACCATCAACGATCTGCTGAGCCCGTCGCCCCTGGAGATCGACGAGGCGCGGCGCACGCTGGCGCGTCTCGACGCACCGTCGGCGCACTATGACGGCAGCGCCGGGCCGACTCGCGCCCGCGCAGAAGCTGTGCTGGATCTGGCAGCCAAACTCGACGTCATCTAGCAGTCACGGTCTGCCGGACTACAGATCGAGGCCCTCATAGGTGCGCCGGACGAATTTCGGTTGCGCGCTTTGCAGTTTCGCCAGCGAGGTGTTGCCGGCGACGGCAGCCGCGGCGTCGACGGTCAGGTTGGGGAGGTTCTGGATGAGATACACCAGGATGACGTCGGCCGATGGGTCGGCTTGCCACCACGTGCCGTAGGCGCCTGGCCACGAGAAGGTTCCCGGGCCGCCCGGGCCGAAGAGCTGGCGGGACTTCGTCGGGTCGGTCACCACGGACAGGTTCAGTCCGAAGCCGCGACCGATCCAGAACGGTGCGCCGAGGAAATCCTGGCGCTTCTGCTCGTCGGTCAGCCGGTCGGTGCGCATCAGCTCCACAGATTTTTCGGACAGCACGCGGGCGCCGTCGAGGGTGCCGCCGCCGAGCAGCATCCGGGCGAAACGCAGGTAGTCGTCGGCCGTCGACCAGAGTCCGGCACCGCCGGTGCAGAACGGGGGATCGGCGATGGGTGCGGGTCCCATCACGTCGTGGCGCAGCGTGTTGTCGCCGTCGAGCTGATACATCGTGGCCGCCCGACGGCGGCCCGACGGGCCGACGCTGAAACCGGTGTCCGACATGCCCAGCGGGCGCAGGACCCGATCGCCGAGCACCTCGCTCAGCGGTTTGCCTTCGATACGCGACAACACGATGCCCAGGACGTCGGTGGCGTGGCTGTAGGTCAGGCGCTCACCTGGTTGATGAACCAGGGGCAGCGCCGAGAGCTCGGCGAGCCACCGATCCTGGTCCTGCCGTGTGGGCAGCTTCCGGTAGGCGTCCGACAGCGGCCCGACCACCGAGAACATGTACGCCAGACCACTGCGGTGCGTCATCAGATCTTCGACGGTGATGTACCGCTGCGCGGGCACCGTGCGATCGAGCGGACCCCGGGGATCGATCAGCACCCGCATGTCCGCGAGCTCGGGCAGCCACGTGGCCACCCGGTCGCTCAGTGTGAGCTTCCCCTCCTCGATCAGCGACATCGCGGCCGCCACCGTGACGGGTTTGGTCATCGAGGCGATCCGGAAGATGGTGTCGCGCTGCATCGGTAGCTGCGCGTCGACATCGCGTTGACCGAGCTCGTTGACCTGGACCACCTCACCGGCATGCCAGACCAGCGTGACCGCTCCCGCCAGCAGGCCCGCGTCGATGGCTTCCACTATCGAGGCCTTGTTGCGGTCGAGGTTCATTGCGCCAGATTAGGTCAGCCGCCCGCGGCCTCGTCGCCCACCTGCCGTCCGGGTGCTAGGCTGCCCGAAGTTTTTGACATCCTTTAACGATCCGTCCAGTGAGGCGGAGAAGGAGGTCCAGCTCACTCGTGGGCTCGCCCGACCATGCCGGCTCTGAAGCCGAAGCCGCAGATCGTGAGTTGATGTCCGCTGCGGACGTCGGCCGCACCATCGCTCGCATCGCGCACCAGATCATCGAGAAGACCGCGTTGGACGGCGCTGACGCCCCCCGCGTCGTACTGCTGGGCATTCCGACCCGCGGCGTCACCCTGGCCTCCCGCCTGGCCAGCCACATCGCCGAGTTCAGCGGTGTCGACGTCGGCCACGGAGCCCTGGACATCACGCTCTACCGTGACGATCTGATGAGCAAGCCGCCGCGCGCGCTCGAGGCCACCTCGATACCCGACGGCGGGATCGACGGAGCGCTGGTGGTGCTCGTCGACGACGTGCTGTACTCCGGGCGCTCGGTCCGATCGGCCCTCGACGCGCTGCGCGACGTCGGCCGCCCGCGAGCCGTGCAGTTGGCGGTGCTCGTGGACCGCGGGCACCGGGAGCTACCGATCCGCGCCGACTACGTGGGCAAGAACGTGCCGACCTCGCGGGCCGAGAACGTCAAGGTCCGCCTCGCCGAGAACGACGGCCACGACGGCGTCCGGATCGCACCCTACGGAGGGCCTCCCAGGTGAAGCACCTACTTGCCGCGGCCGACCTGGGTCGCGATGACGCCACGGCGATCCTCGACAACGCCGACAGGTTCCGCCAAGCCCTGTTGGGCCGGGAGGTCAAGAAGCTTCCCACCCTGCGGGGCCGCACGATCATCACGATGTTCTACGAGAACTCCACCCGCACCCGGGTGTCGTTCGAAGTGGCCGGCAAGTGGATGAGTGCTGACGTGATCAATGTCAGTGCCTCGGGATCCTCTGTGGCCAAGGGGGAATCGCTGCGGGACACCGCGCTGACCCTGCGGGCCGCAGGTGCCGACGCGCTGATCATCCGCCACCCGGCATCGGGTGCCGCGCAGCAGCTCGCCGCGTGGACGCTGGACGAGGATGGCGGGCCGTCGGTCATCAACGCCGGCGACGGCACCCACGAACACCCCACCCAGGCTCTGCTCGACGCGTTGACGATCAGGCAGCGTCTGGGCGCCGTCGAGGGCAAGCGGGTGGTGATCGTCGGGGACGTGCTGCACAGCCGGGTGGCCCGCTCCAACGTGGCGCTGCTGCACACCCTCGGCGCGGAGGTGGTGCTGGTCGCCCCGCCCACCCTGCTCCCCGTCGGCGTGGACTCCTGGCCGGTGACCGTGTCCAACGACATCGACGCCGAACTGCCGCTGGCCGATGCCGTGCTGATGCTGCGCGTGCAGGCCGAACGGATGAACGGCGGGTTCTTCCCGTCCTCTCGCGAGTACTCGGTGCGCTACGGCCTGTCCGAGAAGCGCCAGGCGCAGCTGGCAGAGCACGCTGTGGTGTTGCACCCGGGGCCGATGCTGCGGGGTATGGAGATCGCGCATTCGGTGGCTGATTCCCCACAATCTGCAGTACTGCAACAGGTTTCCAATGGCGTGCACGTCCGAATGGCGGTGCTGTTCCACCTGCTCGTCGGGTCCGAGGCGGAAGCGATCAGCGCATGACGGAAACCAATCCCCGGTCGCTGCGCTCCTGCCCGCCGGTACTGATACGGGGCGTCCGCCCCTACGGCGAAGGTGACGGCGTCGACGTGTTGGTCGACAACGGCCGCATCGAAGCCATCGGCACGAACCTGGACACACCCGACGGCGCGGAGGTCGTCGACGCCGACGGCCAGATCCTGCTGCCGGGCTTCGTCGACCTGCACACTCATCTTCGTGAACCCGGCCGCGAGTACGCGGAGGACATCGAAACCGGTTCGGCTGCAGCCGCCCTCGGCGGATACACCGCGGTCTTCGCGATGGCCAACACCGACCCGGTCGCCGACAGCGCAGTGGTCACCGACCACGTGTGGCACCGCGGGCAGCAGGTCGGCCTGGTGGACGTGCACCCGGTCGGAGCGGTGACCGTCGGCCTCAACGGCAGACAACTGACCGAGATGGGCCTGATGGCCGCCGGTGTCGGGCAGGTCAGGATGTTCTCCGACGACGGTGTGTGTGTCGACGACCCACTGGTGATGCGCCGCGCCCTGGAGTACGCGACCGGCCTGGGCGTGCTGATCGCCCAGCATGCCGAGGAACCACGACTGACCGTGGGCGCCATCGCGCACGAGGGTCCGAACGCGGCCAAGCTCGGCCTGGCCGGTTGGCCGCGTGCCGCCGAGGAATCGATCGTCGTCCGCGACGCACTGCTGGCCCGCGACGCCGGCGCCCGGGTGCACATCTGTCACGCCTCCACCGCGGGAACGGTCGAACTCGTGAGATGGGCCAAAGAGCAGGGGATCTCGATCACCGCGGAGGTGACGCCGCATCACCTGCTGCTCGACGACACCCGTCTCTACAGCTATGACGGGCGCAACCGGGTGAATCCGCCGTTGCGCGAGGCCAGCGATGCGGTGGCCCTGCGTCAGGCCCTCGCGGACGGTGTGATCGACTGTGTGGCAACCGATCACGCTCCGCACGCCGAGCACGAGAAGATGTGTGAGTTCGCCAACGCCCGGCCGGGCATGCTGGGGTTGCAGACGGCGCTGTCGGTGGTGGTCGAGACGATGGTCGGCCCCGGCCTGCTGACGTGGCGCGATGTCGCCCGGGTGATGAGCGAGAGCCCGGCGCGTATCGTCGGATTGCCTGATCAGGGGCGGCCGTTGGAGGTCGGTGAGCCGGCCAACCTGACGGTCATCGACCCCGACTCCTCGTGGACGGTCACCGGTCCCGCGCTTGCCAGCAGGTCGGACAACACGCCCTATGAGGAGATGGTGTTGCCCGCGGTGGTGACGGCGACGATGCTGCGCGGCAGGGTCACCGCCCGTGACGGCCAGGTGCGCGGGTGAACACTCCGACACTGGTCGCCTCTCTGGTGATGGCCGGGGTGCTGGTCCTGCTGATCGCGGTGCTGATCCAGGCGATGATCCGCGGGTGGCGCCGCCGCGTGGAACGGCAGGCGCTCATCGTGGGTACGCTCCCGTCGCTGCCCGACACCGTCGGTCAGGTGACCGTCTCGGCCACCAAAGGTCTCTATGTCGGCAGCACGCTGGTGCCGCACTGGAACGACCGCGTCGCCGCCGGCGACCTCGGCTTCCGCGCCAAGGCTGTCCTCAGTCGCTATCCGGAGGGAATCATGTTGCAGCGCAAGGGTGCCGGGCCGATCTGGATACCCGAGGAGGCGATCGTCGACATCCGCGCCGAGAAGAACCTCGCCGGCAAGGCTCTGACGCATGAGGGCATTCTGGCGATCCGCTGGCGGCTGCAGTCCGGCGCGGAGATCGACACCGGTTTCCGCGCCGACGACCGACGCGACTATTCGAAATGGCTGCCGGAGGAGGTTGCATGACCGCACGCACAGCGTTCCTCGTGCTCGAGGACGGTCGGATCTTCACCGGCACTCAGTTCGGTGCGGTCGGTCAGACGCTCGGTGAGGCCGTGTTCTCCACCGGCATGTCGGGCTACCAGGAGACCCTCACCGATCCCAGCTACCACCGCCAGATCGTGGTGGCCACCGCGCCGCAGATCGGCAACACCGGCTGGAACCTCGAGGACAGCGAGAGCCGTGCCGACAGGATCTGGGTGGCCGGTTACGCGGTACGCGATCCGTCGCCACGGGCCTCGAACTGGCGCGCCACCGGGACTCTCGAAGATGAACTGGTGCGTCAGGGCGTCGTCGGCATCGCCGGTATCGACACCCGCGCGGTGGTGCGCCACCTGCGCAGTCGCGGCTCGATGAAGGCCGGGGTGTTCAGCGGCACCGCGCTCGCCGACGCCGACGAGATGCTGTCCCGGGTGCGCGGTCAGGCCGCGATGCTCGGCGCGGACCTGGCGGGCGAGGTCAGCACCGACGGTAGTTACGTCGTCGAACCCGAGGGGCCGCAACGGTTCACCGTCGCGGCACTCGACCTGGGCATCAAGACGAACACACCACGCAACTTCACCCGGCGCGGGATCCGCACTCACGTGCTTCCGTCCTCAGTCGGGTTCAGCGAGATCGCCGACCTGCGTCCGGACGGCGTGTTCCTGTCCAACGGGCCGGGTGATCCGGCAACGGCCGATCATGTGGTCGCCGTGACCCAGGCGGTGCTCGACGCCGGAATCCCGTTGTTCGGCATCTGTTTCGGCAACCAGATCCTGGGCCGGGCATTGGGCCGTTCGACCTACAAGATGACGTTCGGACACCGTGGCATCAACATCCCGGTGATGGACCACACCACCAACCGCGTGGCGATCACCGCGCAGAACCACGGTTTTGCGCTCGAGGGCGAGGCCGGCGAGGAGTTCGACACGCCTTTCGGGCGGGCCGTGGTCAGCCACACCTGCGCCAACGACGGTGTGGTGGAGGGAATCAAACTGGTCAGCGGGCGGGCGTTCTCCGTGCAGTACCACCCTGAGGCGGCCGCGGGTCCACGCGACGCCGAGTACCTGTTCGATCAATTCGTGGATCTGATGGCAGGGGAGAAGTAGATGCCGCGTCGCACAGACATCAACCACGTGCTGGTGATCGGCTCCGGCCCGATCATCATCGGTCAGGCCTGCGAGTTCGACTATTCCGGCACGCAGGCCTGCCGGGTGCTGCGCGCCGAGGGCCTGCAGGTCAGCCTCGTCAACTCCAATCCGGCGACGATCATGACCGACCCCGAGTTCGCCGATCACACCTATGTGGAGCCCATCACCGCGGAGTTCGTCGAGCGGGTCATCGCCCAACAGGCCGAACGCGGCAACAAGATCGACGCGCTGCTGGCCACCCTCGGCGGGCAGACCGCACTCAACACCGCGGTCCAGCTCTACGAGAACGGCGCCCTCGACAGATACGACGTCGAGCTGATCGGTGCCGACTTCGAGGCCATCCAGCGGGGCGAGGACCGACAGAAGTTCAAGGACATCGTCAGCAAGGTAGGCGGCGAATCAGCCCGTAGCCGAGTCTGTTTCACGATGGACGAGGTGCGTGAGACGGTGGCCGACCTCGGCTTGCCGGTGGTGGTGCGGCCGAGCTTCACGATGGGCGGCCTCGGGTCGGGGATGGCCTACTCTGCCGAGGACGTCGAGCGGATGGCCGGCGACGGGCTGACCGCCTCGCCGTCTGCGAACATCCTCATCGAGGAGTCCATCTTCGGGTGGAAGGAATTCGAACTCGAGTTGATGCGCGACGGCCGCGACAACGTCGTGGTGGTGTGTTCGATCGAGAACTTCGACCCGATGGGCGTGCACACGGGCGACTCGGTGACGGTGGCGCCGGCGATGACGCTGACCGATCGCGAGTACCAGACCATGCGCACGCTGGGCATCGACATTCTGCGAGAGGTCGGGGTCGACACCGGCGGCTGCAACATCCAGTTCGCGGTCAACCCGGCCGACGGGCGACTGATCGTCATCGAGATGAACCCGCGGGTATCACGTTCCAGCGCACTGGCGTCCAAGGCCACCGGGTTCCCGATCGCCAAGATCGCCGCCAAGCTCGCCATCGGCTACACGCTCGACGAGATCGTCAACGACATCACCAAGGAAACCCCCGCCTGTTTCGAACCGACGCTGGACTACGTGGTGGTCAAGGCGCCGCGGTTCGCGTTCGAGAAGTTCCCCGGCGCCGACACGACGCTGACCACCACGATGAAATCGGTGGGGGAGGCGATGTCGTTGGGTCGCAACTTCATCGAGGCCCTCGGCAAGGTGATGCGGTCCCTCGAGACCAAGCGGGCCGGATTCTGGACAGGTGCAGAGGTCGAGGGGACCCTGGACGAGGTCCTGGAGCGGCTGCGCACCCCCACCGACGGTCGGCTCTACGACATCGAGTACGCGTTACGGCTGGGTGGCACCGTCGAGACGGTGGCACAAGCCTCCGGGGTCGACCCCTGGTTCGTCGAGCAGATCGCGGGTCTGGTCGAGCTGCGCACCGAGGTGATCGACGCACCGGTGCTCGAAGCCGGACTGCTGCGCCGCAGCAAGCACCACGGTCTGTCCGACCGCCAGATCGCCGCGCTGCGACCGGAATTGGCCGGCGAGATGGGTGTGCGGTCGCTACGGCAGCGGCTGGGAATCCACCCGGTGTTCAAGACCGTCGATACGTGTGCCGCGGAGTTCGAGGCCAAGACCCCGTATCACTACAGCAGCTATGAGCTGGATCCCGCCGCGGAAACCGAGGTCGCGCCGCAGGCTGAGCGGCCGAAGGTCCTGATCCTCGGGTCGGGACCCAACCGCATCGGGCAGGGCATCGAGTTCGACTACAGCTGCGTGCACGCCGCGACGACGTTGAGCCAGGCCGGGTTCGAGACGGTGATGGTCAACTGCAATCCCGAAACCGTGTCCACCGATTACGACACCGCTGACCGGCTCTACTTCGAACCGCTGACCTTCGAAGACGTCCTGGAGATCTACTACGCCGAACAGGAGTCCGGACGCGGCGGACCCGGCGTGGTCGGCGTGATCGTGCAACTCGGAGGTCAGACCCCGCTGGGTCTGGCCGAACGTCTGGAGAAAGCCGGGGTGCCGATCGTCGGCACCAAACCCGAGGCGATCGACCTGGCCGAGGACCGCGGTCGCTTCGGCGAGGTGCTCACCAACGCCGGTCTGCCCGCACCGAAGTTCGGCATGGCGACCAGCTTCGACCAGGCCCGCAAGATCGCCGCCGACATCGGCTACCCGGTGCTGGTGCGACCGTCCTACGTGCTCGGCGGGCGCGGTATGGAGATCGTCTACGACGACGAGACCCTCGAGGGCTACATCACCCGCGCCACCGAACTGTCTCCCGAGCACCCGGTGCTGGTCGACCGGTTCCTGGAGGACGCGATCGAGATCGACGTCGATGCCCTCTGCGACGGCACCGAGGTCTACATCGGCGGCGTGATGGAACACATCGAGGAGGCGGGCATCCACTCCGGCGACTCGGCGTGCGCGCTGCCGCCGGTGACGTTGGGCCGCAGTGACATCGAGGCCGTCCGACGTGCCACCGAGGCCATCGCCTTCGGTGTCGGAGTGGTCGGACTGCTCAATGTGCAGTACGCCCTCAAGGACGACGTGCTCTACGTCCTGGAGGCCAACCCGCGGGCGAGTCGCACCGTGCCGTTCGTCTCCAAGGCCACCGCAGTGCCGCTGGCCAAAGCCTGCGCGCGGATCATGCTGGGCGCCACCATCGCCCAACTGCGTGAGGAGGGGGTGCTGGCGCGCACCGGCGACGGCGGCAACACTCCGCGCAACGCCCCGGTCGCCGTCAAGGAGGCTGTGCTGCCGTTCCACCGGTTCCGTAAGGCCGATGGCAGCCAGATCGATTCGCTGCTGGGCCCGGAGATGAAGTCGACCGGCGAGGTGATGGGCATCGACCGCGACTTCGGTAGCGCGTTCGCCAAGAGTCAGACCGCCGCCTACGGTTCGCTGCCGGTGCGGGGCACGGTGTTCGTCTCGGTGGCCAACCGGGACAAACGCTCGCTGGTGTTCCCCGTCAAACGCCTCGCCGATCTCGGCTTCCGGGTGCTGGCCACCGCAGGAACCGCGGAGATGCTGCGGCGCAACGGGATTCCGTGTGACGAAGTGCGGAAGCATTTCGAGTCTCCAAGTCCGGACCGGCCCGCGCTGTCGGCCGTCGACGCGATCCGGGCGGGGGAGATCGACATGGTGATCAACACGCCGTACGGCAACTCCGGACCCCGCATCGACGGGTACGAGATCCGCTCGGCGGCGGTCTCGATGAACATCCCGTGCGTGACCACCGTGCAGGGCGCCTCCGCGGCGGTCCAGGGGATCGAGGCCGGCATCCGCGGCGACATCGGCGTGATGTCGCTGCAGGAACTTCACAGCACGTTGGGCTCCTGACCGTGGGCGGGTTCGGTCACCGCCTGTCCTCCGCGATGGCGCAACGGGGTCCGTTGTGCCTGGGTATCGATCCCCATCCCGAACTGCTGACCGCGTGGGGGCTGACCACCGACCCGCAGGGGCTGGCGCGCTTCAGTGATATCTGTGTGGCCGCGTACGAGGGCTTTGCCGTCGTCAAACCCCAGGTGGCGTTTTTCGAGGCGTACGGGTCGGCGGGATTCGCCGTGCTCGAGCACACCATCGCCGCGCTGCGGGACTCCGGTGTGCTGGTGCTCGCCGATGCCAAGCGTGGCGACATCGGTTCGACGATGGCCGCCTACGCCCAGGCCTGGGCGGGTGACTCGCCGTTGGCTGCCGACGCGGTGACCGCCTCGCCCTATCTGGGCTTCGGGTCGCTGCAGCCGCTGCTGGACAAGGCGCACCAGCACGGCCGTGGGGTGTTCGTGTTGGCCGCGACGTCGAACCCGGAAGGAGCCTCCGTGCAGCGCGCCCAATCGGGAGGACTCACCGTCGCCCAGTCCATGGTCGACGCCGCGGCTGCGGTCAACACGGAACGGCCGGGGCTGGTCGGCGTTGTCGTCGGTGCCACGCTCACCGACCCGCCCGACGTGAGCGCCCTGAACGGGCCGGTACTGGTCCCCGGAGTCGGCGCCCAGGGGGGCCGCCCCGACGCGCTGAGAGGGCTCGGTGGGGCGCTTCCGGGACAGCTGCTGCCCGCGGTGTCTCGGGAGGTCCTGGGTGCCGGACCCGACGTCGCGGCCCTGCGCGGCGCTGCTGAGCGGATGCGCGACGCCGTGATTCACCTGAACACCGACACGCGGTGAGGATCGCCGAGCGGCGGCGGGTGGGTGTCGCCGTGGCAGTCGCGACACGCCCGAAGCGCGGTGACCAGCGAAAATTTCTCCCGATGCGGGCCTCCGGAACGGGATGCGCCGCCTCCGGATGACCCCTACGAGGCGTCGACGTCGCTGAAACCTCGGCAATACCTGCGATACGCAGGCGATTTAGTCGTACCACCGGTTGTCCGGGTGGCGCGATCGCTGGTGGCGCATCCGCCACTGAACCTCTCGGCGCGCGCTACACGCTGGGCTTTTGACCCGGTAACCGGGGGGTGGGGTTAGCTTTCGTCAGCCTGCGTGGGTACGGTCGTGCACGCTGGCTGGTTCTCGGACCAGCCGAGACAAAACAGATGATGGTGAGAGACGGAGGAAACCCGTGGCCCTTCCCCAGTTGACCGACGAACAGCGCGCGGCAGCGTTGGAGAAGGCTGCTGCCGCTCGTCGAGCACGTGCTGAACTCAAGGACCGGCTCAAGCGCGGCGGCACCAACCTCAAGCAGGTTCTCAAGGATGCCGAGACCGATGAGGTCTTGGGCAAGATGAAGGTCTCCGCACTGCTGGAAGCCCTGCCCAAGGTCGGCAAGGTCAAAGCGCAGGAGATCATGACAGAGCTCGAGATCGCCCCGACGCGCCGTCTGCGCGGCCTGGGTGATCGTCAGCGCAAGGCTCTGCTGGAGAAGTTCGACTTCACCAGCGACTAGGTAACCCGTGAACGCCGGCCGAGGGGTCGGACGGTTATGACACGTGTCGTCGTACTGTCCGGCCCCTCCGCCGTCGGGAAGTCCACTGTCGTGCGCTGTCTGCGCGAACGGCTTCCCGACCTCTACTTCAGCGTGTCGGTGACGACACGCGCCCCCCGCCCCGGCGAGGTCGACGGCGTCGACTACACCTTCGTGACCGAGGATCGTTTCCAGCAGCTCGTGGACGGCGGTGAGCTGCTCGAATGGGCGGAGATCCACGGCGGCCTGCATCGCTCAGGGACTCCCGCCGCGCCGGTGCGAGCGGCTGCGGCAGCCGGTCGGCCGGTACTGATCGAGGTGGATCTGGCCGGCGCGCGCGCCGTCAAGCTGGCGATGCCGGAGGCCATGACGGTGTTCCTGGCGCCACCCAGCTGGGAGGCGTTGGAGAGCCGACTGGCCGGCCGCGGCACCGAGTCCGCCGACGTGATGGCCCGCAGATTGCAGACCGCCAGAGCCGAGCTGGCCGCTCAGGGCGACTTCGACGAGGTTGTCGTCAACAGTCAATTGGAGTATGCGTGCGCAGAATTGGTATCCTTGCTGGTGGCCCACCCGCCGGTGCCGCGTGATCAGCATTGATCGCCGTTCCGCACTCATCAGATATGCATCAATAACCGCCAGGAGATCTTTTACGTGAGCACCCCGCACGCCGACACGCGGCTGGCACCCGTGGACATCGATCCGTCTGCCGCCAGCGCCTACGACACGCCGCTGGGCATCACCAATCCGCCCATCGACGAGCTGTTGGATCGTGCGTCGAGCAAGTACGCGCTGGTGATCTACGCCGCCAAGCGCGCGCGCCAGATCAACGACTACTACAACCAGCTCGGTGACGGGATCCTGGAGTACGTCGGCCCGCTGGTCGAGCCCGGACTGCAGGAGAAGCCGCTGTCGATCGCGATGCGCGAGATCCACGGCGACCTGCTCGAGCACACCGAGGGCGGCGAGTAGCGACCGGCTCCGCCTGGCGATGAGATTCTCGGGCGAGGACTTATGACCGAACGCAAGCGGATCATCGTCGGCGTCGCCGGCGGTATTGCCGCGTACAAGGCAGCCACCGTCGTTCGGCAGCTCACCGAGGCCGGGCACTCTGTTCGTGTTGTTCCCACCGAGTCCGCGTTGCGGTTCATCGGTGCAGCCACCTTCGAGGCTCTGTCCGGAAACCCGGTGCGCGCCGGCGTTTTCGAAGACGTCCACGAGGTCCCGCACGTGCGGATAGGCCAGTCCGCCGACCTCGTCGTCGTCGCGCCGGCCACCGCGGACCTGCTGGCCCGCGCCGTCGCCGGGCGCGCCGATGATCTGCTCACCGCAACCCTGCTGACGGCACGGTGTCCGGTGCTGTTCGCCCCGGCCATGCACACCGAGATGTGGCTTCATCCGGCGACCGTCGACAATGTCGCCACGCTGCGCCGTCGCGGCTCGATCGTGATGGAGCCGGCGTCGGGCCGGTTGACGGGCGCCGACACCGGCGCAGGCCGACTGCCTGAAGCCGAAGAGATCAGCACGCTGGCTCATCTGCTCCTCGACCGCGGCGACGCGTTGCCCTACGACCTGGCGGGGGTCAAGGTTCTGGTCACCGCCGGCGGCACCCGCGAACCGATCGATCCCGTGCGGTTCATCGGTAATCGAAGCTCGGGCAAGCAGGGTTTTGCCATGGCGCGGGTGATGGCCCAGCGCGGCGCCGAGGTGACACTGATCGCCGGCAACACCGCCGGTCTGATCGATCCCGCCGGCGTCGACGTCGTCCATGTGGGTTCGGCCGCCCAGTTGCGTGATGCCGTCTCCAAACACGCCCCCGACGTGAACGTCCTGGTCATGGCGGCCGCTGTCGCCGACTTCCGCCCGGCGCACCTGGCGACCAACAAGATCAAGAAGGGTCCCGACGCTGCAGGCGACCCCACCATCGAACTGGTCCGCAACGACGACGTCCTCGCCGGAGCGGTCCGCGCGCGCACCGACGGGCAGCTGCCGAACATGAAAGCCATCGTGGGCTTTGCGGCGGAGACAGGCGACGCGAACGGCGACGTGTTGTTCCACGCCCGCGCCAAGCTCAAGCGCAAAGGTTGCGATCTACTCGTCGTCAACGCAGTCGGCGACAACCGCGCGTTCGAGGTCGATCACAACGATGGCTGGCTGCTGTCGGCCGACGGAACCGAGGCGGCGATGGAGCACGGTTCGAAGACACTGATCGCCAGCCGTATTGTGGACGCGATCGCGGCTTTCCTGCGCACCAGTGACGGGTAGGCCGCGCCTGTCGGCAACCTGCGGGTAAGGGTTGCGCGCCGCAGAGGCACCCGCTTGGGTGCAAAGGGCGCACGCGGTGGAGCTGCACGGGGCGGGACCATCGCGCGATGTATTAAGTTGACCGACTGATCATCTCAAGTCCGGCTTGAGTGGAAGGGATCGACCGTGAGTGAAGCTCGGCTGTTTACCAGTGAGTCGGTGACCGAGGGGCACCCTGACAAGATCTGCGACGCCATCAGCGACTCGGTGCTCGACGCCTTGCTCGCCGATGATCCCAAATCGCGTGTCGCGGTGGAGACGCTGGTGACGACGGGTCAGGTGCACGTCGTCGGTGAGGTGACGACGACTGCCAAGAGCGCGTTCGCCGACATCACCAAGACCGTCCGGGAGCGCATCCTCGAGATCGGCTACGACCATTCCGACAAGGGTTTCGACGGTCTCACCTGCGGGGTGAACATCGGCATCGGCGCGCAGTCGCCCGATATCGCCCAGGGCGTCGACACCGCGCACGAGACCCGCGTGGAAGGTGCCGCCGACCCGCTGGACTCCCAGGGCGCCGGTGACCAGGGCCTGATGTTCGGCTACGCGATCGCCGACACCCCGGAACTGATGCCGCTGCCGATCGCATTGGCGCACCGGCTGTCGCGCAAGCTGAGCGAGGTCCGCAAGAACGGCACGCTGGGCTATCTGCGACCGGACGGCAAGACGCAGGTCACCGTGCAGTACGACGGCACCACGCCGGTGCGGCTCGACACCGTGGTGCTCTCCACCCAGCACGCCGAGGGCATCGACCTCGACGCTCAACTGGCGCCGGACATCAAGCAGCACGTCATCGACACGGTCCTCGCCGAACTGGGCCACCCGACGCTGGACACCTCCTCGCCGCGGCTGCTCGTCAACCCGACCGGCAAGTTCGTCCTCGGCGGCCCGATGGGTGATGCGGGCCTGACCGGCCGCAAGATCATCGTCGACACCTACGGCGGATGGGCCCGCCACGGAGGCGGCGCCTTCTCCGGCAAGGATCCGTCCAAGGTCGACCGCTCGGCGGCGTACGCGATGCGCTGGGTGGCCAAGAACGTCGTTGCGGCCGGCCTCGCCGAGCGCGTCGAGGTGCAGATCGCCTACGCGATCGGCAAGGCGGCCCCGGTCGGCCTGTTCGTCGAGACGTTCGGCTCGGAGACCGTGGACCCGCTCAAGATCGAGAAGGCCATCGGTGAGGTTTTTGACCTGCGGCCCGGCGCGATCGTCCGCGACCTCGACCTGCTGCGCCCGATCTACGCTCCGACGGCGGCCTACGGGCACTTCGGGCGCACCGACATCGAGCTGCCGTGGGAGCAGTTGAACAAGGTCGACGACCTCAAGAGCGCCGTCTAGGCGGAGCTTTCAGGGAGCGCCCTCCGGGGCGTCGGTACCCTGCTGGGCAATGGCGCGAGATCGAACACAGGGCACTGCCCGCTTGAGCCGCGGGCTGCAGAATGCTCTCCGGGGGCGGCGCGATCCCGCGCCGCTCGCCGGTCAGCGCAGCCGCTCCCAGAATGCTCTGGGTGACCTGCACACCCGCAAGGTTCTCGACCTGACGATCCGGCTCGCCGAGGTGATGCTGTCATCGGGTTCGGGCACCGCAGACGTCGTCGCCACCGCACAGGACGTGGCGCGGGCCTATCGCCTCACCGATGTTGTCGTCGACGTCTTCGTCACCACCGTCTTCGTATCGGCCCCGCCGACGGCGGACAGCCCACCGGTCACCATCGTGCGGTCCGTGGAGGCCCGGTCGACCGACTACACCCGGGTGGCCGAACTCGACCGGCTGGTGGGGCGGATCACCTCCGGTGGCGTCACCGTGGACGAGGCTCACGAAGCCATGGACGAGGTGACCGAGCGGCCACACCCGTATCCCCGCTGGGTGGCCACCGCCGGGTGGGCGGGGTTCGCGCTGGGCATCGCGATGCTGTTCGGCGGCAACTGGCTCACCTGTGTGCTGGCCGCCGTCACCGCCGCGATGATCGACCGGGCGGGGCGGATACTGAACCGGATCCGGACGCCGTTCTTCTTCCAGCACGTGGTCGGCGCGATGATCGCGACCCTGGTGGCGGTCGCGGCCTACTATTTCGCCGGGCAGGGGCCGACCGCGCTGGTGGCCACGGGGATCGTGATGCTGCTGGCGGGTATGACACTGGTCGGCGCCATGCAGGACGCCGTGACCGGATACATGCTGACCGCCGTCACCCGGCTGGGCGAGGCGGTGTTCCTGACCGCCGGAATCGTCGTCGGCATCCTCGCCGGCCTGCAGGTCGCGGAGCTTCTCGGCGTCACTATCGAGCTGCACGTCGACGCCACCGAGACCTTCATCACGCCGAATCAGCCGCTTCCCATTGCGCTCGCCGTGATCGGCGCCGCGCTGGCGGGAGCGTCTCTGACCGTGGCGAGCTACGCGCCGCTGCGATCGGTCGTCATCGCCGGGATCGCCGCGGGTGTGGCCGAGTCGGTGCTTCTCGCTCTGAGCCAGGCAGGTTTCGGGCAGGTGGTCGCCAGCGGGATCGCCGCGGTGGGGGTCGGGATCCTGGCGACGTTGATCTCGATCCGGCGGCAAGCGCCCGCGCTGGTGACCGCGACCGCCGGCATCATGCCGATGCTGCCCGGTCTGGCGGTTTTCCGGGCGGTCTTCTACCTGGCCTCCGACGAGGACGTCGGTGACGGCCTGAGGCAGTTGGTCGCCGCGGCCGCGGTGGCACTGGCCCTCGGCAGTGGAGTGGTACTCGGAGAGTTCCTCGGTTCGCCGCTGCGCTACCGCGCCGGACGGATCGGCGAGTTCCTGCGCGTGGAGGGACCCCCGGGCCTGCGCCGGGCAGTGGGCGCGGTGGTGCATCTGGAGTACACCGAGTCCGATTCGCCGAAGCGCTCCGGCGCGCTGCGCTCACAGAGCGTCGCGCTGGAGCCGGCGCTCGGTGAGGATCGCAACTCCGAGACCGACGACCATCCACCGGCGGCGGACAGCCCGAACGGTCAGGACACGAACTCGTAGTCGTCGATCGGGAAGCGCCAGGTCACGTCAGCGCGGCGCGCAACGCACTCAGCCCGCGTTCGGTGGCCTCGGTCGCTGCGGGCACCACGCCGGCGTAGGCGACGTACCCGTGCACGAGTGTCTCGGCGTGGTGCAGTTCGACCGGCACCGCGGCAGCGGCAAGGAGTTCGGCGTAGCGGATGCCGTCGTCGCGCAGCGGATCGTGACCGGCGACCGCGATGTAGGCCGCGGGCAGATCCGACAGATCGCCCCGCGCGGGCACCATGGTGGCGGGTGGCGCCGACATGTCGGTGTCACCCACATACCAGCGGCTGAAGCCCTTGCACGCGGCGAGGGTCAGGATCGGTGCGTCGGCGTTCTCGGTAAAGGAGGGCAGAGTCGTGTCGAACGTCGTCGACGGGTACCAGAGCAGCTGAAACCTCATGGCGATTTCGGCGTCGCGTGCCAACTGAGCCACCACTGCGGCCAGGTTCCCGCCGGCGGAGTCACCCGCCACGGCCAGGCGGTCCGGGTCGCCGCCGATCTGGTCGGCGTGACGGGCCACCCATCGGGTGGCGGCCCACACATCGTCGACCGCGGCGGGGAACGGGTGCTCCGGTGCCAGTCGGTAGTCGATCGAGACGACCACGGCTTCGGCGCCGACCGCGTGCATCCGGGCGATTCCGTCGTAGGTGTCCAGATCGCCGACCGACCAGCCGCCGCCGTGGATGAAGACCACCACCGGCAGTACGGATTCCTGCGTCGGCGGGTGGTACACCCGCACGGGAATCGGCCCGTCCGGACCGTCGACGCTGCGGTCGGCCACCGTCACGTCGGGGTGTACCGACTGGCGGGGGAGGTCACCGAAGCGTCGGCGCGCCTCCTGCGGACCGCCATCGGTGGTCAGCTGGAACGGAACAACCTCGAGCACCTTCTGCAGGATGTCATCCAGGGGCATGGCACACACCGTACGCACCACCGCGTATGCGGATGACGTCGGCGGAGGTAGCCCCCCACGCCGGCGGTGATTCCCGGACAATGGAGGCCACTGCCACCATCTCGCTCGATCGCCGAAAGGACCTGCGTTGAGGCTACTGCGACGCCATCCCGAGCCGGCCAGCGGTCGGGTCCCCAGGCGGCCGATTTCCCTTGCCCCGCTGACGGTTCTGGAGCTCAGTCCACCGGAGCTGGTCGCCTGTGCCGCGGAAGCCGGCTACGACGGTGTCGGGCTGCGGCTCATCCGCGCCACCGAAGAGGAGCCGCTACGCCCGACCATCGGCAGGACGCCGATGATCCGCGAAACCCGGCGGCGCCTCGACGAGAGCGGCCTGTTCGTGCTCGACATCGAAGTCCTGCGGCTTCGGCCCGACACCGTGGTGCGAGACGACTTCGGCTCCTTCCTGGAGACCGGGGCGTATCTCGGTGCGACGCAGGTGCTGGTGACCGGGAACGATCCCGATCACTCCAGATTGGCCGACAATCTCGCCGAACTGAGTTCTTTCGCAGCAGAATTCGGCTTGATCCCGAATCTCGAACCCATGCCGTGGACCGATGTCGGCGACCTCGCCGACGCCGCGTCGATCGTGCGGCGGTGCACCGGACGCGAGGTCGGCATCCTCGTCGACGCCATCCACTACGACCGTGCATTGGCCACCACTGCAGATCTTGCGGCGCTGTCGACGGAATGGATCAGGTACGTACAGATTTGCGACGGACTCCTCCCGCGGCCGACGTCGATCGACGAACTTCGGTTCCAGGGCCGCAACGCGCGGTTGTTCCCGGGTGAGGGAGGTATCGACATCGTCGCCATGTTGCGGGCGTTGCCGCCGGTGCCGGTCAGCATCGAGGCGCCGATCCAGTGGCGGGCACCGGCGGGAGTGCGGGCCCGGGCGGCGCTGCGGGCGGCCCGCCGGGTCATCAGCATCGCCGACTCGGGTCCATTACCGTTGTCGGCGTGACCCGAACCGGACAAGCCGATGTTCCTCCGTTGTGATCGACGGATCGTCGCGGTCTGCGGCTGAGACACACAAACCGGAGCGCGCGCCGCTCCGTATGATCCTGCGTATCGTCGGCCTGGTTGCGACGATCTGTGCAGGCATCGGGGTTGGTGTGCACTTCCTCGGCCCGGTCAGCACGGTGGTGACCCTGTTGGCGTCGTTCAGCCCACTGTTCGTCGTGCTCGCAGTGTTCGCGGCTGCGGTGTCGGCGGCGGCCCGGTTCTGGCCGGCGGCGCTGGCGGCGCTGATCGTGGTGGTTGTCGGGGTGTCCGCGCAGCTGCCGCTCTTTCTCGGCGGTGCACCCGCCGCAGCCGCCGATGTGCCGAAAATCAAACTGCTGCAGGCGAATATCCGGCTGGGCGAAGCCGACCCCCAGGCCTTGGTCAGCCGGGTCCGCAGCGACCGGGTCGACGTGCTCACCGTCGCCGAGCTCACCCCAGAGGCCGTCGACGGGCTGGCCGCGGCGGGTCTGGAGCGCGCTCTGCCGTTCTCCTATTTGCGGCCGCGGGAAGGCGGCGGGGGAGAGGGCATCTACGCCCGCTACCCCCTCCGCGACACCGAACTCCTCCCCGGCCTGCAGCACAACAACCTCCGGGCGACCGTCGTCGTCCCCGGCGCCACCCCGTTCGTGGTCTACGCCCTGCATCCGTTGCCCCCATACCCGGAACCGGCGTGGCGCTGGGCTCTCGAACTCGATCGGATCGCGGCCATCCTGGAGGCGGATCGGCGTCCGCTGATCGTCGGCGCTGATTTCAACTCGACGTACGACCACGAGAGGTACCGCAATCTACTCGATGCCGGCGGCAGGGACGGCCTGGACCTCATCGACTCCGCCGACTACCTGGGTGCGGGCATCGTCGCCACCTATCCGGCGGACAAGTGGTATCCGGCAGTGCTGGCGATCGACAGGATCCTGACCCGCGGTGGCACCCCGCTGTCCTTCGAACGGGTCGACCTGCCCGGATCCGATCACCACGCCGTGATGGGCGAAGTACTGCTGGCGGCAGTGGATCAGCGCTGAGACCGCGCCGCGGTGATCATGTCGACGATGCGTGCGACGTGAGGTTCGCGGACCACGGAATCGTGATCGCAGTTGACCCGCTGTGTGGTGAGCTCTCCGGTGAGCACCTGCGGCCACACCCGTTCGTCGTCGAGATTGAAACTGCTGAGCACCAACAGGGTTCGTCCGTCATAACGCTGTGGCCGGTGCAGTCGGCCGACCCGCACCCCGACTTCGCGCAGGGCCTCGACCTTCTGTTGAGGCGTGCCGTCGGTGATTCCGGCCAGCGGCAGCCACAGTCGATGTCGCCACAGTACAAAAGGGTCGGCCGGGGACTCTTCGAGCAGGGTCGACGCCACCCCCGGCAGCGTCCGTCGAGCCGCGCGCACGGTACGCGGTGGCAGGAACGGATCGAGCATCGTGACCAGCTCGACGTGGTGGCCGAGTGCTTGAAGTCGGTTCGCGACATCGATCGCGATGAATGCCCCGAGGGAATGCCCGATCAGCGTGTAGGGACCCTGAGGCTGCAGCGAGAGCAGATCCTCGAGGTGACGCCGCGCCGCGCGGCCGATCGTCCAGTCCGGGAACGCCCGGTTCTCCAGGCCCTGCGCCTGAAATGCCACCACCGCGGTGTCCGGGTCGAGGCGGTCGGCCAACGGAACGAACGACAGGGCTGATGCCCCGGCGCCGGCGAAGCAGAACACCGTGTCGCGCGTGGCCTGGGACGGCGGCCGCAGAAGCACCGTCGTGGGTGTGATCCGGCCGGTGGGTGCCGTCGACGACCCCGCGCGGCGCGCTGCGATGATCTCGGCGAACTGCGCCACTGTCGGTGCGCCTGCGAGGTCCGACGGTGCCGGCTGCACGCCGAGCTCGTCGCCGATGACCCTGATCATCTGCTGGACATTGAGCGAATCCCCGCCCAGGGCATAGAAGTTCTCGTTGCGCCCCACCGCGTCGAGGCGCAGCACCTGGGCCCAGGCGGCGGCGACCCCGGCCTCCAATCCTGCGTGTGGCGGGTCGATCGGTCCGCGGACCGGTGCGGGCAGCGCCCCGCGGTCGACCTTTCCACGTTCGTTGCGGGGCAGGGATTCCAGCATCACGACGTGTGTGGGAACCATCCAGGCGGGCAGCCGGGTGTGCAGTTGAGCGCGGACGTCGGCGACGGCCGGGCTTCGGATTCCCGGTGCGGGTGCGACGTAGGCGGTCAGCACCGGTGCCTCGGCCGATCCGGCCACCACGAGGGCTTCGCGGATACCGGGGCAGTCGAGCAGGGCGGCCTCGACCTCGGCCGGCTCCACCAGGTAACCGCGGATCTTCACCGCGGCGTCCATCCGGCCGAGCACCACCAGTTCGCCGTCGTCGGTGATTCGGGCGCGGTCATTGGTGACGAATGTCCTGCTGCCATCCGGGTTCTCGATGAAGGCCGTGGTCGCACTCTGCGGCTTGAGGTAGCCCGCGGCGAGGTACGGCGACGTGACCGTCAGCCGGCCCTGATCATCGATGGCGAGTCGCTTGTGCGGTGCGGCAATGCCGGCCGGGATCACGCCCGAAGGTATCTCGTCGGTGGGCCAGATGTCGTAGTGGGCGATTCCGAGAGTCTCCGACGACCCGGCCCAGTTGGTCAGCACTGCGTTTGGTGCCATTGTGCGGGCGCTGCGGAAGACGTTGCTGTACACCGGTTCCCCGGTGGTGACGATCCGCTGGATCCGATCGAGGGTGCGGGCGCCCGCGGCCTCGCACAGCGACTGGAGGAACGACGGCGTGCACATCACGATGTCGGCGTCGGCAAGGCGCCGGATCGCCGCGTCGGGTGTGCAGTTGCGCGGATCGATCGTGATGATCTCGGCGCCCGACAGCAGGGACCCAACCAGAACGTTGAGTCCGGCGGCGAAGCTCACCGGCATGCAGAGGGCCACTCGGCTGTTCTCGACGATGCCGAATCTGTCCCGGTGGAGCACCCAGTCGCTGAGCCATGTTCCGTTGGTGTGCAACACCGCCTTCGGTTCACCCGACGACCCCGATGTGAATTGGATACTGGTCACTGATTGCACGCCGAGCGGGGTCGGGACTGTCGATCCGGTCGGTGTGCGCAGCGGCCGGTCGGCCGGCCACACCGAATGGTGTTCTCCCAGTTCCGCTGCCAGCGAGCTGCTCGCATCACCGACGACGACGGTGTCGAGGCGGTATCCCTGCTCCCGGAGTGCGGCGAAGACGTGCATCATCCGGTCGTGGGGTAGCGCAGGGTCCAGCGGGACCAGCGGGGATCCGGCCGCGAAGCTGCCGAGGATCACGGCGGCGGTATGCGGGTCGAGGTCTCCGACCAGGGCCAGCGCGGCCGCGGGTTCGTCGCGGTCCCGCAGCGCTGTGGTCCAGCCGGCGGCAGCTTGTCTGAGCGCGCCGTAGGTCACCACAGCGTCGTCGGTGCGCAGCGCGACATGTGCGGTTTTGAGGGCGCAGATCTCGTCGAACCGCTGGCTGACGGAGGTGTGCTCGATGTTGTCGACCCGGGACAGATCCGGCCGTGCCGCTCGCACCACAGGGCTGTCGAGAGTCTGTCCGCTGGGTGTGGCCGCGACCTTGCGCAGCAGAACGATGGTGGGGACGAGAACGATCAGGGTGATCAGCAGTTCAGCCGCCAGGTAGGTGTAGCCCACGGCGTTGATGCCCCAGTGCGGGATGGTCACGATGACTCCGCCGACGACCAGGAATCCGAGCAGGATCTGCGAGGTGACCGCCAGTCGGAGCCTGCGCTGCAGCCGCGCCAGTGCGGTGTAGATGGTTGTCAGCGCCACCGCCGGAAGGACGAGGGCCATGATCCGGATCAGCGTTGTGCCGTTCTCGGCGTACTGCGGTCCCAGTATCCCGAGGATGAACGGTGCGGCGACTACCAACGTGACACAACCGGCCAGTGACGCGCCGCCGCACAGCAGGACGAATCGCACTGTGCAGGAGCGCACGTCGGCGCCCGGAGTGGACGCGGTGGCGATGAACGGCGCGGCGGTGGCCACGATCAACGCGCCGAGGGTGTTGACCACCAGCCAGCACATCGAGAAGTAGGCGTTCATCTCGGTCCCGAGCCGGGCCACCACGATCAACGGCACCAGCAGGGGCACGATCACGTTGATGGCGTTGATCGCATACGAGCTCGCGAAGAACTGGAACAGTTCGCGCTGCGGGGGCAGAGTGCGAGCACCGGTGCGGCCACTGGTCTCGCGACGGATGACGAACCCCGCGATGATCGCCGTGATGACCGCTGCGGGCAATACCCATGACCACACGATCGCGGCACCGGTGGCGACCGGGATGAGGGCGGCGACCGCGATCAGCTTGGCAGTGGACTGGGAGATGTTCTTCACCGCGATCGTGCGGGCACGGCCCAGTCCGATCAGGATCTGGTCCTGGAGTGTGTAGATCGCAAGCACCGCAACAAATGCCGGGAACAGCATCGCCTCGACCAGGTGCGGGAACAGCGCGCGCGGGCCGACCAGGGCAAAGACCGCTCCGAACAGGATCGCGGCGAGGATCACCAGAGCGGTTCCGGTACGCACCAGGCGCTGGGTGCGCGCTCCCGCCAGCGGCAGGAAGCGTTCGTAGAGGCTACCGAGGCTGAAATTGGCCAGGATCGCAATGAGCGTCGCGGAGGAGATGATGGCCGACGCCCGGCCCACCTCGGCGGTGTCGTAACCCCGGGCTGCCACCGTCCAGAACACGAACCCGAGGATGCCGGTGGCGGCACTCGAGGTCATGACCGCGGCGATGTCGATGCTGAGTCCACCGGCCTGCGGCCGGCGTTGTGGCGCCGGGTGGGCGTCCGTCAGTTGCGCGGCGGGCCATGCGGTACCGGTGACGGCGGTGCCCGACGACCCCGCCGCGACACCCAGTTGCTCGGCCGGAGAGGCCGTTTGTGGGGTGCTCGGGGCGTCGGTACTGCCTGTCGTCGGCATGGATCAAGTTCCTAGGGAGGGCTGATGGCGCGTCCGGCGTTGCCCGGCACGCGGTCGAGGGAGGTCGTCGAGGGAGGTCGTGGTGACCGCTGGGATGAGGATACTGATGATGATGAAATTTGGTTAGGCTACCCAAAGATGTGACTATGGTCATAGGGTGCGGGGGTAGTCGCCACACACCGGTGCATTTTCGATAAAGTCCCGCCTAGTTAAGGCCAGGTCTGCAGCAGTTGACCCCGGCCCCTCACGTGTTCCGTCGCCATGGGCACTTAAAAACCGACTTAGACAAGGAGTTTCGTGTCTTGACCGACATTGCCCGTGAAACCGATGTGCAGCTCGAATCAAATATCAGCAACTTTCTGCACGACATCGACGACCCCTCCCGACACGCCTCGGTTGCGCCGGACACCGTGGTGTCGGCCGCAGGGGTGCCACACAGCGAACACGCTGGTCGACCCACGGTCACCGTCGTTCTGCCTACCCGCAACGAGGCCCGCAATCTGCCCTACGTCGCACAGCGGATGCCGCCGGTCGACGAGGTGATCGTCATCGACGGTGGCTCACACGACGGCACCGCCGATGTCGCGCGCCGGCTGTGGCCGAACGCCACCGTCATCGAGCAGACCCGCAACGGCAAGGGCAATGCGTTGGCCTGCGGCTTCCGCGCCGCAACCGGCGACATCATCGTCATGATCGACGGTGACGGCTCCACCGATCCGGCGGAGATCCCGCTGTTCGTCGACGTGCTGGTCGGTGGCGCCGACCTGGCCAAGGGCAGCCGGTTCTCTCGCGGCGGGGGAAGCGATGACATCACCCACTTCCGGAGGATGGGCAACAAAGGGCTGAACTGGCTGGTGAATCGCATCTTCCAGACCGAGTTCAGCGATCTGTGCTACGGCTACAACGCTTTCTGGCGCCGGAACCTGAGTTGTCTGGACCTGCCGGAGATCGACTGCGCCGAGCCTCAGTGGGGTGACGGCTTCGAGATCGAGACAGTGATCAACGTGCGTGCCGCCAGGAGCGGCTGGCTGATCCGGGAGGTGGCCAGCTTCGAAGGCAGGCGAATCTACGGGCGCAGCAATCTCAACGCGGTCACCGACGGCATGCGGGTGTTGCGCACGATCAGTCGCGAGCGGCGTGAGCACCGAGCCCTCCGTGCGGTCGCTGCGGCCGGTTGGTCGCCGTGACGACCCACGCCACAGCGCTGAACGAGCCGGTCGCAGCGGCAGTGTCGGTGAGCGTGGTGATCTGCTGCTACACCGCGGAACGCCGACAGGGGCTCGACCTCGCCATCGAGGCGGTGCTCGACCAATTGAGCCCGGCCGACGAGATGATCGTCGTCGTCGACGGAAACGAACTGTTGTACCGCGACCTGTCGTCGACCTGCGGACACCGAGTGTCACTGGTGCAGAACGAATTCGCGCGGGGCCTGTCCGGTGCCCGCAACACCGGCCTGCGGGTGGCCTCCGGTGACGTCGTCGTGTTCCTCGACGACGACGCAGTCCTGCGCCCGGCGGCGCTCGACGGCGTGAGGACCGCATTCTTCGACACCGCGGTCACCGCGCTCGGCGGCGCAGTCCACCCCGCATGGCACGCCGGATCCGAGCCCGGATGGTTTCCCCCGGAGTTCGGGTGGGTCGTCGGATGCGATTACCGCGGTCTGCCCCCGAACGGCTCGCCGATTCGTAATCCGATCGGTGCGGCCATGGCGGTGCGGCGTGCGGACCTGACCGACATCGGCGGGTTCGCCGAGCAGCTCGGTCGGACCGGTGCCGTACCGACCGGCTGCGAGGAGACGATGATGGGCATCGAACTCACCCGGCGCGACGCGCAGGCGCGCATCATCCGCCACACCGATTTCGCGGTGTCCCATTCGGTGCCCCGCGACCGGATGACGTTGTCCTACTTCATTCGGCGCTGCTACCACGAAGGTCGCAGCAAGGCGATGTTGACCAGGCTCTGCGGCCAGCGCTCGTCGCTGCACAGCGAACGGACGTATACGACGAGAACGCTGCCCGCGGGTGTCTGGCACGCGCGCCGGAAGCCGGCCAGGGTGCTGGCGCTGGGAGCAGGACTGCTGGTCACCACGACCGGCTACCTCGTGGGCCTGGTTCAGACGGCGCAACAACGGGGAGGCGCATAGTGGCGGGGATCGTCCGATTACTCCGTGATGCCCGGATCACAGGGTGGGTGGCGCTGGTACCGGTGATCTACTTCGTCGCAGAATGGCTGGTGTCGGCGTCGTGGCGCGGCTACTACGGCTATCGCGAAGACCTGTTGGGCCCGCTGGGATCTGCGTTCTGCGGACCTGAGGGCAACTGGCCCTGCAGCGACCTGTACCACGTGATGAACGTCGCGTTGGTGCTGACAGGCCTGGCTGTTGCGTACGTCGCCGCGAGTTTCCTCGCGCAGCGGGTGACCGACCGAGGACACGCCATCCTACTGTTGGCGGCGGGTTTCGCCCTGGCCGCAACCGGGGTGATCACCCAGCAGGTCGACTACCCGTGGAACCTCACTGCCACCGCGGTTTTCCTCACGCTGGGCGCGGTGAGCGTGCTCTTCATCGCCCTGGGAACGACGTCGGAACTGTCCGCGGAACGTCGGGGCGTCGCGGTGGTCGCCGGAATGATCAGTCTCGTCGGGTACTTCGCGTACCTGGGCCAGCACGATCTCTTCGGAGCGGGCGGATCCCAGCGGATGGCCATCTACGGCATCCTCGCCGCGGTGATCGCTCTGGGCACCGCCGGGCTCCGGACCCGTCCCACCACGACGGCGGCATCGCCGGAACTGCTCGAGGAATCACGGTGAACATCACTAGGTCTCGTCGACTGCTGCGTCAGGGCGCCCTGCTGGCCTGCGTCATCGCCGTGTGCGGATGCACGGTTCCGACGTCGCTGAGCCGAGCCGAGCCGACCGGAGCGCGCATCCTCTTCGAAGACGAGTTCAACGGCCCGGCCGGGGCGCTGCCGTCGTCGCAGTGGCGGTACGAGACCGGCGGCGGCGGTTGGGGCAACAACGAACTGCAGATCTACACCGACAGCCCGGCCAATGTCAGCCTCGACGGAGCGGGCCATCTGGCGATCACCGCCCGCGGGGACGCCCAGGACGTGATCACCTCCGCGCGGATCACGACACAGGGGAGTATGGAGTTCACGTCGGGGCGTGCCGAAGCGCGGATCGCGCTGCCTGCGGGCACCGGCCTGCATCCGGCATTCTGGCTGCTGGGCAGCAACATCGATCAGGTCGGATGGCCGGCTGCCGGCGAGATCGACGTCATCGAGACGCTGAACTACGCCACCGAGTACCACACCGGCATCCACGCCCCGCGGCAAGGATCGCCCCGCGGCCAGGAAGTCTCCACAGCGGGACCGGCGCCCTCTCCGCTGGCAGGCGAGTTCCACACCTACTGGGTGGAACGCACACCGGGCCGCATCGTCACCGGAGTCGACGGGCTCACGCTGTTGACCGTCACCCCTGCGGATCTGGCGGCGGACAGTCGCTGGGTTTTCGACGCCCCGTTCTTCCTGCTGCTGAATCTCGCGGTGGGCGGCAACTGGCCGGGCCCCCCGGACGCCTCCACGCCGAATCCCTCGACGATGCTTGTGGATTGGGTGAGGGTGACGGCGCTGTGACCAGATCTGCTGTTCTCGACCCCGCCATGCCATCGCAGGCACAGCCGACCTGGCCGCACGCCCGTTGGATCGGCATGCTCGACCTCGACGACTGGACCCCCGACCTCGACGGTGCGGTGGAGTTCGTCGCCGGCGATGCCGACGGTTATCAGAAGGCACGCGTACTGATGCGCCACCGGCTGCAACCCGTAGCCTTCGTCGAGGCATCCATCGTCGATGGCCGGGTACGAGTCCAGGTTCCGGCTGATTCGACGCGGGATGAACCCGAACGACATTGCCGATTGCCGTCGGTGTCGGTGGTGGTGTGCACCAGAGATCGACCGGACCAGCTGGCTGACGCGCTGAAATCGATACGGGCACTGGACTACCCCGACTACGAAGTGGTCGTCGTCGACAACGCGGCGAGCAGCGACGCCACGGCCCGAGTGGTCGCAGAACTCGGCGACAGCCGGGTACGCAGGGTTGCCGAGCCGATCCCCGGGTTGTCGACCGCCAGGAACACCGGTCTTCGCGCGGCTCGCCACGATCTGGTGGCATTCACCGACGACGATGTGTTCGTCGACCGCCAGTGGCTGCGCGGAATCGTCCGCGGTTTCGCGCGTACCCCGAGGGTCTCGTGCGTGTCCGGTCTGGTCCCCAGTGGCGAACTGCGCACCCCGGCACAGAACTACTTCGATCAGCGGGTTTCGTGGGCCGGGTCGCTGCAGCCGCGGTTGTTCAGCATGGCTGCGCCGCCACCCGACCAACCGCTGTTCCCGTTCCAGGTCGGTCGCCTCGGAACGGGAGCGAACTTCGCGGTCAAACGGGACCGCATCGTCGAACTCGGGGGCTTCGACGAAGCGCTCGGAGCGGGCACGGCCGCGCAGGGCGGTGAGGATCTCGACCTGTTCTTCCGGGTGCTCACCGCAGGCGACGAACTGGCCACCGAACCGTCGGCGATCGTCTGGCACCGCCATCGCAGTGACAACGACGCGCTGCTCGCCCAAGCGCGTGGCTATGGTCTCGGCCTGGGCGCCTGGTTGACGAAGGTGACCCTGGACCGGTCGCATCGGCGGTTGGCGGCCAGGGTGATCCGGCGACAGTTCCGATCGTCGCTGCGCGCCGGCGTCGACTATGGCGCAATCATGGCTCCTCCCGAAGACTTTCGCGACGAGGTGCCGACGTCGGTCGGCCGAACCGAGGTGCTGGCCGTGCTGGGCGGACCCAGGGCGCTGTGGCACGGAAGAAGGAAACTCACCCGCACCGCCTCCACGGCCCGGCGGCGATGACAGTCACGCTGCAACCGCCCGTCGGCGACACTGCGCCGACCATCGCGGTCGACGTTCCGCGGGCGCGGTACCGGGTTCCATTCGGGACGGTGCGCATGGCGGACCTCGCTGCGGTGGGCGCAGTGGCCGGCGCGGTCGCGTTGATGAACCTGCCCGCCGGGTTGCGCGCGATCAGCCTCGCGGTGTTCATCACGATCGGGCCGGGCGCAGCGGTACTGACATGGGTGCGGATTCCGCGGCGGGCGCTGCTGTCCACGGTCCCGGTGCTGGGCGCGGCGATCATCACCCTGGTGGCGATCACCGCGATGTGGTCCTATCGCTGGAGTCCGCCTGACATCCTCTGGGTGCAGGTGATGGCCGTGGCGGGCAGCAGCGCGTACTGGTATTACCGCACCGGCAGCACCGTGCTCGACGGTGCCCGTCTGTGGCGGATGCGGACCATCATCGGCACAGCCGACAAATCCACTGTCCGACAGTATCTCTCGCTGTCTCTGAGTGGGTTGGCCGTCGTGTTGTGGGTGGTCGCTGTTCCCGGCCTGCCGGGGGTGGACGCGAGCTACTACGGCCTGCTGTTCTCCGGGACGGGCCCGCTGCTGGCCGTGTGCATCGTGTTGTGCAGTGCGGCGCTGTTGGTCGCTGTGCGAAATCGCCAGTTGTTACCCGCGGCCGGCGCGGTGGCGGCGGCCATCGTCGTGGCTCGGGTGACCACGGTGGCGGCGACCGAGGTCCCGCTCTACGACTGGACGTACAAGCACCTGGCAGTCGTCGACTACATCATGCTCAACGGGCGGATCACCCCGGACGGCACCGACATCTACGCCCAGTGGTCGGCGTTCTTCGTGACCTGGGCGTGGTTCTGCGACATCACCGGGATCGAGCCGATCACCGTCGCGCACTTCTTCGCTCCCGTCATGCACGTCCTCATCGCGCTGGCGGTGTACACCGCTGCCCGGGTCATCGGTCGGTCCAGGCGCACGGCGGTGACCGCGGCGTTCATCGCCGAGATCACCAACTGGGTGGCACAGGACTACTTCGCGCCGCAGGCGTGGGCCCTGGTGCTGTCGTTCGGGATGCTGGCACTGCTGCTGGCATCTCCGCGCAGCCCGGCATGCGGTGTGCTCAGCATCGTGGTGTTCGCCGCGACCGTCCCGACCCACCAACTGACACCGTTCTGGGCGGTGGCTGTGGCCTGCCTGCTGTGCCTGTTCAAGCGCGCGCGGCCGCGGTGGATCGCGTTGGCCATGGCGGCGATCGCGTGCGCCTACCTGTTGCTGAACCTCGAAGCCGTCCTGCCCTACGGCCTGTTGTCCGGTGGCACGCCGATCAGCAATGCCACCAGCAACATCCTGACGTCCGGACTGCCCGCGAAGGACTTCACCTCTGCTGTGGTGCGGGGGTTGTCCGTCACCGTCGTGCTGACCGCGCTCGGCTGCGCGTTCTGGATGTGGCGGCGGAAGAAGCCGATGTTCGCGCTCGGCATCGTGGCGTTCAGCTCTTTCGGTCTGCTTCTCGGGCAGAGCTACGGTGGCGAGGCGATCTTCCGGGTGTACCTCTACTCACTGCTCGGCTGCGCGATTCTCATCGCGCCCGCGGTGGTCGCCGCCGTGGACGGCGTCGGGGGCCGCGTGCAGCGGGTGCTGGCACGGACCGCGGCCGTTCTCGGGCTGACGGGTGTGTCGCTGGCCGGGCTGCACGGCTATGTCGCGTTGTGGCCCATGGTTTTTGAGACCCGCGCGCAGATCGCCCTGATGGAAGAGCTCACAGTGGACGCGGATCTGAGGACCCGTCTGGTGATGCTGCGATTGGGTGGCTTGCCGACCAGGCTCAACGCCGACTACGCCGAGTTGACGTTGCACAACCCGTATTTTGATGAGCCGGTCAGTTATGACCTGTGGGACGGCCGAGATCCGAACCTGCCGGAACTCAAGGCGAGTTTTCCCAGCGAGGAAGATCTGAAGACGCTCAACGACAACGCCACTCGAGACGCCTACATGGCGTATGTGATGTTCAGCGAGCAGTCGAACAAGGCGGTGCGCTACTACGGCGACTATCGACCCGAGGCGATCGACATCGTGCAGGACGCGCTGCGTGCCTCGCCGAACTGGACGGTGTTCTACGAAGACGGTGAGACGCTCGTGTTCCGAAGCATCAACCAGGAGAACGCGCCTGGCTGACGCCGTCGATCAGGGGTGCGACGACGCGCCGATGAGAGAACGTGTCCGCTCCGCCACGGAGTTCAGTGCCCTCCCGATTCTGTCCGCGTCGAACAGGGAATCGTGGAAATGCGCGGTGAGCCAGACGGCGCCGAGGACCGTCGACGTCGTGACCGTCACGCCGCAGGGTCCGGTCGGATCGCTGGCGACCAGGAGCCGGGCCTCGGCGGGGTCGGTGAACGGCCACTGGCCCGAACGGGGAACGGTACCGATGCCGGAGTGCAGAATACGCAGTTGCGGTCGGTCGGGCACGGTCCACTCGGCGCTGCGGCCCGAACGTAACGCCAACCGCGTCTTGACGGTTCCGGCGATCAGGTTGGCGACGGGACGCGCCGTCGAATTGGCCGCGGTCATCTGCGCCTGCAGCAGACCAGGACCCGCCTGGCGATCCAGTTCGAAATCCAGGCCGGCCGTGAAGGATGCCAGCGTGTCATATCCGCGCGGCAGATACCGGCGGACGTCGAACGGCAGCGTCACCGTGGGGGCAACGTCGAACCCCGCGTCGAGGAATGCCTCGTAGAGCGCGTGGGTGTGGATGGCGAACAGGCTGACCCCGGGCAGTGCCGAATCCCGTTGCGCGCGTGTCTCGGCGAGCTCGGCACCTGAGATGCGGGCGATGCGGGTGGCAGGGGACGCGATGATGGCGACCGTGTCCGGCGCCTGGGTGGCCGGCGCTGCGTCGACGTCGCGGCGACGCTGACGCCACAACGGCAGCAGCCTGTGTGGGCCCAGGCCGAGGGCTCGGACGCCGGCGACGAGCAGCGGTGAGACCGGCCGATGGAAGGGGGCCCAGAGACTTCGATCGGCCGGATCGGCACAGCCGAACAACACGTCGATGATCGTGTGCAGCAACGGGATCTCGCCCAGGCCGTGGCTGAAGTCGATAGCCAGGTAGTCGCCTGCGGTCAGCACCCGGATGCCCCCCGGCGGGCCCTGGCGCAGGGTCGCCAGCAGGGTGGTGGGGTCGGCACCGTCGGGCAGGACGGTCTCGGTCACGGCTTGGTGGACCGATTCCGGCGCATAACGCCACCGGGTGCTCGAGGTCGAGGGCTGCAGCCCCACCCGTGCCATCGGACCGACAGCGGCGAGCGCCGCGAAACGTCGGGTGAGATCCTCGATCGCAGGCAGTCGCACAGGTCCGACGATGACCGCCGATCGCCTGTTGCTGTGCTGCACATCGAGTGTCGCGACGCGGACGGTGTCGGTTTGCCGGCGACGTCGAGGTGCAGCCATTGTGAAAGAACCTATCAGAGTGCGATATCCGCTGGTGACGTCGATTTTCGCGCGAGATGCGCCGGTGTTCGTGATTCCGCCGCCCGGCTGTTTAGTACGTTCTGACGATGACCTCGACCGACCGCCGCACCACCCCGGAGTTTCGCGGACGTGCCCTGTGGCTGGCGGCCGCGGTCGTCGCAGCCGGATACGGACTGTTCCTCATCGTCACAGCGACGCAGGTTCCGATCGGATCGGAGTTGACCGGTCGGTTCGGATTGCAACCCGCGGTGAAGGCGCTGGCCGCGGTGCTCCTGGCCGCCGCGGCACTGACCCACCCCGTCCCGCGGGAGCGTCGATGGCTGGTCGGCGCTCTGATCTTCTCGGCCGCAGGTGACTTTCTGCTCGCGATGCCCTGGTGGGAACCGTCGTTCGTGCTGGGGTTGGCGGCGTTCCTGGTTGCCCATCTGTGCTTCCTGGCGGCGCTGGCACCGCTGGCCGTCGCCACACCCGGTCGCGTCGCAGGGGTCACGGTGATGATCGCCGCCTGCATCGCACTGCTGGTGTGGTTCTGGCCGCGACTGGTCGCCGAAGGGATGGCGGTGCCGGTCACGCTGTACATCGCGGTCCTGGGCGCGATGGTATGCGCGGCGTTGCTCGCCGATCTCCCGACCCCGTGGACGGCCCTGGGTGCGGGCTGCTTCGCCGTCTCGGACGCGATGATCGGCATCGGGAAGTTCGTGCTGGACCCGAATAGCTCTGAAGCGCTGGCGGTGCCCATCTGGTGGGTGTACGCCGCCTCGCTGCTGTTGATCACCGCCGGATTCTTCTTCGGCCGGTCGTCAGGACCATCTGCTAGACCTGCGGAGTGACGACTACCCGGCAGGCCGCCGAGCATGAACCGGTCGCTCGCGTGCTGCCCATGCTCTCGGTCCCGCACCTGGACCGAGAGTTCGACTACCTGGTGTCGGCGGAACAATCCGACGATGTCCAGCCGGGGGTGCGCGTCCGGGTACGGTTCCACGGCCGGCTCGTCGATGCCTTTGTTCTCGAAAGGCGCTCGGACACAGATCATGTCGGCAAGCTCGGCTGGCTGGACAAGGTGGTCTCGGCCGAGCGGGTGCTCACCCATGAGGTGCTGCGCCTGGTGGATGCCGTGGCCGCGAGGTACGCCGGTACCCGCGCCGACGTGCTACGACTGGCCGTTCCACCTCGACACGCCAACGTGGAGAAGAAGGCGCCGTCACCCCTCGAGCCGCTCCCGAGCGCAACCGAACCGATCGACATCTCCGGCTGGTCCGTCTACAGCGGTGGTGCGCAGTTCATGGCGGCGCTTGCCGACCTCCGCGCGGCGCGAGCGGTGTGGCAGGCGCTGCCGAGGGAGTCGTGGGCCCTGCGGATGGCCGAGGCCGCCGCGGTGACCGTGAACTCGGGTCGCGGCGTGCTCGCGGTGGTCCCCGACCAACGCGATGTGGATCGACTCAGGGCCGCTGCTGTCAGCACGGTCGACGAGTCGAGGGTGGTGGCGTTGTCGGCGGGCCTGGGCCCCGCTGAACGCTACCGGCGGTGGCTGTCGGTGCTCCGGGGGGACGCACGGCTGGTGATCGGCACGCGCAGCGCCGTTTTTGCCCCTGTCGCGAAGCTGGGCCTGGTGATGATGTGGGATGACGGCGACGATTCACTGGCCGAGCCGCGTGCGCCGTACCCGCATGCCCGCGAGGTGGCCATGCTGCGTGCTCATCAGGTGCGCTGCGCTGCGCTCATCGGTGGCTATGCGCGCACCGCCGAGGCGCAGGCACTGGTTCGAAGCGGCTGGGCGCACGACCTGGCAGCACCACGTCAGGCGCTGCGGTTGCGGGCGCCCCGGGTGGTCGCCCTGGAGGACAGCGCGTTCGCGCAGGAACGTGACCCTGCCGCGCGCTCCGCACGGCTTCCCTCGGTGGCGCTGGATGCGGCACGCGCTGCCCTCGCCGGCGGCGCACCGGTGCTGGTGCAGGTGCCCCGGCGCGGCTACGTTCCGGCGCTTGCCTGCGGCCGGTGCCGGGCCGTCGCACGGTGCCGGCACTGCACCGGGCCGTTGTCACTGCCCGGCCGCGACGCTCCCGGCGCGGTCTGCCGATGGTGCGGCCGCGACGAGCCGGCCTTGCGCTGCACGAAGTGCGGTTCCGACGCGGTGCGTGCCGTCGTCGTCGGTGCCCGCCGGACCGCCGAGGAGTTGGGTCGGGCATTCCCCGGCGCGACGGTGATCACCTCGGGCGGCGACGGGGTGGTGGACGCCGTGCCGCACCGGCCCGCGGTGGTGGTCGCCACACCGGGCGTCGAGCCGCTCGCCGAGGGCGGGTACGGCGCAGCTCTGCTTCTGGACAGTTGGGCCCTGCTGGGCCGACAGGACCTCCGCGCCGCCGAAGACACGCTGCGGCGTTGGATGGCCGCAGCCGCGCTGGTGCGCAGCCGCGCCGACGGGGGCGTGGTCGTGGTGGTCGCAGAATCCGCGATACCCACGGTGCAGTCACTCATCCGGTGGGATCCGATAGGCCACGCGCGGGTCGAACTCGACTCCCGCGAGGAGGTCGGTCTGCCGCCGGCAGTTCACATGGCGGCAGTCGACGGAGCCGCGGCCGCGGTGACGGCGCTGCTGGATGCCGCCGAGCTCCCGCAGACCGGTGAGCGCATCGGGCCGGTCGAGCTCCCGGTCGGGGCCCGCAGACCGCCCGGGGTGTCGGCCGAGCTGCCGGTCAGCAGGATGCTGGTCAGGGTCTCGCGTGAGGGTGGACTGGCGCTGGCCGCGTCGCTGCGCAAGGCAGCGGCGATCCAGAGCGCCCGCCACGACCAGGAGCCGGTCCGTGTGCAGATCGACCCGTTGCACATAGGGTGATCTTGATCGCACCGACAGGAGGTGGAATGGAGCGTCTGGGCAGGTTGCTGGCCGCGTCGCTGCTCCTCGTGCTCGGGCTGCTCGTCCTGGGGTTCATGGTGCTGTGGCCCGTGATCTTCCACGGAGGCAGCGAGTCCTCCGGCTCCGTCCCCTACGACCCGGTGGTGATCACCGACTACGACGTCGACATCGTGGTGGACGACGCAGGCGATATGACCGCCGTGGAGACCATCACCACGGAGTTCCCCAGCGGCCGCCGCGGCATCTTCCGGTACTGGGACGTCGTCAACCAGAACGACCCGCGAGTGCGTCAGGAACCGGCGGTGAACTCCGTCCTGCTCGACGGCGGGCCGGTGCCCTACCAGATGTTGTGGGAGGACGATCAGCGGTTCCGGGTGGCCAAGATCGGCGACCCGGATCGCACCCTGAGCCCCGGCAGCCATGTGTTCGAGATCCGGTACACCATCCCCGGCGTCCTCGACCCGGGTGACACCGCAGCGGACAAGCAGTTCGCGACATCCGCCGAAGGCGCCGGTTCCTCGCCGTCGCAGCCCGCTTCGCCGTCGGTCCTCTTCTGGAACGTCATCGCCCCGTCCTGGAACAACACCATCACCCGGGCCGACATCCGCGTCACCTTGCCCGCGGCGGTCGGCAGCGCGCAGTGCTCGGTCGGCCTGGGCATCGGTCGGCCCTGCGACAACCTGACGGTCAGTGGCAACACGGTGACCCTGTCCGCGGCGTCCCTGGGACCCCGCACACCGGTCACGCTGCGCGCAGGCGTCGATGTCCCGACCCCACAGCGGCAGGAATCTCCATGGCCGTTCGCCTGGGATGGGGTGCTGGGGCAATCGGTCACCGGCGTGATCTGGGTGGGCGCGCTCACCGTGCTCTTCGGACTCGGCGGGTCGCTGTGGTACCGCAAGACGCTCGAGCGGTCGCCGGGCTTTCCGCTGCAGTACGCGCCCCCGCCCGGATTGGGCCCGGTACAGACCGAGTACATCCGCACCGAGGCCGTTCCGAAGAACGGGCTCACCGCCACGTTGTTCTATCTCGCCGAACGCAAACTCATCACCCTGCAACAGGTCAACGACAAACAGTGGAACGTCCGGGGGATCGCCGACAGAGGCTGGGCCGACATCGATCCGGTCAGCACGGCCGTCGCCATGGCGCTGAAGGTCAAGGGCGCCGGCAGGGAGTTCGAGGCGAAGAAGACGGTCAAGTCGGGGGAGCGGCTCAGCAAGGCCAAGACCGACATGGCCAAAGCGGTGCAGAAGTGGGCCCTCGATGAGCAGCTGATGGTCAAGCGCAACAAGGAACTCTGGGTTCGTGCCGCCAACGGCGCGGCTTTTGTGCTGATGATCTGCGCGGGCTTCCGATGGGGCTTCCCCTCGACGATGTGGGTCCTCCCGTGTGCCGCGTTCTTCGTGTGCTCGGTCGGATCGTGGAACCCCGGCGTCGGGACCCGGCGCACCGCGACCGGGCGCGAGCTGTGGTCCCGCGCAGGGGGCTTCCACCGCATGCTGGCCACCGACTCTGCCGAGGCCCGGTTCGACTTCGGCGCCAGGAAAGACCTGTACACCGCATACGTGCCGTTCGCCGTCGCCGCGGGTGCCGCAGCGTTGTGGGCCAAGAAGTACGAGGCATACACCCATACCGCTGCCCCGCAGCCGGATTGGTACAGCTCTTCGAGTTCATCAGGAGGGTGGGGATTTGCCGGGGGCTCGAGTGGTGCTGACTTCGACAGTTTCGAATCCGCCCTGTCGTCGTCGATCGGCGCCTACACCGCGTCGCAGTCCTCCTCATCAGGGGGCGGGGGAGGCGGCGGTGGCGGTGGTGGTGGCGGCGGTGGCGGTGGCGGCGGAGGAGGCGGGTCATGGTGAAATTCCTGTTGATCGTGGTACTGATCCTGGCGGTCCTTGTCCTGATCGGATTTGTGGTCGGCTACAACAAGATTCGTGCTGCCGACGTGCGGGTCGCCGAAGCGCTCTCCGGCATCGACGTCGAGCTCACCCGCCGGGCGTCTCTCATTCCGAGCCTTGTGCACACGGTGCAGACCTTCGCCACCCACGAGAAGGGAGTGCTGGACCACGTCACCAATGCCCGAGCGGCGCTGGCGGCCGCGACGACCGGGTCGTCGATCGCCCAGCGCAGCGCCGCCGAGAAGGATCTCGACACCGCGCTGGTTCCGCTGTTGGCGCTGGGGCAGTCCTATCCGCAGCTCAACTCGTCGAACAACTTCCTGAATCTGCAGGAGAACCTGGCCGACACCGAGAACAAGCTGGCCTTCGCCCGGCAGTACTACAACGACGCGGTCGCGACGCTGAACCGGTCACTCACGACGATCCCGTGGATGTTCGTCGCGCCGCTGGTCGGGGTGTCTGAACGGGAGTACTACCAGACCCCGCGCTAACGCGTCCCTACACTGACTCGGTGCGAGTTGTCTTCGCCGGCACCCCGGAGCCGGCCCTTCCGTCCTTGCGTCGGCTCCTCGAGTCGAGTCGCCACGATGTCATCGCGGTGTTGACCCGACCCGATGCCGCCGCCGGGCGACGCGGGCGCTCCGCGCCGTCGCCGGTGGCACAGCTCGCGCTGGAGCACAACATTCCGCTGTTGCGCCCCGCGCGCCCAAACTCATCCGAGTTCGTCGCCGAGCTGGCCGAATTGGCGCCGGACTGCTGCGCCGTCGTTGCCTACGGGGCACTGCTGGGTGACGAGCTGCTGGCGGTGCCGGCCAACGGCTGGATCAACCTGCATTTCTCGCTGCTGCCGGCATGGCGGGGCGCGGCGCCGGTTCAGGCGTCCATCGCCGCGGGCGATTCGGTGACGGGTGCCACCACCTTCCAGATCGAGCGCAGTCTGGATTCGGGACCGGTCTACGGTGTGGTCACCGAGACGATCCGCCCCACCGACACCGCGGGTGACCTCCTGGGGCGGCTGGCGGTTTCGGGCTCAGCCCTGCTGGAATCCACGCTCGACGGCATCGCCGACGGAATCCTGACCGCAGTGCCGCAGCCTGCGGACGGTGTCACCGTCGCGCCCAAGATCACCGTCGATGAGGCCAGAATCCGGTGGGATCTGCCTGCGCACGTCGTCGAGCGCCGGATCCGCTCCGTGACGCCTCAGCCGGGGGCGTGGACGATGATCGGTGATCTTCGGGTCAAGGTGGGACCGGTCACGGTCGAGGCCGATTCGCAGGAAGTGTTGGAGCCGGGCCAGATTCGCGCTGCCCGCGACGGGGTGCGGGTGGGCACCGGCTCGCAGCCGATCCTGCTCGACCGGATCCAGCCGCCGGGAAAGAAACCGATGGACGCGGGCGACTGGGCGCGCGGTGCACGGCTCTCCGAGAGCGACCGCGCGGTATGACCCGCCCCGGCAAGCGCCGCCCACCCCGGCGCCAGGAACTCGACCCGGCCCGCCGGGCGGCGTTCGACGTACTCCGAGCGGTCTCCGAGCGGGATGCCTACGCCAACCTGGCGCTGCCGGCCATCCTGCGGGAACGTGGGATCCACGGCCGCGACGCGGCTTTCGCGACAGAGCTGACCTACGGCACCTGCCGAACCCGGGGTCTGCTGGACGCGGTCATCGCACGCGCGGCCGGTCGTCCCATCGACAGGATCGACCCGGTGCTGCTCGATCTGCTCCGGCTGGGTACCTACCAGCTGCTGCGGACCCGCGTTGAGCAGCACGCCGCGGTGTCGACGACGGTGGAGCAGGCCGGCATCGAATTCGACACCGCGCGAGCAGGATTCGTCAACGGTGTGCTGCGCACGATCGCCCGGCGTGCCGAAAGTGATTGGGTCGACGAGCTGGCCCCACCCGTGACGACCGATCCGGTGGGCCATCTGGCGTTCGTAAATGCCCATCCGCGATGGATCGCCCAGGCATTCGCCGATGCCCTTGGCGCCGACGCGGGGGACTTGTCTGCACTGCTGGCCAGTGACGACGCCCGCCCCGACGTGCACCTCGCGGCCCGGCCGACGGCGTTGACCGGAGCCGAACTCGCCGAGCAGGTCCACGGCACCGTCGGCCGGTACTCGCCCTACGCGGTGTATCTCGGCGGCGGTGACCCCGGTTCGCTCGCGGCGGTGCGCGCCGGCATGGCGCTGGTCCAGGACGAGGGAAGTCAGTTGGTGGCGCGCGCGTTGACGCTGGCGCCACTTGCCGGCGCCGACGACGGGCGATGGCTGGACCTGTGTGCGGGCCCGGGCGGCAAGACAGCGCTGTTGGCGGCAATCGGGCAGGCCACCGGCGTCGAGGGCGTCAGCGTCACCGCAGTGGAACCGGCGCCGCGCCGAGCCGACCTCGTCGCGGAGAACACCGCGGGCCTGCCCGTGGAGGTGGTGCGGGTCGATGGTCGGGAGTCGGGGCTGCAGCCGGGTTTCGACCGGGTGCTCGTTGATGCTCCGTGTACCGGGCTGGGGGCGTTGCGCCGGCGACCGGAAGCGCGATGGCGCCGTCAGCCCGGTGATGTGCCGCAGTTGGCGAAGCTGCAGAGAGAACTGCTGGCCGCCGCTATCGGTCTGACCCGACCGGGTGGTGTGGTGCTCTATGCGACCTGCTCGCCACACCTGGTCGAAACGGTCGGCGTCGTCGCCGACGCCCTGCGCCGCCATCCGGTGCAGGCGCTCGATGCCCGGCCGCTGTTCGAACCGGCCGACAGGCTCGGAGCCGGCCCGTACGTTCAGCTGTGGCCGCACCGGCACGGCACCGACGCGATGTTCGCGGCGGCTCTGCAAGTAGGCTGACGTCCATGCGTGCCGTGCCAGGAGCAGGTTCAGCCCCCCTGATCGCGCCGTCGATACTGGCTGCCGACTTCGCTCGGTTGGCCGATGAGACGGCAGCGGTGCACGGCGCCGACTGGTTGCACGTCGACGTGATGGACAACCACTTCGTCCCCAACCTGACCCTGGGTCTTCCGGTGGTGGAATCTCTGCTGAAGGTGACCGACATTCCGATGGACTGTCACCTGATGATCGACGATCCCGGACGCTGGGCGCCGCCGTATGCGGAGGCGGGTGCCTACAACGTCACGTTCCATGCCGAGGCCACCGACAACCCTGTGGGGGTCGCCCGTGACATCCGCGCCGCCGGCGCCAAGGCGGGCCTGGCGATCAAGCCGGGCACGCCGGTGGAACCGTATCTGGAGATTCTCCGGAACTTCGACACCGCGTTGATCATGTCGGTGGAGCCGGGTTTCGGCGGTCAGAAGTTCATCCGCGAGGTCCTGCCGAAGGTCGGCACTCTGCGCCGACTCGTCGATTCGGGGGAGTTGACCGTGATCGTCGAGATCGACGGAGGCATCAACGACGACACCATCGAGGAAGCGGCCGAGGCCGGAGTCGACTGCTTCGTCGCCGGCTCGGCCGTCTACAGCGCTGAGGATCCCGCGGCTGCGGTGGTGGCACTGCGCCGGCGGGCCGCGGACGCGTCCACACACCTGACCCTATGAATCTCGACGCCGCGATGCGGGCGGCCATTGAGCAGGCTGACCGGGTCAAGGGGCGGACGTACCCGAATCCTCCTGTGGGAGCGGTCATTCTGGACCGTGACGGTGAGGTGGCCGGCGTCGGGGCCACCGCACCGGCCGGTGGCCCGCATGCCGAGGTGCTGGCGCTGCGTCGGGCCGGCGGACGTGCCGCCGGCGGTACCGCGGTCGTCACCCTGGAACCGTGCAACCATTTCGGACGCACTCCGCCGTGCGTTGATGCGCTTGTCGAAGCGGGGATCTCGGCCGTCGCGTACGGCGTGCCCGATCCCAATCCGGAGGCGGCCGGCGGCGCCGCGCGGCTGGCGGCAGCCGGTGTCGACGTCACGGCCGGGGTGTTGTCCGATGCCGTAGCCGGAGGGCCGTTGAGGGAGTGGCTGCACAAGCAGCGCACCGGAATGCCCCACGTAACATGGAAGTTCGCGACCAGCGTCGACGGGCGCAGCGCTGCCGCCGATGGCACGAGTCAGTGGATCACCAGCGAGACCGCCCGCGCCGACGTCCATCGCCGACGCGCCGCCGCGGATGCGATCGTGGTCGGTACCGGCACGGTCTTCGTCGACGACCCGAAGTTGACCGCCCGGCTGCCCGACGGGAGCCTCGCCGACAGGCAACCCTTGCGCGTGGTCGTCGGCGAGCGCGAGATATCGCCGGACGCAAAGATTTTGAACGACGACTCGCGAACCATGGTGATCCGCACCCGTGATCCCCATGAGGTGATCAAGGCGCTCTCGGACCGCACCGATGTGCTGCTGGAAGGGGGGCCGACGCTCGCCGGCGCCTTCCTGCGTGTCGGAGCCATCGACCGGATCCTGGCCTATGTGGCGCCGATCCTGTTGGGAGGACCCATCACTGCGGTCGACGACGTCGGGGTGCTCAGCATCGCCCACGCGCAGAAATGGCGCTTCGACGGCATGGAGCCGCTGGGCCCCGACGTGCTGCTCAGCCTCAAGCCCGCCTAGAGCGGTCTCATCACGCGCGGGCGAACACCTGCACCAGTGCGTCGCAGAACGCCGGTAGATCGTCGGGGTTGCGACTGGAGACCAAGGTGTTGGGTCCGTCGGTGCACTCGACGACCTCTTGGTCCACCCAGCGCGCCCCGGCGTTGCGCAGGTCGGTCTGCACGCTTGGCCACGAGGTGATCGATCGGTCACGCACCGCGTCGGCCTCGATGAGGGGCCACGGACCGTGACAGATCACCGCAACCGGCTTGCCGGCCTCGAAGAAGCTCTTGATGAAGGCCACCGCAGCTGTGTTCATCCGCAGATTGTCCGGATTGGCCACACCGCCGGGCAGAACCAGACCGGCGTAGTCCCTCACCTCGGCGTCATCTGCTGACTTCTCCGCGTCGAAGGTGTCGGCGGCGGTCAGATGGTTGAACGCCTGCACCTTGCCGACTTCGGTGGAGATCAGCTCCGGGCGGCCACCGGCTTCCTCGACAGCACGCCACGGCTCGGTCAGCTCCACCTGTTCGACCCCCTCGGTGGCCACGAGGAACGCTATTTGCTTGTCATCCAATTGTTTCCGCATGTTCATCTCCTGTTTCCGTGTCCGGCTTCACAGTGCGTACCCGGCGCGGCAGCAGGCGAATCCGGACAGTTCGCTCGGTAGACTGGGCGCAGAAGCCCGGGCCATCGCCGCCCGCGGGAATATCGCGCTTTCACCGAAGAGTTGCCCTCGGTGAGCACGAACAAAGGAACACCACCATGACTGCCCTGCAGGACTGGCTCAGCGCCGGTCCGCTCACCCCGAACAGCCTCAAGACCGTGGTCCTCGACGCGTGGCGGGGTCTGACCTCCGACGAGGCCGGACCCACCGACGAGCCTCAGCTCATGGGACGCGGGCTCGAGCGCTGCTGAGGTTCACCCGACACGTCGGGTTCCTCAGCCTGCTCGCCGCGCGCACTGATCAGCAGACCCAACACCGCACCCACGACGCAGACCACGGCCGTGATCGAGAAGATCTCGCCGTACTGCAGCACGTAGGCCTCCCGGATCCGGCCGGCCTCCGCTGACAGTCGCTCGGCGAGGCTGTTGCCGCCTTTGCTCGCGGGCAGGCTCGCCAGATGCTGGTTGAACCGATAGAGCCCCCAGGCGCTCAGCGCCGCGATGCCGATCAGCATGCCGATCATCCGGGACACGACCACCGCGGCCGACGCGATGCCGTGCTGGGCAGCGGGGACCACCCGCAGTGTCGCCGATGTCAGCGGGCCGATGACCAGGCCCAGGCCGAGCCCTGCGATCGCCAGGTCGGTATCCAGCGTCGGCAGGCTCACCACACCGAGGTCATGTCGGGCCGCGAGCAGATCCACCGGCCACTTCGAGATCAGCAGGTAGCCGCCGGCAGCGATCATCAGGCCGGCGAAGGCGACGATCCGGTCGCCGATCCTCGCGGCGAGCCAGCCGCCGAGCAGCGCGCCGACCGGTAGCGCCACCAGAAAGCGCAGTAGCAGGAATGCGGCCTCGTTCTGGTCCTGGCCGAGGACGCCCTGACCGAACAGTTCGACGTTGACCAACGTGACCATCAGTGCCGCCCCCGCGCACAAAGACGCTCCCAGAGCCGCCAGGAACGGCCTGAAGTGCACGCCCGCCGGTTCAAGCAGGCGGGTGCGCGCGAATTTCTCCCAGACGAAGAACGCCACGATCGCCACGGCGGCGGCGATCAGGACCGGCGGACCCCAGCTGGGCAGCACCGTTCGCCCGTCCGGCGCAGGGTTGTAGAGCCCGATCACCGCCAAGCCCAGCGCGACGGCCAGGAGCAGGCCGCCCACCACATCGACCTTCTGGGGATCGTCGGTCTTCTGCCGACTCGGCAGGCTGAAGTGGATCATCACCATGGCGATCACCGCCAATGGGACGTTGACCCAGAACACGGACTGCCAATGCCCGAACAGCCAGACCAGGGTGATTCCGTAGATCGGTCCGAGTACGCTGCCCAGCTCTTGAGCGGCGCCCACCCCGCCGAGCACGGCGGCGCGGTTGCGGGCAGCCCACAGGTCGGCGGCCAGGGCCAGCGTCACCGGGAGCAGCGCCCCGCTGGCGGTGCCCTGGATGATGCGACCCAGCACCAGGATGGTGAGGTCGGTGGACATGGCCGTGACCACCGAACCGACTGCGAAGCCGACGAGGCTGACCTGGATCAGCATCTTGCGGCCGAAGCGGTCCGAGGCGCGCCCCAGCAGCGGCATCGCCGCGATGTAACCGAGCAGGTAGCCGGTGATGATCGGCGTGACCCGTTGGATCTGATTCACACCGATACCGACGTCGCGCATGATGTCGGTCATGATCGTGACGACGACGTAGGTGTCGAGTGCACCCAGGACGACCGCGAGACTGCCCGCGCTGATCGCGATGTTGCGATTGGTCTGACCCGGTTTCACCGCCGGCGCGGTGGTGTCCGCCGGGGACGAACGGTGCATCAGGGCGCGGGTCGGTCGACGGTGACCGGCTCGCCCCACTTGGACAGCGTCATCGTGACGCTGTTGCCGGGGCTCGGCTCCAGCCGGGCCTGCATCAGCTCGTGGTCGCCGCCCTCGGCGATCCACGCCGTGCCGGGCACCGGACCCGTCGCTCCGATCTGCGGGGCGATCTTGTTGACGGCATCGGCGGTGACGCTGCCGGTCACCCGCACGGTCTCCACACCCTCGATGGTCTCGCGCCCGTCGGCGGTGGCGTCGGAGAAGTTCGTCAGCACATTGGCCAGACCCACACCGGGGTTCAGGATCGCCGCGACGTCGTAGATGTCGGAGGCCGGCCCGAAGTTCGAGAGGCTGCCGCCGGAGGTGATGGCTGCGTAGAGGTCGCCGTCAGAGACCACGAACTCGACACCTTCGAGGCGCTGGCCGAGGAAGACGATGTCGGCGGTTCCCTTGGCGGCCACGGCGGGTGCCTGCGTGAGGTCACCCTCGAGGGATTCGACTGGGAGTTCGGCGATCTGGCCCTGCACCGTGAGGGTGAGGTGAGCGCTGGTCTGGCCCTTGGTGGTCTCGCTGGACTCCGACAGCAGCGTGGCGGGGTCGGGGAGTTCGGCGGTGGAGTCCTCGGACGACGATCCGGAACACCCTGCAACGAGGGCGACGACGGCGATCAGGGCGGCGAGGATCGCCAGAAGGCGGGTCTGCATGCCTGCATCGTAGTGGGTGCGCGCGCGGGTACGTGCTGCCCGGGTTCCGGCCGCCCGAGCAATCATGGCTTCTGATCAGGAGTTTCGATGCCTCTCGACGGCTCGGGCGCAGAGGCACGTTCTAGGCTGGACACCGTGTTCACCGGAATCGTCGAAGAATTGGGTGAAGTCGTCGGCAGGGAAGATCTCGGCGACTCGGCCCGACTGGTCATCCGCGGGCCGATCGTGACGTCGGACGCCGGGCACGGGGACTCCATCGCGGTCAACGGTGTGTGTCTGACCGTGGTCGATGTACTCGCCGACGGCTCGTTCTCCGCCGATGTGATGGACGAGACACTGAACCGCTCGAGCCTGCGCGTCCTCGATGTCGGAACCCGGGTGAACCTGGAGAGGGCGGCGGCGATCAGCAGCAGGCTGGGCGGCCACATCGTGCAGGGGCACGTCGATGGAACCGGCCATGTGGTCTCCCGCACGCCGTCGGAGCATTGGACCGTGGTTCGCATCGCGCTGCCGGTGCCGCTGTCCCGCTACGTCGTACAGAAGGGATCGATCACCGTCGACGGCGTTTCTCTGACAGTGTCCGGGCTCGGACCGGATTGGTTCGAGGTGTCGTTGATTCCGACGACGCTGGATCTGACCACGCTGGGCCGCGCCGAGGTCGGCACTCCGGTGAACCTCGAAGTGGACGTCATCGCCAAATACGTCGAGCGGTTGATGGCGGCGAAAGACGGCTCCAGCAACGAGTAGATCCGGCGCCCTTGCAGCCGGTGGGTTTACCGTTCCCGTGAGACACCGCGGCCACTCGATTCACACGTGTCACACTTTGCTGAATCCGCGACACGCCGAATGCAGCAATCTTTCAGAAAACGACGACGGGCAATTGACGGTGACGTAATCTCCTCTGCTAGTCCAGTGTGACCAGGCGAGGAGTTCTTTGTGGCGAACCATCGGAAGATTTCAGCGAACCGAAACAAGCAGGCTAAGCGCTTAGCGGTTCTTGCGTTCCTGGGACTGGCAGTTGCGTCGCCGGGGATTGCCACAGCGTCGGCCGACGCCACCGAGGGGTCTTCCGCCTCCACTGATGCCGGCACAAAAACCGATGCCGGTCCGAAGGGCGATCCGGACGGCGACAACGACGCTGGGATCGGCGACGCCGAGTCCGAAGACGGTGATGCCGACGACGACGGTGATGCCGACGACGATGCTGAGGATCTCGACGAAGACGATCTCGGCGAAGAAGACGAAGGAGACGACGATCTCGACGAAGACGCCGAGGAGGCGGACGACGATGAGATCGACGAATCGGAGCCGCCACCGGTCGAGGGCGACGACGCCAGCCCTGAGCCGACGCAGTCCTCCGGCGCACCCACGTCAAAAGCAGCGCTGAGGAACACTGAGCCCGAACCGGTCGACGCCATGTCGATGAATTCGCCCCCCACCGACCTCGAGTCCTCGTCGATCACCACAGAACCCGACGACACAGTGGCGCCCCAGCAGACCGCACTCGTCGAAACACTGGCCGAGCCCGAGGTCGACGAGAAGTCGCCCTGGGACTTCCTGCCGCAGTACCCGGAGATCGCCGGCGTCACCAACACCGAGGTGGCCGCGGTGGTGTTCATCGCCGCGGCGGCCGCGACGGTGATCTCCATCCCGACGGCTCCGCTGCTCACCATCCCGCTGCTGTTGGTGACCATCGCGGCGTGGACCCGGTTCGAGGATCTGGGCACCAACCATCACGCGCCCACCGCCCAGGTGACCAACACCATTCGGGCTCTCGGGGTGGTGACCGGCACGCTGATCGGCAACGACGAGGACGGCGACCCGGTCAACATCACGCTGGAGAACGGGCCTGCCAACGGCAACGTGCAGATCATCGGCAGCTCGTTGCTGGGCGGCTTCCAGTACATCTACACCGCGAACAATCCGCTGACGCTCGGCGCGATCGACGACTCCTTCACGATCAAGATCGACGACTACGGCGGCTGGCGCAACCATCCGCTCGGAATGCACGCGGTCTCGATGACGATCGACGTGACGTCCGGTTCGGTGATCAACGGCTTCCCGGTTTTCACCCAGGAGGCGACCATCGTCAGCACCGATCCCGATACCCAGCAGATGCTGGGCACCTTCGCGGCCACCGATCCCGACGGCACCCCGCTGACGTTCACCGGTTTCGCCGTCTCGTCGCTGCTGGGGACCAGCGTCGAGGTCAGCTATGACGAGGACGGCAACGGCACCTTCACCTACACCCCGTCGGATGCCGCGATCCAAGCCGCGAGACTCGACTTTCTCGGCATCGGCGACTTGATCACGATCACCGCAACCGATGCCAACGGCGGCTTCGCCATCAGCACCGTCACGGTTCACCTCGTGGCCCCCAACAGTGCGCCCCTGGTCTTACCCGTCGGAACAGCGATCCCCGACCTCGCCACGGGAATCGCGACCGGATCCGTGCTCGGCACCGACCCCGACGGCGACGAGCTGCAGTACAGCGTGACGGGATACGGAGGCGGCCAGTCGGTCATCCTCGAAAGCGGCGGCATGGTCGTCATCGACGACGACGGCAAGTGGACCTACATCCCGTCCCTGAACGGTGGCGACCCGATCCTGGGGACCATCGACGACAGCTTCCGGATATATGTCACCGACGGCTTCGGCGGAGAAGCGTCCACGCTCATCGGCCTGCTGACCCGCGAGTTGAATATCGACTACGACAACACGGCCGTCGCCGGGGGAGTGACAGGTGGTTTGTCGATCCCGTCGGCGCTGTCCGGACTGTTGACGTACAGCCTGGGAGCAGGCGCCCCTGCAGGGGTGACAGTCAACGCAGACGGCACCTACGCCTACACCGGCACCTCGGAGACGAGCTTCTCGATCGTGGGGACCAACGCCGACGGCGGATCACTGACAGTGGCCAACGTGACCGTTACGCCGAACCGGGCGCCGACGCTGACCACCAAGGGTTTGAACATCACGCCCACCCCGGGCAAGACCGAGGTCTGGACCGGCGTGACGGTGAACGACCCCGACGGGGATGGCCTGACCTGGTCCTACTCTGCGTCGAATGGGTCTGTCAGCTTCTCTCTTCCAGTCGACCTCACGGATCCATTGGGCGGTTCGAGGACCAGTAGTCGGACCGTGACATATAAGTCGAATGGCGGGAATGACCTCTTCTTCCAGAACGGCCCCTCTGACACGATCTACATCACGGTCACGGACTCGAAGGGGCTGGCGACGACGTTCACTCTGTCGTACCCGGCCTGAGGGTCCACGGGCTCCTGACATCCTCACCTGACCGGCGGGCAATAACCGGCGTCTACTCGTGGTTCATACTGAGAGACGTTGACTGAGGTGTTCCGCGGGCTTCGGCGCCGGAACCGGCAAGGTGGTGAGGATGACGAGGCTGGATTCGGTCGAGCGCGCATTGGCCGACATCGCCGCGGGTAAGGCCGTGGTCGTCATCGACGACGAGGATCGCGAGAACGAAGGCGACCTGATCTTCGCCGCCGAGAAGGCCACCCCCGAACTGGTGGCGTTCATGGTGCGCTACACCTCGGGATACCTGTGCGTGCCGCTCGACGGTGACATCTGCGACCGACTCGGCCTGCTGCCGATGTACGCCGTCAACCAGGACAAGCACGGCACCGCCTACACAGTCACCGTTGATGCCAAAAGCGGTGTCGGAACCGGTATCTCGGCGTCAGACCGGGCGACGACGATGCGGCTGCTGGCGGATCCGAACAGCACGGTCAACGAGTTCACCAAGCCCGGTCACGTGGTGCCGTTGCGGGCCAAGGACGGCGGCGTGCTGCGCCGCCCCGGCCACACCGAGGCTGCGGTCGACCTGGCCCGACTGGCCGGCCTGCAGCCCGCCGGGGCGATCTGCGAGATCGTCAGCCAAAAAGACGAAGGGGACATGGCGCAGACCGACGAACTGCGGATCTTCGCCGACGAGCACGGCCTCGCCCTGATCTCGATCGCCGACCTCATCGAGTGGCGGCGCAAACACGAGAAGCACATCGAGCGCATCGCCGAGGCGCGGATCCCGACCCGCCACGGAGAGTTCCGCGCAGTCGGCTACACCAGCATCTACGACGAAGTCGAGCACGTCGCCCTGGTCCGGGGTGACATCGCCGGCCCGCACGGCGACGGCCACGACGTCCTGGTGCGGGTGCACTCCGAGTGCCTCACCGGTGACGTCTTCGGTTCCCGCCGGTGCGACTGCGGTCCCCAACTGGACGCGGCACTGGCGATGGTGGCCCGCGAGGGCCGCGGCGTCGTGCTCTACATGCGCGGCCATGAAGGACGGGGCATCGGGCTGATGCACAAGCTGCAGGCCTACCAACTCCAGGACGCCGGTGACGACACCGTCGACGCCAACCTGAAGCTGGGGCTGCCCGCCGACGCCCGCGACTACGGGATCGGCGCACAGATCCTCGTCGACCTCGGTGTGCGGTCGATGCGACTTCTGACCAACAACCCGGCCAAGCGGGTCGGCCTGGACGGCTACGGCCTGCACATCATCGAGCGGGTGCCGCTGCCGGTGCGCGCCAATGCCGAGAACATCCGGTATCTGATGACCAAGCGGGACCGGATGGGCCATGACCTCGTCGGCCTCGAGGACTACGACGAAGCAGTCCCGGGCGAGTTCGGCGGCGCGGTATGAGTCCTGCGGCGGGCGTCCCCGAGTTACCCGCGATCGACGCGTCCGACATCTCGTTGGGCATCGTGGCCAGCACGTGGCACGAGACCATCTGCGACGCGCTGCTCGACGGCGCAAAAAGGACCGCGGCAGACGCCGGCATCAGCGACCCGACGGTGGTCCGGGTGCTCGGTGCGATCGAGATCCCGGTGGTCGCGCAGGCGCTGGCTGCGACCCACGATGCGGTGGTCGCGCTCGGCGTGGTGATCCGTGGTGAGACACCACATTTCGACTACGTGTGTGACGCAGTCACACAGGGGCTGACCCGGGTGTCACTGGATTCCTCCACGCCCGTCGCCAACGGGGTGCTCACCACCAACACCGAACACCAGGCCCTCGATCGAGCCGGGCTGCCCACGTCGGCTGAGGACAAGGGTGCTCAGGCGGCCGCTGCGGCGCTGTCGACGGCGATCACCCTGCGCCAGTTGAAACCATGAGCGGCGGCGATTGGGACCTCGAGGTCAAGCCTCATCTGACGCCGATCTTCGCCTACGGTGCAGCGCTGGTGATCCTGGCCTCGCACGTCGTCGTGGGTGTCCTGCTCAAGGCGTCCTCGACAGGAGTGGTCTTCCGCACCTACGACCAGGTGGCCATCGCGTTGGTCGGAGCGGTCATCGCCGGCTTCGTATGTCTGTTCGCGCGACCGCGACTGCGGATCGGGGCCTCCGGGGTCGCGGTACGTAACCTGTTCGGCTACAAGCTGTTTCCGTGGAGTGACGTGCTGGGGGTGTCGTTTCATCCCGGGGCGCGCTGGGCGCGACTGGACCTGCCTGACGACGAGTACATCGCCGTGATGGCGATCCAGGCGGTCGACAAGCGGCGTGCCGTCGAATCGATGGATCGGGTCCGGACCGTGCTGGAGCGGTACAAACCCGATATCAATTCACATCGCCCATGACCGCACCTTCGCGGCGGGGATCAGCGCCACCCACCCACCCGGATCCGTCACGGACGATGGCCGACAGCCCGCTGGACTGATCGGCGATGGCCACGTCGTGACCGAGGGCGCGCAGCCCCCGGACCAGCGGATCGTGGTCGCCGTTGTCCGACGGGTCGATCACCGGGTGCTCCCCGCCGACGTTGGTCTTCGGTGAGTTGGCAGCGCCGAAATCGACCATCGAGACCGCCTGCTGGGGGTCCAGGCCCCAGTCGAGCATCCCGACAACGGTTTTGACGACGAACTGGATGATCGTCGAACCGCCGGGTGAGCCGGTGACGGCATACAGAGCTCCTCGCGCTCCGGCGGTGTGAGGCTCGAAAATCAGGGTGGGCGCCATCGTGCTACGCGGCCGTTTCCCCGGTTCCAGACGGTTGGCCACCGGCACGCCGTCCGGACCGACGGGTTCGGCGGAGAAATCGGTGAGCTGATTGTTGAGCAGGAAGCCGTCGACCATGTGGAACGAGCCGAACGCCGACTCGATGGTCGTGGTCAGCGACGCCGCGTTGCCCTGTTCGTCGATCACGCTGATGTGGCTGGTGCCGTGCTCGGGAACCGGCGGCACCGGAGCGGTGGGAGGGCCGAATTCACCCGGTTCTGCGGTGCCCATCGTGCTGTCCTGTGAGATCAGCGCCGCGCGTCCCGCCAGGTAGTCGCTGCCCAGCAGCGTGTTCGGCGTCCCGCCCGGTAGGGGCACGAAGTCGGTGTCGGCGACATAGCGGTCACGATCGGCGTAGGCCAACCGCTCTGCTTCGGAGACCAGATGCACCCCCATCACCGTCGGGCGCCCGCCGTTGAGGTCGACCTCGGTGGGTTTGTGTTCGTTCATCGGGAAACGCTCGAGCATGCCGAGGGTGGCGGCCACGGCCATGCCGCCCGAGGAGGGAGGCGGCATGCCGCAGATCTCCTTGCCGCGATACCCGGTGCACAGCGGGTCACGGGTTTTCACGGTGTAGTCGGCCAGATCCTCGACGGTCATCAGGCTCGGGGTGCGGCCTCCGGAGGGGTCCGCCGCGGCGGCGACGATGTTGCCGGCGATCTCTCCGGTGTAGAAGGACTCCGGGTCGGCGGCGATGGCGCCCAACGTCTTTGCATATGCGGGGTTGGTGAGCACAGTGTCCGTGGTCTTCGGCGTCCCGCCCTGCTCGAGGAAGTAGGAGGCGGCGTTCTCGTCGAGGCGAAGTTCAGGCGCCGCATCGGCGATGGCCGCTGCCAGCCGCGGGCTGATGTCGAAGCCGTCGTCGGCGAGTGTCACGGCGGGGGCGAACAGGTCGCGCCACGCCGTCTTGCCGTGTTCGGCGTGGACTTCGGACAGCATCCGCACGATGCCGGGCACCCCGATCGAGCGTCCCGAGGCCCGGGTGTCGGGTTTCGGTTCGGTCCTGTCGGTGTCGGAGATCCATCGCAGATAGTTCTCGGTCGCCGCCGCCGGGGCGACCTCGCGGCCGTCGTAGGCCTGAACCGATCCCGAGGCCGCGTCGTAGTAGAGCAGGAACCCGCCGCCCCCGAGTCCCGATGACTGCGGTTCCACCAGTCCGAGCACGGCCTGGGCGGTCACGAGCGCATCTGCCGCGGTGCCGCCGTCGCGTAGCACTTCGCAAGCTGCCTGCGTGGCCACCGGATTGGCAGTGGCAACGGCATACCGCGTGGTGTGCACGGCCGTCATGTCGCTGCGGAATCCGGTCGCGGCTTCGGGCGCGGCGGAGGTGTCTCTCGGCTCCGACGTCGACCCCGATCCTGATACGGGCGTTCCGTTGGCGACGATGTCGCATGGACCCGCGGGTGCCGGGGCGGCGTTCTGCTCGCTGCCGCAACCGGCAAGCACCAGTGACATTCCCAGAAGTGCCGCCGTCATCCTGCGAGCGGGCCAGAACCGCATCACAGTCACGGTAGTCCGTCTACCCCGTCGGGACACGGCAGTAACCTGGGTTGCGTGCCTGATCCATCGACGTACCGACCTGCCCCCGGGTCGATTCCCGTCGAACCGGGGGTCTACCGCTTCCGCGACGTGCACGGCCGGGTCATCTACGTCGGCAAGGCGAAGAGCCTGCGCAGCCGGCTGAACTCCTACTTCGCCGACCTCGCCGGCCTCGCGCCGCGCACCCGACAGATGGTGACGACCGCCGCAGGGGTGGAGTGGACGGTGGTCAGCACCGAGGTCGAGGCGCTGCAACTCGAGTACAACTGGATCAAGGAATTCGACCCGCGGTTCAACATCCGCTACCGCGACGACAAGTCGTATCCGGTGCTGGCGGTCACCCTCAACGAGGAGTATCCCCGGTTGATGGTGTACCGCGGCCCGCGGCGCAAAGGAGTGCGCTACTTCGGCCCGTACTCGCATGCCTGGGCCATCCGCGAGACCCTCGACCTGCTGACCCGGGTGTTTCCCGCCCGCACCTGTTCGGCTGGAGTGTTCAAGCGGCACAATCAGATTGATCGACCGTGCCTGCTCGGCTACATCGACAAGTGCGCGGCGCCGTGCATCGGTCGGGTCAGCGCGCAGGAGCACAGGCAGATCGTGCTCGACTTCTGCGATTTCCTCGCCGGCAAGACCGACAAGCTGGTCCGGGAGATGGAACAGCAGATGAACACCGCGTCCGCGGAGTTGGACTTCGAGCGGGCCGCGCGATTGCGCGACGACATCGGCGCGCTGCGCCGGGCCATGGAGAAACAGGCCGTGGTGTTCGGCGACGGCACCGATGCCGATGTGGTCGCGTTCGCCGACGACGAACTGGAGGCGGCGGTCCAGGTCTTCCACGTCCGTGGCGGTCGTGTTCGTGGCCAGCGCGGATGGGTCATCGAAAAGTCCGGTGAGCCGGGGGAATCCACCCTGGAGTATCTCGTCGAGCAGTTCGTCACCCAGTTCTACGGCGATCAGGCCGAGCTGAGTGATGCCGGCGCCGTCGGTGTGGACGAGGCGACCAACCCGGTGCCCCGACAGGTGCTGGTCCCGGTACTGCCCGGCAATGCCGAACAACTCGAGACCTGGCTGGCGCAGCTACGCGGCTCGCGGGTGTCACTTCGGGTGCCGCAACGTGGAGACAAGCGGGCGCTCGCCGAGACGGTGAAGCGCAACGCGGAAGGCGCACTCACCCAGCACAAGCTCAAACGCGCAGGTGACTTCAATGCCAGAAGTGCTGCGCTGCAGAGCATTCAAGATGCGCTGGGGCTCGCGGACGCTCCGCTGCGCATCGAGTGTGTCGACATCAGTCATGTGCAGGGCACCGACGTGGTGGCGTCGTTGGTGGTGTTCGAGGACGGGTTGCCCCGCAAATCCGACTACCGGCACTATGCGATCAGGGAGGCCGCGGGTGACGGTCGCTCCGACGATGTCGCATCGATCGCAGAGGTGACGCGGCGGCGTTTTCATCGCCATGTGCACGACATGCAGCACCCCACGGAGTTGTCGGCGGAAGGCAAGTCGCGGAAGTTCGCGTACCCGCCCAACCTCTTCGTTGTCGACGGCGGTGCTCCGCAGGTCAATGCCGCTGCGGCGGTGCTCGAGGACCTCGGCATCACCGACGTCGCGGTGATCGGGCTGGCGAAACGGTTGGAAGAGGTGTGGGTGGCATCAGATCCAGACCCGCTGATCATGCCCCGCAACAGCGACGGGCTGTATCTCCTGCAGCGAGTTCGTGACGAGGCCCACCGCTTCGCGATCAGTTACCACCGCAGCAAGCGGTCCAAGCGAATGACCGCCTCGGCGCTGGATTCGGTGCGTGGACTCGGTGAGCACCGCCGCAAGGCCCTGGTCACCCACTTCGGCTCGCTGGCCAGGCTCAAACAGGCCAGTATCGACGAGATCACCGCGGTCCCAGGGATCGGCGCCGCGACGGCACGCGCGGTCCTGGAGGCCTTGGGGGTGCCGGTATCCGACTCCGCGGCCGATTCGGAAGCGCCCGCCGAGGTTATCGACGATGATCAGAGCAGGGTGTTGGGATGACTGAGCAGGAAACGAACGAGGAACTGCGCGGCGGTGCCGGCGACGAGGGGGCCCTCGAATCCAACGGCATCGACGTGGTGCTCGTGACGGGTCTTTCGGGTGCGGGCCGGGGTACCGCTGCCAAGGTGCTCGAGGATCTCGGTTGGTACGTCGCCGACAACCTGCCGCCGGAACTGATCGCGCGGATGGTTGAACTGGGGCTTGCCGCGGGTTCGCGCATCACTCAGCTCGCTGTGGTGATGGACGTGCGATCCCGGGGTTTCACCGGCGACCTGGACTGGGTGCGAAAGGATCTGGCGACCCGGAACATCACCCCGCAGGTGCTCTTCCTCGAGGCCTCCGACGACATCCTGGTTCGGCGCTACGAGCAGAACCGGCGCAGTCATCCGTTGCAGGGCAACCAGACTCTGGCCGAAGGCATCGCGGCCGAACGGACCATGCTGGCACCGGTGCGGGCAGTCGCCGATCTGGTCATCGACACCTCGGCGCTGTCTGTGCCTGCGCTTCGGGAGAGCATCGAACGCGCCTTCGGCGGTGAGGCGATCGCAGACACCAGCGTCACCGTGGAGTCCTTCGGATACAAGTACGGGTTGCCGATGGACGCCGACACCGTGATGGACGTCCGCTTCCTGCCGAACCCACACTGGGTCGACGAGCTGCGACCGCACACCGGGCAGCACCCGGGAGTCCGTGACTACGTCCTCGGCCAACCTGGTGCCGTCGAGTTCCTCGACTCCTACCATCAGCTGTTGGACGTCGTGATCGACGGCTACCGCCGGGAGGGGAAGCGCTACATGACCGTCGCTATCGGATGCACCGGCGGCAAGCATCGCAGTGTGGCGATGGCCGAGGCGCTGGCGGCGCGGTTGCAGGACGGCGCGACGTTGACGGTGCGGGTCCTGCACCGGGATCTGGGTCGCGAATGAGTGCTCGCATCGTTGCGCTCGGCGGCGGTCACGGTCTTTATGCGACCCTGTCGGCGGCGCGCCGGCTCACCTCGCACGTCACCGCTGTCGTCACCGTCGCCGACGACGGCGGGTCCTCCGGCCGACTGCGCAGCGAACTGGACGTGGTACCACCGGGTGACCTGCGAATGGCGTTGGCGGCGTTGGCTTCCGACAGCCCGCAAGGCAGATTGTGGGCGACGATCATCCAACATCGATTCGGTGGTAGCGGCGCCCTGGCGGGTCATCCGATCGGCAATCTGATGCTGGCCGGACTCAACGAGGTGCTCGTCGACCCGGTGGCGGCGCTGGATGAACTGGGCCGCGTCCTGGGTGTCAAGGGCCGGGTGTTGCCGATGAGCCCGGTCGGACTCAGCATCGAAGCCGACGTCGTCGGGCTGGAATCCGACCCGCGGGTCAGCCGCGCGATCCGTGGCCAGGTGGCCATCGCCACCACGGTGGGCAAGGTGCGCCGGGTCCGGCTACTGCCCAGCGATCCACCAGCCACCCGGCAGGCGGTCGATGCCATCATGAACGCCGACCTGATCGTGCTCGGGCCGGGTTCGTGGTTCACCAGCGTCATCCCGCACGTCCTGGTGCCGCAGTTGGCCGCGGCCCTGCAGGCCACCTCGGCGCGACGGGCTCTGGTGCTCAACCTGGTGGCCGAGCCGGGGGAGACGGCGGGCTTCTCGGTGGAGCGCCACATCCACGTCCTGGCGCAGCACGCACCGCAGTTCACCGTCCACGACATCATCGTCGATTCCGACAGCGTGCCCAGCGACCGTGAGCGGGAGCAGTTGCGCCGCACCGCCCGAATCCTCGATGCCCACGTTGAGTTTGCTGACGTTTCCAGACCTGGTACACCTTTACATGACCCGGCGAGGCTGGCCGCGGCGTTGGAGGGGGTTCGAAGGCGCGGCGCGGCGACAACCGGCACGACCCAGGCGACGCCGCCGGTTCTGCCCGCACCGACAGTGAACGGACCGAGAGGTGACCACCCGTGGCGATGACAGCCGAGGTCAAAGATGAGCTCAGCCGGCTGGTGGTCAATTCAGTGAGCGCACGTCGCGCCGAGGTGGCCTCCTTGCTGCGTTTCGCCGGCGGTCTGCACATCGTGTCCGGGCGGGTGGTGGTCGAGGCCGAGGTCGACCTCGGGATCATCGCGCGCAGGCTGCGCAAGGACATCTACGACCTCTACGGCTACAACGCGGTGGTTCACGTGCTGTCCGCGAGCGGTATCCGCAAGAGCACGCGATACGTGGTGCGGGTCGCCAAGGACGGAGAAGCGCTCGCGCGCCAGACCGGTCTGCTCGACCTGCGGGGGCGGCCGGTGCGCGGCCTGCCCGCCCAGGTCGTCGGCGGAAGTGTCGCCGACGCCGAGGCCGCTTGGCGCGGAGCGTTTTTGGCCCACGGCTCGCTGACCGAGCCGGGCCGGTCCTCGGCACTGGAGATCAGCTGCCCGGGACCCGAGGCTGCCCTGGCCCTCGTGGGTGCGGCCCGGCGCCTCGGCGTCAGTGCCAAGGCGCGCGAGGTCCGCGGCAGCGACCGGGTGGTGGTCCGCGACGGCGAGGCCATCGGTGCGCTGCTCACTCGGATGGGCGCCCAGGACACCAGGCTCACCTGGGAGGAGCGGCGGATGCGCCGCGAGGTGCGGGCGACGGCCAACCGGCTGGCCAACTTCGACGACGCCAACCTGAGACGGTCGGCGCGGGCGGCCGTGGCGGCCGCCGCGCGTGTCGAACGCGCGCTCGAGATCCTCGGCGACACGGTGCCCGACCACCTGGCCGCCGCGGGCAGTCTCCGGGTCGCTCATCGGCAGGCCTCGCTCGAGGAACTGGGACGGCTGGCAGATCCGCCGATGACCAAAGACGCTGTGGCCGGACGAATTCGGCGCCTGCTGTCGATGGCCGACCGCAAGGCCAAGCAGGACAACATCCCCGACACCGAGTCGGCAGTGACCCCGGATCTGCTGGAAGACGCCTGACGTGTTGGTCGGCGTCGCCTATCCGGACCCGCCGTTCAATGCGATGCCCGGTGACACCGGCCTCGACATCGAGTTGATGACGGCACTGGCAGAGACGCTCGGCGAACCTGTCGAATTCGTCGCCTACGCGGGTGTCGACGGGTCGGACGGCGACGGTTTCGACGGCATCTTCGACCGGTTGGCGGCCGGTGAGTACGACTGCGTCGCCGCGGGCACCACCGTGACGTCTGCGCGCGAACGCCGAGCGACGTTTCTTCCGCCGTACCTGATCTCGGGACAATCCATCGCCGTCGACACCGGCCGACTACCGCACGTGCACTCCACCGACGACCTGGTCGGCCTGACGATCGGTGTGCAACGCGGCAACACCAGCGAGCAGATCGCCGAGCGACTCGTCGCCGACGGCAAGGCGGCGCAGGTGCGTGTCTACGACTACAGCGCCATCGGCACGGCGATCTCCGACCTCGCCACCGGCGACTGCGACGTGGTGATGAAGCTCGCGCCCGTGCTCACCGAACTGGTCAAAGCGTCGCCCGGAGTCGAGGTGGTCCAGCGTGGTCTGAGCGTGGAGGACATCGCGATTGCGGTCGCAACGGCCGACCAGGCGCTCGCCGGCAGGTTGCGGGTGGCTCAGGCCGAACTGGAGGCGGCGGGCACGCTGCAGCAAATGCGCCGCAAATGGTTGGGAAATCCCTACGTCGACCAGAGCCTGGGAATGCTCTGACATCGGCGGGGACAGGCCGCGCGCAGCGAGAAGGACAAGCACTAGGCTGGGCGCCGAGCGGTGCTGAAGATGTAGGTGACCGAACGGTGCAGTTCAACCGATACAGAGGAGAGAGACGTGACGATCCGGGTAGGCGTGAACGGCTTCGGCCGCATCGGGCGCAACTTCTTCCGCGCCCTGGACGCGCAGAAGGCGGCAGGAAAGAACACCGACATCGAGATCGTGGCGGTCAACGACCTCACCGACAACGCCTCGCTGGCCCACCTCCTGAAGTTCGACTCCATCCTGGGCCGGTTGCCCTATGACGTCAGCCTCGAAGGCGAGGACACCATCGTCGTCGGCGACGTCAAGATCAAGGCGCTCGAGATCAAGGCCGGACCGTCCGAACTGCCGTGGGGTGACCTCGGTGTCGACGTCGTGGTCGAATCGACGGGCATCTTCACCAACGCCGCCAAGGCGAAGGGCCACCTCGACGCGGGCGCCAAGAAGGTCATCATCTCCGCGCCGGCCACCGACCCCGACATCACCATCGTGCTCGGCGTCAACGACGACAAGTACGACGGCAGCCAGAACATCATCTCCAACGCGTCGTGCACCACGAACTGCCTCGGGCCGATGGCCAAGGTGCTCCACGACGAGTTCGGCATCGTCCGCGGCCTGATGACCACGGTCCACGCCTACACCCAGGATCAGAACCTGCAGGACGGCCCGCACAGCGACCTGCGTCGCGCGCGCGCCGCCGCTCTGAACATCGTGCCGACCTCCACGGGCGCCGCCAAGGCCATCGGTCTGGTGATGCCGGAGCTGAAGGGCAAGCTCGACGGCTACGCGCTGCGGGTGCCGATCCCCACCGGTTCGTGCACCGACCTGACGGTGGAGCTGACCAAGGCCGGGTCCGCCGAGGAGATCAACGCCGCGATGAAGGCAGCCGCCGAGGGCAAACTCAAAGGCATCCTGAAGTACTACGATGCGCCGATCGTCTCGAGTGACATCGTCACCGATCCGCACAGCTCGATCTTCGACTCGGGTCTGACCAAGGTCATCGACAACCAGGCCAAGGTCGTCTCCTGGTACGACAACGAGTGGGGCTACTCCAACCGCCTGGTCGACCTGGTCGGCCTGGTCGGCAAGTCACTCTGAGGGCGAGCGAAGCGACGGGGAATCAGGTAGATCCGATGGGCATCAAGTCGCTCGAAGACCTTCTGGCCGAGGGAGTTTCGGGGCGGGGCGTGTTGGTGCGCTCCGACCTGAACGTGCCACTGGACGAGGACGGCTCGATCACCGACCCGGGCCGCATCACCGCCTCGGTGCCGACGCTCAAGGCGCTGAGCGACGCCGGAGCGAAGGTCGTCGTCGCCGCGCACCTCGGCAGGCCCAAGGGTGAGCCGGACCCCAGGTTCTCGCTCGCCCCGGTGGCCGCAGCGCTGGGGGAGAAGCTCGGCCGCCACGTCCAACTGGCCGGAGACGTCGTGGGGTCGGACGCACTCGCCCGTGCCGAGGGTCTCACCGACGGCGACGTCTTGCTGCTGGAGAACATCCGCTTCGACGCCCGCGAGACCAGCAAGGACGACGCCGAACGCGCGGGCCTGGCCCGGGCCCTCGTCGAGCTGGTGGGCGACGACGGTGCGTTCGTCTCCGATGGTTTCGGGGTCGTGCACCGCAAGCAGGCCTCGGTCTACGACGTCGCTGGATTGCTGCCGCACTACGCCGGCACGCTGGTGGCCACTGAGATCAAGGTGCTCGAGCAGCTGACCGACGCGGGCGAGAAGCCCTATGCGGTTGTGCTGGGCGGATCGAAGGTGTCCGACAAGCTGGCGGTGATCGAGAGTCTGGCCACCAAGGCCGACAGCCTGGTCATCGGCGGTGGCATGTGCTTCACATTTCTTGCTGCCCAAGGTCTTTCGGTAGGCGGGTCACTGCTCGAAGAGAGCATGATCGACACCTGCCGCAAGCTGCTGGACACCTACGGTGACGTGCTGCACCTCCCGGTGGACATCGTGGTGGCGGAGAAGTTCGCGGCCGATTCGCCGGCCGAGACCGTGTCCGCCGACCAGATTCCGGACGGCAAGATGGGCCTGGATGTCGGGCCGGAGTCGGTGAAGCGGTTCAGCGCGCTGCTGTCCAACGCCAGGACGATCTTCTGGAACGGTCCGATGGGGGTCTTCGAGTTCCCCGCGTTCGCAGCCGGCACCAAGGGAGTGGCCGAGGCGATCATCGCGGCCACCGGCAAAGGCGCGTTCAGCGTCGTCGGCGGCGGCGACTCGGCGGCGGCCGTGCGCCAACTCGGCCTGCCCGACGACGGCTTTTCCCACATTTCCACCGGTGGGGGCGCGTCACTGGAATACCTTGAGGGCAAGGACCTGCCCGGTATCGATGTTCTGAACTAGGAGACTTTCGTGTCGCGTAAGCCGCTGATCGCCGGCAACTGGAAGATGAACCTCAATCATTTCGAGGCGATCGCCCTGGTGCAGAAGATCGCTTTCTCGTTGCCGGACAAGTACTTCGACAAGGTCGACGTCACGGTCATCCCGCCGTTCACCGATCTGCGGAGTGTGCAGACGCTGGTCGACGGTGACAAGCTGCGGCTCACCTACGGTGCCCAGGACGTCTCCCAACACGATTCCGGCGCCTACACCGGTGAGATCAGCGGTGCGTTCCTGGCGAAGCTCGGATGCACCTTCGCCGTGGTGGGGCATTCGGAACGACGCACCTACCACAACGAGGACGACGCGTTGGTCGCCGCCAAAGCGGTGGCGGCCTTCAAGCACGGACTGACCCCGATCATCTGCATCGGCGAGCACCTCGATGTCCGGGAAGCCGGCAACCACGTCGAGTACAACGTCAATCAGCTGCGCGGCTCGCTGGCGGGCCTGTCGTCCGAACAGATCGGTCGGTCCGTCATCGCCTACGAACCCGTGTGGGCGATCGGCACGGGCCGCGTCGCCAGCGCGGCCGATGCCCAGGAGGTGTGCGAGGCCATCCGCACGGAGCTCGCGGCGCTGGCGTCCATCGACATCGCTGCGGGGGTGCGGGTGCTCTACGGCGGATCGGTCAACGCCAAGAACGTCGGCGAGATCGTCGGTCAGACCGATGTCGACGGTGCTCTGGTCGGCGGCGCGTCGCTGGACGGCGAGCAATTCGCCACGCTTTCGGCCATAGCGGCGGGTGGACCTCTTCCCTAACCCGAGGCCCGGAGGCGCCGCCCGCGCCCTGTAGTCTGGCGGCCATGGAATTGGCCCTGCAGATAATCCTGGTCGTGACCAGTGTGCTGGTTGTGCTCTTGGTCCTGCTGCATCGTGCCAAGGGTGGCGGCCTGTCCAGCCTGTTCGGCGGCGGTGTGCAGTCCAGCCTCTCCGGCTCCACGGTGGTCGAGAAGAACCTCGACAGGTTGACGCTGTTCGTCACCGGTATCTGGGTCGTCTCCATCGTCGGCATGGCGCTGCAGATCAAATACGGCTGAGTCACCTCCCAGGTGCCTCACCCTGCGCTCGAACAGCTCGCACTCGATACTTGAACACATGACTGAGCTCTCCGACGCGACGTCGGACACTGCCCTCGAGCCGATCGGCGCGGTGCAACGCACCCAGGTGGGCCGAGAAGCCACCGAACCGATGCGTGAGGACATCCGGCTGCTCGGCGCGATCCTGGGCGATACCGTCCGCGAGCAGAACGGTGACGCGGTTTTTGACCTCGTCGAACGCGCGCGGGTGGAGTCCTTCCGGGTCCGTCGCTCGGAGATCGACCGCGCTGAGCTGGCCACGCTGTTCGACGGCATCGACGTTCGGCAGGCCATCCCGGTGATCCGGGCGTTCACCCACTTCGCGCTGCTGGCCAACGTGGCCGAGGACATCCACCGCGAGCGCCGCCGGGCGGTCCACGAGAAGGCAGGCGCGCCGCCACAGGACAGCAGCCTGGCCGCCACCTACCTGAAACTCGATACCGCGGAACTGGATTCGGACACTGTCGCCGACGCCCTGGTCGGCGCGCTGGTCTCGCCGGTGATCACCGCGCATCCGACCGAGACCCGTCGGCGCACGGTGTTCGACACCCAGCACCGCATCACCGAACTGATGCGCCTGCGCCTGCACGGGCATGCCAAGACCGAAGACGGCCGAGAAGTCGAGCGTGAGCTGCGCCGCCACATCCTCACGCTGTGGCAGACGGCGCTGATCCGGCTGTCGCGGCTGAAGATCCAGGACGAGATCGAGACGGGACTGCGGTACTACGCTGCGGCGTTCTTCGAGGTGATCCCGCAGGTCAACGCCGAGGTGCGGGCAGCCTTCCAGGCGCGTTGGCCGGACACCGAGCTACTCGAAGAACCGATCCTGCGACCGGGATCGTGGATCGGCGGTGACCGCGACGGCAACCCCAACGTGACCGCCGACGTCGTCAGGCTGGCCACCGGTCGTGCCGCCTACACCGCCCTGGCGCACTACTTCGTCGAGCTCACCAAGCTCGAGGAGGAGCTGTCGATGTCGCTGCGGCTGGTTCACATCAGCGACGAACTGACGGCGCTGGCAGAGGCCTGCCACGAGCCCGCCCGCGCCGATGAGCCCTACCGCCGCGCACTGCGGGTGATACACGCCCGGCTGACCGCCACGGCGCAACAGATCCTCGACGGGCAACCCGAGCACCAACTCGACCTCGGTCTGGAGCCCTACCCGACTCCGGGTGAGCTGTTGGCCGACCTCGACGCCGTCGACGCGTCACTGCGTGCCAACGGCAGCGCGGTGCTGGCCGACGACCGGTTGACTCGACTACGAGAAGCAGTGCGTGTCTTCGGCTTCCACCTTTCTGGTCTGGACCTGCGGCAGAACTCCGACGTCCATGAGGAAGTGGTGGCCGAACTGCTGGCATGGGCCGGGGTGCATCCCGACTACGCCTCGCTCGGTGAGTCGGAGCGAGTCGAGTTGCTGGCCGGTGAATTGGCCACCCGGCGGCCGCTGACCGGGCCGGATGCCGATCTGTCCGAGTTGGCGCGCAAGGAACTCGACATCGTCACCGCGGCCGCGCGGGCGGTGCATGTCTTCGGGCCGCAGGCCGTTCCGAACTACATCATCTCGATGTGCCAGTCGGTTTCCGACATGCTCGAAGCCGCACTGCTGCTCAAGGAGGCCGGCCTGCTCGACGCGTCGTCGGACCATCCCTACGCGCCGGTCGGGATCGTGCCGTTGTTCGAGACCATCGACGACCTGCAGCGAGGCTCCGCGGTTCTGGAAGCGGCCCTTGACCTTCCGCTGTACCGGGCGGTCGTCGCCACCCGCGGCGACAGCCAGGAGGTCATGCTCGGTTACTCGGATTCCAACAAGGACGGCGGGTATCTGGCGGCGAACTGGGCGCTCTACCGCGCCGAACTCGACCTGGTCGAGTCGGCCCGCAAAACCGGCATCAGGCTGCGGCTGTTCCACGGCCGCGGCGGCACGGTGGGCCGCGGCGGCGGCCCGAGCTACGACGCGATCCTCGCGCAGCCGCCCGGCGCGGTGCAGGGATCGCTGCGGATCACCGAACAGGGGGAGGTGATCGCCGCGAAGTACGCCGAACCCCGGATCGCCCACCGCAACCTCGAGACCCTGCTTGCCGCCACCCTGGAAGCGACGCTGCTCGACGTGGAGGGACTCGGCGACACCGCCGAACCGGCCTACGAGGTGCTCGACGACCTGGCTGCGCGGGCACAGCGGGCGTACTCCGAACTCGTGCACGAGACACCGGGATTCGTCGAGTACTTCAAGGCATCGACTCCGGTCAGTGAGATCGGTGCCCTCAACATCGGCAGCCGGCCGGCGTCGCGCAAGCCGACCACGTCGATCTCGGATCTGCGGGCCATCCCGTGGGTGCTCGCGTGGAGCCAGTCGAGGGTGATGCTGCCCGGCTGGTACGGCACGGGGACCGCATTCGAGGAGTGGATCTCCGAAGAGGACGGCCGGCTCGAGGTCCTGCAGGACCTGTACCGGCGCTGGCCGTTCTTCGCCACGGTGCTGTCGAACATGGCGCAGGTGCTGGCGAAATCCGATCTCGGTCTGGCCGCGCACTACGCGGAACTGGTCGAGGACGAGGCGCTGCGGCACCGGGTGTTCGACAAGATCGTCGACGAGCACGCCCGCACGATCCGCATGCACAAGCTGATCACCGGACAGGACGACCTGCTCGCGGACAACCCGTCGCTCGCACGGTCGGTGTTCAACCGCTTTCCCTACCTCGAACCGCTGAACCACCTGCAGGTCGAGTTGCTACGCCGGTTCCGCTCCGGCGACGAGGATGAGTTGGTGCAGCGCGGCATCCTGTTGACCATGAGCGGATTGGCTACCGCGTTGCGCAATAGCGGATAGGGCACGGTTCGGCGGCTCGAGCGACCCCGCCGATCTGCGCGGGCACCGGCCGCGGATGATCACCCCACCGCGGCGTCATCTCGTAACGGCTCAGCAGGTAGGTCATCGCCGTGGTCATCGCTGCCAACGAGAACGGCTGCGCGGGACAGGAATGTCTGCCGTGCCCGAACGCGGTGACCAGCACCGGTGAGAGCAACCCGCTCTGTTCCTGCAACCGGTGGCCACGCCACCGATCGGGACGCCACAGGTCCAGACCGGGTGCGGCCGAGGTGTTCAGCAGCGGCAGCAGGGTGGCGATCGTCCAGCCCGCAGGCACCAGGTAGGTGGCCTCGTCGGTGGCCAGTTCGACCGGCGTCAACACCGTCCGGGCCATGATCGACCGCTGTGCCAGCCTGATGCTCTCCAGCGCGCACTGCTGTGCCCGCGCGGTGTCTCCGCCCGCGATGCGGTCCCGCTCGGCGGGACGCCCGATGACGTCGACCAGCGCCCAGCCGAGCGCGGCCATCAGGTTCGACATCGACGCGATGTGGATGAGGGCGACATCGAGGGCGATACCGCGGACCCGGATATGGTCCGGTTCACCCGACCACGCGTCCACGATCCGTGCAAACAGTCCGTCGTCGGATTCAGCTGCCGGAAGGGCGAGTTCGACGATGTCGGTGATGTCGTCGAGCGCGGCGCGTTCGACGCGTTTGCCCGTGGCGGCGACCTGGGCCATGGCGTCGGGGTGCACAAAGGCGTCGGAGCCGTCCAGAGCGTCGAAAGCCCGCACCAGCCGCTCGAACGCATCACCCTGCGCGCACCCCCGGCCCGCCCACGAGGCCAGACCCATCCGGTGACCCAGTCGGCGGGTCAGGTCGAACAGGTCCACCGTTCCCTCTGGACCGAGTTCGGCACCCGTCAGTTCGAGTGCCCAGGCGAGGTTGTCCAGGTAGGAGGTCACATCGTCGCGGCGGAACAGCCCGGTGGGCAACGTCCGGCGTCCGTCGAAGAGCTCTTCGGGGAGCTTGCGGCGCAGCATCAGGAAATCCGCAACGCCCTTGCTGGCCGCCTGCTCGGGCAGTGCGTAGAACGATTCGACGCCGGTGGGGGAGAACGTGAAGAGGTAGCGGTCGTCACCGCTGTGCACGGCGAAGGTGTCGCCGTGGCGTCGGCGCGCGTCGCCGATCGTTGCGACGGCATCGGTGACGGTCACATCCCACGGCAGGCCGGTGCCGTCGGCGACCGGTGGCGGTGGCGTCGGAGCTGTCAAAGCCCGGCAGTGCGACGCACTTTGTTGACTGCGCCGCGCACCACCTGCTCGGTGGCGGCCAGGGGGGAGATCATCGATTCCCCGACGTCGACGATCCGCTCGACGCGGACGACGATGCCCTCCATCCGGTCGACCACCGAGTGCAGCCGGGGCGCCAACTCGTTGATCTGGTTGATCGTGTCGTTGAACCGCTCGAGGGTGGCGTCGAGGTTGCGGGTCGAATGGTTGAGGTCGTCGAGCGTTTCGCCGAGGCCCTCGAGAATGGTGTCGACCTGCTCGACGGTGACGTCGGCGTTCAGCGCCGCCTGCGCGAGCTTCCTGATCCGCTCGCCGCCGGTCCGGACTGCTGGTCTGTCACCTTTGTCTGCCATGTCGGCCAGTATGACGTGTGCCACAGGGGAGTCGACTATGTTCCCCCTTGATGAGGTGTCGCAGGGTTGCTCTTTTTGCCACGTGCTTCAACGGCGTGATGTGGCCTGAGACGCCGAAAGCCGTTGTGCGGCTCCTGCGTCGACTGGGATGCGAGGTTTACTTCCCGGTCGAGCAGACCTGCTGCGGGCAGATGTGCACCAACACCGGCTACGCCGACGAGGCGCTGTCGGCGGTGCGCACCTTCGTCGCTGCCTTCGGCGGATACGACGCCATCGTCGCGCCGTCGGGATCCTGCGTCGCCTCGGTCCGTCACCAGCACCGGGGGATCGCGGCACGGTCCGGAGACCGGCGGCTGCAGGACGACGTCGCGGCGCTGACGCCCAGGGTGTACGAGCTCTCGGAGTTCCTGGTCGACATCCTCGGGGTCACCGATGTGGGCGCCTACTTTCCGCACCGTGTCACCTACCATCCGACCTGTCACTCGCTGCGTATGTTGCGGGTGGGCGATCGCCCGTTGAAGCTCCTCGAGGCGGTGCGCGGCATCGATCTCGTCGACCTGCCCGGGTCCGACCAGTGCTGCGGGTTCGGTGGGACGTTCGCGATGAAAAACGCCGACACCTCGGTGGCGATGGGGTCCGACAAAGCGCGAGCCGCGCGCGAAACCGGAGCGGAAGTGCTTGTTGCCGGCGATAATTCGTGCCTCGCGCACATCGGCGGCCTGCTCTCCCGGGAGCGCAGCGGCATGCGGGTGATGCATCTGGCCGAGATCCTCGCCGCCACCGGGGACGGCCCGGCGTGACCGGGCATCCCCACGTCGGGGTCACCAACGCGTTCCTCGGGATGCCCACGTTCCAGAGTGCCGCCCGCGTGGCGTTGAAGGATTCGGTGCTGCGTGGCAACCTGACCCGCGCCACCGGCATCATCCGGGACAAGCGTGCCGCCGTCGTCGGCGAACTCGACAACTGGGAGGAGCTGCGACTTGCCGCCGAGGCCATCAAGGACGCGGCGCTGCACCGGCTCGACGAGCACCTCGAGACGTTCGAGGCCAATGCGACCGCGGCAGGGGCGACGGTGCACTGGGCGCGTGATGCCGAGGAGGCCAACCGCATCGTCGTCGACCTGGTGCGTGCCGCCGGCGCCTCTGAGGTCGTCAAGGTCAAGTCGATGGCCACCCAGGAGATCGAGCTCAACGAGGCACTGGCCGCCGCGGGCATCAACGCCTGGGAGACCGACCTGGCCGAGCTCATCGTCCAGCTCGGTGACGACTGGCCCAGCCACATCCTGGTGCCGGCGATACACCGAAACCGGGCCGAGGTGCGGGAGATCTTCCTGCGGGAGATGGGCAAGGTCGGGCGCCCGGCTCCCGACGATCTGAGCGATGATCCCCGACGGCTTGCCGAAGCCGCCCGGCTGCATCTGCGGGAGAAGTTCCTGCGAGCCAGGGTGGCGGTGTCGGGCGCCAACTTCGCGATCGCCGACACCGGCAGCCTGGTGGTGGTCGAGTCCGAGGGAAACGGCCGGATGTGCCTGACACTGCCGGAAACCTTGATCTCGGTCGTCGGGATCGAGAAGGTCCTGCCGTCGTGGCGCGACCTGGAGGTGTTCCTCCAGGTCTTACCGCGCAGCAGTACCGGCGAGCGGGAGAACCCGTACACCTCGATCTGGACCGGGCCGGCAGCCGGGGACGGTCCTCGCAACGTGCACATCGTGCTGCTGGACAACGGACGTACCCGGGTGCTGGCCGACCCGCAGGGCCGCTCCGCGCTGCGGTGCATCCGGTGTTCGGCGTGCCTGAACGTCTGCCCGGTCTACGAACGCGCCGGTGGTCACTCGTACGGTTCGGTGTATCCGGGGCCGATCGGGGCCGTGCTGACCCCGCAGTTGCGCGGCACCGGCAGCGACGTCGACAAGTCGTTGCCCTTCGCCTCGAGTCTGTGCGGGGCCTGCTTTGACGTCTGCCCGGTGCGCATCGACATTCCGGCAATGCTGGTGCACCTGCGCACCCGGGTGGTTGACGAGAATCGTGGGGGCGTGCCGTCGGGGGAGCAGCTGGCCATGAAGGCCGCGGGCTGGCTGTTCGCCGATCACCGCAGGCTCGAGGCTGCGGAGGCAGCCGCTGGTGTCAGCGGAAAAGTGTTGCGTAGCAGGCTCCTGGGCGCCAAGCAGACTCTGCACTCGCTGCCCTGGCCGGCTCGCGCCTGGTCGGATGCCCGCGATGCGCCGGTGCCGCCGACCGAGTCGTTCCGGTCCTGGTGGACGCGCACCGACGGGGGTCGCGATGAGTGATGCCCGAGCCGAGATCCTCGGACGCCTCCGAGACGCGCTGGCCGACCGGCCTGCGGTGCCGACGGTGCCGTGGGTCTACGGGCGTGCGGTCGGCACCGGCGACCTCGACGTCGTCGGACGGTTTGTGGAGCGGGTGGCCGACTACCGGGCCCGCGTCGAACGCGTTCACGTGACGGGCACCGGAGGTGCGATCGAGGCGGTGCTGCAGGGGTACGGGCGAGTGGTCGCCGATTCGGCGGTGCGGGCCGCGTGGCCGACCAGCGCCCGGTGGGTCGACGACGTCGGGCTGACCAGCCACGACCTCGACCGCGTCGACGCTGTGGTCACCACGGCGGCGGTGGCGATCGCGAACACCGGAACCATCGTGCTCGACCATGGTGCCGGTCAGGGACGGCGGGCGCTGAGCCTGGTTCCTGACGTGCACGTGTGCGTCGTGCATGCCGAGCAGATCGTCGACGATGTCCCGAATGCGGTAGCGCGACTGATGGATTCAGGTCTGCACACCAGGCCGTTGACGTGGATCAGCGGCCCCAGTGCGACCAGTGACATCGAGCTGGACCGGGTCGAAGGCGTGCACGGACCCCGCACGCTGCATGTCATCGTCGTCGGCTGAGTCGAACCGACTGAGCCCCGGAGCCCGAGTCAGATCTGGCCGGGCATACCCGTGCCCACCGAGGGCATCGGCGGGGTCACCGGCATCGGTGGAGTCACCGGCATCGCCGGCGGGGCCATCATCGGTGGCGGTGCGATCGGGGGTGCTGCGATGGGTGGCGGTGCGATCGGGGGAGCCGCGATGGGTGGTGGTGCGATGGGTGGTGGTGCGATCGGCGGTGCTGGTATCGGTGGTGCGGCAGGCGGCGGCGGAGTCGGCAGGGCGTACGGGCCGCCTGCGCACACGGGGTTGGCGGGCTGGCTGATGCACCCGGGATCTGCGGGGCCGGTGGGAACGTCGTAAGGACCGCCCAAGCACGCAGCGACCTCGGGCATCGCCGCACATCTGGGGTCATCCGGGCTGGTCGGAACACCGGAATCGGGATTCGGGGGCGGCGGAGGTGTGGCGGCCGCCGGCGCGGTCGCACCCGACGCGGCCAGACCGACAAACGCTACAGCCACAGCGGTCCGGGTCAATGCGCCGCGTACCCGCGAAGCCAATTGCCGACTCATCCGTTTCTCCTCATCGGGAATCGCGATCGACCGTTAAAACATTTGCTGTCGCGACCGTTCGCCGCCCATCGTTGCACGGCTGATTGTTCCCTGGGAGTAGAACACCAAAAATTCATCGCACCGTGGGAACGGCGATGATGGCGCTGTCCACCCAGTTTGGAGGTGTTCGAACGACGTCATGGCCCGAATCCGGATTGGCAAGCGGATCCGTTTCAGGCGTCGCACGACCGGTGAGGAGTGGATATCCGCTAATTATCGCCAATGTCTATTCGGTAGCTCAGAAGTCGATTGAGCCATTCGCCGGAATTGCATTCCAGCAGGCGTCTAGTCGTACTTTCGATGCTGGAATGCAATTCCGGCGACAGTTTGCGCGCAGCCTCAGAGCTTGGAAGCCGCTTCTTCGTCGAGAAGCCACACCGTCGACTCGCTGCCGATCGCACCCGCCGCGGGGATGTCCACCGGCTTGGCGCCGCCGATCGCCGCGGCTACCGCCTCGGCCTTGGCTGCCCCGGAGACCACCAGCCAGACTTCCCGTGACCGCCGGATCGCGGGCAGCGTCAGCGTGATGCGGCGCGGCGGTGGTTTCGGCGAGTCCGTCACTCCGACCACCAGCCGTTCGGTCTCCTGGACGGCCGCAGTGTCGGGGAACAACGAGTTGATATGGCCCTCGCCCCCCATGCCCAGCAAGTGCACGTCGAATTCCGGTCCGGCTTCGAAGCTCTCGTCCAGCAGTTGGGCGTATCCCTGCGCGGCCGCGTCGAGGTCGTCGCCGAACTCGCCGTCAGTCGCCGCCATCGCGTGCACATTGGTGGCCGGAATCCCGATGTGATCCAGCAACGCTTCACGGGCCTGCTTGTCGTTGCGCTCGTCGTCGTCGGCGGGGACGAAACGTTCGTCGCCCCAGTACACGTGCACCCTGTCCCAGTTGATCTCGTCGCTGCGCTCACGGACCCGCTCCAGCAGCGCGATACCGGTTCCGCCGCCGGTCAGCACGACGGCCGCTTCACCTCGCGCGGCAATCGCGTCGATGATCGTGCCGACCAGACGGTCGCCGGTCGCCTTCGCCAACTCGGCAGGGTCGGAGTAGGTTTCGACGATCGGACTCATATGTAGACCACCTTGTCGATGCCTCCCAGCGCTTCGTGGTAAATCTCGTCGGGGTCGAGTCGGCGCATGTCCTCGGCCAAGCACTCCCGGGTTTCCCTGCGCGCCAACGGAACAAGTGCGTCCGGCTTGGCCGTGCGGGTGATCGTGGCAGTGATGCCCTCCTGTGGGCGACTGAGGGTGATGGTCTCGGTGGGACGGACCAGTTCGACCTTGAGCTCGCCGACGGCGCGTTGCACCTGGCCGTCGATGCGACTTGCCAGCCAGCCTGCCAGGATGTCCAGTGCGGGTTCGGTCTTCAGCCCCGACACCACCGCCGAGGTGACCGGTTCGTGTGGCGCCTGATCCAGCGCCGACGTCAGCAGCGCTCGCCAGTAGGTGATCCGGCTCCACGCCAGGTCGGTGTCACCCGAGGTGTACCCCTTGAGCCGGCTCTTGATGCACTCCAGTGGGTCAGCGCCGTTGGTCGCATCCGTGATCCGGCGGATCGCCAACTTGCCCAGGGGATCGTCGGCGGGTACCCGGGGCGCGACATCGGGCCACCACGTCACGACAGGGGTGTCAGGCAGCAGAAACGGCATCACGACACTGCTCGCGTGCTTGGCCAGTGGGCCGGACAGTCGTAGCACGACGACCTCGTTGGCTCCGGCATCCCTGCCGACGCGCAATTGCGCATCGAGACGGGCCTTGTCGGCAAGGCGGTCACCAGGAGTCACGACGATCACCCGACACGGGTGCTCCCGGCTGGCAGCGTTGGCGGCCTCTATCGAATCTTCCAGCAGCGCTTCACTATCCGGTGCGATGACCAACGTCAGGACGCGACCGAGCGTGATGGCACCGCCTTCCTCGCGGAGTGCGACGATCTTCTTGTTGATGACGTCGGTGGTGCTGTCCGGCAGATCGACGATCATGGCCTTCTCCATTCGCGGCCCGACCGTTGCAGCATCTCGAATGCCGAGGCGGGGCCCCAGGTTCCTGATTCATATGCGTCTGGCGTGCCGTGCGACGACCAGTACTCCAGTGCGGGATCCAGGATCTTCCAGGCCAACTCCACCTCCGCGTTGAGCGGGAACAGCGAGGGCTCACCGAGCAGCACGTCGAGGATCAGGCGTTCGTAGGCCTCGGGGGAGTCCTCGGCGAAGGCTGAGCCGTAGGAGAAGTCCATGCTGACATCGCGGACCTCCATTTTGTTGCCCGGAATCTTGGAGCCGAATCGCAGAGTGATGCCTTCGTCAGGCTGCACCCGGATCACCAGCGCGTTCTTCCCGAGTTCCTCGGTCATGGTCGCGTCGAACGGCAGATGAGGCGCGCGTTTGAAGATCAACGCGATCTCGGTCACCCTGCGCCCCAACCGCTTACCGGTACGCAGATAGAACGGCACGCCGGCCCAGCGGCGAGTGTCGATATCAACCGTGATCGCTGCGAAGGTCTCCGTGGTCGAGGTCTTGGAGAATCCCTCCTCATCGAGAAGGCCGACGACCTTCTCGCCGCCCTGCCAACCGGCGGCGTATTGGCCCCGCGAGGTGTTGAGGTCCAGCGGCTCGGCGAGTTGGGTCGCCGAAAGCACCTTGATCTTCTCGGCCTGCAACTCCGACGGGTGAAAGCTCACCGGTTCTTCCATCGCCGTCAGCGCCAGCAACTGCAGGAGATGGTTCTGGATCACGTCGCGGGCCGCGCCGACGCCATCGTAGTAGCCGCCGCGGCCGCCCAGCCCGATGTCCTCGGCCATCGTGATCTGGACGTGGTCGACGTAGTGGGCATTCCAGACCGGCTCGAACAATTGATTGGCGAAGCGCAGCGCCAAGATGTTCTGGACGGTCTCCTTGCCCAGGTAGTGATCGATGCGGAACACCGACGACTCGGGAAAGACGCTGTTCACCAAGGTGTTAAGATCCTCGGCGCTGGACAGGTCGTGGCCGAAGGGCTTCTCGATGATCACCCGGCTCCAGGAGCCGTCCGTCTTCTTGGCCAGTCCGGATTTGGACAGCTGCTGGAGCACCTGCGGGAACGCCTTCGGCGGAATCGAAAGGTAGAACGCGTGATTGCCGCCGGTGCCCCGCTCGGCGTCAAGCTTGTTCAGGGTCTCACTGAGCTGCTCGAACGCCTTGTCGTCGTCAAAAGTGCCCTGCACGAACCGGAACCCCTCCGCCAGCCGGTCCCACACCTCCTGACGGAACGGCGTGCGCGCGTGCTGCTTCACCGCGTCGTAGACGACCTCGGCGAAGTCTTCGTCCGCCCAGTCCCGGCGTGCGAAGCCGATGAGCGAGAAGCTGGGGGACAGCAGGCCGCGGTTGGCCAGGTCGTAGATTGCCGGCATCAGTTTCTTGCGGGCGAGATCGCCCGTCACACCGAAGATCACCACCCCGCACGGTCCGGCGATGCGCGGCATTCGCTTGTCCCGCTTGTCGCGCAGCGGATTCACCCAGGTGTCGGAGCCGGTGCTGCTGTCACCCATCGGTCGTCTCAGGACTTCTTGTCTTCGAGCTGGCCCTGGGTGGCCTCGAGCAACTCCTGCCAGGACTTCTCGAACTTCTCGACGCCCTCGTTCTCCAGCACCAGGAACACGTCGGTGAGGTCGATGCCGATCGCGGAGAGCTGGTCGAAGATGTCCTGAGACTCCGCCGCGCGCCCGGTCACCGTGTCTCCGGTGATCACTCCGTGGTCGGCGACGGCATCCATGGTCTTCTCGGGCATGGTGTTGACGGTGTTGGGGGCGACCAACTCGGTGACGTAGAGCGTGTCCGAGTAGTCCGGGTTCTTCACGCCGGTCGAGGCCCACAGTGGTCGCTGGACCCGGGCGCCGTCGGCCTTGAGGGGGGCGAATCGATCACCGCCGAGGAACACCTCCTCGTAGGCGGCATAGGCCAACCGCGCGTTGGCGACACCAGCCTTGCCGCGGAGTGCCAGTGCGTCCTGGCTGCCGATCTTCTCGAGCCGGGCGTCGATCTCCGTGTCCACCCGCGAGACGAAAAATGATGCGACGGAATGGATCCGCGATACGTCGTGGCCGGCCTCCTTCGCCTTCTCCAACCCGGCGAGATAGGCGTCCATCACCAGTCGATGGCGTTCCACCGAGAAGATCAGCGTCACGTTCACCGAGATTCCCTCGGCAATGACGGCAGTGATCGCCGGCAGTCCTGCCTCGGTGGCGGGGATCTTGATCAGCAGGTTGGGCCGGTCGACGATCTTCCAGAGCTCGATGGCCTGCAGGATCGTCTTGTCGGTGTCGTGGGCGAGCCGCGGGTCGACCTCGATGGAGACCCGTCCGTCGATCCCGCCGGAAAGCTCGTACTGCTTGGCCAGCACGTCGCAGGCGTTGCGGACATCGTCGGTGGTGACCGTACGGATCGTCGCGTCGACGTCGGCGCCCCGTTCGGCGAGCTCCTTGACCTGGGCGTCGTAGGCATCACCCTTCGACAGGGCGGCCTGGAAGATCGACGGGTTGGTCGTCACGCCGACCACCGACTTGGTATCGATCAGCTCCTGTAGATTGCCGGTCTGCAGCCGGTCGCGGGACAGGTCGTCGAGCCACACCGATACGCCTGCGGCGGCCAGTGCGGCCAGATTCTGGTTCTGGGTCATGTCGATTTCCTCAGTTCTAGTTGGCGATCGTGCGCTCTGCGGCAGCCACCACAGCCTCTGGGGTGAAGCCGAACTCGCGGAACAACGTCTTGTCGTCGGCAGACTCGCCGTAGTGCTCGATCGAGATGATCTCGCCGGTGTCGCCGACGAGCTTGTACCAGCTCTGCGCCACCGCGGCCTCGATGGCAACCCTCGCCGAGACTCTCGGGGGCAGCACGCTGTCGCGGTACTCCTTGGGCTGCGACTCGAACCACTCCACGCATGGCATCGAAACGACGTACGCAGAGATGTTCTTGTCCCGCAGAGTGTTTCGGGCCTCAACCGCCAACTGCAATTCAGAGCCGGTCGCGATGAGGATCACGTCGGCGTCGTCGGCGGGTGAGCCGCCGCCGAGAACGTAGCCGCCCCGTGCCACACCGTCGGCGTCGGTGCCTTCCAGCACGGGTACCCCCTGGCGGGTCAGGATGAACCCGACCGGCCCGCTGCCGTTGCCGCGGGCGATGATGCTGCGCCACGCATAGGCGGTCTCGTTGGGGTCACCCGGGCGAACGACCGAGAGGTTCGGGATCGCCCGCAACGCGGCCAGATGCTCGATCGGCTGGTGGGTGGGTCCGTCCTCGCCGAGGCCGATCGAGTCGTGGGTCCAGATGTAGATGGTGTCGATGTCCATCAGCGACGCCAGTCGCACCGCCGGACGCATGTAGTCGGAGAACTGCAGGAACGTCCCGCCGAACGCCCGGGTCGGACCGTGCAGCACGATGCCCGACAGAATCGAGCCCATCGCATGCTCGCGGATACCGAAGTGCAGCACCCGTCCGTACCAGTCGGCGGTGAAGTCCTCGGTCGAAATCGACGGCGGACCAAAGGACTTGACGCCCTTGATGGTGGTGTTGTTGCTGCCCGCGAGGTCGGCGGAGCCGCCCCACAGCTCGGGCAGGTTCGGCGCCACGTCGTTGAGCACCTGGCCGAAGGCTGCGCGGGTCGCAACGGCTTTTGATCCCGGCTCCCAGTACGTGAGGTCGGCGTCCCAGCCGTCGGGGAGTTCCTGCGCCAGCAGGCGGTCGAGCAGCTTCTTGCGCTCGGGTTCGCGCTCGGCCCACGCATCGAATTCGGGCTGCCACTTCTCGTGGGCCTCGCGACCGCGATCGACCAGCTTGCGGGTGTGCTCGATGACCTCGTCGCGCACCTCGAACGTCTTGTCCGGGTCGAAGCCGAGCACCTTCTTGGTGGCCGCGACCTCGTCGTCGCCCAAGGCGGAGCCGTGCACCCCGCCGGTGTTCATCTTCGTCGGGGCGGGATAACCGATGATGGTCCGGAGCGCGATGAACGACGGCTTGTCGGTGACCTTCTTGGCCGCTTCGATGGCTTCTTCGATGCCGGCGACGTTCTCGCCGCCTTCCACTTCCTGGACGTGCCAGCCGTAGGCCCGGTAGCGGGCCGCGACGTCCTCGGAGAGCGCGATGTCGGTGTCGTGCTCGATGGAGATCTGGTTCTTGTCGTAGAACACGATGAGGTTGCCGAGTTGCTGGGTGCCGGCCAGCGACGAAGCCTCGCTGGTGACGCCCTCCTCGATGTCGCCGTCGGAGGCGATCACGTAGATGAAGTGGTCGAAGGGGCTGGTGCCCGGCGCGGCATCCGGATCGAACAGGCCACGCTCGTAGCGCGCCGCCATCGCCATCCCCACGGCCGACGCGAGGCCCTGGCCGAGCGGGCCGGTGGTGATCTCCACACCGGCGGTGTGCCGGAACTCGGGGTGGCCCGGCGTCTTGGACTTCCAGGTCCGCAAGGCTTCGATGTCGGACAGCTCGAGCCCGAAGCCACCCAGATACAGCTGCAGATAGACGGTGAGGCTGGAATGACCACAGGACAGGATGAACCGGTCGCGCCCCAGCCAGTGCACGTCACCGGGGTCGTGGCGCATCTGACGTTGGAAGAGTGTGTAGGCCAGGGGAGCCAGGCTCATCGCCGTGCCGGGATGGCCGTTGCCGACTTTCTGCACGGCGTCGGCGGCCAGCACCCGAACAGTGTCGACTGACTGCGTATCCAGGTCCGTCCAGTCATCCGGATGGTTCGGTCGGGTGAGGGAAGTGATCTCTTCCAGCGTGGTCACGAGGCGCACTCCTAGGTTGGGTGGGGCGTGTCGGTCCGCATCAACCACCCTAACGGGGAACGCCTCGGCAACGCAGAGCTCATCCCTGCACTTGTCGGGATCCGACCCCTGCAATTACGGGGATCGACGCCTGCGGTCTACCATCGTGTGTAGTAGATGCCCGGGGTGGCGCACGCTGTCGTTGAGGAGTTGGTTGCGTGAGGATTCGCGAAGGCCACCTCGTCGGCGATCCAGCCGGTGGGGCGGCGGGCTCCTCGAACCGCTTCCGCACCGTGATTCTCGGCTACATCGCGCTGACCAAGCCTCGTGTCATCGAGTTGCTTCTCGTCACCACCATCCCGGCCATGCTGCTCGCCGACCGCGGCACCGTGGACCCATTGTTGATCCTCAACACCCTGGTCGGCGGACTGCTCGCGGCCGCAGGCGCCAACACGCTGAACTGCGTTGCCGACGCCGACATCGACAAGATGATGAAGCGCACCGAGCGCCGGCCGCTGGCCCGCGCGACGGTGCCCAGAAGCCACGCGCTGGTGTTCGGGCTGGCGCTGTCGGTCGGGTCGTTCTTCTGGTTGTGGTGGACGACCAACCTGCTCTCCGCCCATCTTGCGGGCGCCACCATCGCCTTCTATGTGCTGGTGTACACGCTGCTGCTCAAGCGGCGCACCTCGCAGAACGTGGTGTGGGGTGGAGCGGCGGGCTGCATGCCGGTGATGATCGGCTGGTCCGCGGTGACCGGCACGATCCAGTGGCCCGCGTTGGTGATGTTCCTGATCATCTTCTTCTGGACGCCTCCGCACACCTGGGCGCTGGCCATGCGTTACAAAGAGGACTACAAAGCCGCAGGCGTGCCGATGCTCCCGGCTGTGGCCACCGAGCAGCAGGTCACCAAGCAGATTCTGATCTACACCTGGCTCACCGTCGTGGCGACGCTGGCTTTGGCGCTGACCACAGGCTGGCTCTATGCGGCGGTGGCGATCGTGGCAGGCACCTGGTTCCTGGTGATGGCCCACCAGTTGTATGCAGGCGTGCGCCGGGGCGAGCCGGTGAAACCACTGAGGCTGTTCCTGCAGTCGAACAACTACCTCGCCGTGGTGTTCTGCGCGCTGGCCGTGGACTCGGCTCTGGCGCTGCCCACCCTGCTCTCGGTCTAATCCCGGTCCCAGACGCCCCGGCGTCCCATCTTGTCGCGGCCCCGCCGCTTCTTGTCCGCGATCCGTTGCTCTTTCGACCCTCGTGTGGGTTTGGTGGGCCGACGCACCGGCGGTGGCGCGGCGGCCGCTGCCCGAAGGACGCGGGCCATGCGCTCGCGGGCGGCGATGCGGTTCTGGAGTTGGGCGCGATGCTCGCTGGCCGTCACGACCAGCACGCCGTCGATGAGACGATTGCCCAGCCTGGCGAGCATCCGGTCGCGCAACCACTCCGGCACCGAGGACGAGCGGGCGAGGTCGAACGACAGCTCTACCCGGCTGTCGGCGGTGTTCACGCCCTGCCCTCCAGGGCCGGAGGACCTGGAGAAGCGTTCGCTGAGATCGGACGCGGGCACCACCAGGGTGCGCGTCACGATCAGGTCCTCGGCCACGCTGACCAGGGTAGAACGTCGCCGTCGAGGGGCGAACGCGTCAGCTAGGGGATCAGCACCACCGAGCCGACGGTCTTTCGCCCCTGCAGATCGCGGTGGGCCTGCTCGGCGTCGCGGAGCTCGTACCGGTTGCTCACCGTGACGGTCAGTGTGCCGTCGGCGATCGCGGTGAGCAGTTCGCCGGCCCGCCAGGAGAATTCATCCGCTGTGCGGGTGTGGTGTGCCAGGTTCGGTCGGGTCAAAAACACCGAGCCCGCAGCGTTGAGGCGCTGCGGGTCGAACGGCGGCACCGGACCGCTGGCCGCGCCGAACAGAGCCAGCGTGCCGCGCACGGCCAGACTGGCCAGGCTGGCGTCGAACGTCGACGCGCCCACGCCGTCGTACACCGCGGCGACGCCGTTGCCCTCGGTCAACTCACGGATCTGATCGCCGAAGGATTGCGGATCGTCGGGGTAGTCGAGCACGGCGACTGCGCCCGCCTGCCGGGACAACTCGGCCTTGTCGGGGGTGGACACCGTCGTGATGACCGATGCGGCGAGGCTGGTCGCCCACTGGGTGAGGATCAGCCCCACCCCGCCAGCACCGGCATGCATCAGCACGGTGTCACCCTGCTGCACCGGGTAGGTCGACTTGATCAGGTAGTGGGCCGTCATCCCTTTGAGGAGCGCCGACGCTGCCACGTCCGGGGCCACTCCCTCAGGCACGTAGGCGACAAAATCAGCTGGCGCCAAACAGTATTCGGCGTAGGCGCCGAACCCTTGTGCGGTCACCACCCGGTCGCCCACGGTGAGCGCGGCCACGTCCTCTCCGACCGCCTCGATGGTTCCGCAGACCTCGGTGCCCACGACGAACGGAACCTCGCGCGGGTACAGGCCGGACCGGAAGTAGGTGTCGATGAAGTTCACGCCGACGGCCTCGGCCTTGATCAGTATCTGTCCGGGACCCGGTGAGGGTTGCGGGTGTTCGACATAGGACAGGACTTCGGGCCCGCCGGTCTCGGCGACTTCGATGGCGTACATGCTGACCATCTTGCCTCCTCGGTGAAGTCGGCTTCCTGGGTAGAGTCGATCGGGTCATGAAGCATGCCCGCCCCGACGTCTTCCATCCCCGGATCGTGCTCGCCGGGTGCGCCGCCCTTCCCGACGGCGACGGCGACGATGCCGGCCTCGTGCAGGCGCTGCGCGGACGCGGCCTGCATGCCCGCTGGTTGTCGTGGGACGATCCGGCGACACTCGATTCGGATCTGGTGATCCTGCGTGCGACCTGGGACTACATCGACCGACTCGACGAATTCCTGGAGTGGGCCCGCCGGGTGCCGCGCCTGTTGAACGCTCCCTCGGTCATCGCCTGGAACACCGACAAACGGTACCTCGCCGACCTCGCCGCGGCGGGCCTGCCGACGGTGCCGAGCAGCTTCTTCGCCCCGGGGGAGCGGGTGCGCATCCCTGCTGGCGAGGTCGTCGTCAAGCCTGCGGTGGGAGCGGGTTCGGTTGGGGCGCTGCGGTTCTCGAACGCCACGCAGGCGGCTGCCCATGCCGCGTCGCTGCAAGCAGGCGGGCAGACAGTTCTGGTACAGCCTTACGATCCGCGCGTCGCCGACGGTGAGACCGCGCTGGTGTTCCTGTCCGGACGTCCGTCGCACGCCTTCACCAAGGGGCCGATCCTGCCGCCGCCGGGCAGCGCCCCGAGGTTCGACGCGTCGGGCACCTACGCCGAAGAACGACTCGAGCCCGCCGACCCGGATTTTGAGCTGTGGGACGTGGGCCATGCGACGCTGGCCGCGGCGGCCGCCCACCTGGACATCGACACCACCGACCTTCTTTATGCGCGTGTCGACGTCCTCGGGGGCGCCGACGCGCCCCGGGTGCTGGAATTGGAACTGGTCGAACCATCTCTGGGTTGGCGTCAGCTCGACCCGACCGAACGCCGGCGCTGCCAGCGGCAGTTCGCCCTAGGTGTGGAGGCGGCTCTCGACCGGTTCGGGCTCGGCCCGTTCTCTCATCGACGCCCATAGCGCCGCGGTGGCCGCCGTGCAGACCGCCGCGCCCGCCACATGCATGGCCACCAACGCGGCGGGCACGTCGTTGAAGTACTGCACCGTGCCGAGGAGTCCCTGGGCCGCCGCCACCGCCACCACGACGCCGAGTCGGGTCAGCACCGGCTTCGGTGCGCGCACGGCCAGCAGAGCGAACCCGAGGGCCACCAGCAGCGACAGGTAGGCGACCAGCAGCGACGAGTGCATGTGCACCAGCGTCGTGATCTCGATCTGCAGCCGCGGCACGGGTCTGTCCAGGCTCTTGTCCCCGGCGTGCGGACCCGCGCCGGTGACCATGGTGCCCGTCACCAGGACCGCGGACAGGGCGACCCCGCAGAGCACGGTCAGCTGCCGCAGAGGCTTGGGCACCCGGGCCGTCGGCACCCCGCTGTCGGGCTCGCCGACTTTGACGAACAGCAGCGTCGCGACCCACACCATCGTCATCGATGCGAGTAGATGGATGGCCACTGTCCACCACAGCAGCCCCGTCAACACGGTGATGCCGCCGATCACGGCCTGGACCACCGTCGACGCCGGCATCAACCAGGCGTAGACGAGTACCTCGCGCCGGCGGCGGGCGCGGATGAGGACGACCACCGCGGCTGCGGCGGTGAGCACCACCAGGAAGGTCAGCAGGCGGTTGCCGAACTCGACGGCCTGATGCACACCGGGCACCTCCGCATGCGGGACCGGTGTGAAGCTGCCGGGGAAGCACTGCGGCCAGGTCGGGCACCCGAGTCCGGAGGCGGTGACCCGCACGATCGCACCGGTGACGGCGATTCCGCCCTGGGTCAGGACCACGGCCGCGGCGACTATCCGCTGAACTCGCAGGCTCGGTTCCGGAAGCAGATCGACGAGCCGGAGGAAGAGTCGTCCGACGGGCACCTTCCGATCGTAGAGGCTGCCTAACTACGCCCCGTAGTAGGGGCAGCTCACGGCTTCACCACCCGCGCCAGAATGTCGTCGACGATCTGCACCACCAACCCGTCGGTGATGGGGTCGCCGCTGACCAGCAGCCGGTGCCACAGCACGCTCTGGCCGAGTTCCCGCACGATGTCGACGGGGACGTCGGGGCGGACCTCACCACGGTGGATGCCGCGCACGATGAGCGCGTTCATCTCGACCTTCCGCGAGCCGATCACGTCGGTGTGAAACGTCGCCGCCAGTTCCGGATCGGCTCCCACCGCCATCACGATCGACCGCATCAACGGCCCGGTGTCCCCGTCGAACAGGTCGGCCCAGCCGCGCAACACGGCGAGCATGTCACTGCGGAAGCTGCCTGTGTCGTGGGTAGGGATCGAGGAGGCGGCGATGCCGATCAGCGTGTCCCGCAGCAGTGCCCGCCGATCGGGCCACCGCCGGTACAGCACGGGCTTGCTGGTGTGCGCTGCCACCGCGACTGCCTCCATCGTGACTCCATCGGGGCCGTGCGCGGCGAGCAGGTCGAGCACCGCCGACCGAATGGCCGCGTCGAGTTCCCCGCCGCGTCGTCTGGTGGTGGCCAACATCACTCGATTCTCTTTAGAAACTCTTGCGTATCTTATTTCACCACCGTACCGTCATGGTCAATAAGATACGAAAACGTATCTTGAAGGAGGAGAAATGTACACCCCGTCGCTTCCGGTCCTGTATCCGCTGCGGTCGGTCGACACCGCCACCGTGGAGTTCACCGAGAGGCCGCACGGCCGTCGCCGGATCACGATCGACCATCGTCCGCTCGCGGGCGTGACGCCGGCGATGCTGCTCGACTGGTTCCGCCACCTCGGCGACACGATGATCTACGGCGGCAAGACCGTCGACCGGTACCACGCGTGGCATCCGGTCGACCACATCCGCTGGGAGCTGTGGCGTCCGGCGCCCACCGGCGGGGCTGCCGAAGGCGCGCGCTTCCACATGGTCGAGGCGTTCGGCGCCAGGCCCGAGTATCTGAGCGACGAGGTCGCCAGGGTCGAGAAGCTCGACCGGACCGGTATCCGGCTCGTGCTTCGCATGGCCGGGATCCCGGTGTTCCAGCTCGAACACACCTGGTCGGCCGGCGACGACGGCGCACACTACGTCACCGTGATGGATCTCGGCGCCCGCTCACCGCTGCTGGGTCCGATCAACCGGCTGATCCGCAGGCGGTTTCCCGACCACAAAGCCCACGCCTGGGTCAAGCACAACGTCGAAGAGGTCGGGCAGCTGGAGTACCTGCTGCCGCAGTTGACCGCGTCAGGTGAATCGGAACCAGCGCAGCGCGCCCAGACCGGCGACGACGCCCCACACCGCGAGCACGGCCAAGCCGAACCAGTCCACTGACAGGATCATCGCCTGGGACAGCGCCTCGGTGAGCGCCCCCGACGGTGTCAACCGCGCCACCCATTGCAGCCCGGACGGAACCAGGCCGCCTTCCAACGTGAGGGCGCCCAGGGCGGCGAACACGAACCACAGCAGGTTGGCGATCGCCAGGACTATCTCGGCACGCAGGGTGCCGCCCAGCAACAGACCGATCGCGGCGAACACCGCGGTGCCGAGCGCGATGATGGCGGCGCCCAGGACGAGTCCGGCGATCGGGGGGCGCCATCCCAGCGCAAAACCGATGGCGCCGAACAGGATCGACTGCAGGAACACCACGGCGACGACCGCGAGCGACTTTCCGGCGACGATGCCCCAGACGGGCAGGGCGGTCGCCCCCAGCCTCTTGAGCGCGCCGTAGCGGCGGTCGAAGGCCACCGCGATCGCCTGCCCGGTGAACGCGGTGGAGATCACGGCCAGCGCCATGATCGCCGGGACGAACGTCGCCGCCCGGTTGTCCCCGAAAGAACCCAGCGGCAGCAGCGTGAGTCCCACCAGCAACGTGATCGGGATGAACATCGTGAGCAGAAGCTGCTCACCGTTGCGCAGCAGAAGGCGCACCTCGAGTCCGAACTGCGCGTTCAGCATCTGCGGAACGGCGGCCGGGCGCGGGTCGGGGGTGAACGTCCCCGGTGCGAAGCGGTTGCTCATGATCGCAACTCCCGGCCCGTCAGTTCGAGGAACACGTCCTCGAGGCTGCGCTGTTCGACGCGCATGTCGGTGGCCAGGACATCGAGTCGGGCACACCATGCGGTCACCGTGGCGAGCACCTGCGGATCGATGTGCCCCTCGACGAGATACTCACCCGGGCTGGTCTCGACCGCCCGGTAACTCTCGGGCAGGGCTGAGACCAGCAGGCTCAGATCCAGCATCCGAGGCGCCCGGAACCGCAGCTGGTTCTCTGCGCCGCTGCGCATCAGTTCCGCCGGGGTCCCGGTGGCGACCGCCACGCCACGATCGATGATCAGGATCCGGTCGGCGAGCTCCTCGGCCTCGGCCAGCTGGTGTGTCGTCAGCACCACCGTCACTCCGTCGCGTCGGAGCGCGTCGATCAACTCCCACACCACGATTCGTGCGTGTGCATCCATGCCGGCGGTGGGCTCGTCGAGGAACACCAGCTCGGGACGGCCGACCACGGCGCAGGCCAGCGACAGACGCTGCTGTTGCCCGCCGGACAGCCGTCGATACGTGGTGCGGACGGAGTCCGTCAGCCCGAGTGTGTCGAGCAGCCACTGCGGGTCGAGCGGATCGGCGGAGTACGAAGCGACCAGATTGAGCATCTCGCCCGCTCGTGCCGCCGGATACGCGCCACCGCCCTGCAGCATCACCCCGATGCGGGCCCGCAACGCTTTGTTGTCGGTGACAGGGTCGAGACCGAGTATCTCGATCTTGCCGCCGTCGGGCTTGAGGAAGCCCTCACACATCTCCACAGTTGTCGTCTTGCCGGCGCCGTTGGGTCCCAGCAGCGCGAACACCTCGGCGGCCTGGACGTCGAGATCCAGCTCCGAAACCGCGTTCATCGATCCGTACCGCTTGCTCACTCCACGCAGGAGTACCGGGACTGCAGCACCGGAACGGGAGGTCACGGAGACTCAGCGTAGGCGTCGGACCGGACACTGGGTGGCTCCGGTGGCGGGGGTGGATCCACCGGGGGTTCGGGAATCGGGCGCCAGGGCAGACGCCGGTACGTCAGCGCGACCAGGACGAGCACGATCACCAGGCTGGCCAGCGTTGCCATCACGATCTGGAACAGCGCGAATCGGTCGCCGTTCGCTGTCGGGCCGAAGATCCCGACCAGCAGGGTGGCGGCGATCGCCGTCGCGCGGAATCCCGGCCGGGTCGCCCACGCGGCGAGCGGGATGATCGCCCAGAGCAGGTACCACGGCTGCACAACGGGGAACAGCAGGACGGTGGCGCCGAGGGCCACCCCGAGACCGCCGACGGGGTGCAATCGGCCGCGGAGCACGGCGAACAGCAGCCAGGTGACGATCATCGCGATCAGGCTGACGCCGATCGCACGGGTCAGCGCCAGCACCGCTGTCGTGTGGTCGCCGAGGCCGAGCAGGATGCCGACCTGACCGGTGCCCAGCGCCAACAGAGTCGGCGGGGACATCCAGCTTCGGACGACGTTGGCGGTGCCGAGGGTGAACAGCCAGCCGAAACCCAGCCCGCTGGCCCAGCCGATCGCCGCCATCACCGCCAGGGACACCGCAGCCAGTGACCCGCCCGCGATGAAGAACGCTTTGACGGTGCCGCCCCAGCGGCAGGCGAGGGCCATTGCGACGAACCCCAGGGCCAACAGCCCCGGGAGCTTGACCTGTGACGACATGGTGATCAGCACGGCGCCCGTCAGCAGCATCGCCATCGGATACCACCGGCCCCACTGGGTGCGGTCCCGTGGCCAGGTCAGCGGACGCGGGATGAGCGGCGCCGCAGCATCGATGCCGCGCAGCGCGAACTCGGTTCCGGCCAACATCAACCCGAGCATCAGTGCCTCGTTGTGGATACCGGCGACAAGGTGCATGAACAGCAGCGGATTGGCCGGGCCCAGCCAGAGAGCGCTCACCTCGGCCACACCGCAGCGCCGGGCCAACCGGGGGGTGGCCCACACGATCATCCCGACCCCCAGCAGCACCATGACCCGGTGGAACAGAACCGCTTCGACGATGTTCTCACCGGTCAAAGCCGAGATGCCGCGCCCGATCCACAGGAACAGCGGACCGTAGGGCGCTGGGGTCTCGCGCCACAGGCTGGGCACCGAGAGGGTGAAGACATGGTCGAGGCCGAGTCCGGGGGCCGGGCCGACGAGGTACGGGTCGTTGCCCTGCAGTGAGATCTCGCTCTGCGCAAGATAGGAGTAGACGTCCTTGCTGTACATCGGCGGCGCGATCAGCAGCGGCAGAGCCCACAGCAGCAGCGTGCGGTCGAGATCGCTGCGGGTCATCTTGCGCTTGCCGAGCGCGAACCGCCCCAGCATCAGCCACGCCAGCGTCATCATCACCGCGCCCGTGGTGGTCATCGTCAGCGACACTGTCTGGATGCGCGACGGCAGATTGAGCAGCCGAACCCCGAATGTCGGGTCCTGGACGACGGGGCGCGCACCGGCACCGAGCGCGCCGAGGGCCATCAGCACGGTGCCGGTCGCGCCGAAAAGACGTGTCCGGCGCATCGCCATGAGCTCGGCGTCGTTGAGTGGACTGCCGACCGTTCGCTCATCACCGTGCCAACCGGCGATCGAGGTGCTCAGGGAACGTAGGCGGGCTGCCACAAAAAGTAGCGTAGCGGGCGGATATTCCCGTCAATCCGGGGCAACTCGGTGTGAGTAACATGACAGCGCTGGATAAGGGTGCCCTTGCTGGACCCGATTCCGGAATTGCGTCACACTGGTGTTGTGAAATTCGGTCCTCAAGCTGCGCACCCGACTGCACCGCAGTCCGCGCACGCTGACGGAGACACCCGGACCACGATCATCCGGCTCCTGCTGGAGTCGGGCCCCGTCACCGCAGGCAGCATCGGCGAGCGTCTCGGCCTGTCCGCCGCAGGCGTGCGCAGGCACCTCGACGCGCTCATCGACGCCGGGGACGCGAAAGCCAACGCCCCCGCGGCGTGGCAGCAGGAGGGTCGGGGACGGCCGGCGAAGCGCTACCAGCTCACCGCCGAGGGCCGGGCCAAACTCGAGCACACCTACGACGATCTCGCCTCTGCGGCGATGCGCCAACTGCGTGAGCTCGGCGGTGACGAAGCCATCCGGACGTTCGCGCGTGGCCGCATCGACGCCATCCTCGCCGGAGTCGAGCCGGTGACCGGCGCTGAAACCGGCGACGAGGTCGAGGCCGCTGCAGACCGGATCGCGGGCGCGCTGACCGACGCAGGTTATGCCACCACCACGACCCAGGTGGGCGGGCCTGTTCGGGGTGTACAGATCTGTCAGCATCACTGCCCGGTATCACACGTGGCCCAGGAATTCCCGGAGCTCTGTGAGGCCGAGCAGCAGGCGATGGCCGAGATTCTGGGTACGCACGTTCAGCGGCTGGCGACCATCGTCAACGGTGACTGCGCCTGCACCACCCATGTTCCACTGTCCGCGGCCAAGGCTTAGCCGCAGGCAACAGCAGAAACACCTCCGGCACAGCCCGAGCCGGAGCCACCACAAGAGCAAAAGGAGTGTGTCGTCATGACACTCACACCGGAGACGCCGCTCACCCAGGAGGAGACCATTGCCTCCTTGGGCAAGTACGGCTACGGCTGGTCCGACTCCGATGTCGCGGGCGCCAGTGCACAGCGCGGATTGTCCGAGGCGGTCGTGCGCGACATCTCCATGAAGAAGAGCGAGCCCGAGTGGATGCTCGACATCCGGCTCAAGGCGCTGCGCACCTTCGGCAAGAAGCCGATGCCGAACTGGGGTTCCGACCTCGAGGGCATCCACTTCGACAACATCAAGTACTTCGTGCGCTCCAGCGAGAAGCAGGCCGCCACGTGGGATGACCTGCCCGCCGAGATCAAGAACACCTACGACAGGCTCGGCATCCCCGAGGCGGAGAAGCAGCGACTGGTCTCCGGGGTGGCTGCCCAGTACGAGTCCGAGGTGGTCTATCACTCCATCCGCGAGGATCTCGAGGCGCTCGGCGTCATCTTCCTCGACACCGATACCGCGCTGAAGGAACACCCGGAGATCTTCAAGGAGTACTTCGGCACGGTCATCCCGGCCGGTGACAACAAGTTCTCCGCGCTGAACACCGCGGTGTGGTCCGGTGGGTCCTTCATCTACGTGCCCAAGGGGGTGCACGTCGACATCCCGCTGCAGGCCTACTTCCGGATCAACACCGAGAACATGGGCCAGTTCGAGCGGACGCTGATCATCGTCGACGAGGACGCCTACGTGCACTACGTCGAGGGTTGCACCGCGCCGATCTACAAGAGCGACTCGCTGCACTCCGCGGTCGTGGAGATCATCGTCAAGCCCGGCGGACGCTGCCGCTACACGACCATCCAGAACTGGTCGAACAACGTCTACAACCTGGTCACCAAGCGGGCCCGCGCCGAAGCGGGGGCCACCATGGAGTGGGTCGACGGCAACATCGGTTCCAAGGTCACCATGAAGTACCCGGCGGTCTGGATGACCGGTGAGCATGCCAAGGGCGAGGTGCTCTCGGTGGCATTCGCCGGTGAGGGCCAGCACCAGGACACCGGCGCCAAGATGCTGCACCTGGCGCCCAACACGTCGTCCAACATCGTGTCGAAGTCGGTGGCCCGCGGCGGTGGCCGCGCGTCCTACCGTGGCCTGGTCCAGATCAACAAGGGTGCCCACGGCTCCCGCTCCAGCGTCAAATGTGATGCGCTGCTGGTCGATACGATCAGTCGCTCCGATACCTATCCGTACGTTGACATCCGTGAGGACGACGTCACGATGGGTCACGAGGCGACGGTGTCGAAGGTCAGTGCCGATCAGCTGTTCTACCTGATGTGCCGCGGTCTGACCGAGGACGAGGCGATGGCGATGGTGGTGCGTGGATTCGTCGAGCCGATCGCCAAGGAACTGCCGATGGAGTACGCGCTCGAGCTCAATCGGCTGATCGAGCTGCAGATGGAAGGCGCGGTCGGCTAGTGGTGAACACGAATCTCACCGAGGCGGCCGAAGGGATCGTCAAGAACAAGGGCGAGCTGTTCGCCTCCTTCGACGTCGACGCCTTCGAGGTACCCGGTGGCCGCGACGAGCTGTGGCGGTTCACCCCGCTCAAGCGGCTTCGCGGTCTGCACGACGGCTCCGCACCCGCCACCGGCGAGGCACAGATCGAGGTCGTCGAACGCCCGGGTGTCACCGTGCAGACAGTGCAACGGGACGACGAACGACTGGGCCAGGGTGGTGTTCCCACCGACCGCGTTGCCGCGCAGGCATTCTCGTCGTTCACCTCCGCGACGGTGATCACGGTGCCGCGCGAGACCGAGGTGGCCGAACCCATCGAGGTCACCGTCACCGGCCCGGGCGAAGGCGCGGTGGCCTACGGCCACCTGCAGATCCGGGTCGAAGAAATGGCGCGGGCCATCGTCGTCGTGGATCTGCGTGGCAGCGGGACCTATGCCGACAACGTCGAGATCATCGTCGGTGACTCGGCGGGGCTCGGGGTGATCTGGATCGCCGACTGGGCCGACGACATGGTGCACGTGAGTGCGCACCATGCCCGCCTCGGCAAGGACTCGGTGCTCGGACACGTCAACGTCACGCTCGGCGGCGACGTCGTGCGGACCTCGGCGACAGTGCGTTTCACCGCCCCCGGGGGTGACGCGAAGCTCCTCGGCACGTACTTCGCCGACGACGGTCAGTTCTTCGAGTCGAGACTGCTGGTCGACCACGCCCACCCCAACTGCAAGTCCGATGTGCTGTACAAGGGTGCGCTGCAGGGTGATCCGGACTCTGCGCTACCCGATGCGCACACCGTGTGGATCGGCGACGTGCTGATTCGCGCCGAGGCGACCGGCACCGACACATTCGAGGTCAACCGCAACCTGGTGCTCACCGATGGGGCCCGTGCCGACTCGGTGCCGAACCTGGAGATCGAGACCGGCGAGATCGCCGGCGCCGGACACGCAAGTGCCACAGGGCGCTTCGACGACGAGCAGCTCTTCTATCTGCGCGCTCGCGGTATCCCTGAGCCGCAGGCCCGTCGCCTGGTGGTTCGTGGCTTCTTCGGCGAGATCATCGCCAAGATCGCCGTGCCCTCCGTCCGCGAGCGCCTCACCGAAGCCATCGAGAGAGAACTAGCGATCACCGAATCGAGAAACAGCTGACATGACCACACTTGAAGTCAAAGACCTGCATGCCTCCGTCGTCTCCGCCGAGGGCGGTGCCGACATCGAGATCCTCAAGGGCGTCAACCTCACCGTGAAGTCGGGGGAGACCCATGCGGTGATGGGTCCCAACGGATCTGGTAAGTCGACGTTGTCGTACGCGATCGCAGGCCATCCGAAGTACACCGTCACCTCCGGATCCATCACGCTGGACGGCCAGGACGTGCTGGAGATGAGCATCGACGAGCGGGCTCGAGCGGGGTTGTTCCTCGCGATGCAGTACCCCATCGAGGTGCCGGGCGTGTCGATGTCGAACTTCCTGCGGACCGCCGCGACCGCGGTCCGCGGTGAGGCTCCCAAGCTCCGGCACTGGGTCAAAGAGGTCAAGGGCGCGATGAGCGACCTCGACATCGATCCGTCGTTCAGCGAGCGCAGCGTCAATGAAGGGTTCTCCGGCGGCGAGAAGAAGCGCCACGAGATCCTGCAGTTGGGCCTGCTCAAGCCGAAGATCGCCATCCTCGACGAGACCGACTCGGGTCTGGACGTCGACGCGCTGCGGGTCGTCAGCGAGGGTGTCAACCGCTACGCCGAGACCGAGCACGGCGGCGTCGTGCTGATCACCCACTACACCCGCATCCTGCGGTACATCCAGCCCCAGTTCGTGCACGTGTTCTTCGGCGGACGGATCATCCAGTCCGGTGGTCCGGAGTTGGCCGACGAACTCGAAGAGAACGGCTACGAGCGCTTCACGCAGGCCGCACCGGCCTCGTAGGAGGGACCCCCAGAGATGACGACGACCGTCAGCGGCCCCCTGGAACGGACGGAGATCGCCCGGATCCGGTCGGACTTCCCCATTCTGGATCGGGTGATGCGCGGCGGCTGCCAACTGGCATATCTGGATTCCGGTGCGACCTCGCAGCGCCCCGTGCAGGTGCTCGACGCCGAGCGTGACTTCCTCGTCACGTCGAACGGTGCGGTGCACCGCGGAGCCCACCAGCTGATGGAGGAGGCCACCGACGCCTACGAGCAGGGCCGCGCCGACACCGCGGCCTTCGTCGGTGCCCACCCGGATGAGCTGGTGTTCACCAAGAACGCCACCGAGGCCATCAATCTCGTGTCGTACGCCATCGGCGACGAGCGATTCGCATCAGCGGTCGGTCCCGGTGATGTGATCGTCACGACCGAGCTCGAGCACCACGCGAACCTGATCCCGTGGCAGGAGCTCTGCCGGCGGACGGGCGCGGAATTGCGCTGGTTCGGCGTCACCGACGACGGACGCATCGACCTCGACTCGCTCGACCTCGATGACCGGGTGAAGCTGGTTGCCTTCAGCCATCACTCGAACGTCACCGGCGCCGTCGCTCCGGTGGCCGAACTGGTGGCGCGGGCCAAGGCCGTCGGCGCACTGACGTTGCTCGATGCGTGCCAGTCGGTGCCGCATCAGCCGGTTGATTTCCACGATCTGGATGTCGATTTCGCGGCGTTCTCCGGCCACAAGATGCTGGGCCCCAACGGTATCGGCGTGTTGTACGGCCGCGGCGAGCTCCTCAACGAGCTGCCGCCGTTCTTGACCGGCGGGTCGATGATCGAGACCGTGACGATGGAGTCCACCACCTACGCGCCGGCACCGCAGCGGTTCGAGGCGGGAACTCCGATGACCTCTCAGGTCGTCGGCCTCGGTGCGGCCGCCCGGTACCTGCAGGACATCGGGATGGCTGCGGTGCAGCAGCACGAGGCCGACTTGGTCGCTGCCGCGCTGACCGGGTTGTCGGGTATCGAGGGTGTCCGGATCATCGGACCCACCTCCATGCAGGATCGCGGTTCGCCGGTGTCGTTTGTCGTCGACGGTGTGCACGCGCACGACGTCGGGCAGGTTCTCGACGATGACGGGGTGGCGGTCCGCGTCGGTCACCACTGTGCGTGGCCGCTGCACCGGCGGTTCGGGATCGCCGCGTCGGCTCGCGCGTCCTTTGCGGTCTACAACACCGCCGACGAGGTCGATCGGCTGATCGCCGGGGTCCGCCGTGCCGTCGAGTTCTTCGGTCGCGACTGACGATGCGGCTCGAGCAGATCTACCAGGAAGTCATCCTGGACCACTACAAGCATCCGCACCATCGCGGACTGCGCGAACCTTTCGCCGCACAGGTCCACCACGTCAACCCCACCTGTGGTGACGAGGTCACGCTGCGGGTGGCGCTGTCCGAGGACGGGGAGACGGTCACCGACATCTCCTACGACGGTCAGGGCTGTTCGATCAGTCAGGCATCAACCTCGGTGCTGACCGATCAGGTGATCGGACAGAGCGTCGGTGACGCGCTCGAGACGATCGCGGCCTTCTCGGAGATGGTGTCCTCACGCGGCAGGGTCGCGGGTGACGAGGATGTGCTGGGCGACGGGGTGGCGTTCGCCGGCGTCTCGAAGTACCCGGCACGGGTGAAGTGTGCATTACTGGGTTGGACAGCGTTCAAGGCCGCGCTGGCGGAGGCCCACACGTCGAACGGTCATGAGGAGAACTGATGAGTGATACGGCAGTACCAAACGACGAACTGCTCGCCGACATCGAGGAGGCCATGCGCGATGTCGTCGACCCCGAACTCGGGATCAACGTCGTCGACCTCGGCCTGGTCTACGGCGTGGACGTGGAGGACGGCGACACCGGTCCGGTGGCACTGATCAACATGACCCTCACGTCTGCGGCGTGTCCGTTGACCGACGTCATCGAGGATCAGTCCCGCAGCGCTCTGGTGGGTGCCGGCCTGGTGAACGAGATCAAGATCAACTGGGTGTGGAATCCACCGTGGGGTCCGGACAAGATCACCGATGACGGGCGCGAGCAACTCAGGGCCCTCGGTTTCACCGTCTGAGTCCCGGTCGGGCCGGTCACCGCTCACAATCAACGTGTGCTGGCGGTTCCGGCGTTCGTTTGGCGTGGCGGGTGCGTTCGCCGGGCGTTGGTGATCGGCGGTGCGTTGGGGACCTGCCTGGGTGCGATGGCCTGGCTGGACTCGGGCGTCCCAGTTGTCGGAGCGATCGTCTTCGTGGTCGTCGGCGCCGTCTCCGGCGTCTGGACTTCGCGCCGGATGGTGCGGTACTGGCCGGCGGCCGAGCAACTCACCGGTGATGAGCGGGTCCAGGTCGTTCGGGCTGTCCGCCGGGGCGAACCGGTCGGAAACGAGCGACTCGCCCAGCCGGCCGTCGACTACGTCCGGGGATTGCACGCCGCGGCAGCAGCGGGCCGGCCGTGGCGCTGGATTCTCGGCGTCGTTCTTGTCGGCGCGGTCGTGGCGGCAGTCTGGGACGCCGTTTTCGGATCGTGGGGCAGTGCCGTCGCCTCTGCCCTCTACCTGACCGCGTTGGCACTGGAGCTGTGCTGGTGGCCCAAGCGGCAAGCGGCGCTGTTGACCGGCGCCGACCGCGCGGTGACCTAGAGGGACAGCGGTGTTTTTGCATCGATTCGGCAAACGCTGAATGGCCGGTGTAGTGCCGGCTGCCGGAACCGGGAATTCGACGTCCGCTCGGTACGTGAGTCCCAGAATTTGTCGAGAGCCGCTGTGCCAAAGGCTGACTCGGGCGGTCCAATCGGAACCGCAGCGAGATCCAGATGCAGAGTCGACGGAGTCCGAAGGGCCGCGCAGCACCAACAGCGAGGACGCCGACACCGATCACGCCGACACCGAAGACACTGGACAAGACGTCCCGGACTCACGGTCGCGCGACAAGGCCGTGTGTTGCTTCTGCGACTTCTGGCAATTTTGACAATGCGGCATTGTGCGAGTGGTGATGTCCGAAAACTGTTGACAGCAACCGATGCTGTATTCGGGCGCGTTCCATTCACATGAATACAGCAAACTAGTAGTCTTGCGCTGAATAGGCCACAATCGTGCACGTCCACATTCGCTCCACGGTATTTCACAGGGTATTTGTTCTTCGTTGGCAAGCCTATTTCTGCGAAAACGAGCGTGTTTGGTTTGGATTGGCTAACGTTTGCTGCAGGCGTCACGCTGAGCGAGGAGGGGGCCACCGAAGACCGTGAATCACTGATGGTGGCGGTGACGGTTGGTATCCGTCATCATCAGGCGTGAATTGGTGTGTTCGCTCAGATGTTGTGCTGGCCTGATGTCGAAATTCATGTTCGCTTTCCCTTCTGATTACCAGCAGAAGAAATGGATATGCAGATGAGTAATGGTCGTCGCAGTGATTCCCGCGTAGCCAGTGGCAAATACTGGTTCGCCAGTGGGGTAGTGGCTGCCGGATTGGGCGCCGCGGTCATGACCGCAGCGTCGATCGCATCCGCGAGTCCCGCGGACACCGCCGCTGCTGGGCCCTCGACGTCCTCGGAAACGAACTCCGGATCGAGATCGACTGTGTCCAAGCGCGACTCGCGCGAGTCGACGCGTGAAGCCGACGGCGACAGGGCGACGTCCGAAGGGATGGACCACGCAGCAGGCGACCCCGACGACACCGAGTCCTCCGACGTGGGCGAACCCTCCGACGACACCACCGGAGACGTCGACGTCACCACCGACGACGTCGACGACACCACCGAGGAGACCGACGAGGACACCGACTCGGACGCGTCCCCACCCGTAGTCGACGAGGACGACGGACCGCCCGCAGTCGTCGCGGTCAAAGAGCGTGATGCCAAGAGGGCCTCGGAGTCCGTCAGGGTGACGGAAGACCGCGCGGCCCCGGTCACGGTGCGATCAACCGAGGCGGCGCCAGCTGCGCTCGCCACCGCCACGGTCACCACCAACGCGATCACCTCCAACGCGATGACCTCGGCGGCAGAGGAGATCGACACGGCGCTGATCGCCGCGGCGACGAGCACCAGGGTGACGTTCACGTCGATGGTGCGCGATTGGCTGTACTCCGTCGGTATCCGCAGCTCGAAGCTCGGTGTCGACGACGGCGGCGCGGAGGTGCCCAAGTTCATCGCGAACTGGTGGCTGGGTGTGCGATCCCGGATCTACCGAGACGTCGTGATCCCGCAACCGGGCAATCCGACCCAGCCGTCGAATCCCGGTCAACCCCCGTTGCTGTGGGAAACGAATTTCTCGAGCATGGAGGAGGCGCTGACGTACTGGGGCCTGCACACCGGACGCTGGGGTCAGTCCGCGGGGGAGAACCAGTACTACACCGATGGTGACAACGTCTACGTCGACGCAGAGGGCAACCTGGTCATCGAGGCCCGTCGGGAAGCCGCCCCGGATGGTCTGGGCGCGCCGAACAACTACACGTCCGCGCGCGTGGTCACGTTCGGTAAGCAGTCGATAGGCGTCGGCACCCGCGTGGTGGCCCGCATCCAGATGCCCGTCACCCAGGGCACGTTGCCGGCGTTCTGGTCGGTCGGTCTCGAGCCCGGCCATGAGTACGACTGGCCGCGCCAGGGGGAGATCGACATCGTCGAGATACCGGGCATGGGCACCCCGGCATCACGCAGATGGTGGACCGGCAACATCCACGGACCGTCGGAGGCGAACAACACCGTCGACGTCAAGCTGCACCACATCGGTGCGGACCTGGGGGTGGACCTGTCGCAGGACTTCCACGAGTACGGCATGGACTGGTACTCCGACCGCATCATCTGGCACGTCGACGGCGTCGAGGTCGGGCGCGTGACGCAGGCCCAGTACGAGGCGCTGGGCGGCGACTGGACACCGTTCTCGGGAGAGTGGGATCACTACCTGATCCTCAACCTCGCAGTCGGCAACCCGTGGACGGGAGATCCGAGCCCGACGGCTCCGTTCCAGGCCGAGATGAAGGTCGACTGGGTGAAGGCCTACTCCCTGTGATGTGCTCCGGTCGCGGGGAACACCGCACCACGACGAAGCGTTGACTCTCTCGTGGCTACTCAAGATCTCACCGCTGACAAGTTCAACGACACGATCAACGACAACGAGATCGTGCTGGTTGATTTCTGGGCGTCCTGGTGCGGGCCGTGCCGGCAATTCGCCCCGACCTTCTCGGCTTCGGCCGACAAGCACCCCGACGTCGTCCATGCCAAGGTCGACACCGAGGCCGAGCAGCAGCTCGCGGCCGCGGCCGATATCCGCTCCATTCCCACGCTGATGGCGTTCAAGAAGGGCAAACTGGTGTTCAACCAGGCCGGAGCCCTCCCGCCGGCAGCGCTGGAGGACCTGGTGCAGAAGATCAAGGAGTTCGACATCGACGCCGCGGTCGCCTCTCAGGACGACGGCGAGGCGCCCAGCCAGGCGTAGCACCGCACCCGCCGCCGGATACCGTGCAGGCGTGACGGCTCACGATCATCCTGCGCAGTTGGTTCTGGTGGACCGGCCTCATCCGCACGTCGCGTTGGTGACGCTCAACCGCCCGGAGCGGATGAACTCGATGGCGTTCGACGTGATGGTGCCGCTGAAGAGGGTTCTCGACGAATTGAACGTCGACAACTCGGTGCGGGCCATCGTGCTCACCGGGGCGGGACGGGGTTTCTCCTCCGGCGCCGACCACAAGTCGGCCGGCTCGGTGCCCCACGTCGATGGCCTGACCAAGCCGACGTTCGCCCTGCGCTCGATGGAAGTGCTCGACGACGTCATTCTGGCGTTGCGCAAGATGCACCAGCCGGTCATCGCGGCGGTCAACGGTGCGGCCATCGGTGGAGGTCTGTGCCTGGCGCTGGCCTGTGACATCAGGGTCGCATCCAGCGACGCCTACTTCCGGGCGGCGGGAATCAACAACGGTCTGACGGCCAGCGAACTCGGCCTGTCCTTCCTGTTACCGCGCGCGATCGGCACGTCCCGGGCGTTCGAGATGATGCTGACCGGGCGGGATGTGGCCGCCGAGGAGGCCGCGCGGATCGGGTTGGTGTCCCGAGCGGTGCCCGGTGACGATCTGCTCGACGTTTGCTTCGAGATGGCGGCGAGGGTCGCCTCGTTCTCCCGACCGGGTATCGAGTTGACCAAACGCACGCTGTGGAGTGGACTGGACGCCACTAGCCTGGAAGGGCACATGCAGGCCGAGGGTCTGGGACAGCTCTACATTCGTTTGCTCACCAGCAACTTCGAAGAAGCGGTCGCAGCGCGCGCTCAGAAGCGCCCCGCGGTTTTCACAGACGACAAGTAGGTAGGTGGACAAGCGTGATCACCGCAACGGACCTGGAGGTCCGCGCCGGGGCGCGCACGCTGCTGTCGGTGGAGGGCGCCGCGCTGCGCGTTCAGCCCGGCGATCGGATCGGACTGGTGGGCCGCAACGGCGCAGGCAAGACCACCACGATGCGCATTCTGGCGGGAGAAGGCGAGCCCTACGCGGGCACCGTCACCCGTACCGGTGAGGTCGGCTACCTGCCGCAGGACCCCCGAGAGGGTGACCTCGACATGCTGGCCCGCGACCGGGTGCTCTCCGCACGCGGGCTGGACACTCTGCTCACCGATCTGGAGAAGCAGCAGGTGCTGATGGCCGAGGTGGCCGACGACGCCACCCGCGACAAGGCGATCCAGCGCTACGGGGTCCTCGAAGAGCGGTTCGCCGCCCTGGGGGGCTACGCCGCGGAGAGTGAAGCCGGGCGGATCTGCGCCAGCCTCGGTTTGCCGGAGCGGATTCTGACCCAGCCGCTGCGGACGCTGTCCGGCGGTCAGCGTCGCCGGGTCGAACTGAGCCGCATCCTGTTCGCCGCGTCCGACACCGGTTCGGGGTCTGACACCACGCTGCTCCTCGACGAGCCCACCAACCACCTCGATGCCGACTCCATCGGGTGGTTGCGGACGTTTTTGCAGAACCACACCGGTGGTCTTGTGGTGATCAGTCACGACGTGGACCTGCTCGCCGATGTCGTGAACCGGGTGTGGTTCCTCGACGCGGTGCGCGGCGAAGCCGACGTCTACAACATGGGTTGGCAGAAATACCTCGATGCCCGTGCCACCGATGAGCAACGCCGGCGCCGGGAGCGCGCCAACGCCGAGAAGAAGGCCTCCGCGCTGCGCACCCAGGCGGCCAAGATGGGCGCCAAAGCCACCAAAGCCGTTGCCGCGCAGAACATGCTGAAGCGTGCCGAGCGCATGATGTCCGAGCTCGACGACGAGCGGGTGGCCGACAAGGTTGCCAGGATCAGGTTCCCCACGCCCACGGTGTGCGGCCGCACCCCGTTGGTCGGCAAGGGCCTGACCAAGGTGTTCGGCTCTCTGGAGGTCTTCACGGGCGTCGACCTGGCGATCGACAAGGGATCGCGGGTGGTCATCCTCGGTCTCAACGGTGCGGGCAAGACCACGCTGCTGCGAATCCTCGCGGGAACCGAGTTGCCCGATGCGGGGATGATCGAGCCCGGTCATGGCCTCAAGCTCGGATACTTCGCACAGGAACACGACACGATCGACGGGTTGGCTTCGGTCTGGGAGAACATCCGCCACGCGGCCCCCGACACCGGTGAGCAGGATCTCCGCGGTCTGTTGGGTGCGTTCATGTTCACCGGTGCGCAGCTCGACCAGCCTGCGGGCACGCTTTCCGGCGGCGAGAAGACGCGACTGGCACTCGCCGGCCTGGTCGCGTCGAAAGCGAACGTGTTGCTGCTCGACGAGCCCACCAACAACCTCGACCCCGCCTCACGGGAACAGGTTCTCGACGCGCTGCGCAGCTACCAGGGGGCGGTGGTGCTGGTCACTCACGACCCGGGCGCTGCGGAGGCGCTGGATCCGCAGCGGGTTGTGTTGCTGCCCGACGGCACCGAGGACTTCTGGTCCGATGACTACCGGGACCTCATCGAGCTGGCGTGATCGCGTGTCAACGGTTCCGACGGTGGGTATCCGCCGTGGAACCAGACGCGGGAGGTCTCGATGAAGATGGACAGCACGACCAGGGATCAGTTGGTCAGCGAGCTCCGCAATGAGTACGAGCGCGGCGCGAGCATCAGGTCACTGGCGGCATCAACGGGTCGTTCGTACGGTTCGGTGCACAGCATGCTTCGCGAATCCGGTACGGCCATGCGCAGCCGGGGCGGACCCAATCACCGCGGGCGGCGGTGACACCTACTGCTGCCGGACCGATGCCTCGACGAGATCGAGTACGGCGCCGAGTTTTTCCGGGTCGTCGCCCGAGGCGAGTCGGGCCACCAGGCCGTCGAGTACCAACTCGAGGTAGGTGCGCAGCACCTCGTCGGGCACGTCACCGCGCAGCCTCCCGGCCTGCTTCTGGCGCCGTAGGCGTTCCGTGGTGGCCGCCGACAACTCGGCAGAGCGCTCGGCCCACCCACGGCTGAACGCCGGGTCGTTGCGTAGCTTGCGGGCGATCTCCAGCCTGGTGGCCAGCCAGTCGAATTGCTCCGGCGCGGCCAGCATTTCGCGCATCACCTGGATCAGACCCTCGCGCGTCGCGACATCCGCCATTCGTTCCGCATCTTCACGCGCCAGTTCGAAGAACAGCGTGTCCTTGTCGCGGAAATGGTGGAAGATCGCGCCGCGCGAGAGCCCGATCGTCTGCTCCAGGCGTCGCACGGTGGCCCTGTCGTACCCGTGCTCGGCGAAGCACCGCCGGGCGCCGTCGAGAATCTGGCGACGGCGCGCCGCCAGGTGATCGTCGGTGACCCGGGGCACCTGTCAGGACTTCAACATATTGCGCAGCACGTACTGCAGGATGCCGCCGTTGCGGTAGTAGTCGGCCTCGCCGGGAGTGTCGATGCGGACCACCGCGTCGAACTCGATCGCCGAACCATCGGTCTTGGTGGCCTTCACCTTGACCGTCTTCGGCGTCTTCCCGTTGTTGAGTTCCTCGATTCCGGTGATGTCGTAGACCTCGGTGCCGTCCAGTTTGAGACTCGATGCGGACTCGCCCTGGGGGAACTGCAGCGGGATGACACCCATACCGATCAGGTTCGAGCGGTGGATCCGCTCGAACGATTCGGTGATCACCGCACGCACACCCAACAGGCTGGTGCCCTTGGCCGCCCAGTCCCTGGAGGAGCCTGATCCATACTCCTTGCCGCCGAGCACCACGAGTGGCGTTCCCTGCGCGGCGTAGTTCTGGGCCGCGTCATAGATGAACGCCTGCGGCGCATCATCCTGGGTGAAGTCGCGGGTGTAGCCACCGGAGACGTCGTCGAGCAGTTGGTTCTTCAGTCGGATGTTGGCGAACGTGCCCCGGATCATCACCTCGTGGTTGCCGCGTCGCGAACCGTAGGAGTTGTAGTCCTTGCGGTCCACGCCGTTGGCCTCGAGGTACTCCGCCGCCGGCGTACCCTGCTTGATGTTCCCTGCCGGGCTGATGTGGTCGGTGGTGACTGAATCGCCCAGCAGCGCAAGCACTCTGGCGCCGCTGATGTCGCTGACCGGGTCGGGGTCGGCGGGCATGCCCTCGAAGTACGGGGGCTTGCGCACGTACGTCGACTTCGGATCCCAGTCGAAGGTCTTGCCGTCCGGTGTCGGCAACGACCGCCAGCGCTCATCGCCCTGGAAGACGTCGGCGTAGCTGTCGGAGAACATCTTCTGGTTGATCGAGCTCGCGATGACGTCGGAGATCTCCTTCGGCGACGGCCAGATGTCCTTGAGGAAGACGTCGTTGCCGTCGTCGTCCTGTCCGAGCGGGTCGACTTCGAAGTCGAAGTCCATGGTGCCGGCCAGGGCATAGGCGATCACCAGCGGCGGTGACGCCAGGTAGTTCATCTTCACGTCGGGGGAGATGCGACCCTCGAAGTTTCGGTTGCCCGACAACACCGCGGTCACCGACAGATCGTTGTCGTTGATGGCCTTGGAGATGGCCTCGGGCAGCGGGCCGGTGTTGCCGATGCACGTGGTGCAGCCGTAGCCCACCAGGAAGAAGCCCAGCTTCTCCAGGTAGGGCCACACGCCGGCCTTGTCGTAGTAGTCGCTGACCACCTGGGAGCCCGGCGCCATCGACGTCTTGACCCACGGCTTGGTCGTCAGGCCCCTGTCGACGGCCTTCTTGGCAAGCAGCGCAGCGCCGAGCATCACCGAAGGGTTGGAGGTGTTGGTGCACGAGGTGATCGCCGCGACGACGACCGCACCGTGGTCGAGGACGAACTCGCCCTGCTCGTCGGACTTCACCGTGATGGGCTTGCTGGGCCTGCCCTGTGAGCCGTTCGCCGCGGAGTGCACGACATCGATCGCGTCATCATCGGCGAAGGACAGCGAAACCGAATCGCTGGCGGGGAAAGACTCGTCGACGGCCTCGTCGAGCTTGGAGCATTCCGCGGGGTGATTCTCTTCGACGTAGTTGTGGATGTCCTTGCGGAAGGCGGTCTTCGCGTCGGACAGCTGAATGCGGTCCTGGGGACGCTTGGGTCCGGCGATCGACGGCACCACGTCACCGAGGTCGAGTTCGAGGTACTCGGAGAAGACGGGCTCCTTCTCCGGGTTGTGCCACATGCCCTGCACTTTGGCGTAGGCCTCGACGAGGGCGAGCTGCTCCTCGGTGCGGCCGGTCAGCCGCAGGTAGTCGATGGTGACGTCGTCGATGGGGAACATGGCTGCGGTGGAACCGAATTCAGGGCTCATGTTGCCGAGGGTGGCGCGGTTAGCCAGCGGCACCTCGGCGACTCCGTCACCGTAGAACTCGACGAACTTGCCAACCACGCCGTGCTTGCGCAGCATCTCGGTCACGGTGAGCACCACGTCGGTGGCGGTGACGCCGGGCTTGATCTCGCCGGTCAGCTTGAACCCGACGACGCGAGGGATCAGCATCGACACGGGTTGGCCGAGCATCGCGGCCTCGGCCTCGATGCCGCCCACACCCCAGCCCAGCACCCCGAGGCCGTTGACCATGGTGGTGTGGCTGTCGGTGCCGACGCAGGTGTCGGGGTAGGCGACACCGTCACGCACCATCACGGTCCGGGCGAGGTACTCGATGTTGACCTGGTGCACGATGCCGGTGCCGGGCGGCACCACCTTGAAGTCGTCGAATGCGCCCTGGCCCCAGCGCAGGAACTGATAGCGCTCACCGTTGCGGCCGTACTCGATCTCGACGTTGCGCTCGAAGGCTCCCGCGTTGCCGAAGACGTCCACGATCACCGAGTGGTCGATGACCAACTCGGCAGGAGCCAGCGGGTTGACCTTCTCGGCGTCGCCGCCCAGTTCGCCGACGGCTTCGCGCATCGTCGCAAGGTCCACGATGCAGGGCACACCCGTGAAGTCCTGCATCACCACACGGGCGGGGGTGAACTGGATCTCGACGCTCGGATCGGCGGATGGATCCCAGTTCGCGATCGCCTCGATGTGGTCTTTGGTGATGTTCGCGCCGTCTTCGGTGCGCAGCAGGTTCTCGGCGAGAACCTTGAGGCTGTAGGGGAGCTTCTCGGTTCCGGGGACCGCGTCGAGTCGATAGATCTCATAGCTGTTGTCACCGACCTCGAGCGTGTCGTGCGCTTCGAACGAGTTCAGGGACGAATTCTTGCTGCTCACATCAACTCCCGGCTTGATCATCGCCGCGACGGGCTGTGTCAGCGGCGCTCGTAATCTTAACAGTACGCTTGTCCTGCAAGACAAGGTCGGTATTTGGGTCGTCACATTCCAGTCTTGTCCTCTCGCGCGGACGGTGCCACCCGGATGGCTGCCCGCGGTGGAAAAATTCGTGTCGCCGCGGCCGATGCCGGGCCGTCGTCGCGTACCGTGCTGCTGTGACCGGACCGCACTCGATCCCTCTCCAGGTCCCGTTCTTTCCGGCCTACATTCCGCCGGGGGTCGACATGGAGCAGGTCAAGGCCGACGTGGCCGACGACGGTGTCAGCGTGCCGCCCGCCCGTCAGGCGGACGTGCCTGCGTTGCGACAGGTCGTCGAGAACGCCCGTGACGAAGGTATCGACCTGAAGATCGTCGTCATCGACGTCAACCCGCCGATCGAGATGCCGTTGCGCGACATCGCCACCGAGGTGGGTGAGGCGAACCCGGGGTCGACGGTGCTCACGTTGAGTCCGTCCTTCGCCGGAACCTACAGCCCGGAGTTCGATCGGGTGACGCTGGAAGCCGGCCAGGACGTGGCCAAGACCGGTGATCCAGTGCAATCTTCGGAGAATTTCCTCGGCGAGTTGACGGCGACCCACTTTCCCTGGACGCCATTCACGATTGTGCTGGTCTTAGTGGTCGCAATCGGCGCCATTGCCACCCGTGTATTGCAGAACCGCGGCAAACGGACAGAGGTATCGGACGCAGCGTCCATCAGCTCCGATTGAGGGGTTGACTCTTCCAGCGCAAATTCAAACATCACTGTTTGATAACACCATTCGCAATTACATTGTTGTAATTTGTTACTAAAGTTTCCTCAGCGTCTGTTGTGACGTACGGTGCAAAAGGTGCCTGTTGTTGCGGATGTGCTTTATGTGACTTCTGTTTCCAGGGCGCTTGAGAATGTGCCGACACGCTCGCGTGGAGCCTGAGGAGACCTTGAGTCCGATGAGACGCATCCCTGCCGGCGCCTCCGCTTCGCGGCTGTGCGCGGTATCCCTGGCGTTCGGCATGGTGCTGACCACGCCCAGCCTCGCCCAGGCGCAGCCCGCCAACCAGGACAGCCTCGCGACGTTGGTGACGGCCGTCGCCAACGTCAATCAGAAGTTGCAGAACCTCGGTGCGGCGATCCAGACCCAGCAGGAGAGCGTCAACAAGGCGATCCTCGATGTGAAGACCGCTCGCGACGCCGCCGCAGCTGCGCAACTCGAGGTCGATTCCAGTGCGCAGCTCGTCAAGGAAGCGAACACCGCTATCGAGGCAGCCCAGAAGCGCTTCGACAGGTTCGCCGCCGCGATGTACGTCAACGGGCCGTCCAGTTCGTATCTCAGCGCGTCGGATCCGGTGGACATCCTCGACACCGCGGCCGCGGGTCAGACGCTGTCGCTGAGTTCCCAGCAGGTGATGGCCAACCTGCAGCGCGCGCGGACCGAGCAGGTGAACAAGGAGTCGTCCGCCAGGCTGGCAAAGCAGCGGGCCGATGAAGCGGTGGTCGCCGCCGAGTCCAGCCAGCAGACCGCGGTGGCGGCGCTGACCGAGGCCCAGGAGACTTTCCAGGCCCAGCAGGTCGAGCTCGACCGGCTGGCCGCCGAACGTTCTGATGCCCAGGCGAAGTTGGCGCAGGCCCGCTCCCTGGCCGCCCCGGCCGCATCCGCCGGTCAGGCCCCCGCCGGCCGTGCCCCCTCGGCTGCCCAGGCGCCCGCCGCAGCGCCCAGCGGGCGGGCCGAACCGGGACGCTCCGACGCCGATTGGGACGTCGACCCCAGCACCGGTAACCGCGGGACGGCCTGGGACATGACGCTGCCCCAGATTCCGAGTGCATTCGTCAGCGGCGACCCGATCCAGATCATCAACGCCGTGCTCAAGATCATCACCACATCGGTGGAGATCACCGCCAACCTGGGCCGCAAGTTCCTGCAGAGCATCGGGTTGTTGCCCACCCCATCGGGCATCACCAACGGCGCGATCCCGATCGCCAACGGCCCGCAGGCAACCGAGTTCGTCATCCGACGCGGGATGTCGCAGATGGGCGTGCCCTATTCGTGGGGCGGTGGCAACGCCGCCGGGCCCAGTCGCGGCATCAATCAGGGTGCAGGCACCGTCGGCTTCGACTGCTCGGGCCTGATGCTCTACATGTTCGCCGGAGTCGGCATCAAGCTGGACCATTACTCCGGTTCGCAGTACAACGCGGGCCGCAAGGTCCCGTCGTCGCAGATGCGCCGCGGCGACATGATCTTCTACGGACCCAACGCCAGTCAGCACGTCGCGATGTACCTCGGCGAAGGGCAGATGCTCGAGGCGCCGTACACCGGTTCGGTGGTCAAGATCTCGCCGGTGCGCACCAGCGGCATGACCCCGTTCGTGACCCGAATGATCGAGTGGTGATCGCGCTGCGCCGCATAATCGTCGTCCTGGTGACCGCCGGGACGCTGCTGCTGGGGTTGGTGGCACCGGCAACCGCGCAACCCGCCGGAGGCCAGTGGGATCCGCTGCTGCCGATGCGGCCCAGCGCGGGCGCGCCCGGTGACGCGCTCGCCATCGCCAACGCCTCGCTGGCGGTCACCGCCCAGGCCACCCAGGCCACCATGGGGATGGGACGGAAGTTCCTGCAGAGCCTTGGCCTCGTGCCCCCGGACGCTCCCAGCGTCGCGCCCGGCAGCGTGCGTGGCCCCGCGGCCGTCGAGCACGTGATCCGGCGAGGGGGTGCGCGACTCGGTACGCCCTATTCGTGGGGCGGCGGTAAGCCGACCGGCCCCAGCCTCGGTGTGGAGCGTGGCGCAAACACCGTGGGCTTCGACTGCTCGGGCTTCACGCAGTACTCATTCGCCGGGGTCGGTGTGCTGATTCCGAAGTACTCGGGCGATCAGTTCAACACCGGCCGCCGCGTCCCGGTGCAGCAGGCCAAGCGGGGCGATCTCCTGTTCTGGGGTCCCGGCGGCAGCCAGCACGTCGCGATCTACCTCGGTAACGGTCAGATGCTGGAATCCGGCGGCACCGCCGACAGGGTGGTTGTCAGCAAGGTCCGCATGTCCGGCTTGCAGCCGACCGTGCAGCGCATTATCGAATCCTGAGTGTGGCCTGAGTTAAACCTGAGTACCACTGGTGAATGTCGGCGCTCAGCGCCGCTCACCCCGGGCAACATCGACGGATTCCGAGGCGCCTGGAATAGTTGACGACGAGCGCGCGGCCAGAACGGGCCCGCGCCGCACAGACCAGCGTTGCACTGCGCATGTGGAAGGAATATTGATGACCTCACCGAGTGGGCCGCCGCAGGGCGCTGGAGGATATCCCGGGCAGGCCCCGGCATCCGGCTACTCAGCCGGTGCGCACGCCGCCCCGAATTCCGCCCAGTCGGGCTCCGCGCAGTCCAACGGCGGTCTGCAGCACGAAGTGCACACCCTGGAGCGGGCGATCTTCGAGGTCAAGCGCATCATCGTCGGGCAGGATCTGCTCGTCGAGCGGATGCTGGTCGGACTGCTGGCCAAGGGACACGTGCTGCTCGAAGGTGTGCCGGGCGTGGCCAAGACGCTGGCCGTGGAGACGTTCGCCAAGGTCGTCGGCGGCACCTTCGCCCGCATCCAGTTCACCCCCGACCTGGTCCCCACCGACATCGTGGGCACCCGGATCTACCGGCAGGGCAAGGAGGAGTTCGACATCGAGCTCGGCCCGGTGGTGGTCAACTTCCTGCTCGCCGACGAGATCAACCGCGCGCCGGCCAAGGTCCAGTCGGCACTGCTCGAGGTGATGGCCGAGCGCAAGATCTCCATCGGCGGACGGACGTTCCCGCTGCCGAGCCCGTTCCTGGTGATGGCGACCCAGAACCCGATCGAGCAGGAGGGTGTCTACCAGCTACCGGAGGCCCAGCGGGACCGCTTCCTGTTCAAGCTGAACGTCGACTACCCCACGCCCGAGGAAGAGCGCGAGATCATCTACCGGATGGGCGTCAAGCCGCCGGAGCCCAAGGCGATCCTCGACACCGGCGACCTGCTGCGTCTGCAGGAGGTTGCTGCGAACAACTTCGTCCACCATGCGTTGGTCGACTATGTGGTTCGCATCGTGACCGCCACCCGGGAACCCGAGAAGTTCGGCATGCCCGACGCCAAGGCGTGGATCGCCTACGGCGCTTCGCCGCGCGCCTCGCTGGGCATCATCGCCGCGTCCCGGGCACTCGCGCTGGTGCGCGGCCGCGACTACGTCATCCCGCAGGACGTGGTCGAGGTCATTCCCGATGTGCTGCGACACCGCCTGGTGCTGACCTATGACGCGCTGGCCGACGAGGTCTCCTCGGATACCGTCGTCAATCGAATCATGCAGACGGTGGCGCTCCCTCAGGTGAACGCCATTCCGCAGCAGGGTCATTCGGTGCCGCCTGTGGTGCCCGCCGGCGCAGCCGCGGGCAGCGGACGCTGAGCCCCGGCTAAGTGACTTCTCCTGCCACGCCGCCGAGTTCCGGCCGCACCCTGGATCTGCCGTCGTTGCAACGCGGGGAGATCCGTGATCCCGCGTTGACGGCCGCGTTGCGCAAGCTGGAACTGACGGTGCGCCGAAAGCTCGACGGTGTGCTGCACGGAGATCATCTCGGGTTGCTCCCCGGCCCCGGTTCCGAGCCGGGGGAGTCGCGGGTCTACCAGCCCGGCGACGACGTGCGCCGGATGGACTGGTCGGTGACGGCCAGGACCATGGCGCCGCACGTGCGCCAGATGATCGCCGACCGTGAACTGGAGACCTGGCTGGTGGTCGATGTGTCAGCCAGCCTGGACTTCGGCACCGCTGGATGCGAGAAGCGAGATCTGGCCGTGGCCGCTGCGGCGGCGATCGCGTTCCTGAACAGCGGCGGCGGAAATCGGCTGGGCGCGATCATCTCCAACGGTGAGACCACCCGCCGGGTGCCGGCATTGTCGGGGCGCATGCACGAGCAGGAACTGCTCCGCGCGATCGCGACCACCCCCCGGGCTCCGGTGGGTGTCCGCGGGGATCTGGCCGCGGCCATCGACGGCTTGCGCAGGCCGGAACGTCGCCGCGGCATGGCGGTCATCATCAGCGACTTCCTCGGACCGATCAATTGGATGCGCCCGCTACGCGCCATCGCCGGGCGACACGAAGTGCTCGGTGTCGAGATCCTCGATCCGCGCGACGTCGAACTGCCCGCTGTCGGGGACGTGATCCTGCAGGACACCGAGACGGGTCGCACCCGGGAGTTCACGATCGACGAGCAGCTGCGCACCGATTTCGAAAAGGCCGCCGCTGCGCACCGCGCGGATGTGGCTCGCACCCTGAGGCGCTGCGACGCACCCTTGCTGACGCTGCGTACCGACCGGGACTGGATCGCCGACGTGGTGAGGTTCGTCGCGAGCAGGCGCCGCGGTGCCCTGGCCGGGCGATGAGCGCTTGCGCGAAGAGCAGAAGGCGGCGATGAGCGCTTGCGCGAAGAGCAGAAGGCGGCGATGAGCGCTTGCGCGAAGAGCAGATGGCGCCAGTGAGCGCACGAATCGACACGAAATGATAAGTAGGACATGACTTTACCGTTGCTCGGGCCGATGTCTCTGTCGGGCTTCGAACACCCGTGGTTCTTCCTTTTCATCCTGGTCATCCTCGGACTGGTCGGGCTCTACGTCGTCGTTCAGATGGCCCGCCAGAAGCGGATGCTGCGGTTCGCCAACATGGAACTGCTGGAGAGCGTGGCCCCGAAGCGACCCAGTCGTTGGCGCCACCTTCCGACCACCCTGATGGTCCTGTCGATGGTGCTGCTGACCATCGCGATGGCCGGTCCGACGAACGACGTCCGCATTCCGCGCAATCGTGCCGTCGTGATGCTGGTGGTCGACGTGTCGCAGTCGATGCGCGCCACCGATGTCGCTCCGAACCGGCTGGCGGCCGCTCAGGAAGCGGCCAAGCAGTTCGCCGACCAATTGACCCCGGGCATCAACCTCGGTCTGATCGCCTATGCCGGCACGGCCACGGTTCTGGTCTCGCCGACGACGAACCGGGAATCGACGAAGACCGCGATCGACAAGCTGCAACTGGCCGACCGCACCGCGACCGGTGAGGGCATCTTCACGGCGTTGCAGGCCGTCGCGACGGTGGGAGCGGTGATCGGTGGCGGTGACGAGCCCCCTCCGGCACGCATCGTGCTGATGTCCGACGGCAAGGAGACCGTCCCGTCCAATCCGGACAATCCCAAGGGCGCCTACACTGCGGCGCGGACCGCGAAAGACCAGGGAGTGCCGATCTCGACGGTGTCGTTCGGAACGCCCTACGGCTACGTCGAGATCAACGAACAGCGTCAGCCGGTCCCGGTGGACGATGAGATGCTGGCGAGGATCGCGGACCTCTCCGGTGGTGAGGCGTTCACGGCGTCCAGCCTCGAGCAGCTCAAGGAAGTGTTCAGCAACCTGCAGGAGCAGATCGGCTACGAGACCGTCAAGGGAGACGCCAGCGTGGGTTGGCTGCGCCTCGGCTCTCTGGTACTCGCCGTCGCTGCGCTGGGTGCGCTGCTGATCAACCGCCGCCTGCCCAACTAGGTTGTCTGTCCGTGTCGCGGCGCTGCAACCCGCGGTAAGGCGATTTCTTAAGATCGAACACCAGGCGTTAAGTTGGCGGGCATGACTGCGGACGCTGCGACAGAGAGCCCTGCCGATACCGCTGCGGAAACCACGAGTCGACGACCCGCGTTCGTGTCCCGTTCGGTGCTGGTGACCGGAGGTAACCGCGGTATCGGCCTGGCGATCGCGCAACGCCTTGCCGCCGATGGACACAAGGTGGCTGTCACCCACCGTGGCTCCGGCGCCCCGGAGGGGCTTTTCGGCGTGGTCTGCGACGTCACCGACAGCGAAGCCGTCGATCGTGCCTTCAAAGAGGTCGAGGAACACCAGGGACCGGTCGAGGTCCTGGTGTCCAACGCCGGCATCTCCCAGGACGCGTTCCTGATGCGGATGACCGAGGAGCGCTTCGAGAACGTCATCGACGCCAACCTCACCGGCGCGTTCCGGGTGGCGCAGCGCGCGTCTCGCAGCATGCAGCGCAAGAGGTTCGGCCGCATCATCTTCATCGGTTCGGTGTCCGGCATGTGGGGCATCGGGAACCAGGCCAACTACGCGGCCGCCAAGGCCGGTCTGATCGGGATGGCCCGCTCGATCTCCCGCGAGCTGTCCAAGGCCGGTGTGACCGCGAACGTCGTCGCCCCCGGCTACATCGACACCGAGATGACCCGCGCACTGGATGAGCGGATTCAGGCGGGCGCCCTCGACTTCATCCCCGCGAAGCGTGTGGGCACCGCCGCCGAGGTCGCCGGCGCAGTCAGCTTCCTGGCGTCTGAGGACGCAAGCTACATCGCCGGCGCCGTGATCCCGGTCGACGGCGGTATGGGCATGGGCCACTAAGACAACGAGGAGTTCTCACTGTGACATTTCTTCAAGGCAAGCGGATCCTCGTCACGGGGATCATCACCGACTCGTCGATCGCGTTCCACATCGCGAAGGTGGCTCAGGAGGCCGGCGCGGAGGTGATCTGCACCGGGTTCAACCGGATGCGGCTGATCGAGCGCATCCTCGACCGGCTGCCGGCCAAACCGCCGCTGCTGGAGCTCGACGTGCAGGACGAGAAGCACCTCGCCACACTCGCCGATCGGGTCTCCGAGGTGATCGGCGAAGGCAACAAGCTCGACGGTGTCGTGCACTCGATCGGCTTCATGCCGCAGACCGGGATGGGCGTCAACCCGTTCTTCGACGCGCCCTACGACGACGTCGCCAAGGGCATCCACATCTCGGCGTTCTCCTACGCCTCGCTCGCCAAAGCCGTTCTGCCGATCATGAACCCGGGCGGCGGCATCGTCGGCATGGACTTCGATCCGACGCGCGCGATGCCCGCCTACAACTGGATGACGGTGGCCAAGAGCGCACTCGAATCGGTCAACCGGTTCGTGGCCCGCGAGGCGGGCAAGGTCGGCGTGCGCTCGAATCTCGTCGCAGCAGGCCCGATCCGGACGCTGGCGATGAGCGCGATCGTCGGCGGTGCGCTGGGGGATGAGGCAGGCGCCCAGATGCAACTGCTCGAAGAGGGCTGGGACCAGCGCGCGCCGCTGGGCTGGAACATGAAAGATCCCACGCCGGTGGCGAAGACGGTGTGTGCACTGATGTCCGACTGGCTCCCGGCGACAACAGGCACCATCATCTACGCCGACGGCGGGGCGAGCACCCAGCTCCTGTAATGGACTTCGACGCTCTGCTGCTGCTGTCCTTCGGGGGCCCGGAAGGTCCCGAGCAGGTCATGCCGTTTCTCGAGAACGTCACTCGGGGACGGGGGATCCCTCGAGAGCGCCTGGCGTCGGTCGCCGAGCACTACCTTCACTTCGGCGGCGTGTCGCCGATCAACGGCATCAACCGCGACCTGATCGCCGCGATCGAGACGGAACTGGCCAAGCGGGGCGAAAAACTGCCGGTGTACTTCGGCAATCGCAACTGGGATCCCTTCATCGAGGACACCGTTGCGCGCATGCGGGACGACGGTATTCGACATGCCGCTGTCTTCTCGACCTCGGCCTGGGGCGGCTACTCCGGTTGCACCCAGTATCAGGAGGACATCGTGCGCGGCCGCACGTCGGCGGGTCCCGATGCGTCCGAGTTGACCAAATTACGGCAGTACTTCGATCACCCGCTGCTGGTGCAGATGTTCGCCGACGCCGTCGGGGACGCAGCCGCGACGTTGCCGGCGGACCGACGCGGCGGTGCCCGTCTGGTGTTCACCGCGCATTCGATCCCGGTACGCGCCGCGTCGCGGTGCGGGCCCGACCTCTATGAGCGCCAGGTCGGGTACACCTCCGCGCTGGTTGCCGCCGCCGCCGGGTACCCCGAGTACGACCAGGTGTGGCAATCGCGGTCCGGTCCACCGCAGGTGCCGTGGCTGGAGCCCGACGTCGGGGACCACCTGGAGGCCCTGGCCCGAGCGGGCACCGAGGCGGTCATCGTGTGTCCGGTGGGTTTCGTCGCCGACCACATCGAGGTCGTCTGGGACCTCGACAACGAACTCGCCGAGCAGGCCGCCGCCGCCGGGATCGCCTTCGCGCGGGCCCTGACGCCCAATGCACAGCCCCGCTTCGCGCAGCTGGCGCTCGACCTCGTCGACGAACTCCGCCTGGGTCGTCCGGCAGCCAGGGTCGGGGGAGTCGGAGCCGTGCCCGGCTACGGCTGCACCGTCAACGGCGCGCTCTGCACCCCGGCGTGCTCGAGCTGACCCTAACCGCGCCAAGCGGATTGAAGGATGGCACTGATCGCCGCCAGTCGCGCCGAGCGCACCACCGAGGTCAGCGGACGCAGTGCGTCGCTGGCGAGCTGAACCTCTGAGGAGCTCTGCAGTCCGCTCGGGATCAGTCCTGAACTCACCGTGATGATCGCGTCGACATGTGCCGCGTTCTCCAGCACCCGTACTGCCCGCGGCGGTGCGTGATCGGGGATCCGGTGCACCTGGGTGGATTCGAGCACCTGCTCGACCAGTCGGCGCGGATCGGCGATCTCGCCTCCCGGGGCACCTGCGCGCAGCGCTCCGAGAGCGTCGGCCGCGGCGCGCACGGCATCCCGCAGCGTGTACTCCGCCTCGCCGAGGTCACGGTGCTCGGGGGTCGGCGTATCGGGCAGCGAGAACACCGTCCACGACAATGCGGACAGTTCGGTTTCCAACTCGAACTCGAAGTCGTCGTCGATGTCGGAGGATTCGGGGTATTCGAAATCGGGCACCATCCCGACCGCGGTGTCCGGCGATCCCACGATGATCGCCTCGCCCGCGGTGACGGCGTCACGGCCGAACTGGGTGCCCGGGGGGAGTCCCCGCACGTCCCCGGGGACCGGTAGCACCAGCTCGATCGCGGGCTGCGAGCCGGCCGACCGGGCGGCGGTGCGCATCGTCTGCAACAGCGACACGGCCCCGGCGTCGTCCAGATCCGGCCAGGGCAAGCCGGTGCGGTCGGCGGCAGCCGAGTCGTAGGCGGTGACCGAATGTCGTGGAGTCCATAGGGATAACGCATCCAACACGTCGTCGGGCGCGGCGACGCCGGCGAGCCAGGCATTGGCCCACACCGACAACGAAACACTGGGACACCACATGATGCAGGCAGTGTAGTAGCTACCTGTCGTTGTTTCCCGCCGGTGGAGGTGTCGCCGCGTAGGCTCGGTGTATGCCCGTCTCGCTGATCTGGCTGATCGCCGCATTGGCCCTCGCCGGCGCCGAGGCGCTCACCGGTGACCTCTTCCTGCTGATGCTCAGCGGCGGGGCACTGGCCGCGGCCGGCTCGAGCTGGCTGTTCGCGTGGCCGATCTGGGCCGACGGTCTGGTGTTCCTCGTCGTCTCGGTCCTGCTGCTGGCCGGGGTGCGCCCGGCGTTGAAGCGGCGGGTGCAGTCCGGCAAGGGTCTGCTCGACCCGGCCAAGGCACTGGAGGGCAAGAGCGCGCTCGTCCTCGATCGGGTCGCGCGCCACGAAGGTCAGGTCAAGCTCGACGGTGAGGTCTGGACTGCCAGGCCCTACAACGAGAGCGATGTCTACGAGTCGGGCGATCAGGTGACGGTGGTGCACATCGACGGTGCCACCGCGGTCGTCTCCAAGATCGTCTAGAAGAAGGAGCCGTAATGGACGGTGCTGTCGCAGGTTTGGTTCTGCTGGCCGTTTTGGTGGTGTTCGCCGTGATCGTGGTGGCGAAGTCGGTGGCATTGGTGCCCCAGGCCGAGGCCGCGGTGATCGAACGGCTGGGTCGCTACAGCAAGACGGTGTCGGGACAGTTGACGCTGCTGCTGCCGTTCATCGACAAGATCCGGGCGCGCGTCGATCTCCGTGAGCGCGTGGTGTCGTTCCCGCCGCAGCCGGTGATCACCGAGGACAACTTGACCGTCAACATCGACACCGTCGTCTACTTCCAGGTGACCAATCCGCAGGCCGCGGTGTATCAGATCAGCAACTACATCGTCGGTGTGGAGCAGTTGACCACCACCACGCTGCGCAACGTGGTGGGCGGCATGACGCTGGAGCAGACGCTGACCTCGCGTGACTCCATCAACGGCCAGCTCCGCGGGGTGCTCGACGAGGCCACCAACAGGTGGGGCCTGAGGGTGGCTCGAGTCGAACTGCGCAGCATCGACCCGCCGCCGTCGATCCAGGACTCGATGGAGAAGCAGATGCGCGCCGACCGTGAGAAGCGCGCGATGATCCTGACCGCGGAGGGTCACCGGGAGGCGTCGATCAAGCAGGCGGAGGGACAGAAGCAGTCCCAGATCCTGGCGGCCGAGGGCGCCAAGCAGGCAGCCATCCTCACCGCCGAGGCAGACCGGCAGTCCCGCATGCTGCGGGCCCAGGGTGAACGTGCGGCGTCCTACCTACAGGCTCAGGGGCAGGCCAAGGCGATCGAGAAGACGTTCGCCGCCATCAAGGCCGGTCGCCCGACTCCGGAGATGCTGGCCTATCAGTACCTGCAGACCTTGCCGCAGATGGCGCAGGGCGAGGCGAACAAGGTCTGGCTGGTCCCCAGCGATTTCGGCACCGCCCTGCAGGGGTTCACCAAGATGTTGGGCGCCCCGGGCGAGGACGGGGTGTTCCGCTACACGCCGTCGCCGGTCGAGGAGAACCTGCCGAAGCCGGAGGACGATTCGGAAGAGGTCGCCGACTGGTTCAACACCCAGACCGACCCGGAGATCGCACAGGCAGTCGCCGAGGCGGTGGCCGAGGCACGTACCCCGGTCGCCGGACTCGACGGTCCACGCCAGTACCCGCCGCTGACGCAGCAGTCACAACCCGACGCGACGGACTACTCGAAGCCGAGCGCGCCGGCGCCCCGTCACGGCTCGCCGGAACAGTGAACGCGCTGACCTCACCGAGAACCTATGCGGTGCTCGGCGCTCTGCAGGTCGGCGACGCGGTGGCATGCGCCGTGCCGATCGCGCCGATCGAGAAGGCCTTCGACGACGTCGGTCTGGCACCGGAACTGCGGCCGATAATCCCGTTCGTCAAAGTGGCGTCCGCCATCGGACTGCTGTCGGTGTACCGGTTCCCGGCGCTGGCCCGCCTCACCACCTTCATGCTGACGGTCTACTTCGTGCTGGCCGTCGGGTTTCACATCAAGGCCAGAGACTTCAGCCCCGGACTGGTCGCGGCGTCGTCGTTCCTCGCCCTGTACGCGGCGATGACTGCACGAGGCCCGTCGGTCACCCGGCGGTGATCGGCGTTTCCGACGGTTCGCTCGGCCGGTCGTCGGCGGTGCTGTGGTGCCGGTGCCTGTTCTTGCGGATCTCGTAGACCAGTCCGGCCACGCCGACACTGGCTGTGCACAGGGAGACCAGGAACAGCAGCGGGCTGACGTTGCCCGTGAGCGCATCACCGAGGATGACGACCGCGGCGGTGCCCGGCAGCAGACCGGCGACGGTGGCCAACGTGTAGGGCAGCACCCGGACCGCCGACGATCCCGCCGCGTAGTTCAGCACGGAGAACGGCACGGCCGGGATCATCCGCATCGACAGGACGGTCGGCCAGCCCCGCTCGGCGAGCCTGCCGTTCACCGCGTCCAGGCGCGGGTGCTCGACGAGCCGGTCCAGACGCCACCCCGCCGCGCGTATCAGCAGAAGCGCCGCCACGGCACTGACGGTGCTGGCCAGCACGGCCAGCGGGACACCCAGGTACGGGCCGAAGAGCAGGCCGGCGGCGAGGGTGAACATGGTGCGCGGGAACGGGAAGATCGTGATGACGATGTGCGCGGCAAGAAAGGCCAGCGGGAACCACGGACCCACCGAGGTCGCCCAGTCGCGCATCTGCACGGCGGTCGGGAGCGGCACCAGCACTGCAACTGCGACGAGGATCACAATCGCCGTCGTGATGGCCGCAAAGCGGCGTGGGGGCACCGTCCGCAGCGTGGCGAGCGTCGCCGCACGGATCGTGCGCAGCGTGCTGACGACGGATTTCACGTTTACCAACAGTACGGGGCGAGAGCGAACACCCTCGGTCGGACAGGCGTGCGGGCGGCGAAGATGTGCCCGACCGGGCCACGCTGCCGCACGGGTCATCATTTAGCCTGATGGCTGTGCAGAAACCCAGTGCCGGCGCTGCCGCGGGTGTAGTCGATGCCGACCTCGACCGATGGCGTTCCGCCGTGGCGGGCGTGCTGACCAAGACCACCCGGCGAGATCTCGCCGATCTACCCGCGCAACCGGAGCGGCTACTGGATTCGAAGACCTACGACGGCTTCCCGATCCGGCCGCTGTACACCGGTGCGGACGAGATCGCGGAGCCTGAGCTGCCGGGTCGCTGGCCTTTCGTCCGCGGTGGGGACGCTCTACGGGACGTGAAGTCGGGCTGGAAGGTCGCCGAGACGTTTCCCTCCGGTCCGTCGACCGCGGTCGACGGCAACGGCCAGGTGTTGCTGGGGCTGACCGAGGGCGTCAGCGCCCTGGTGCTGCGGGTCGGTGGCGGCGAGGATTCGGTAGCCCCGGCGGAGTTGGAACGCCTGCTCGACGGCGTCTTCCTCGACCTGGTGCCGGTGGTCCTGGACATCACCGGAGACGGTGCAGACCACGGTGCCGCGGCCGACGTGCTGCTCACGATGCTGAGCGGACTCGACGACGATCAACAGTCGCGGCTGTCGGTGGACCTCGGGGCCGACCCGCTGACCGCTCCGATGGCCGGACGGTCCGCGCCCGATCTCGATGAGGTCGTCGCGACCGCGCAGCGCCTCACCGGCTACGACGGGCACGTCCGGGCGATCACCGTCGACGGGCCCGCATTCCACAACCTCGGCGCCAACGCATCCTGGGAACTCGGCGCCGCCGTCGCGGCGGGCGTGGCCTACCTGCGCCTGCTGGTTGATGCCGGTCTGCCGGTCGCAACCGCACTCGGCCAGATCAGCTTCCGGTTCGCCGCCGACGACGACCAGTTCATGACCATCGCGAAACTGCGTGCCGCGCGGCAACTCTGGGCCCGGGTGGCTGATGTGCTGGGGGCGCCGACGGCAGGTGCGGCGACCGTGCACGCGACCACCTCACTGGCCATGATGACCCAGCGTGATCCGTGGGTGAACATGCTGCGCACCACGGTGGCGGCGTTCTCGGCGGGCGTCGGTGGTGCCGACACCGTGATGGTGCACCCGTTCGACGCCGCGATCCCCGGGGGATTCCCCGGCACCGCGCGCAGTTTCGCGCGACGTATCGCCCGCAACACCCAGTTGCTGCTCCTGGAGGAATCCCACATCGGCCGCGTCCTGGACCCGTCCGGCGGATCGTGGTTCGTCGAGGACCTCACCCGCGAACTCGCCGAGCAGGCCTGGGGGCATTTCCGGGAGGTCGAGGCCCTGGGCGGATTCCAGGCCGCCGAGGACCATGTCGTCGGGCAGATCTCCCAGGTCGCCGCGAATCGCAGGGCCGACATCGCGCATCGGCGGACCGCGCTGACCGGCGTCAACGAATATCCGAACCTGGCCGAAGTGCCACTGCCACAAGGGGAGTCGTTGCCGTCGGTGCAGCGATACGCGTCAGGCTTCGAGATGTTGCGGAATCGTTCGGATGCCCACCTGGAAACGGCGGGGGCCCGTCCCGCGGCGCTGCTGCTGCCGCTGGGTCCGCTCGCCGAGCACAACGTTCGTACCTCGTTCGCCTCGAACCTGCTGGCTTCCGGAGGTATCGAGGCGATCAATCCGGGACCGCTCGACGCCGACGGGATCGCGGGCGCAGTCTCCGACGCCGGCGGCGCCGAGATCGCGGTGATCTGCGGCACCGACGCGCGCTACGCAGACGAGGTCTCGGCGGCGGTTGATGCGGCCCGGCGGGCCGGGGTGGGGCACATTCTGCTTGCCGGTCCTGAGAAATCCGTCGCCACCGCCGAGTCGAAACCCGACGGCTACCTGACCGCCAAGATCGATGCGGTCGAGGCGCTGTCGGACCTGCTGACCCGATTGGGGGCCTGAGATGACCGCGTCCGATGTCGCCGGCAAGCCGGCTGCGACCTCCGAGGCCGGTGCGATCGGTAGCTTCGCCGACATACCGCTTCACGCCGAGCGGGAAGTGACAGCACCGACACCGGCGGACGTCGTCGAGCAGGTGTCGGCGGCCGCTGCCGCCCACGGATACACCCCCGACCAACTCGACTGGGCCACTCCCGAGGGCATCGATGTCAAACCCGTCTACATCGCGGCCGATCGCGACGAGGTCGTCGCCGAGGGGTATCCACTGGGCAGCCTGCCCGGCGAGCCGCCGTACGTGCGCGGGCCGTACCCGACGATGTACGTCAACCAGCCCTGGACGATCCGCCAGTACGCGGGGTTCTCGACCGCCGCTGAATCCAACGCGTTCTACCGGCGCAACCTGGCCGCCGGTCAGAAGGGCCTGTCGGTGGCTTTCGACCTCGCCACCCACCGCGGCTACGACTCGGACCACCCGCGCGTGGCCGGCGATGTCGGGATGGCCGGCGTGGCCATCGATTCGATCCTCGACATGCGCCAGTTGTTCGACGGGATCGACCTGTCCGCCGTCTCGGTGTCGATGACGATGAACGGTGCGGTGCTGCCGATCCTGGCGTTGTACGTCGCGGCCGCCGAGGAGCAGGGCGTGGCACCGGAGAAGCTCGCGGGCACGATCCAGAACGACATCCTCAAAGAGTTCATGGTCCGCAACACCTACATCTACCCGCCGAAGCCGTCGATGCGGATCATCTCCGACATCTTCGGATACACCAGCGTGAAGATGCCGAAGTACAACTCGATCTCCATCTCCGGATACCACATCCAGGAGGCCGGTGCGACAGCCGATCTGGAGTTGGGCTACACGCTCGCCGACGGGGTCGAATACCTCAAGGCGGGTCTGGACGCCGGCCTGGACATCGACAAGTTCGCCCCGCGGCTGTCGTTCTTCTGGGGCATCGGGATGAACTTCTTCATGGAGGTCGCCAAGCTGCGGGCCGGCCGGCTTCTGTGGAGCGAACTGGTCGGTGAATTCGGAACCCAAAGCCCAAAATCCAGGTCATTGCGCACCCATTCGCAGACCTCGGGATGGTCGCTGACGGCTCAGGACGCGTTCAACAACGTCGCACGGACCTGCGTCGAGGCGATGGCCGCGACCCAGGGCCACACTCAGTCGCTGCACACCAACGCGCTCGACGAGGCGCTGGCGCTGCCGACCGATTTCTCGGCTCGCATCGCGCGCAACACCCAGTTGCTGCTGCAGCAGGAATCGGGCACCACCCGGCCGATCGACCCGTGGGGCGGCTCGTACTACGTGGAGTGGCTGACCTACCGGTTGGCGGAGCGGGCACGCGCACACATCAAGGAGATCGCCGAACACGGTGGCATGGCCCAGGCCATCGACGCGGGCATACCGAAGCTGCGCATCGAGGAGGCCGCCGCGCGCACCCAGGCGCGGATCGACTCCGGACAGCAGACGGTGATCGGGGTGAACAAGTACCAGGTCGACGAGGACCACGAGATCGAGGTGCTCAAGGTCGAGAACAGCCGGGTGCGTGCCGAGCAGATCGCCAAGCTCGAAGCCCTGCGGGCCGACCGCGACGATGCCGCGACGCAGGCGGCGCTGGCCGAATTGACCCGTGCGGCAGCCGCTTCCGGTCCGGCCGGTGAGGACGGGCTGGGCAACAACCTGCTGGCGTTGGCGATCGCCGCGGCGCGCGCCAAGGCGACGGTGGGGGAGATCTCCGATGCGCTGGAGAAGGTCTACGGGCGCCACCAGGCAGAGATCCGGACGATCGCCGGGGTGTACCGAGACGAGGTGGGCATGGCCAGCAATGTCAGCGGTGCGACCGAACTCGTCGAGAAGTTCGCCGAGGCCGACGGCCGGCGACCCAGGATCCTGGTGGCCAAGATGGGGCAGGACGGGCACGACCGCGGGCAGAAGGTGATCGCGACGGCCTTCGCGGACATCGGTTTCGACGTCGACGTCGGTTCGCTGTTCTCGACGCCGGAGGAGGTGGCCCGGCAGGCGGCCGACAACGACGTGCACGTCGTCGGGGTGTCCTCATTGGCGGCCGGGCACCTGACGCTGGTGCCGGCGCTGCGGGACGCTCTCGCCGAGGTCAACAGACCCGACATCATGATCGTGGTCGGCGGTGTGATCCCCCCGGGTGATTTCGACGAGTTGTACGCCGCGGGCGCGACGGCGATCTTCCCGCCGGGCACCGTCATCGCCGATGCGGCGATCGGGCTACTGGGCAAGCTCGCCGAACGCCTCGGTTACACGCTCAACTAGATGAGCCAACCGATCGGTGAGGTGGCGGCAGCGGTCCGGGAGGGGGACCGTTCGGCGCTGGCGAGGGCGATCACGCTGGTCGAGTCCACACGGGCAGATCACCGCCAGCAGGCCCAGGAACTCCTGCTGGAGCTGATTAAGGATGCCGGCAGCGCGCTACACGTAGGCATCACGGGCGTGCCCGGGGTGGGCAAGTCGACCAGCATCGAGGCGCTCGGGATGTACCTCATCGAGCAGGGGCACCGGGTTGCGGTGCTCGCGGTCGATCCGTCGTCGACCCGCACCGGCGGCTCGATCCTCGGCGACAAGACGCGGATGGCACGGTTGGCCGTTCACGACGACGCCTACATCCGCCCCTCGCCGACCTCGGGGACCCTCGGCGGCGTCGCGAGGGCGACACGCGAGACGATCGTGTTGCTGGAGGCCGCCGGTTACGACGTGATCCTGGTGGAGACGGTGGGAGTCGGCCAGTCCGAGGTGGCGGTTGCCAACATGGTGGACACGTTCGTGTTCCTCACCCTCGCGCGGACCGGCGACCAGTTGCAGGGAATCAAGAAGGGCGTGCTCGAACTCGCCGACATCGTCGTGGTGAACAAGGCCGACGGTGAGCACGCCGTGGAGGCGAAGGCCGCCGCACGGGAGCTGGCAGGCGCGATCCGTCTGATCTATCCGCGTGAGACTCTCTGGCGGCCACCGGTTCTGACGATGAGTGCGCTCCACGGGTCGGGGTTGACGGAGCTCTGGGAGACGGTGCTCCGGCATCGTGACGTGCTCACCGAGGCAGGTGAGTTCGACGCCCGTCGGCGTCGGCAGCAGGTGGAATGGACGTGGTCGATGGTCCGCGACACGGTCCTCGACCGGGTGCTCTCCAGCCCCGGGGTGCGCGAGATCCGCGCCGATGTCGAGCGTCAGGTGCGCGACGGCGAACTGACTCCGACGCTTGCTGCGCAGCAGATCCTCGACGCCGCGGACAACCCTTCGAAGGTCGTCGGTTAACGAATCGGTAACTCCCGGTTTCTTTGCCGCGTGCCGGAGTAAATTCAAATCATTGTGACCGCAGTCAATGACTGGGAACGCAGCGCGGCGCTCCCACACGGTGTCGACGGCGCAGCCCTGCCGCGCGGAGTCCAGGGCGCCGCCGACGAGAACTTCCTCTGCGCCGTGCGTGCCTTCGCGCAGATGTTCCCGTGGCGCCGGCTGGGCGGCGGAGCCCTCTCGGTGTACCTCGACGGCGAGCCTGTCGTCGACATCTGGACCGGCTGGTCGGACCGCAAGGGTCAGCGCCACTGGAACGCCGACACCGGCACCATGGTGTTCTCGGCGACCAAGGGGGTGGCGGCGACGGTCATCCACCGACTGGCCGACCGTGGCCTGATCGACTACGACGCGCCTGTCGCCGAGTACTGGCCCGCCTTCGGTGCGAACGGCAAGTCGAAGATCACCGTGCGTGACGCGTTGCGTCACCGGGCAGGTCTGTCGCAGCTCAACGGGGCGGTCAAGGGTGATCTGATGGATCACCTGCGGATGGAGGAACGGCTCGCCGCGGCACCCCTCAGCTGGCTTCACGGACGGCCCGCCTACCACGCGTTGACCTTCGGGTGGCTGCTGTCCGGGTTGGCGCGCGGGGTCACCGGCAAGGGGATGCGTGAACTGATCCGCACCGAGGTCGCTGCGCCGCTGAACACCGACGGATTGCATCTCGGCCGGCCTCCCGCCCAGGCGCCGACGCACGCCGCCCAGATCATCGGTCCGCAGAGTGCTCTGCAGAATCCGTTCTTCAACCTGGTGGCACCCCGGTTGGCCGCGCTGCCGTTCTCCGCCGGCTTCGGCGCGATGTACTTCCCCGGGGTCAAGGCCTTCGTGCAGGGCGACACCCCGATGCTCGACAGCGAGATTCCCGCGGCCAACGGCGTGGCGACCGCCCGTGCGCTGGCGCGCATGTACGGCGCCATCGCCAACGGCGGGCGCATCGACGGCACGCAGTACCTGTCGAGCGAGACGGCCGCTGCCCTGGTCGGGCGGCCGAGCCTGCGACCCGACCACACCATGGTCATGCCGCTGGCATTCCATCTCGGGTATCACGGACTGCCGTTTCCCGGGGTGCTGCCCGGGTTCGGACATGTGGGGCTCGGCGGGTCACTGGGGTGGGCCGACCCGCAGAGCGGACTGGGCTTCGGTTACGTCCACAACCGGCTGCTGACGCCTCTGGTCGTCACCGACCAGGCGGGTTTCGTCGCGACCGCGGCGTTGATCCGCCGGGGAGCGACGCAGGCCCGCAAGAACGGTTACCGGGCGGTGCGGGAGTTCGGCTCGCCGTTCACCGATCTCACCCGGACGGCGATCTGAGACAAAGTGTCTGATCAGCGGTTCAGCTGGGTGTACGGCTGAACCATTTTGTCCTGATCCGCCACGAGTACGCCGAGGTCAGCGCGAAGCCGGCGCCACAGGCACAGGCGAAGACCCACACCACCGTGCTGCCCTGAACGGTCTGCAACGGCGGGACGAACGCGGTGACGATGCGCACGACGCACGCCAGGATGCCCATCGCGCACGCCACGAGATAGATGTTGGCGATCTGTCGGGACCGCGGATCGGCGCGCAGGACCAGTAGGGCTCGTGATCCGTATCCGAGCAGGTAGATCAGCATGCCGCAGAGCAGCAACCAGTAGGCGTTGAGCCAGAGGTCGGTGGGCACGTCGAAGAAGTCGGGGCGGTAGATCGCGGCGCCGTTGCCGAGCCAGAACGCCGCCAGCAGCAGCGGAATGCACACGGTGGCGGGCCGTTCGACGAACTGCTTGAACCGGCGGTGCATCGCGTGGTCGTGTTCGAGCCGGCCCAGAGCGTTGTAGACGACGGCGGAGGCGGCCACGATGTAGGCGTCGTGACCGAGGTAGTCCTCGAGGTTCCACTTCCCGGTCAGGGAGTGCAGCCAGACGCCGAGGGTCTCCGAGGCCAGCGGCGACATCAGCAGCACCGCCACTCCCTGGAGCGCGATGTTGAGGGTGGCGGCGACCTCCCAGCGGCACGACCAGGTGACACGCCGAATCCACAGACTCCACACGATGCACAGAAGTGTGATCGCGATGAGTGTTGCCAGAGCCATGCGGTGTTCCTAGAGGGGTGGCGCGTCGAGACGGGGTGTCAGCTCGGACAGCTTGGGCCTGTGCTGCACGGGTGCCTTGACGGTGGTCTGCTGCAGGGTCGCCACCCCGGACTCGACCGACTCGGCCGCGCGTACGTAGTTCCACACTTCTTGACGGCTCATCAACCCGAACTGGATCTGCAGGTCGGGGTAGCTCAGATCGAAGCGATCGGCCACCCGGCGCAGCTCCTCGGCGTTCGGGTAGTCGCTCTCCTTGATCCGCCGGTAGTAGGTGCTGCTGGACACGCCGAGAGCGTCGAACAGGTCCTTGGCATCGATCTCTCCGTCGAGGAGGTAATCGAGCAGGGCCTTCAGTTGTCTGCCGTTCTCGTCGGTACGTGGCACCAGGACACAATAAACCGAATTCCCGCACAAGGGCAGCCCCTGCCGGCAAACAGAAGACACGACCTTTATTGACACAGCCGTCACGGTTTTGGGACTGGTCTCCCAATTCTGGGACATTCGCTGTACGGTTAGCCGCATGGTCGCTCCTTACATGGCCGACGAGGTCAGGCCCTTGGTCAATTCGGTTCCGGCAACGCTGCAGGTGGTTGATCACCCCGCCGCAGAATGCGCCGAGTCGCGATTCGAGATTGTGAGTCTGCCGCCGACGAGCGAATTGGCAGAGGAACTCGACGGCGCCGCTGAATGGCTGGGCGTCAGTGGTGACGAGGTGCTTCTCGCTGCGCTCGGCCGGGCGATCGGCCGGGCCCGCGGCGAAGGTGCGGTGGCCGTCGATGTCACAGGCGAGCACCGGTGGCTGTTCCACACCGTGTCGTTGATCTGCTCCGACGTTCCCGCGATGGGCCCCACCGAGATGCTCCAGGGCGCCCACACCGCGCTTGCTGCGGCGCCGGGCACGCCGACCGCCACGGCCGAAGTGCTGTTGAATGTGGCGGCCGACGTCGACGATGCCGCCGGAAGTCACCTGCTCGAACTGCGGGTGCGCCGTGCAGGCGGGCAGCTCCGGCTCGACTGGCGCTACGACGCCACCAGATTCGACGCCTACAGCATCGAGGAGTTGGCCGAGCAGTTCCCGCTCGCCCTGATCGAGATCACGTCGGACGCGGCTGCGCCACTGTGATTCCGGCCTGACCGGTAGGCCCGCTAGACTTCGGGCCACAAGCGTCGATCCGGCCATCACCGGGGAGCTTTCGGAAGAACAGCGCTGCGGCCGGTGGTTTCGGGCCCGCGACGCCCAGTAGAACCGAACGGGCGGGCCCGTCATCGCCTCACTACGAGCGGCGCATCTCAGGTGCGCAAGCGGGGTGGTACCGCGGCTCTCGCGCACCGGCGCGACGTCGTCCCCGTGCCTGAACGACATCTGGCACAGGAGACACGCACGTGACCGCCTACCCGAAGCCTGCCGCCGGGGCACCCAGATTCCCTGCCCTCGAAGTCGACGTTCTCGAGTACTGGGCGGGCGACGACACCTTCCGCGCGAGCATCGAACGCCGCGACGGCGCACCCGAGTACGTGTTCTACGACGGGCCGCCCTTCGCCAACGGGCTGCCGCACTACGGGCATCTGCTCACGGGGTACGTCAAGGACATCGTGCCGCGCTACCGCACCATGCGCGGATACAAGGTCGAACGCCGCTTCGGATGGGACACCCACGGACTACCGGCCGAATTGGAGGTGCAGCGCCAACTCGGCATCACCGACAAGGCCCAGATCGAGCAGATGGGCATCGAGAAGTTCAACGACGCCTGCCGGGAATCGGTGCTCAAGTACGCCGACGAGTGGCGCTCCTATGTCACTCGTCAGGCACGCTGGGTCGACTTCGACAACGACTACAAGACATTTGATCTCGGCTTCATGGAGTCGGTGATCTGGGCGTTCAAGGAGCTGTGGGACAAGGACCTGGCCTACGAGGGCAACCGGGTACTGCCGTACTGCTGGAACGACGAGACGCCGCTGTCGAGCCACGAACTGCGGATGGACGACGACGTCTACCAGAGCCGTCAGGACCCGGCTCTGACCGTGGGCTTCCGCATCGACCGGGGCCCCGTCGACGGCGCAGTCGATCTTGTGGGCGCGTATCTGCTCATCTGGACGACGACTCCGTGGACACTGCCGTCCAACCAGGCCGTCGCGGTCAACCCCGGGGTCGAGTACGTCGTCGTCGCCGCGCCCGACGGGCGTCGCTACGTGTTGGCTGCGGCCCGCCTCGGTGCCTACGCCCGCGAACTGGGGGAGGAGCCGCAGGTCGTGGCCTCCCTCGCGGGCCGGGACTTGCTCGGCGTCCACTACGTTCCCCCGTTCCCGTACTTCATGGATTCGCCCAACGCCTTCCAGGTGCTGCCTGCGGACTTCGTCAGCACCGAGGATGGAACCGGCCTGGTGCACATGGCACCTGCCTACGGCGAGGACGACATGGAGACCGCGCAGGCCGCCGACATCGAGGCCGTCACCCCGGTTGACGCCAGAGGGCGGTTCGACGCCACCGTTCCCGACTATTCGGGCCAGCACGTGTTCGACGCCAACCCGCAGATCATCCGCGATCTGAAGAACCAGAGTCGGGCCGCGCAGGCCAACGGCGCGGTGTTGGTGCGCCACGACAGCTACGAGCACTCCTACCCACACTGCTGGCGCTGCCGGAACCCGTTGATCTATCGGGCGGTGTCGTCCTGGTTCATCAGGGTCACCAAGATCCGCGACCGCATGGTGGAGCTCAACCAGGAGATCACCTGGTACCCCGACCACGTCAAGGACGGGCAGTTCGGTAAGTGGCTGCAGGGCGCGCGCGACTGGTCCATCTCGCGAAACCGTTACTGGGGCACCCCGATTCCGGTGTGGAAGTCAGACGATCCGGCCTATCCGCGCATCGATGTGTACGGCAGCCTCGACGAGCTGGAGCGCGACTTCGGGGTACGGCCGGACAACCTGCACCGGCCGTACATCGACGAACTGACCCGGCCGAACCCCGACGACCCGACCGGCGCATCGACGATGCGGCGGATCGAGGACGTGCTCGACGTGTGGTTCGACTCCGGGTCGATGCCCTACGCCCAGGTGCACTACCCGTTCGAGAATCGGGAATGGTTCGACGGCTCGGGGGAAGAGGCCGCTGGTGGGGCGGTGGAGGCGCACTTCCCGGGCGACTTCATCGTCGAGTACATCGGACAGACCCGCGGCTGGTTCTACACGCTGCACATCCTGGCGACCGCACTGTTCGACAAGCCGGCTTTCCGGACCTGCGTGTCGCACGGCATCGTGCTGGGCAACGACGGGCAGAAGATGAGCAAGTCGCTGCGCAACTACCCCGACGTCACCGAGGTGTTCGACCGGGACGGCTCCGATGCGATGCGCTGGTTCCTGATGGCCTCGCCGATCCTGCGGGGCGGCAACCTCGTGGTCACCGAGCAGGGCATCCGCGAAGGGGTGCGGCAGGTGCTGCTGCCGCTGTGGAACTCGTACACGTTCCTGACCCTGTACGCACCGAAGAAGGGTGTCTGGCGCACCGACTCCGCCCATGTGCTGGACCGCTACATCCTGGCCAAGCTTGCCGCCCTGCGCGACAGCCTGACCCTGTCGCTGGACACCTGCGACATCTCCGTTGCGTGTGACCAGCTGCGCCAGTTCACCGAGGCGCTGACGAACTGGTATGTGCGGCGGTCACGTTCGCGGTTCTGGGAGGAGGATCCCGACGCTATCGACACGCTGCACACCGTGCTCGAGGTGACCAGCCGACTGGCCGCGCCGCTGCTCCCGCTGATCTCCGAGGTGATCTGGCGCGGGCTCACCGGCGAGCGGTCGGTTCACCTGACCGACTGGCCCGAGGCCGGCTCGCTGCCTGCCGACCCCGAACTGGTGGCCGACATGGACCTGGTGCGCGAGGTGGCCTCGACGGGATCCTCACTGCGCAAGGCCAAGAAACTGCGGGTTCGCCTGCCCCTGGCGAAACTGACTGTGGCTGTTGATGATCCGCAGCGGCTCGAGCCCTATCGAGATCTGATCGCCGACGAACTCAACGTGAAATCGGTTGAGCTCAGCGACGACATCGACGCGCACGGGCGCTTCGAGCTCGCCGTGAACGCGCGGGTCGCAGGGCCCCGTATCGGCAAGGACGTCCAGGCGGCGATCAAGGCAGTGAAGGCTGGGCAGGGGGTCCTCAACGCAGACGGCACGCTCACCGCGGGCCCGGCGGTGCTGCAGCCCGAGGAGTTCAGCGCCAAACTCGTCGCGGCCGACCCCGACTGGACGGCTGCGCTGGCTGACGGAGCGGGTCTGGTGGTGCTGGACGGGACCGTCACCCCCGAACTGGAGGCCGAAGGCTGGGCCAAGGATCGCATCCGTGAGCTGCAGGAGCTGCGGAAGACGACGGGACTCGAGGTGTCCGACCGGATTTCGGTGGTGATGTCGGTGCCCGCGGAGCAAGAGGCGTGGGCGCGCACCCACCGCGATCTGATCGCGGGCGAAATCCTGGCGACGAGCTTCGAGTTCGGCGATCCTGCCGAGGGCACGACAATCGGTGACGGCGTGCGGGTGGCGATCTCCAAGGCGTGACTCAGCCGTCGGTGACGCGGGCACCCCGGCCGGAGTACACCACCACATCGCCGGGGCGGAGCTGCCTGCCGCGCCGGGTGTCGACGTCACCGTTGACGCTGACCAGACCGTCGGCGATCACGGACTTCGCGTCGGCCCCCGAATCGATGAGGCCCGCCAGTTTGAGGAATTGTCCGAGCCGGATCGAGGTGTCCCGGATCGGAACGTCGGACGCCTCGGCGTTCGGGGTGTGTGCCATGCAGGTCACGCTAGCCCCGCACCGCCTAGCATCGGCGAGTGTGGCCGCGCGATGGGTGCTGCACCTGGACATGGATGCGTTCTTCGCATCTGTCGAGCAGCTGACCCGGCCCACCCTGCGGGGGCGGCCGGTGCTCGTCGGCGGTCTGGGCGGACGCGGCGTGGTGGCAGGTGCCAGCTATCAGGCCCGGGTCTTCGGTGCCCGGTCGGCGATGCCGATGCATCAGGCGCGCCGGTTGGTCGGGGCGGGCGCGGTGGTGCTGCCGCCGCGCGGCGTCGTTTACGGACTGGCCAGCCGCCGGGTCTTCGAGACCGTACGCACCAGGGTGCCGGTCCTCGAACAGCTGTCGTTCGACGAAGCGTTCGGCGAACCCCTCGAACTGGCCGGGGCATCGGCGTCGGAGGTGGCGTCGTTCTGCGAAGCACTCCGCGCCGAGGTGGCAGCGGTCACCGGGCTCGTCGCGTCCGTCGGCGCGGGATCGGGCAAGCAGATCGCCAAGATCGCTTCGGGCCTGGCCAAACCCGACGGCATCACCGTCATCGCCCGCGATCAGGAACACCCGCTGCTCGACGGTCTGCCGGTCCGCAAGCTGTGGGGTATCGGGCCGGTGGCCGAGGAGAAGCTGCACCGCCTGGGCATCGACACCATCGGCGGTTTCGCGGCGCTGTCGCACTCGGAGGTCGCGAACATCCTGGGGCCGACGGTCGGACCGGCGCTTCACCGGTTGGCGCGCGGGATCGACGATCGTCCGGTCGCCGAGAATTCGCCGGCCAAGCAGATCAGTGCCGAGTCCACGTTCGCCACGGACCTGATCACGCTCGATCAGCTGCGCGAGGCGGCGGTGCCCATCGGCGAGCATGCTCACCGGCGGCTGCTCAAGGACGGCCGCGGCGCCCGAACCGTCATCGTCAAGATGAAGAAGTCCGATATGAGCACGCTGACCAGGTCGGCGACGCTGCCTTATGCGACCACCGACGCCGCGACGCTGAATGCCACCGCCCGCCGACTCCTCCTCGATCCGGTGGAGATCGGTCCCATCCGCCTCGTCGGCGTCGGCTTCTCCGGTCTCTCCGACGTCCAACAGGAGTCGCTGTTCCCCGATCTGGAGCTGATGGCCACCGAAGAGGTGTCACACACCGGGTCATCGCAACCGCCGGCCGATGGCGACCCGGTGCTGCCGGCATGGCGGGTCGGTGACGATGTCGTCCACACCTTCCACGGTCACGGATGGATCCAGGGCGCCGGACACGGCGTCATGACGGTGCGCTTCGAGACCCGGGCCACCGGACCCGGGCCGGTGCGCACTTTCGCGGCCGCCGACCCCGAGGTGACCCACGCCAACCCGGTGGACAGTCTGGACTGGCCGGACTTCGTGGAGGAGATCGCCCGTCACCAGAGCACGCCGTAGTGGAGGTTCAGCCCCAGCGCTGGAAGACGTCCTCGGCGGGCAGATCTGCGGCCAGGGCGGCCATCAGCAGCACCCGCGCCTGCGGGGGCCGAAGCCGCGGCACGACGAACGCGCCGGTGTCCTTCAGAGCGCGTCCCGGCCCGTAACCGGGGCTGACCCGGCCATCGGGCACGCGCGTCGACACCGCGACCGCAACCCCGTTGCGTCGGTGTCGACCCACCCCGTCGATGAGGGCGGTTCCGGCGTTGCCCGAACCCAGCGCCTCCAGCACGATGCCGCGGGCGCCGGCGGCGACGAAGGCGTCGAGTGCGACGGTGTCGGCGCCCGGGTAGGCGACGACGATGTCCACCCGAGGTGCGTCGGCGGCTGCGAGTTCGCCCAGGAAGGGCCGGTCCTTCACCGGCCCCAGAGGGCGGCCGACGAAGCCCTGGAGGTCGGCGGTGGCCACCTTGTGCAGGCCGAGGGGCTCGAACACCGCGCCGGCGAAGCTCACGGCCACACCGACGTCGCGGGCGCGCAGGTCGGCCGCGACGGCGAGCGCTTCACGTAGGTTCGACGGTCCATCGGAGTCGGGTGCGTCGGCGCTGCGTTGGGCGCCGGTCAGGATGACGGGCGTCGCGCCGTCATAGGTGAGCTCGAGCCACAGCGCTGTCTCTTCCATCGTGTCGGTGCCGTGCGTGACGACGATGCCGTCGGCGTCGGCGGCCACCGAGCGCACGGCGGCGGCGATCCGGTCCCAATCAGGTGGGGTGAGTTGCGAGCTGTCCACCGACATCACATCGATGACCTCGACGTCCAAGCCCTCCGTGAGGTCGGCTCCGGTGCGGGAGGGACGTTTGACGCCGTCGGCGCCCGCGCTTGTCGAGATCGTCCCACCGGTGGCTATGACGACGAGACGAGGCATGGGTGGAATTGTTCCCCACCGATGCTTTGAGAGGATGGGGGCGTGACTGATGAATCATCGAGCCCGGTCGAGCCCGCCACCGGTGGCGAGCCCGCCGAGCCGGCGGAGGCCAAGCCCCGGCGACAGCTGCGCCTCCTGCTCACTGTCGCGGCGGTGATTCTGGTCCTCGACATCGTCACCAAGGTGCTGGCCGTCCGGCTGCTGACACCCGGTCAGCCGGTCTCGATCATCGGCGACACCGTGACGTGGACATTGGTTCGGAACTCCGGGGCGGCCTTCTCGATGGCGACCGGCTACACCTGGGTGCTCACCCTGGTCGCGACCGGGGTGGTGTTCGGGATCATCTGGATGGGCCGTCGTCTGGTGTCCCCGTGGTGGGCGATCGGCCTCGGCATGATCCTCGGCGGCGCGATGGGCAACCTCGTGGACCGCTTCTTCCGCTCACCGGGGCCGCTGCGCGGCCACGTGGTGGACTTCCTGTCCATCGGATGGTGGCCGGTGTTCAACGTGGCCGACCCCTCGGTCGTGGGTGGGGCGATCCTGCTGGTCGTGCTGTCGCTGTTCGGTTTCGACTTCGACACCAATGGCAGGCGCAAGCCGGACGCCGAAACCGGAGACAGATGACCACCCGTTCCATGCCGGTTCCCGAAGGTCTCGCCGGCATGCGTGTCGACGCCGGACTGGCCCGGCTCCTCGGCCTGTCGCGCACCGCGGCCGCAGCGCTGGCCGAGGACGGCGGAGTCGAACTCGACGGTGCCCGTGCAGGCAAGTCCGACAAGCTGACCGCGGGCGCGTGGCTGGAAGTGCGGCTACCCGAGGCGCCCGCAGCGGTGGAGAACACGCCGGTCGACATCGAGGGCATGTCGATCCTGTACTCCGACGACGACATCGTCGCCGTCGACAAGCCCCCGGGGGTGGCGGCGCACGCCACCGTCGGCTGGCACGGGCCGACGGTGCTCGGAGGCTTGGCAGCTGCGGGCTTCCGGATCAGCACCTCGGGGATCCACGAACGCCAGGGGATCGTGCACCGACTCGATGTCGGCACGTCCGGAGTGATGGTCGTCGCCCTCTCGGAGCGGGCGTACACGGTACTCAAGCGGGCATTCAAACAGCGCACCGTCGAGAAGCGCTACCACGCCCTGGTTCAAGGTCATCCCGACCCGAGCAGCGGAACCATCGACGCGCCCATCGGCCGCCACCGTGGGCACGACTGGAAGTTCGCCGTCGTCGAAGGTGGGAGGAACAGCATCACCCACTACGACACGGTGGAGGCCCACCAGGCCGCAAGCCTGCTCGACGTCGAACTGCAGACCGGGCGCACCCACCAGATCCGGGTCCATTTTGCCGCGCTGCACCACCCGTGCTGCGGTGACCTCACCTACGGTGCCGATCCAACCCTGGCGAAAAGGCTTGAGCTGGAGCGGCAGTGGCTTCACGCCAGATCTCTGGCATTCGCTCATCCGGCTGACGGGAGGCGTGTCGAGATCACCAGTCCGTATCCGGCCGACCTGCAGCACGCGCTGGACGTACTGCGCGATCAGCACCGGTGAGGTCCGGGCTGCTCTTCGGTGTCGGCGCCTACGGCATGTGGGGGCTGTTTCCGGCGTTCTTCCCGCTGCTGAAGCCGGCGGGCGCGGTCGAGGTGCTGGCCCACCGGATCATCTGGAGCTTCCTGCTCATGCTGGTGGTCGTCGCCGCGGTCAGACGGTTCGGTGACCTCAAGGCCATCAGCGGACGTGTCTGGCTGCTGCTGACCGCGGCGGCAGCACTCATCTCGGTCAACTGGGTGATCTACGTCTACGCCGTCAACAACGGTCACGTCGTCGACGCCGCGCTCGGCTACTTCATCAACCCGCTGGTGTCGATCGCGCTCGGATTGCTGATCTTCCGGGAGAAGTTGAACGCCTGGCAGCTTGTGGCGCTACTGATCGCAGTCAGCGCGGTGGTGGTCCTGACGGTCAACGTGGGATCCCCGCCGGTGATCGGCCTCGGCCTGGCGCTGTCGTTCGGCCTCTACGGCGCGGTCAAGAAGTTGGTGCCGACCGACCCGCGGGTCAGCGTCGGGATCGAAGCGGCGATCGCGGCCCCGTTCGCGCTGGCCTATGTGGGGTTCCTGCAGGTGACGGGAGAGGGCACCTTCACCGGCCACGGAATCGGGCACGTCGTCCTGATGGTTCTCGCGGGTGTGCTCACGGCGCTGCCGCTGTTGCTGTTCGCCGCCGCTGCGCAGCGCCTGGCGATGGTGTCCCTGGGGCTGCTGTTCTACATGACACCGGCGATGCAGTTGACGTGGGGGGTCCTGGTCGGCCACGAACCGATGCCGCCCGCGAGGTGGTTGGGGTTCGGATTGATCTGGCTGGCGCTCGGGGTGTTCACGGTTGATGCGGTGCGTCGCGCGCGTGTCGGACGCAGAACCGAACCGTCAACGGTGTAAAAATTTGCAAGACTACCGATTGACCCACTGTCAGCAATGCCATAACGTTTGCTCGTGGACAGCGAGCCGGCGGACCGGTCCCGAGTTCGAGGACGTGGTCGCCCGGTTGGCGCCGACTCCGAGGCGACGCGTCTGCGCATCCTCGACGCAGCCCGCCTGGTCATCGCCGAACGCGGTTACCGCGCAACGACGTTCCAGCAGATCGCGCTCCGCGCGGGGGTGAGCCGCCCTACGTTGCACTATTACTTCGCCACCCGCGAGCAGGTGTACGAGATCCTGCTCAGGCAGACCTACACGCTGGTAGCCGAATGTGCGGTCGCCGCGCAACGCGAAGTGGGGCTTCGGCAGCAGATGGCGGTGTTCATCGAGGCGATGCAGCAATTGCTGGGCACCGACGAGGCGACCATGCGGTTCCTGGTGGCCGCGCGGCTCGAACACCAGCGTGACAGGCACCGCCACGACGCGGCCGACGCCGTGGTGGCCACGGTGCACGGTTTCTACCAGTCGATCGTGGTGCAGGCGATCGCCCACGGTGAATTGGCACCCGACATGGACCCTCGTGCCGTGGCCGACATGCTGTCGGCATTGTTCTGGGGCATGGGATTTCACGCCGGCTTCGTCGATGCCGGCGAGTCTCCGGCGATTGCCAGGCAATTGCTGGATGTGTTCGACAACGGGTTGCTGGGCGCGCGTGTCGCAGCTCCCGTCGACGCGTGAACCGAACTGGCTGAGACACGCACCCCGACACGCCGAGCGCTGTCGGTGGCCGGTCATAGACTGGCGTCCCTATGAGCGGTTCAGACTTGCGGTCCTCAGGGTCTTTTGTTCACCTGCACAACCACACCGAGTACTCGATGCTGGATGGCGCCGCGAAGATCAGCCCGATGCTGGCCGAGGCCCAGCGGCTGGACATGCCCGCCGTGGGGATGACCGATCACGGAAACATGTTCGGCGCCAGCGAGTTCTACACCAAGGCGACCGAAGTGGGCATCAAGCCGATCATCGGCGTGGAGGCCTACATCGCCCCGGCGTCGCGCTTCGAGACCAAGCGCGTGCTGTGGGGCGACCCGGGCCAGAAGAGCGACGACGTCTCCGGCAGCGGGTCGTACACCCACATGACGATGGTCGCCGAGAACGCCACCGGGCTGCGCAATCTGTTCAAGCTGTCCTCGCTGGCCTCGTTCGAGGGCCAGCTCGGCAAGTGGTCGCGCATGGACGCCGAGATCATCGCCGAACACGCCGAGGGCATCATCGCCACCACCGGCTGCCCGTCCGGTGAGGTGCAGACCCGGTTGCGCCTGGGCCACGAGCGCGAGGCGCTGGAGGCTGCCGCCAAGTGGCGGGAGATCTTCGGGCCGGACAATTTCTTCCTGGAACTGATGGACCACGGCCTCGACATCGAACGCCGGGTCCGCGAGGGGCTCATCGAGGTCGGGAGGAAACTGGGCATCCCGCCGCTGGCGACCAACGACTGCCACTACGTCACCCGCGATGCGTCCCGCAACCACGAGGCGCTGCTGTGCGTGCAGACCGGCAAGACCCTGTCGGATCCCACCCGATTCAAGTTCGACGGTGACGGCTACTTCCTCAAGTCCGCCGCCGAGATGCGCGCGCTGTGGGACGACAACGTGCCCGGAGCCTGTGATTCGACGCTGCTCATCGCCGAGCGGGTGCAGTCCTACTCCGATGTGTGGGCGCCCCGCGACCGGATGCCGATCTTCCCGGTGCCCGAAGGGCACACACAGGAGACATGGCTGCGGCACGAGGTCGCCGCCGGGCTGGAGCGCCGGTTCCCGGCCAGCGTGCCGCAGGAGTACACGGACCGGGCCGACTTCGAGATCAAGGTGATCTGCGAGAAGGGTTATCCGTCCTACTTCCTGATCGTCGCCGACCTGATCAACTACGCCCGATCGGTCGACATCCGGGTGGGGCCGGGCCGAGGGTCGGCCGCCGGCTCGTTGGTCGCCTACGCCATGGGCATCACCAACATCGACCCGATCCCGTACGGCCTGCTGTTCGAACGGTTCCTCAATCCCGAGCGGGTGTCGATGCCCGACATCGACATCGACTTCGACGACCGCCGCCGCGGAGAGATGCTGCGGTACGCCGCCAACAAGTGGGGCAGTGACCGGGTCGCCCAGGTCATCACCTTCGGCACCATCAAGACCAAAGCGGCGCTCAAGGATTCGGCGCGCGTCAACTACGGACAACCCGGGTTCGCGATCGCCGACCGGATCACCAAGGCGTTGCCGCCGCCCATCATGGCCAAGGACATCCCGCTGTCGGGGATCACCGACCCCAACCACGAGCGGTACAAGGAAGCCGCCGAGGTGCGCGGTCTGATCGACACCGATCCGGATGTGCGGACCATCTACGAGACAGCCCGCGGCCTCGAGGGGCTGGTGCGCAACGCCGGTGTGCATGCCTGTGCGGTGATCATGAGCTCCGAGCCGCTCATCGATTCGATCCCGCTGTGGCGGCGCCCGCAGGACGGCGCGGTCATCACCGGCTGGGACTATCCGTCGTGTGAGGCCATCGGCCTGCTCAAGATGGACTTCCTGGGGCTGCGCAACCTGACGATCATCGGTGACTGCCTGGAGAACATCAAGGCCAACCGCGGCATCGACCTGGACCTGGACACGGTGCCGCTCGACGATCCGGCGGCGTACGAACTGCTCGGGCGCGGTGACACCCTCGGGGTGTTCCAACTCGACGGTGGCCCGATGCGTGACCTGCTGCGCCGCATGCAGCCCACCGGCTTCGAGGACGTCGTTGCGGTCATCGCGCTCTACCGTCCCGGTCCGATGGGCATGAACGCCCACAACGATTACGCCGACCGCAAGAACAACCGCCAGGCGATCAAGCCGATCCACCCGGAACTCGAGGAACCGCTGCGGGAGATCCTCGCCGAGACCTACGGCCTGATCGTCTACCAAGAGCAGATCATGCGCATCGCACAGAAGGTCGCCGGCTACTCGCTCGCCCGAGCCGACATCCTGCGGAAAGCCATGGGCAAGAAGAAGCGCGAGGTCCTGGAGAAGGAGTTCGAGGGCTTCTCCGAAGGGATGAAGGCCAACGGTTTCTCGGCGGCGGCCGTCAAGGCGTTGTGGGACACGGTGTTGCCGTTCGCCGACTACGCGTTCAACAAGTCGCACGCCGCCGGTTACGGCCTGGTGTCGTACTGGACGGCGTACCTGAAGGCCAACTATCCGGCCGAGTACATGGCGGGCCTGCTCACCTCCGTCGGTGACGACAAGGACAAGGCCGCGATCTACCTCGCCGACTGCCGCCGCCTGGGCATCACAGTGCTGCCGCCGGACGTGAACGAGTCGGCGCACAACTTCGCCTCGGTCGGAACCGACATCCGCTTCGGGCTCGGCGCGGTACGCAATGTCGGCGCCAACGTTGTTGCCTCACTGGTGAACACCCGTACCGAGAAGGGCAAGTACACCGACTTCTCGGACTATCTGAACAAGATCGATATCGCTGCCTGCAACAAGAAGGTGACCGAGTCGCTGGTCAAGGCAGGGGCCTTCGACTCGCTCGGACACCCGCGCAAAGGTCTGTTCCTCGTGCACACCGACGCCGTCGACTCGGTGCTGGGCACCAAGAAAGCCGAGGCGATCGGGCAATTCGACCTGTTCGGCGGTGGCTCCGACGACGGCGCAGGCAGGGATGCGGTGTTCACCATCAAGGTTCCCGACGAGGAGTGGGAGGACAAGCACAAGCTCGCCCTCGAGCGTGAGATGCTCGGGCTCTACGTGTCAGGTCACCCGCTCAACGGCATCGCCCATCTGCTGGCCGCCCAGGTCGACACCGCGATCCCGGCGATCCTGGCCGGCGACGTCGCCAACGAGACCCAGGTGCGTATCGGCGGAATCCTCGCCTCGGTGAACCGCCGGGTCAACAAGAATGGATTGCCTTGGGCGTCGGCGCAATTGGAGGATCTCACCGGCGGTATCGAGGTGTTGTTCTTCCCGCAGACCTACTCGATGTTCGGCGCCGAGATCGCCGATGACGTCGTCGTTCTGGTCGGTGCCAAGGTGGCCATCCGCGACGATCGCATTTCGCTGATCGCCAACGAACTCGTGGTGCCGGACTTCTCGAGCGCCCAGGTCAATCGGCCGGTTGCGGTGAGCCTGCCGACGCGACAGTGCACGGTGGACAAGGTCAGCGCCCTCAAGCAGGTGCTGGCACGTCATCCCGGGACGGCGCAGGTGCATCTGCGGTTGATCAGCGGTGAGCGCATCACCACGCTGGAGTTGGACCAGTCGCTGCGGGTGACCCCGTCCTCGGCCCTGATGGGCGACCTCAAGGCGCTGCTGGGACCAGGGTGCCTGGGCGGTTGAGCACCTCCGGGTAGCGTCAGCTGAGCATGCCGACGGCCCGTGCGATGCGATCAGAATCAGAATGCGGCTGCGCCGCCCGAGGCGAAAAGTCAGTCAGTGGAGGCGGCGAAGCCCAGAACGAGCCATACCACCGCGCCGACCCCGGCACCGCTGAGCACTGCGGGAGCCGCGGCGGTGGTCACCACGGCGACCACCGCGAACACCAGCAGGCCGACCACCAGGGCGACCACCTTGTAGGCGGGCCACGGGACGCCGGCGATCGAGACCGTCGAGGCCGGACGGGTTGCTTCGTCCCGGAACTGTTCGGCGGTGGTCATGTAGTGACGATAGCTCGCAAGCCAAGTTTCGGCCACCCGAAACACCGATTATGGCCGGGCGATTCTCACTAGTCTGGCTACCTATCGGCCCGGGCGCCGGCGGCGCACCCGCGGGGCAGTCCGAACGCCGCGCGCCAACGGGTCCACAGAATCCATTTTTGCTGTTGAGCCGCGCGGTGGCACCATGGTGCGGTGTCCGCTGAGCTGAGTGATGGTGCCCGAATCGGTACTGCGGCGCCGTTGCGCGCCGCAGACATCGACGAGGCCGCCGGGCGGATCTCCGACGTGGTGTCCAAGACGCCGCTGCAACTCATCGATCGGCTGTCCGAGATCACCGGTGCACGGGTCTACCTCAAGCGCGAGGATCTGCAGGCGGTGCGCTCGTACAAGCTGCGCGGTGCCTACAACCTGCTGATGCAGCTCAGCCCCGAGGAGAAGGCTGCCGGGGTGGTGTGTTCCTCTGCAGGCAACCATGCCCAGGGGTTCGCGCTGGCGTGCCGGTCGATGGGCATCCACGGACGTGTGTACGTTCCGGCCAAGACGCCGAAGCAGAAGCGCAATCGGATCAGGTATCACGGCGGCGAGTTCATCGAGTTGATCGTCGGCGGCAAGACGTACGACATGGCGGCCGAAGCAGCTCTCGACGACGTCGCGCGCACCGGCGCCACGCTCGTGCCGCCGTACAACGATCTGCGGACGATGGCCGGGCAGGGCACCATCGCGGTGGAGATCCTGGAGCAACTCGGCGCCGAACCCGATCTGGTGGTCGTTCCGGTCGGCGGCGGCGGCTGCATCAGCGGCGTCACCACCTATCTGGCGGAGCGCACCACCACGACGTCGGTGCTCGGTGTCGAGCCCGCCGGGGCCGCCGCGCTGGTGGCCGCTCTGGCCAACGGAGCCCCGGTGACGCTCGACCACGTCGACCAGTTCGTCGACGGCGCCGCGGTCGCACGGGTGGGCGCCCTGCCGTTCGCGGCCCTGTCGGCCGCCGGTGACATGGTGTCGATCACCACCGTCGACGAAGGTGCGGTGTGCACTGCGATGCTCGACCTCTATCAGAACGAGGGCATCATCGCCGAGCCTGCGGGCGCGTTGTCGGTGGCCGCACTGCTCGATGCCGACATCCAGCCCGGATCCACCGTGGTCTGCCTGATCTCGGGTGGCAACAATGATGTCTCCCGCTACGGGGAGGTCCTCGAACGGTCGCTGGTTCATCTGGGGCTGAAGCACTACTTCCTCGTCGACTTCCCGCAGGAACCGGGCGCCTTGCGCCGGTTCCTCGACGAGGTTCTCGGCCCCAACGACGACATCACGCTGTTCGAGTACGTCAAGCGCAACAACCGCGAGACCGGCGAGGCGTTGGTCGGCATCGAGATGGGGTTGGCATCGGATCTGGAGGGGCTGGTCGCACGGATGCAGACCTCCGAATGCCATGTCGAACTCCTCGAGCCGGGCTCGCCCACCTACCGCTATCTGACCTGAGCTGCTCAGTTGCTCCTGCTAGCGGGGGTCAACGATGGTGATCCCGGCATTCCTTGCCGCGTCAGACAATCGGGCGTCATAAGTGACGAGCGCTCGAAGATCAGGTGCCGCGAGCGCCGCCGAAAGATGAATGGCATCAAGGGTTCTCATCTCCGGCGGCGGGATCTCGCCGGCCCTGTCCAGGGCCAGCACCAATGGCTCATCGTTGGCCTAGCGTTCTCCACAGGGCAGAAACCTGTGGACAGCTAGTTGGCAGCGCGGAGAAGTGCGACAGAATGCCCGGCCAGCCGAGTGGTATCACCGACTGTCTGCGGCTCATCCCAGGCCAGCACAACTTCCCCGGTGACCGGGACTTCCACGGGCTGCTCTCCGAGATTGCACACGACCGACACTGCGCCACGGTGCATCACGAACCAGCGGCGATGATCGTCGAACTCCACCCGCAGGTGATCCAGCCACGGATCGGCCAACTCCGGCTCGTCCCGGCGCAGCGCGATCAACGCCCGGTAGAACGCGTGCAGTCGCGCGTGATCGCCGTCGCCGATCTCGTCCCAGTTCAGCTTCGACCGGTGGAAAGTCGCAGGATCCTGCGGGTCGGGAATCTCATCGGCATCCCAGCCGTGTTCGGCGAACTCGTTCTTGCGCCCTTCCGCGGTCGCCCTGGCCAACTCGGGTTCGGGGTGCGAGCTGAAGAACTGGAACGGCGACGACGACGCCCATTCCTCGCCCATGAAGAGCATCGCCGTGTACGGAGAGCCCAGGACGAGGGCCGCTTTGATCGCGAGCTGGCCGGTGGTCAGGTTCTGCGAGGGCCGGTCACCGATCGCCCGGTTGCCGACCTGGTCGTGGGTCAGCGTGTACGCCAACAGACGGGTTGCCGGGATCGTGGCGGTGTCCAGTGCTCTTCCGTGCCGTCGGCGTCGGAACGACGAATAGGTGCCCGCGTGGAAGTACCCGTGCTGCAACGTCTGAGCCAACGTCTCCAGCGACCCGAAATCGCCGTAGTAGCCCTGGCGTTCGCCGGACACGGCCGAGTGGATCGCGTGGTGGATATCGTCGTCCCACTGCGCGGTCATGCCGAGGCCGCCGCGATCGCGTGGGGTGATCAGCTTCGGGTCGTTCATGTCGCTCTCCGCGACCAGGGACAGGGGTCGGCCGACTTTTGTTGCCAGAGAATCGGTTTCGGCGGAGAGCTCCTCGAGGATGGGATAGGCCGTGGTGTCGACCAGGGCGTGAACGGCGTCGAGTCGCAAGCCGTCGGCGTGGAAGTCACGCATCCACCGCAGCGCGCAGTCCAGGATGTAGCGGCGCACCTCGTCGGCGTCGGCGTCGGCGATGTTGATCGACTCGCCCCACGGGTTGCTCCCCGCGGACATATACGGCCCGAACTCGGGCAGATAGTTGCCCGACGGGCCGAGGTGGTTGAACACCGCGTCGATCAGCACGCCGAGACCCCGGGCGTGGCACGCGTCGATCAGCCGGATGAGCCCGTCGGGTCCGCCGTAGGTTTCGTGCACGGCGTACCAGAGCACGCCGTCGTAACCCCACCCGTGGGTGCCGCCGAATGCGTTCACCGGCATCACCTCGACGAAGTCGACCCCGAGGTCGACCAGATAGTCGAGCTTACCGATCGCCGCGTCGAATGTGCCTTCGGCGGTGAACGTTCCGGTGTGCAGTTCGTAGATGACGCCGCCCTCGATGGAGCGCCCGCGCCAGTCACCGTCGGACCACGCATCGTCGGTCGGACGCCACAACTGGGACCGTTCGTGCACACCATCGGGCTGTCGCGCGGAGCGCGGGTCCGGCAGCACCTTGGGGTTGTCATCGACGACGAATCCATAACGGGCATCCGGGGCGGCATCAACGACAGCCCGCCACCATCCGTCCTCGCCGCGGGTCATCTGGTGCAGGTGACCGCCGACGTCGAGCCGGACACGATCGGGCCGCGGCGCCCACACCGCGAATTCGTGCTCAGGCATCGGCGCGCACCAGCAGCGCGACGGGCAGCTCTCCGAACAGCTCTGCGGCAGGGGTCTGACCACGATGGGTGATACCGGTCAGCACGTCGGTCCATTCTCCTTCGGGCACGGTCAAAGTGGTGTCATCCCAGCCGCTGTCGGCCAGCCGGACGGTCCACCGACTGGCAACGACCATCACGTCGTCACCTCGCCGGAACGACACGATGTGCTCGGCGGCGGTGCCCTCGGCGGGCACCGGTCGGTACCCACCGGCGAGGAACGTGTCGGGTCGCTCGCGCCGCAGTTGCAGCGCCGCGCGGACGACGCTGATCTTCGGGTGCTCCATGGCGGCGAGCGCGTCGCGACGGGCCGGGTAGTCGACGGGACGCCTGTTGTCCGGATCGACCAGGCTGTCCTCCCAGAGTTCGGTGCCCTGATAGACGTCGGGCACACCGGGGGCGGTGAGCGCGATGAGTTTCTGGCCGAGGGCGTCGCCGCGCGCGTGCTGGTCGAGTCGGGACACCGTGGCGGTCAGCTCCGAGGCGACGGGGCCGTCGAGCACCGAGTCGAGCCAGGTGTGTACCGCAGTCTCGAACTGCTCGTCGGGATCGTTCCACGTGGTCTGCAGCGCAGCCTCACGAATCGCCTTCTCCGTGTAACCGTGCAGTCTGTCCCGAAGCTCCGCGCTCACCGTTCCGTCGGTGGGCCAGACCCCGAAGATGTTCTGCCACAGGAAGAGTCCGGTGACGGCGTCGGGTGACGGGGCGATGCGCTCCCAGCCCTGCACGAGTTCGCCCCACAGGGACGGAACCTGTGAGAGCACGCCGATGCGGGCGCGGACGTCCTCACCGCGTTTGGTGTCGTGGGTGGTCAGCGTGGCCATCGCCGTCGGCCACAGTGCCGCGCGGTCGGCGGCGCGTTGGTGGAACTCCGCTGCGCTCACGCCGAAATGCTCTGGCTCGCCTCCGACTTCGTTGAGCGACACCAACCGGGCGTCGCGGTAGAACAGGCAGTCCTCCATCGCCTTCGCCGTTGCGGCACCACACAGTTGCTGCAGTCGCACACTCACCTCGGATCCCACGGTCTGCGCCGCCACGAGAAGCGACAGCGGTTCCGCAAGTTCCGGATGCCGGGAGGTGGTTTCGCCTATCGCGACGGGCAACACCGACGGCAGCGTCAGGTAGTCCGACCGGTACACGCCGATATGGCTCAGCAGCGCGGCCACCGCGTCGGGAAGCCGGGGGTGGTCGCGGCCGGTCGCCGCAACGATCGCCCGGCACAGCCGTCGCAGTTCGCTTGCGAGCGTGTCGGTGACAGCCGCGACCTTGAGTCCGCGAGCGATCTCCGGGGTGGCCGAATAGTCGACTCCGGCCGACTCGACCAAGCCGGTGAGCGATTCGGTGCCGGTGGGATCGACGAAGAGGCCGCCCGTCTCGCGCAGCACGTCGTACCCGGTGGTGCCCGCCACGGGCAGGCTGGGGTCCAGCGGCTCGTCGACGGCGAGGATCTTCTCGATGACGATCCAGGCGTCCGGTCCGGTGAGTTCCCGCAGCCACGCCAGATAGCCTGCGGGATCCGATAATCCGTCCGGGTGGTCGATTCGTATTCCATCGACCAGGTTCTCGGCGAACCAGCGACCGACCTCGGCGTGGGTGGCGTCGAAGACCTCCCGGTCCTCCTGTCGCAGGCCCGCCAGGGACGTGATCGAGAAGAAGCGCCGATAGCCGCAGATGCCGTTGCGCCAGCCGATCAACTTGTAGTGCTGCCGGTCATGCACTTCCGACCCGGTGCCGGTGCCGGTGCCCGGACTGATCGGGTACTGCAGGTCGCCGAGTCGCAGCACGTCACCGTCGACGACCAAGTCGGCGACATCGTCGTCGGAACCCAGAACGGGCAACACGATCCGGCCGTCGGGATCCAGCGCCCAGTCGATGTCGAAGTACGAGGAGAACGACGACTCGCGTCCGTGGGTCAGGACATCCCACCACCACCGGTTCTGCTTGGGGACGTCGACGCCGACGTGGTTCGGCACGATATCAACGACAATGCCCAGTCCCGCCTCCCGCGCTTTCTCGGCGAGGCTCCGAAAGCCTTCGGGCCCACCGAGTTCGGCAGACACCGTGGTCGGGTCGGTCACGTCGTACCCGTGGCTGGAGCCTTCGGATGCGGTGAGGATAGGGGACAGGTACAGATGCGAGACGCCCAGTTCGGCGAAATAGTCGACCAGTTCCTCGGCGTCGGCGAAGGTGAACGCCTCGCCGCTGGCCGGGCCGCGCATCTGCAGTCGGTAGGTGGATGTCACTCTCATGTCAGGCGGTCTTGCGTAGGACGAGGACCGAATGGGGCTGCAGCGAGATCTTCTCGCCGGCGCTCACCACGAAGTCGGTGCTGCCGGTGGGGTCCGCGGTGTCCAGATCGGCAGTCCATTCCTTCGCGTAGTAGTCGCTGCGTGGCGCGACAAAATCCTGGACCTCGTCGTGAGAGTTGAAGCACAGCAGGAAGGAGTCGTCGACAACCCGTTCGCCGCGTTCGTTGGGGGCCGGGATGGCCTGTCCGTTGAGGAACACCGCCACACACTGGCCGAGGCCGGTCTCCCAGTCCTCGGGGTCCATCTCCTTGCCTGCCGGGGTGAGCCAGGCGATGTCTCTGGCCTCGGTGCCGGTGCGGATCGGCTTTCCCTCGAAGAACCGCCGCCGCCGGAAGACCGGATGCGTCTTGCGGAACTTCACCACCTTGCGGGTGAACTCCAATAGGTCGCCGTTGGTCTCGCACAGCGACCAGTCCATCCAGGACAGTTCGGAGTCCTGGCAGTAGACGTTGTTGTTGCCCTGTTGAGTTCGGCCGATCTCATCGCCGTGGGCGATCATCGGGGTGCCCTGCGACAGCATCAGCGTGGCCAAGATGTTGCGCATCTGCTTGCCGCGCAGAGCGAGGATCTGCGGGTCGTCGGTGGGACCCTCGACGCCGCAGTTCCACGACCGGTTGTGGCTCTCGCCGTCGCGGTTGTCCTCGCCGTTGGCTGCGTTGTGCTTCTCGTTGTACGACACGAGGTCATTCAGCGTGAAACCGTCATGGCAGGTGACGAAGTTGATGCTGGCGCTCGGGCGTCGACCCGTCGCCTCGTAGAGATCTGACGACCCGGTCAGCCGGGACGCGAACTCGCCTAGTGTCGCGGGCTCGCCCCGCCAGTAATCACGCACAGTGTCGCGATACTTCCCGTTCCATTCGGTCCACAAACCTGGGAAGTTCCCGACCTGGTAACCGCCTTCGCCGATGTCCCACGGTTCGGCGATGAGCTTGACCTGGCTCACCACCGGGTCCTGCTGAACCAGATCGAAGAACGCCGACAACCGGTCCACGTCGTAGAACTCGCGGGCCAGCGTCGCGGCGAGGTCGAATCGGAACCCGTCGACGTGCATGTCGAGCACCCAGTACCGCAGCGAGTCCATGATCAACTGCAGCGTGTGGGGGTGACGGGCATTGAGGCTGTTGCCGGTACCGGTGAAATCCTTGTAGTACCGGTTGTCGCCGTCGAGCAGTCGGTAGTAGGCGGCGTTGTCGATACCGCGGAAGTTGATCGTCGGCCCGAGGTGATTGCCTTCGGCGGTGTGGTTGTACACCACGTCGAGGATGACCTCTATGCCTGCTTCGTGGAACGCGCGCACCATCGTCTTGAACTCGGCTACGGCGCCGCCGGCGTGCTTGTTCGCCGCGTACTGGGAGTGCGGCGCGAAGAAGCCGAAGGTGTTGTAGCCCCAGTAGTTTTGCAGGTCCAGCTGCAACAGCCTGTGGTCGTGGAGGAACTGATGGACCGGCATCAACTCGATTGCGGTGACGTTCAACGACTTCAGGTGATCGATGATCGCCGGGTGCGCCAGGCCGGCATAGGTGCCGCGCAGTTCCTGGGGGATGCCGGGGTGCACCTGCGTCATGCCTTTGACATGAGCCTCGTAGATCACCGTCTCGTGATACGGGGTGCGGGGAGCGCGGTCAGAGCCCCACTGGAAGAACGGGTTGATCACGACGCTGGTCATGGTGCTGCCGAGGGAGTCGACCTGGGGCGGCACGCCACCGCTGGCCAGATCGTCAGCGTCCAGGTCGTAGGAGAACAGTGCCTGGGTGAAGTCGAACTCGCCGTGAAATGACTTGCCGTACGGGTCCAGTAGCAGCTTGCTCGGGTCGCAGCGGTGACCGGACGAGGGACTCCAGGGGCCGTGCACCCGGAAGCCGTAGCGCTGCCCCGGTGTCACCGTCGGCAGGTAGCAGTGCCAGACGTAACCGTCGACTTCGTCGAGGTCGATCCGATGCTCTCGGCCGTCCTTTCCGATCAGGCACAGTTCGACCCGGTCGGCGACTTCGGAGAACAGTGAGAAGTTCGTCCCGGCACCGTCGTAGGTGGCGCCGAGCGGGTAGGAGGCGCCCGGCCAGACGGTGGGCACGGACCCCGGTTCCGACGGTGGCATCAGTCCGACCACCAACCGGTGATGGCGGCGATCTGCCGGCCCAGCTCATTGGTCATGGTGCGCATGTACGTACTCGAGATGTGGTGGGAATCGTGATACATCAACACATTTCCCTCCACGACTCGGCAATGATCAGGTCGACACACCGCATTGCTCATGTCGAGCGGGTGCAGCAGCGGAAATTCGGCGACGTAATCCAGTGTCGGGTTGTGATCCGACAGTACTTCGGATCGTTCGATCCCGCATGATGTGGCATCTCCGCCGTCGGCCAGGCAATCGGCAGGGAAGAACGGCTCACCGTCGCGCACCATCCACGGGGTGTCCCGCATCGCGAGGATGGGAATTCCGTTGTCCGACAGCTTCTGCCAGATGCCGAGGTAGCTCGAGGGCATCACATCGCCGGGCTTGATGTTCCATGGGCGGGTCGAGGTCGTGAACACGTAGTCGGGACGGTCGGCGATGATCCTGGGCATGACCCGCTTGTTCCATTCTCGGCATTTCGGATACTTGCGGTTGTCACCCATCACCAGCGGTGTCTCCTCGGTCGTGAGCGGGCAGCCCATCTTGAGGTAGGTCACGACCTTGAAGCCGTGCAGTCGTCCCAGCAGATCCAACGCGGTGATCCAGTGTTCGGCATGGGAGCCGCCGGCCAGTGCGATGGTGCGGGTCGCCGATTCGTCGCCATAGGCGCAGTTGATCACCGTGGCGTTGTCGAAGTCGCTGATACATCCGTCGATCGTCGACTGTGGGATGTCGTCGTCGGCCTCGAGCACCGTCGGCCGCATCGGCAGCTTGGGCACCCGGACGTTGTCGATCAGGGCGCGCGCGCCCGGATAATCCCGCGAGGACAGCCCGGCGAGCTCCTTGCCGTTGTCCCGCAGCACGGTGACGTGCTCGCGCCACGAGAACGACGTCGCTGTCAGGGCCACCCCGAGAAGAGCGACGACCGAACCCAGCACGATCGTCGGCCGGCGCAACCGGGTGCGCAGCCTCGCCGGCGATCCGGAAGGCACCGCCGAGATCGCCGCTGCTGACGAATTACGGGCGCGCAGCGGCTCTTCGACGTATCGCGTCGTCAGCCAGGCCAGCAGACCGGACACCAGTAACACGGTTGCGCCCTCGATGAAGTCGACGCCCTGGCGGCCGGTGTAGGCGAGGTAGAAGATCAACAGCGGCCAGTGCCACAGATACAGCGAGTAGGCCATGGCTCCGAGCGCCACGAACGGTGCCGACGCGAGCAGGCGGTTCGGTGCCGGGATCCGGCCCAGGGTGTGCGGATCGGCGTGCCGGTTGGCCGCCGACAGGATGAACAGCAACGTGGCACCCACCGGGACCAGCGCCCACGGTCCGGGGAACTCCGTGACCCCGTCGATCAGCGCGCCACAGGACAGGATGGCCGCCAGCGCCACCACCGCGGCGATGGTGCGCAGCCACATCGGAGCACGCACGTGGGGGACCACCGCACCCACAAGAGCGCCGAGCAGAAGTTCCCAGGCACGGGCGAAGCTGCTGTAGTAGGCGGTGGCCTGGTCGGTGTTGTGCGCGATGATCGCGTAGACGAACGAGGCGATGGTCAGCGCGGCGAGCACCACGACGAACGCCACCCGCATCCGCTTGCCCAGCACTCGCCGGAAAAGGAACGCCGACAACAGGATCAGCACCAGGAAGGCGATGTAGAACTGGCCCTGGACAGACATCGACCAGATGTGCTGCAGCGGGCTGACCGACTCGCCCGCGCGCAGGTAGTCCGAAGCGCTGCGTGCGAGTTCCCAGTTCTGGTAGTACCCGAGGCTGGCCAGACTCTGGTCGGCGAACGTCTCCCAGCGGGTCTCGGGCTGGATCAGGATCGTCAGCACCGCGGACACGGCCAGCACCACGACCAGGGCCGGCAGCAACCTGCGGACCAGCCGGGTCACTTCGGGCACCGGACGCAGCGCGGCGCCCGGGGTCAACGCGCCGCGCAGCAGTCGTCCGCCGAAGAAGAAGCCGGAGAGCACCAGGAAGACGTCGACCCCGCCGGACACCCGCCCGAACCAGACGTGGAACACCGCCACCAGAAGGATCGCGACACCGCGCAGACCGTCGAGGTCGTGCCGGTAGAACCCCGACGTCCGCGTCCCGATGACAGGGGTCGCGACAGGCGGGGGTGGGCCCATATCGGTGCGGGACACCGGCCGGGCAGGGGCGAGGGTGTTCATGGTCGACGGTTAATCTACCGAAGGTGTCTGCGTTGACGCCTGCCGAGATCAGCGCTGTCGATGCCGCCCACATCTGGCATCCGTACAGCGCGATAGGCCCCGATTCCCTCGCCCCGACCGTCGCGGTGGGTGCGCATGGTGCCTGGCTGACTCTCATCTATCAGGGCCGTCAGGTCGAGGTGCTCGACGCGATGGCCTCCTGGTGGACCGCGGTCCACGGGCACGGCCACCCGATGCTCGACGCCGCCGTCACGCGGCAGCTGGCGACGATGAACCATGTCATGTTCGGCGGGTTGACCCACGAGCCGGCGGCTCGGCTGGCCCAGCTGCTGGTGGAGGTGACACCGGACGGGCTGGAGACGGTGTTCTTCAGCGACTCCGGGTCGGTTTCGGTTGAGGTCGCGGTCAAGATGGCGCTGCAGTACTGGCGCAGCACCGGTCGCGACGCCAAGAGCAGGTTGATGACGTGGCGCGGGGGTTACCACGGCGACACGTTCACACCGATGAGCGTGTGCGATCCGCAGGGCGGCATGCATGAGCTGTGGACCGGCCGGAACTCGCTGCTGGCCGATCAGGTCTTCGCCCCGCCACCGCCGTCGGACTACGACCCGGCCTACAGCGCGGCCTTCGCCGAGCAGCTCGCGGAGCACGCCCATGAGCTTGCGGCGGTGATCGTCGAGCCCGTTGTGCAGGGAGCGGGCGGCATGCGGTTCCACGATCCGCGCTACCTCGTCGATCTGCGGGAGGCCTGCGATCAGCACGGAGTGCTGTTGATCTTCGACGAGATCGCCACCGGCTTCGGCAGAACCGGGGCGATGTTCGCTGCCGACCACGCCGCTGTCAGCCCCGACATCATGTGTGTCGGCAAGGCGCTCACCGGCGGCTACCTCACCCTGGCCGCGACGTTGTGCACCCGCGACGTCGCGGACACCATCAGCGCCAACCCGCCGGGCGCGCTCATGCACGGGCCGACGTTCATGGCCAATGCGCTGGCCTGTGCGGTCAGCGTCGTATCGGTGGAATTGCTGCTCACCGGTGACTGGCGCGGACAGGTGCGCGACATCGAGGTCGGGCTGACCGAGGGGCTGGCGCCCGCGGCCGCGCTGGGCAACGTGGCCGATGTCCGGGTCCTGGGCGCGATCGGCGTGCTCGAGCTGGATCGCCCGGTGGATCTGCGCATCGCCACCCCGACCGCCATCGAGCACGGGGTGTGGCTCCGGCCGTTCCGCAACCTGGTCTACGTCATGCCGCCCTACATCTGCTCCCGCGCGGAGATCGACCAGATCACCTCCGGGATGGTCGCCGTCGCGCGTGCTCTAACCTGAACGGTGTTCAATTGTCGGCCCGCCGCTTGAAGGAGCCCGCGTGACCCGCCTCGGTCTGTCCCCCCTCGCCTGGCTCGATCAGGTCGAGACGCAGCGCCGCGCGGCCGGACTCCGACGTTCCCTGCGCAGCCGACCCCCCGTCGGCGCCGAGCTGGACCTGGCCTCCAACGACTACCTGGGGTTGTCGCAACATCCGGCGGTCATCGATGCCGGCGTGGCCGCGCTGCGCACCTGGGGTGCGGGATCCACCGGGTCCCGGCTGGTCACCGGCAACACCGACCTGCACGAGGCGTTCGAGGACGCCCTGGCCGGATTCGTCGGCGCCGCCTCGGCTCTGGTGTTCTCATCGGGGTACACCGCCAATCTCGGCGCGGTGGTGGCGCTGTCCGGACCCGGTTCGCTGTTGGTGTCGGACGCGCTGACCCACGCCTCGCTGGTCGACGCGTGCCGGTTGTCGCGGGCTCGGGTGGCGGTCACTCCGCACCGCGACGTCGCCGCGGTCGACGGGGCACTGAGCGGCCGCTCCGAGGAGCGTGCCGTCGTGGTCACCGACTCGGTCTTCTCGGCCGACGGTGATCTGGCCCCGCTGCGGGAGCTTCACGAGGTGTGCCGTCGGCATGGCGCGTTGCTGATCGTCGACGAAGCCCACGGGCTCGGCGTGCGCGGCGACGGCGGCCGGGGACTGCTGAACGAGGTCGGCCTGGCGGGCGCCCCGGATGTGGTGATGACGACGACGCTGTCCAAGGCGCTCGGCAGCCAGGGCGGCGTGGTGCTGGGCCCGAGCGCGGTCCGTGACCACCTGATCGACGCCGCCCGACCGTTCATCTTCGACACCGGCCTGGCTCCGGCAGCGGTCGGCGCCGCGCACGCTGCGCTGAAGGTGCTCATCGACGAGCCGTGGCGGGCGCCTCGGGTGCTGGACAACGCCGCGGTGCTGGCGTCGATGTGTGGTGTCGCCGAGGTTCCCTCCTCGGCGGTGGTGTCGGTGATCCTCGGAGAACCAGAGGTGGCGCTGGCCGCCGCCGCGGCCTGCCTGGAGCGCGGCGTTCGGGTCGGCTGCTTCCGGCCACCCACCGTCCCGGCCGGCACATCGCGGTTGCGATTGACCGCACGGGCGTCGCTGACCGAGGAAGAGATGGCACTGGCCCGCACCGTGCTCTCCGACGTGCTGTCGCCGGCGTGAGCGTTCTTGTCGTCACCGGAACCGACACCGGCGTCGGCAAGACCGTCGCCACCGCGGCTCTGGCGTGCCACGCGAGGCTGGTCGGTATCGACGTCGCGGTGTGTAAACCGGTGCAGACGGGTACCCGGGACGGCGACGATGACCTCGCCGAGGTCTCCCGGTTGTCGAGAGTCGGCGAATTGCATTCTCTGGCAAGGTTTCCCGAGCCGTTGGCGCCTCTGGCCGCCGCTCAGCGGGTGGGGGGCGAACTGCCGGGCCGGGCGGCGCTGGTGGACATGGTCACCGCGGTGGACCGCCCGGGTCGGCTGACGCTCGTCGAGGGCGCCGGGGGCCTACTGGTCGAGATAGGCGCGGACGGGCTGACGCTGCGCGACCTTGCGGGCGATCTCGAGGCCCCCGTATTGACCGTCGTCGCGCCGGGGCTCGGCACGCTCAACCACACCGCCCTGACCCTGGAGGCCCTGGCCACCCGCAGGATCGACAGCGCGGGTCTGGTCATCGGAGCGTGGCCGGCCCAGCCAGGTGTGGCCGAGTCGGAGAATCGGGTGGCACTGTCCCGGCTGGCCCAGCTGCGGGCGGTACTGCCGGCCGGCGCCGGGTTGCTGACGGCCGAGGCGTTCGAATCGATCAGCGCGGCAGCCTTCGACCGGTCGTGGGTCGAGAGCCTGGTCGGCTGATGGTCCACTCCGTCGAGCTGCTGTTGGACAGCGAGACCGAATCGGCGGTCCAACAGATCTGGGCCGACCTGATGGCCGTCGGCATTCGCAGCCAGGCGGCGCACCGGTCGCCCAGCAACCGCCCGCACATCACGCTCACCGTCGCCGAACGGATGGACGACACCGTCGACGCCGCGCTGCTCCCGGTGCTGGCGCGGCTGCCGCTGGACTGTCGGATCGGGGCGCTGATGCTGTTCGGCAGCCGCGCGATCACCCTGGTGCGCCTGGTGGTGCCGTCGGTGCAGCTGCTGGCACTGCACGCCGAGGTGCACCGGATCTGCCTGGCGCAGACCCCCGACGGTCCGCTGGTGCACGCAGAACCGGGGGCGTGGACCCCGCATGTCACGCTGGCCCGACGGCTGAGCCCCGACGTGCTGCCCCAGGCATTGGCACTGCCGCAGGTGAGCCATGAGATCCCCGGCCGCATCACAGGTTTGCGGCACTGGGATGGCAACGCCAAGGTCGTGCACCCGATCGGTTGACGCGCTTCAGACCTGCGCGCGGCTCTGTGCCGCGATCCCGTCGACCAGCAGTTCGAGCCCGAAGGCGAAACGTGCGCTGGGGTTCTCGGTCCAGACCGTCTGGACGACGTCGGCGCCCGCGGCGTCCCACTGCATCCGGGACTGCTCGTCGGCGGTGAAGCCGAGAACGTAGTACACGACGGTGCGGGCGGCCAGTTCGGCCTTGGCCGCGGCCACGCCCGCCTCGGCGGCCGCTGCGCTCAGCCGGGCCAGGACGTCGCCCATCACCGCGGACTGGCCTGCGGCGAAGCTGGCCGACACGAGTTCGGCGCCGTCGGTGTGTGACAGCAGGGCATCGCGCAACTGCCCGCAGACACCGGTGATGCGGGCCCGCCAGTCACCGGGTTGGTCGGTGATCGGCTGCAGGATCCGATCGGCCACCGCGCCGAGAAGCTCCTGTTTGTTGGCGAAATGCCAGTACAGCGCGCCGGGGGAGACGGCGAGCTCGCGGGCCAGTCGCCGCATCGACAGGTCGGCGATACCGAAGTTGTCCAGGAGCGCTGTCGCCGCCTCGACCACGTCGCGTTTGTGGAGCTGCACGCCAGTACCCTAACCTGAACGGTGTTCAAGACGCGGCGATGAGCGCTTGCGCGACGAGCAGACGAACAGGAGACAGACGAGTGAGCGACATCCTGGCGGTGGCCCGACAGCAGGTGCTGGAACGAGGTGAGGGCCTCGACCAGGACCAGACCCTGCAGGTGCTGCAACTGCCGGACGAGCGTCTCGACGATCTGTTGGCGCTGGCGCACGAGGTCCGGATGGCGTGGTGCGGACCGGACGTCGAGGTCGAGGGCATCATCAGCCTCAAGACCGGCGGTTGCCCGGAGGATTGCCACTTCTGTTCTCAGTCAGGGCTTTTCGCCTCTCCGGTGCGCAGCGCCTGGCTCGACATCCCGAGCCTGGTGGAAGCCGCCAAGCAGACCGCCAAGACCGGGGCGACGGAATTCTGCATCGTCGCGGCGGTGCGCGGGCCGGATGAACGCCTGCTGGCGCAGGTCGCCGCAGGCATCGAGGCGATCCGCAACGAGGTCGACATCCAGATCGCCTGCTCGCTGGGCATGCTCGATCAGCAGCAGGTCGATCAGCTCGCGGCGATGGGCGTGCACCGCTACAACCACAATCTCGAGACCGCCCGCTCGTACTTCACCAACGTTGTCACCACTCATTCCTGGGAAGAGCGTTGGGGCACACTGGAAATGGTGCGCGAGGCGGGCATGGAGGTGTGCTGCGGCGGCATCCTGGGCATGGGGGAGTCGCTGGAGCAGCGGGCGGAGTTCGCGGCCAACCTCGCCGAACTCGACCCGCATGAGGTCCCGCTGAACTTCCTCAACCCGCGCCCGGGGACCCCGTTCGGGGACCTGGAGGTGCTGCCGGCGTCCGAAGCGCTCAAGGCGGTGGCGGCGTTCCGCTTGGCGCTGCCGCGCACGATGCTCCGTTTCGCCGGTGGCCGGGAGATCACGCTGGGTGACCTGGGTGCCAAGAAGGGGATCCTGGGCGGTATCAACGCCGTCATCGTCGGCAATTACCTGACCACTCTCGGCCGACCGGCCGAGGCGGACCTGGAATTGCTCGACGACCTGCAGATGCCGATCAAGGCGCTGAACGCCAGCTTGTGATGGTTCACGAACTGCCCGCGGCAGTCGGTGCCGGTGTCTACAACGTCTACACCGGTGGGCCGGCGGGCAGCACGTCGCCGACGGCCGCCCAACTCGGTCTCGAGCCGCCCCGATTCTGCGCCGAATGCGGTCGTCGGATGATCGTTCAGGTCCGTCCGGATGGGTGGTGGGCAAAATGTTCGCGCCACGGTCTGGTCGATTCGAAGGACCTGGAGCTGTACCGGTGAACGAGCCGACGGTGTCGCGGCGGCGCGCGGCGTTGATCGTCGTCGCGGGACTGACCCTGGTGGGTGCGCTCGTCGGAGCCCTGTGGGCGTGGCTGGCGCCGCCGATCCGCGGGGTGGTCGCGTTGACGCGGGCCGGAGACCGGATCACCGCCTCACTGGGCAACGAGTCAGACCATTGGTTCGCGGCCGCGTTCCTGGTCATCGGCATGCTCGGTGTCGTGGCTGTGGTCGCGGCAGTTCTGGTGTGGCAGTGGCGCGCTCACCGCGGACCGGTGATGGTCGCGGCACTGGCCGTCGGCGGGGTGGCCGCAGCCGCGGTCGCGGCCGGAGTGGGTGCTCTCGCCGTCCGGCTTCGGTACGGGACCATCGACGTGGCCGCGGCACCGGTGACGGAGGAGAACCGGGTGCACTACGTCGTCGAAGCGCCCGCCGTGTTCTTCGGCCACTCGCCGCTGCAGATCGCTGCGACACTGTTGTTCCCCGCCGGGGTCGCGGCGTTGGTCTACCTGTTGGCCGCGACGGCGACTCCGCGCGACGATCTCGGCGCCTGGCCGCCGGTCGAGTACCCGGTGCTGACTACTGATCGAACTGCGACAGTGGCTGACGTTCCACCCGTCGCCCCGTCATCACCTTCACCGTGATCACGCCGAGGGTGAGCATTCCCCGGTAGGTCGACGGATTGAGCAGTGTCGGCCATTTTGTCCGCGCGATGTGCGCCCGCAGCGGCCGCCCGGCGAATCGGTCCCGGAGCCAGCGCAGTGTCATCGGCGCCGACATCGGATGCAGCAGCAGGTGCTCGCTGAGCATGTCGCGGTGATAGGTGACGCTCGCGCCGCCGCGGGTGTAGGTCTCGGTCAGCTCGTCGATGTCGTCGACGGAGATGATCCGGTCGTGCACCGCCTGCACGATCAACACCGGAGGCTTGGGCGCACAGGTTCCGAGCTTGATGCTGTCGAAGACGTGCTGAACCTCCGGGGTCAGCAGGATCTCCTCGAGCGGCCGGTCGATCAGATCGGCCATGTCCTTACCGGCGAGCCGCAGCATGGCGTGAGCGGTCGTCATCTTCTCGATGCGGGCGAGCGTCGCCTTGCCCTCGTCGGTGGCGTGTTCGGAGATGATGCGATCGAGTTCGGGATAGATGTGGGTCAGCGCGGCGACGACCATGGCGGGCAGCGCCGAGTAGATGCTGCCGTTGAGGCGTTTGAACGTGTGGCCGAGGTCGCCGACCGGAGACCCGAGCACCGCACCGACGACGTTGAGTTCCGGGGCGTAGGTGCCCTGCACCTCCGCTGCCCACGCCGAGGCCAGCCCGCCCCCTGAGTAACCCCACAGCCCGATCGGCGATTCGGGCGTCAGGCCCAGCGCGTTGTGATTGATCGCGGCGCGCACCCCGTCCAGCACGTGATAACCGGGTTCGTACGGGGCGCCCCACATGCCGGTCGGGCCTTCGTGGTCCGGAACCGACACGGCCCAGCCTTCGGCAAGCGCCGCCACGATCAGCAGGAACTCGAACTGCGCCACCGCGCCGAGGGCCTTGGCGCCCCGCCGCAGCGCGTAGGACGGGAAGCACCGCCCGGCCACCGCATCGATGGCGCACTGATAGGAGACGACGGGTGTCGGCCCAGAGGACGCCTTCTCGGTGGGGACCACGACGGTGGTGACGGTGGCGTGCGGCTCTCCGTTGAGATCGGTGGTGCGATAGAGCAGCTGGGTGGCGTGGAACTTCTGCGGGATGAAGCCCAGGAACGCAAGCTCGACATCACGGGATCGCAGAACGGTTCCCGGGAGGGCGTGCTCGAACCCGGACGGCGGTTGATAGAAGGAGTCGTGGGCGGGAACCACCGGGCGCGCTCTGCGCTGTAGTGGCTGGTGGGGAGCCTGACCGAACCACTCGGCTCCGGTCGACCGCGCCACACTGCCCAAGTCCATCTCGGCATTGTTGCCTAAGGATGCACTAAGAATCCAGTCGACTCACCCGGGAGGGCGCAGGGCAGCAAACTCGTCGGTGACGCGATAGCGCGATTCGGTGAATCGGTACAACGCCGCCGGTCGACCGCCGCTGCGGCCCGATCGGGCGGTGGTGCCGGTCCGGGTGATCACCTGTCGACGCTCCAGCACGCGCTGCAGGTTGGTCGCATCGACGGGGTGGCCCAGTGCCGCGCTGTAGATGTCACGCAACGTCGAAAGCGCGAATTCACCTGGTGCCAGCGCGAATCCAATATTCGTGTAGGACAGCTTGGCGACGAGGCGGTTGTGCGCGTGCTCGACCATCGGGCCGTGGTCGAACGCCATGGGTGGCAGATCGCTGACCGGGTGCCAGCGGGTGTCCGACGGCAGTTCCGGCGTGGCGGGGGAGGGCACCAGGCCGAGGAATGTCGAGGCGATGGTGCGGCGGCGCGGAACCCGGTCCGGGTCCGAGAACACGGCGAGTTGCTCGAGATGGGCGAGTTCGCGCAGGTCCACCTTCTCCGCGAGTTGGCGTCGGACCGAGGTCGTCATGTCCTCGTCCACGCCCAACCGGCCGCCGGGCAATGACCACTTACCGCGCTCGGGGCTGAGCGCACGCTGCCACAACAGCACGTGAAGTGCAGCTTTTCGATCGGTGCTGGGCAGGTCGGCGCGGCGCACCTGGAACACGGCGGCCAAGACCTCGTGGTCGGTGCTAATATGGGCCATGTTTTCGATTATAAGTCGAAAACCTCGACGGAGTGAAGGAGGCGGCGATGACCGTGATCGATCAGTTGCCGACGAACCATCTGATCGACCGGGTCGTTGACGGTCCGGGCGGATTCTCCGGAGTCGACGGCGACGCGGAATGGGCCGCGGAGGTGCGCCGCCTCGTCGATCTTCGCGGTGCGACGCTGCTCGCGCACAACTATCAGTTGCCGGCCATCCAGGATGTCGCCGACCACGTCGGCGACTCGCTCGCACTCTCGCGTATCGCCGCCGAAGCCCCCGAGGGCACGATCGTGTTCTGCGGGGTGCACTTCATGGCCGAGACCGCGAAGATCCTGTCGCCGGCGAAGACGGTGCTGATTCCGGACCAGCGTGCCGGATGCTCGCTGGCGGACTCGATCTCCGCCGAGGAACTGCGCGCCTGGAAAGCCGAATACCCTGGTGCCGTTGTCGTCTCGTACGTCAACACCACCGCCGCGGTCAAAGCGGAGACCGACATCTGCTGCACGTCGTCCAACGCCGTCGACGTCGTCGCCTCGATCCCCGAGGGCCGCGAAGTGCTGTTCTGCCCCGACCAGTTCCTGGGCGCGCATGTCCGCAGGGTCACCGGTCGCAAGAACATTCACGTGTGGGCGGGCGAGTGCCATGTGCACGCGGGCATCAACGGTGACGAACTCGCCGACCAGGCGCGCGCCCACCCCGACGCGGAACTGTTCGTGCACCCCGAATGTGGTTGCGCGACTTCGGCTCTCTATCTCGCGGGTGAAGGTTCCTTCCCCGCTGACCGGGTCAAGATCCTGTCCACAGGCGGGATGCTCGACGCCGCCCGCGAAACCCGGGCGCGTCAGGTTCTGGTGGCCACCGAGGTCGGCATGCTGCACCAATTGCGGCGTGCGGCACCGGATGTGGACTTCCAGGCCGTGAACGACCGCGCCTCGTGCAAGTACATGAAGATGATCACTCCGGCGGCGCTGCTGCGTTGCCTGGTCGAAGGCGCAGACGAAGTCCGGGTGGCTCCGGATGTGGCGGCGGCCGCCCGACGCAGCGTGCAGCGGATGATCGAGATCGGGCAGCCCGGCGGCGACGAATGACGCCATCCTGCGGCGGCGCCGGCATGTGGAGGCAGCGTGCCGACGTGGTCGTCATCGGCACGGGCGTCGCCGGACTTGCCGCCGCGCTGGCCGCGCACCGGCGTGGACGCAGAGTGGTGCTGCTGAGCAAAGTCGGTGAGACCGCCACGTTCTACGCACAGGGTGGGATCGCCGTTGTGCTGCCGGACGCCTTTCATGACGACGGAGACTCGATCGAGGCCCACGTCGCCGACACCCTGGCCGCGGGCGGGGGACTGTGCGATCCGGACGCTGTCCGCTCGATCGTCGCCGACGGTTACCGCGCCGTGGCCGAATTGGTCGCCGCCGGGGCACATTTTGACGAAGCGGCACCGGGGCGGTGGGCGCTGACCCGCGAGGGTGGGCATTCCCGTCGACGCATCATCCACTCCGGCGGGGACGCCACGGGCGCCGAAGTCCAGCGAGCGCTGGACTACGCTGCGACCCACCTCGACGTCCGTCGTAACCATGTGGCGCTGGAACTGCTGGTCGAGTCCGACGCCGTCGCCGGGGTGCTGGTGCTCAGCGACGACGGCCCGGGGGTCATTTACGCGCCGTCGGTCATCCTCGCCACCGGAGGCCTGGGGCACCTCTACCAGGCCACCACCAACCCCGAGGGCTCAACGGGTGACGGTGTCGCGCTGGCGATGTGGGCCGGGCTGCCGGTCACCGACCTGGAGTTCGTCCAGTTCCACCCGACCATGCTGTTCGACGTTCACGGTGGCGGGCGGCGTCCGCTGATCACCGAAGCTCTGCGCGGAGAGGGGGCGAAATTGGTTGATGCTCTGGGGGATCCGGTGACCGAAGGGGTGCACCCGATGGGCGACCTGGCGCCTCGCGACGTGGTCGCCGGCGCGATCCACGCGCGGATGAGCGCCACCGGTGATCCCTGCGTGTATCTCGATGCGCGGTCGATCACCGACTTCGCCCGACGGTTCCCGACAGTCACCGCGGCCTGCCGGCAGGCGGGTATCGATCCGACACGCCAACCGATCCCCGTGGTGCCCGGAGCCCACTACAGCTGTGGCGGAGTGCAGACGGATGTCTTCGGCCGCACCGACCTCGTGGGACTGTTCGCGGCCGGTGAGGTGGCGCGGACCGGGATGCACGGCGCCAACCGCCTGGCCTCCAACAGCCTTCTCGAGGGACTGGTCGTCGGCGGGCGTGCCGGTGACTCCGCCGCGGCTCACGCGCAGGATGCCGGCCCCCGTCCGGCGGTGACTCCGGATCTCCCGGTACGCCCCGCGATGGCCCGCGCCGACCTGCAACGCGCCATGAGCCTGCACGCATCGGTCGTGCGAAGTGGCGACGGACTACGGGACCTGGTCGATCTGCTGGACCAGGCATGTCTTCGAAAGATCGGATCTCGCACCGATTTCGAGGATGCAGCCTTGACCTCGACCGCAACCGTCGTCGCGGCGGCGGCAGCGGCACGCACAGAATCCCGCGGCTGCCATCATCGTTCGGACTTCCCTGATGTGGATCCGGCGCAGGCGGTCAGCGTGCCGCGCGCCGCTGCCGGACTGGCCCGCAGCGCGGTGGGTTGCTGATGGCACTCACCGAGATGACACTCACCGACGTCGAGCTCACCGAGGCCCGCGCGGTCATCGCCCGTGCACTGGACGAGGATCTGCGCTACGGGCCCGACGTGACCACGCTGGCCACAGTGCCCGTCGACGCGCTGACCACCGCGTCGGTGGTGTCCAGGGAGCCGGGGGTGCTCGCCGGTGTGGACCTCGCGCTGATGGTTCTCGACGAGCTGCTCGGCGTCGACGGATACCGCATCGACCATCACGAACCGGACGGCGCACGACTCGGTGCCGGCGGAGTGGCCCTGACCGTGCATGCCCCGACCCGGGGTCTGCTCACCGCCGAGCGCACGATGCTCAATCTGGTGTGTCACCTGTCGGGCATCGCCACCACCACGGCGGCCTGGGTGGAAGCGGTGTCGGGCACCTCGGCTCAGATCAGGGACACCCGTAAGACACTGCCCGGACTCCGCGCGCTGCAGAAGTACGCGGTGCGGGTGGGCGGCGGTGTCAACCACCGGATGGGCCTGGGTGACGCAGCACTGATCAAGGACAACCACGTGGCCGCCGCAGGGTCGGTGCTGGCCGCCCTGCGCGAGGTGCGCGCCGCGGCACCGGATCTCCCGTGCGAGGTCGAGGTCGATTCGCTCGAGCAACTCGACGAAGTTCTCGGCGAGGGCGTGGAACTGGTTCTGCTCGACAACTTTCCGGTGTGGCAGACGCAGATCGCCGTGCAACGCCGCGACGCACGCTCCCCGGAGACGAAGCTGGAATCGTCGGGCGGTCTGTCGCTGCACAGTGCCGCGGAGTACGCGGGCACGGGAGTGGACTACCTGGCGGTCGGCGCGCTCACGCACTCCGTGCGGGTGCTCGACCTCGGATTGGATCTCTGACGTGACCGAGCGGTCACCACGCAACGGTCTGCTCTACGCAACACTCGTGGTTGCGGTCCTGGCGCTGGCGGTGGCCGTGGTCGCGCTGATCCGGTCGGCCGATGCGACGCCCGAATACACCGAGGCGGAGCGCGGCGCCGCGCGGGACGCGACGTGCGCGGCGTTCGGGACGGTGCGCACGGGCGTTGCGACGAACACCAACCTCGACCCGCCGGGCGGGTCTGACGACATCGCCGGGGCCCTCGCGGTCGCGGCCAACGCGCGAGTGGCTCTCTACGACGGTGGGCAGTACCTGCTCGCCCGCCTGGATCCGGCGACCCCTGGTGAACTCGCCGAGCAGATCCGCACGTTCGGCAACCACCTGATGGACATCGGAGCAGCGGCGACAGCGGGGGTTCCCAACACCGACCCGGTGCAGGCCGGCCGGCTCGAGCAGGCGGAAGCCGCCGGCAACGCCATCGCCGGGCTGTGCAGCTAGTCAGGCCGCGGCGGGACCTCGGCGCACGAACACCAGAACCAGAGCGGCGGCGGCGAACAAACCGGAGAACACCCGGTTCAGCGCGGTCTGCTGGCGCGGCGTCCGCAGCCAGGTGAGCAGGCGCACCGCCAGACCGGTGTAGAGGCCCATGACAACCAGATCCACCGCGACCATGGTCGTCCCGATGGCCAGGTACTGCGGCAGCAGCGGCGAGGTCGGGACGACGAACTGCGGCATCACGGCTAGGAAGAACAGCAGGGATTTCGGATTGGTGGCGTTGACCAGGAAGCCCCGGACGACCATCGACCTGTACCCCGTACTCACGGCTCCGTCGACCTGTGCCGTCAGGTCGACGGCGACGGCCCGCCACTGCCGGATCGCCAGGTACAGCAGGTAGGCCACTCCGACCCACTTGATCACGGTGAACGCCAGCATCGAACTGGCCACCGCGGCACCCAACCCGGTGGCGACCAGTGCCAGCTGCAGCATCAGACCCACCTCGAGCCCGAGGATGTTCCAGTAGCCGCGCTTGACGCCGTGTGTCAGACCCGTCGCCATCGACTGGATCGCGCCGGCTCCCGGCGCCACGGCGATCACGATGGCCGCGCCGAAGAAGGCCAGCCACATCTGCCAGGTCACCGCGCCAGTCTGTCAGGCGATGTCCGCGACGAACACCGCAATTCTCTTCGCCTGGCGTCGTGCCATCGCCGGTAGCGCGACGACGTCGTCGCCGTTGGGCACGATCCTCGGGTTGACGATGTGGACTTCGTCACGGAACAGCGTCACGTCGGCCTCGCCGGCGGCGAGGACGTTCCTGGCCCAGTCGGTCTTGCCGTGCCCGAGCACGATCGCGAGCTCGTTGTTCTTGCGGTATGCGGTCACCACTGTCTCGTAGGGCCGACCAGACGTGCGACCTCGGTGTTTGATGACGGACAGCCCCGGCACCCGGCCCCCGAACGGTTTGAGGACCGGGTTGAGGTACTTGATCTGGATCCTGTCCAGCCACTCCGGGAACATCCGCGGTAGCTCCGACATGACGCCTCCAAATCGATTTGGCCTGCTCTGGGACAATGGTCAGCGTGAATGTATCGCCAGGGCTCCTGCGGCGCATCGATCTGCGTGGCACCACGCTGTCTGCGGCCGGGCTGCGGGGCGCCCTGCCGCGCGGCGGCACCGACGTCGAGGTGATGGTGCCCAAGGTCAGGCCCATCGTCGAGGCGGTGGCGCAGCGTGGTGCCGAAGCCGCTCTCGAGTACGGAGCATCCTTCGACGGTGTCCGGCCCGATCAGGTTCGGGTGCCCGCCGAACGGTTGACCGCCGCGCTGACCGAACTCGACTCCGACGTCCGAGCCGCGCTCGAGGTGGCGATCGAACGGGCCCGGGCTGTGCACGCCGACCAACGCCGGACCGACACCACGACCACGTTGGCGCCGGGCGCCACGGTGACCGAGCGTTGGGTTCCGGTCGAGCGGGTGGGGCTGTACGTTCCGGGCGGCAACGCCGTGTACCCGTCGAGCGTCGTGATGAACGTGGTGCCCGCACAGACCGCCGGTGTCGACTCGTTGGTGATCGCGAGCCCGCCGCAGGCGGACTTCGGCGGTCTGCCGCACCCGACGATCCTGGCTGCGGCCGCGCTGCTCGGCGTCACCGAGGTGTGGGCTGTCGGCGGAGCGCAGGCGGTCGCGCTGCTGGCGTACGGGGGCACCGACACCGACGGCACCGAGCTGGCCCCGGTGGACATGATCACCGGGCCCGGCAACATCTACGTCACCGCTGCCAAGCGGATCTGCCGCTCGCAGGTCGGGATCGACGCCGAAGCCGGTCCCACCGAGATCGCGATCCTTGCCGACCACACCGCCGACCCGGTCCACGTCGCCGCGGATCTGATCAGTCAGGCCGAGCACGACGAGTTGGCCGCCAGCGTGCTGGTCACCGACAGCACGACGTTGGCCGACGCGACCGACCGCGAGCTGGCACGTCAGTTGGACACGACCGTGCACCGCGAGCGCGTCACGGTCGCCCTGAGCGGGCAGCAGTCGGCGGTCGTGCTGGTCGACGACGTCGAGGCCGGGGTGCGCACCGTGAACGCCTACGCCGCAGAACACCTCGAGATCCAGACGGAGAACGCGAGCGCCGTCGCAGGCCGGATCCGGTCCGCCGGAGCGATTTTTGTCGGACCCTGGTCGCCGGTCAGCCTGGGTGACTACTGCGCGGGGTCCAATCACGTTCTGCCCACCGCGGGGTGTGCCCGACACTCCAGCGGACTGTCGGTCCAGACGTTCCTCCGCGGCATCCACGTCGTCGACTACACCGAGGCGGCGCTCAAAGACGTGTCGGGCCATGTGATCACGCTCGCCCGAGCCGAGAACCTGCCCAGCCACGGCGAGGCTGTGCGCCGGAGGTTCGAGACGTGAGCGCCGGTGACACGGTGACGTTGGACGATCTTCCGCTGCGTGACGATCTGCGCGGCAAATCACCCTACGGCGCACCACAATTGATGGTCCCGGTGCGGCTCAACACCAATGAGAATCCGCACCCCCCGACGCAGGCGCTGATCGACGACATCGCCGTGTCGGTGCGGGCGATCGCCGGCGAACTGCACCGCTATCCCGACCGCGACGCGGTGGCGCTGCGAACCGATCTGGCCGGCTACCTGACAGCCCAGACCGGAACCCCCGTCGGCGTCGAGAATGTCTGGGCGGCAAACGGTTCCAATGAGATCCTGCAGCAACTGCTACAGGCGTTCGGCGGACCCGGGCGCAGCGCGATCGGTTTCGTCCCGTCGTACTCGATGCACCCGATCATCTCCGACGGCACGCAGACCGCCTGGCTGGCCGCCGACCGTGCCGAGGACTTCAGCCTCGATGTCGGGGTCGCCGCGCAGGCCATCAAAGAGCACCGCCCCGACGTCGTGTTCCTCGCCAGCCCGAACAACCCGTCGGGCCAGAGCGTTCCGATCGACGACCTGCGGTTGCTGCTCGAAGCGATGGACGGCGGCATCATGATCGTCGACGAGGCGTACGGCGAGTTCTCCTCCCAACCCAGTGCCATCGGCCTGCTCGACGAGCACCCGGCCAAGCTGGTCGTGACCCGCACCATGAGCAAGGCGTTCGCCTTCGCAGGCGGTCGGTTGGGTTACCTCATCGCCGCGCCCGCGGTCATCGACGCCATGCTGCTGGTGCGCCTGCCCTACCACCTGTCGGCGGTGACGCAGGCCGCCGCCCGCGCCGCGCTACGCCATGCCGACGAGACCCTGGGCAGTGTCGCGACCCTGATCGCGGAACGCAACAGGGTGTCAGAGGCATTGACCACCTTGGGTTTCCGGGTGATACCCAGTGATGCGAACTTCGTGATGTTCGGCCGATTCGCCGACGCACCCGCCACCTGGCAGCGCTACCTGGACGACGGGGTGCTGATCCGCGACGTCGGAATCCCCGGCTACCTGCGCACCACCATCGGCCTGGTCGACGAGAATGACGCGCTGCTGGCCGCCAGCGCCCGAATAGGAGCATCGTGAGCGAACCAGTCCGCACGTCCCGTCGCGCGAAAGTCGAACGCAAGACCAAGGAATCCGACATCGTCGTCGAACTCGACCTCGACGGCACCGGAGTGGTCAGCGTGCAGACCGGCGTGCCGTTCTTCGATCACATGCTCACCTCGCTGGGCACCCACGCCAGTTTCGACCTGACGGTGAAGGCCCTGGGCGACATCGACATCGAGGGTCACCACACCATCGAGGACACCGCGATCGTGCTCGGTCAGGCTCTGGGTCAGGCACTCGGTGACAAGAAGGGGATCCGTCGCTTCGGGGACGCATTCATCCCGATGGACGAGACGCTGGCACACGCCGCAGTCGACGTCTCCGGCCGCCCCTACTTCGTCCACACCGGTGAGCCCGACTACATGGTCGAGTTCACCATCGCCGGCACTTCGGCGCCGTACCACACCGTCGTGAACCGGCACGTGTTCGAATCCTTGGCGTTCAACGCCCGGATCGCGCTGCACGTGCGCACCCTCTACGGGCGGGATCCGCACCACATCACCGAGGCCCAGTACAAGGCGGTGGCCCGCGCGCTGCGCCAAGCCGTCGAATACGACGCACGGGTGACGGGTGTGCCGTCCACCAAAGGGACGCTGTGACACGCAAGCTCGTCGTTCTCGACTACGGGTCGGGCAACCTGCGCTCGGCCCAGCGCGCGCTCGAGCGCGTCGGCGCCGATGTGGAGGTGACCGCCGATCCGTCGGCCGCCATGGCCGCCGACGGGCTGGTGGTACCCGGGGTCGGTGCCTACGAGGCGTGCATGACCGGTCTTCGGAAGATCGGCGGCGAGAAGATCATCGCCGACCGATTGGCCGCCGGACGACCGGTGCTGGGGGTGTGTGTGGGCATGCAGATCCTGTTCGCCCGGGGAGTCGAGTTCGGTGTCGAGACGACCGGCTGCGGACAGTGGCCGGGAGCGGTCGTCCGGTTGGACGCCCCGGTGATCCCGCACATGGGGTGGAACGTCGTGGACGCCCCGGCGGACAGTGTGCTGTTCAAGGGGATGGATCCCGACACCCGTTTCTACTTCGTGCACTCCTATGCCGCCCAGCAGTGGGAGGGTGCGCCGGAGGCTCTGCTGACCTGGGCCAGTCACGAAGTGCCGTTCCTGGCCGCGGTCGAGGACGGACCGCTGGCCGCAACACAGTTCCATCCGGAGAAGAGCGGCGACGCGGGCGCTGAGTTGCTGTCGAACTGGGTGGGGGCGTTAAGTTGACCGCTGTGAATCCGACCGGAGCGAATGCGTCCGCACGCCTGATCCTGTTACCTGCCGTCGACGTGGTCGACGGCCGCGCCGTGCGTCTGGTGCAGGGACAGGCCGGCAGCGAGACCGAGTACGGCTCAGCTCTGGACGCGGCGATGACCTGGCAGCGCGACGGCGCCGAGTGGATCCACCTGGTGGACCTCGATGCCGCGTTCGGCCGCGGCTCCAATCGCGAACTGCTTGCCGAGGTGGTCGGCAAACTCGATGTCGCGGTGGAACTGTCGGGAGGCATCCGAGACGACGAGTCGCTGGCGGCGGCGCTGGCCACCGGCTGTGCCCGCGTGAACCTGGGCACGGCGGCGTTGGAGAATCCGACGTGGTGCGCCAAGGTCGTGGCCGAGCACGGCGAACGGGTGGCTGTCGGGCTCGACGTCAAGATCACCGACGGTGAACACCGGTTGCGGGGCCGCGGCTGGGAGACCGACGGGGGAGACCTGTGGCCGGTTCTGGAACGTCTTGATCGCGAGGGATGTTCGCGCTTCGTCGTCACCGACGTCACCAAGGACGGCACCCTCAACGGACCGAACCTGGATCTGCTGAGCAAGGTGACCGAGCGGACCGAGGCGCCGGTCATCGCCTCCGGCGGGGTGTCGAGCCTGGACGACCTGCGGGCGATCGCCACCCTGACCGACCGCGGCGTCGAGGGTGCCATCGTCGGGAAGGCGCTGTACGCAGGGCGATTCACGTTGCCGCAGGCACTGGCCGCGGTCACCACGTGACAGTGGCTCCGGACCAGCTGGCCGACCTGCTCGCCACCGCGGCAGGGGTACTCGACGCCGCATCGGCTCAGTTCGTCGCAGGGCACCGCGCCGATTCCGCAGTCGCCAAGAAGGGCAACGACTTCGCCACCGAGGTGGACCTCGCCATCGAGCGCCGGGTGGTGGCCGAGCTGACGAAGCTGACCGGCATCGGCGTGCACGGCGAGGAGTTCGGCGGGGAACCGCTGGACTCCGAGCTGGTGTGGGTGCTCGACCCGATCGACGGCACGTTCAACTACGCCGCGGGCCTGCCGATGGCGGCCATCCTGCTGGGTCTTCTGGCCGACGGTGAGCCGGTGCTGGGGCTGACGTGGTTGCCGTTCACGGCGCAGCGCTACACCGCGATCATCGACGGGCCGGTGCGCTGCAACGGTGACGAGCTCGACTCGCTGCAGACCGCAGCGCTCTCGGACTCCATCGTCGGCATCGGCACTTTCAACATCGAATCCCGTGGCCACTACCCGGGCCGGTATCGGGTCGCGGTCCTCGAGGGTCTGAGCCGGCAGTGTTCGCGGCTGCGGATGCACGGCGCGACGGGAATCGACCTCGCCTACGTCGCCGCCGGAGTGCTCGGCGGCGCCATCAGTTTCGGCCATCACGCCTGGGACCACGTCGCAGGTGTGGCGTTGGTGCGCGCGGCCGGAGGGGTGGTCACCGACCTCGCGGGAGAGCCGTGGACGGTCTCCTCACCCTCCGCGCTGGTGGCCGCGCCGGGCGTGCACGAGCAGATGCTCGACATCGTCCGATCCGTCGGCGACCCGAAGGACTTCCTGTGAAGCGGGCGGGTGACGTCGCGACCCGGGTGATCCCGTGCCTGGACGTCGACGCCGGCCGGGTGGTCAAGGGTGTCAACTTCGAGAACCTGCGTGACGCAGGTGATCCCGTCGAGCTTGCTGCCGCCTACGACGCGGAGGGTGCCGACGAGCTGACCTTCCTCGATGTGACCGCATCCTCGTCGGGCCGTGCCACCATGCTCGAGGTGGTGCGGCGAACCGCCGAGCAGGTGTTCATCCCCCTCACCGTCGGTGGTGGGGTGCGCTCGGTGGCCGATGTCGACGTCCTGTTGCGCGCCGGTGCCGACAAGGTCGCGGTCAACACCGCGGCGATCGCGCGCCCGGAGTTGCTCTCGGAGTTGTCGCGGCAGTTCGGCTCGCAGTGCATCGTGCTGTCGGTGGACGCGCGCACGGTTCCGGACGGCGCCGAGCCCACCACCTCGGGGTGGGAGGTGACCACCCACGGCGGCCGCCGCGGCACGGGCATCGATGCCGTCGAGTGGGCGGCCCGCGGAGCCGAACTGGGCGTCGGCGAGATACTGCTCAACTCGATGGACTACGACGGCACCAAGGCGGGTTTCGACCTGAGAATGCTTCGCGCCGTGCGCGGCGCGGTGACGGTGCCGGTGATCGCCAGCGGTGGCGCCGGTGCGGTGGAAGATTTTGCGCCGGCCGTTGTTGCAGGGGCTGACGCCGTCCTGGCGGCCAGCGTCTTCCACTTCCGGGAGCTGACCATCGGCCAGGTGAAGGCGGCGATGGCGGCCGAAGGGATCGTGGTGCGATGAGCGCTCGCGCGAAGAGCCGAGGGCAGAGGTGACTCTCGACAGCAGGATTGCGGGTCGGCTGAAACGCAACGCGGACGGTCTGTTCACGGCGGTGGTGCAGGAACACGCGACCGGTCAGGTGCTGATGGTCGCGTGGATGGACGACGACGCGCTGGCCCGGACGTTGGAAACCCGTGAGGCGACCTATTTTTCGCGGTCCCGCGGCGAGCAGTGGATCAAGGGTGCCACGTCGGGGCACACCCAGCACGTGCACTCGGTTCGGCTGGACTGTGACGGTGACACGGTGCTGCTCGAGGTCGATCAGGTCGGCGGCGCGTGCCACACCGGCGACCACACGTGCTTCGACGCGGATCAGCTGCTGACGCCCGAGGCTTAACGCCGTCGCAGCACGTCGAGCGCTTTGTCGGCGTGGGTGTCCATGCTGAACTCGCTGGCGATGACCTCGAGCACGGTGCGATCGGTGTCGATGACGAACGTGGTCCGCTTCACCGGCATCAGCTTGCCGAGCAGGCCCCGCTTGACCCCGAACTGGGTCGCCACGACGCCGTCGGTGTCCGAGAGCAGGGGATAGTCGAACTTCTGCTGGTCGGCGAACTTCGCCTGCTTGTCGACCGAGTCGGCACTGATTCCCACCCTGCTGGCACCGACGGCGGCGAAGTCGCCAGCCAGATCGCGGAAGTGGCAGGCCTCCTTGGTGCAGCCGGGTGTCATCGCGGCGGGGTAGAAGAACAACACGATCGGTCCGTCGGCGAGCAGTCCGGTCAGCGTCCTCTTGGTGCCCGTCTGGTCTGGTAGTTCGAAGTCCGTCACTTGATCACCCGGTTTGACCTGTGTCATGGGCACAACGGTACTTCTGGGAGGATGGCCACGTGCTGTTGACCACCTCGCGCGAGGACTTCCGGGCGCTGGCCGCCGAGCACCGCGTCGTCCCGGTGGTCCGCAAGGTGCTGGCCGACAGCGAGACGCCGCTCTCGGCGTACCGCAAGCTGGCCGCGAACCGTCCGGGCACGTTCCTGCTCGAATCGGCGGAGAACGGGCGGTCGTGGTCACGGTGGTCGTTCATCGGGGCGGGTGCGCCGTCGGCGCTGACGGTGCGCGACGGGCAGGCGGTGTGGCTGGGTGTCACCCCGCAGGATGCGCCCGCCGGCGGTGACCCGCTCGAAGCGCTGCGGACGACGCTCACGCTGCTGGAGACCGCCGCGCTTCCGGGTCTGCCGCCGCTGTCGTCCGGGTTGGTCGGGTTCTTCGCCTACGACATGGTGCGCCGCCTCGAGAGGCTGCCCGAACTGACCGTCGACGACTTGGGTCTGCCCGACATGCTGCTGCTGCTGGCGACCGACATCGCGGCGGTCGACCACCACGAGGGCACCATCACGTTGATCGCCAACGCCGTCAACTGGAACGGCACCGACGACCGCGTCGACTGGGCATACGACGATGCGGTGGCCAGGCTCGACGTGATGACGGCCGCGCTGGCCGAACCGCTCAAGTCGACGGTGGCGACGTTCAGCCGCCCCGCACCGACGCACCGGTCCCAGCGCACCGTCGAGGAGTACACCGCGATCGTCGACAAGCTCGTCGGGGACATCGAGGCTGGTGAAGCCTTCCAGGTGGTGCCGTCGCAGCGCTTCGAGATGGACACCGACGCAGATCCGCTGGACGTCTACCGGATGCTGCGGGTCACCAACCCCAGCCCGTACATGTATCTGCTCAACGTGCCCGATCACGAAGGGGGACTGGACTTCTCGATCGTCGGCTCCAGCCCCGAGGCGCTCGTCACCGTCAAGGAAGGGCGCGCGACCACCCACCCGATCGCCGGTACCAGGTGGCGCGGTGAGAGCGAGGAAGAGGACGTGCTCCTGGAGAAGGAGTTGCTGTCCGACGAGAAGGAGCGCGCCGAGCACCTGATGCTCGTCGACCTCGGACGCAACGATCTGGGGCGGGTCTGCACGCCGGGCACGGTCCGGGTCGAGGACTACAGCCACATCGAGCGCTACAGCCACGTCATGCACCTGGTGTCGACGGTGACCGGAATGCTCGCCGACGGCAGGACTGCGCTGGACGCCGTGACCGCGTGCTTCCCAGCCGGGACTCTGTCCGGCGCCCCCAAGGTTCGGGCGATGGAGTTGATCGAGGAGGTCGAGAAGACCCGCCGCGGGCTCTACGGCGGTGTCCTCGGGTATCTCGACTTCGCGGGCAATGCCGACTTCGCGATCGCGATCCGAACGGCCCTGATGCGCGACGGCACAGGCTATGTACAGGCCGGAGGCGGCGTCGTCGCCGATTCCAACGGTCCCTACGAATACAACGAGGCGGCCAACAAGGCCCGCGCGGTGTTGAGTGCGATCGCGGCGGCCGAAACGTTGAGCGAACCATGATCCGCGTCGCTCAGCTCTCCCTGGCGCTCGCCGCGGCGGCCCTGTGGGCGGCGTCGCAGCTGACCTGGGTGAAGGTCAGCTCGTTCGACGGACTGGGGCATCCGAGATCGGCTGATCTCTCCGGAGCGACGTGGTCGACGGCGCTCATCCCCCTGGCACTACTGGTGGCGGCGGCCGCGGTCGCGGCGCTGGCCGTGCGCGGGTGGTTGTTGCGGTCGCTGGCGGTGCTGGTGGCGGCGGCGAGCGTCGGAATGGGGTACCTGGCGATCAGCCTGTGGGTGACCGTGGACGTCGGGGTCCGAGCCGCTCAGCTGGCCGAGGTGCCGGTGGCCGACCTGCTCGGCACCGAGCGCCACTATGGTGGCGCCGTCGTCACGCTGGTGGCGGCAGCGCTGTCGCTTCTGGGTGCAGTGCTGCTGATGCGGTCGTCGACCAAGGGTCGATCCGACACCCAGCGCTACGTCCGTCGTCCGTCGACGGAGACCGATCAACCGGCGACCGCGATGTCGGAGCGGATGATCTGGGATGCCCTCGACGAGGGGCGGGACCCGACCAACACAGACAACAAGGGGCGGTGATCGACGGTGGCGTGGTGGCGACTACCCTTCGTTAGGAATCAAGCGGCCGTAAGGGGAAGGGAAGCGACACCTATGGGTTCGGCGACCGTCCTCGACTCTATTCTCGAAGGAGTCCGCGCCGACGTTGCTGCCCGCGAGGCCGTTGTGAGCCTGGCGGAGGTCAAGGAGCGGGCCAAGAACGCCCCCAAGCCGATCGACGTGATGACCGCCATGCGCGCACCGGGCATCGGGGTCATCGCCGAGGTGAAGCGGGCCAGCCCGTCGCGTGGCGAGTTGGCGTCGATTGCAGACCCCGCGAAGCTCGCCCGCGCCTACCAGGACGGTGGCGCTCGGGTGATCAGCGTGCTGACCGAGCAGCGTCGCTTCAACGGCTCGCTCGACGACCTGGACGCGGTTCGTGCCGCGGTGTCGATTCCGGTGCTGCGCAAGGACTTCATCATCTGGCCGTACCAGATCCACGAGGCCCGGGCCCATGGTGCCGACATGCTGTTGCTCATCGTCGCGGCGCTCGAACAACCCGCGCTGGAGTCGCTGCTCGAGCGCACCGAGTCGCTGGGTATGACGGCACTCGTCGAGGTTCACACCGAGGAGGAGGCGGACCGCGCACTGCAGGCCGGCGCCTCGGTGATCGGTGTGAACGCGCGCGACCTCAAGACCCTCGAAGTCGACCGGGACTGCTTCGCACGGATCGCGCCGGGTCTGCCGAGCAACGTCATCCGGATCGCCGAGTCGGGGGTTCGGGGTACCGCCGACCTGCTGGCCTATGCCGGTGCCGGCGCCGACGCAGTCCTCGTCGGCGAGGGACTGGTCACCAGCGGGGACCCGCGTAGCGCCGTCGCGGACCTGGTCACCGCAGGCACCCATCCGTCCTGCCCGAAACCCTCACGTTAAGTGGCCGAACACGCCGGCCCCGAACTACCGCGCGCCAGTGCGGCCGTGGCCGAACCCACCGCCCATGACCCCGACGCACGGGGACATTTCGGCGCGTACGGCGGCCGGTATGTCCCCGAGGCGCTGATGGCCGTCATCGAGGAGGTCACCGCGGCCTATGAGAAAGCCCGCGGCGACCAGACCTTCCTCGATGAACTGGATCGACTGCAGAAGCACTACACCGGGCGTCCGTCCCCGGTGTACGAGGCCGAGCGACTCAGCGAGCATGCCGGCGGGGCCCGGATCTTTCTGAAGCGAGAAGACCTCAACCACACCGGATCTCACAAGATCAACAACGTTCTCGGTCAGGCCCTGCTGGCCCGCAAAATGGGCAAGACCAGGGTGATCGCCGAGACAGGCGCAGGCCAGCACGGGGTGGCCTCGGCAACGGCATGTGCGCTGCTGGGTCTGGAGTGTGTGATCTACATGGGTGCGGTCGACACCGCGCGCCAAGCGCTCAACGTGGCTCGGATGCGACTGCTGGGTGCGACGGTGGTACCGGTCGAGTCCGGATCCAAGACCCTCAAGGACGCGATCAACGAGACGTTCCGGGACTGGGTGACCAACGCCGACGAAACCTACTACTGCTTCGGTACGGCGGCGGGGCCGCATCCGTTCCCGATGATGGTGCGCGACTTCCAGCGGGTGATCGGACTCGAGGCCCGCGCACAGATGCTGGATCAGGCGGGCCGGTTGCCCGAGGCGGTCGTCGCCTGTGTGGGGGGCGGATCCAACGCGATCGGTATCTTCCACGCGTTCATCGACGACCCGGGAGTGCGCCTGGTCGGCTACGAGGCGGCCGGCGACGGCGTCGAAACCGGCAGGCACGCAGCCACATTCACCGGAGGGTCGCCGGGCGCTTTCCAGGGTTCGTACTCCTATCTGCTGCAGGACGAGGACGGCCAGACCGTCGAATCCCACTCGATCTCTGCGGGTTTGGACTATCCAGGGGTCGGGCCCGAGCATGCGCTGCTCAAGGACGTGGGTAGGGCCCGCTATGAACCGATCACCGACACCGAGGCGATGGACGCACTGTCGCTGTTGAGTCGTGCCGAGGGGATCATCCCGGCCATCGAGTCTGCCCATGCCGTTGCCGGAGCGCTGAAGCTCGGCTCGGAGCTAGGGCCTGGCTCGATCATCCTGGTGAACCTCTCTGGCCGCGGCGACAAAGACGTCGAGACGGCGGCCAAGTGGTTCGGCCTACTCGGAGACGCACCGTGAGTCGGCTGGCGAGTCTCTTCGACTCCTGTCGCGACGAAGGGCGGTCAGCGCTGATCGGGTATCTGCCCACCGGATTTCCCGATGTGGACACCTCGATCTCGGCGATGACCGCACTCGTCGAATCGGGATGCGATCTGGTCGAGGTCGGTATCGCGTACTCCGATCCGGGGATGGACGGACCCACCATTGCGGCGGCCACGGAGGCGGCGTTGAGCAGCGGTGTCCGGGTGAGCGATACGTTGCGCGCGGTCGAGGCGATCAGCAATGCCGGTGGCCGCGCAGTCGTGATGACGTACTGGAACCTGGTGTTGCGCAAGGGCGTCGACTCTTTCGCCCGTGACCTCGCGTCGGCGGGCGGACTCGGGATGATCACCCCGGATCTGATCCCGGATGAGGCGCAGCAGTGGCTGGAGGCCTCTGAGGCGCACGACCTGGACAGGATCTTCCTGGTGGCGCCGTCGTCGACTCCGCAGCGGTTGGCCGAGACCGTGCAGGCGTCCCGCGGGTTCGTCTACGCAGCATCGACGATGGGGGTCACCGGGGCGCGCGACGCCGTGTCGAACGCCGCGCCGGAGCTGGTCAGCAGGGTCAGGGAGATCTCCGACATCCCGGTCGGGGTCGGCCTCGGGGTGCGGTCCCGTGAGCAGGCAGCCGAGATCGGCGCCTACGCCGACGGAGTCATCGTCGGCTCGGCGCTGGTGTCCGCGCTCAAGGACGGTATCCCCGCTCTGCGGTCACTGACCGAGGAACTGGCCCACGGAGTGCGGCAGAGGATCACTGCGTGACGACGACCGTTCTGGCATACATCCCGAGTCCGGCGCAGGGTGTCTGGCAGTTAGGGCCCCTGCCGCTGCGCGCCTACGCCCTGTGCATCGTCGCCGGAATCATCGCCGCGTTGGTGCTCGGCGACCGGCGCTGGGTGGCCAGGGGAGGTGAACCCGGCGTCATCTACGACGTCGCCCTGTGGGCGGTGCCGTTCGGACTCATCGGTGGCCGCCTCTATCACGTCCTCACCGACTGGCGCACCTACTTCGGGGAGGACGGCGCAGGCTTCGCCGCGGCGCTGAGGATCTGGGACGGTGGTCTCGGCATCTGGGGCGCTGTCGCACTGGGCGCCGTCGGTGCCTGGATCGCCTGCCGGCGGAACGGGATACCGCTACCCGCATTCGGAGACGCGATCGCGCCGGGAATCGTTCTCGCCCAGGCGATCGGTCGTCTCGGAAACTACTTCAATCAGGAGCTCTACGGCCGTCCCACGACGGTGCCATGGGGCCTGGAGATCTACGAGCGCCGCAATGCCAACGGCGTGCTCGACTCGCTCAACGGGGTCTCGACCGGCCAATTGGTCGAAGTCGTCCATCCCACCTTCCTGTACGAGTTGCTGTGGAACCTGCTGATTTTCGCGGCGCTGATCGTCATCGACCGCAAGTTCCGGATCGGGCACGGCCGGCTGTTCGCGATGTATGTCGCGGGCTACTGCGTCGGGCGGTTCTGGATCGAACTGATGCGCAGCGATACCGCCACCCTGCTCGCAGGAATCCGAATCAACGCTTTCACGGCGACGTTCGTTTTCATCGGCGCGGTCGTATACGTCATGTCGGCGCCGAAGGGCCGTGAGGATCCCGCGACGCTGCGAGGCAAACAAACCGCTGATGCGGACGACGACAGCGTCGTCGAGGAGTTGGCCAAGGATCTGGTGGTCGCCGCCTCAACGACCGGTGTTGTCGCGGCCGCCAAGGCTGCAGAAGAGGACGACGAGCAGTCGGTAGCCGACGCCGCCGAGACCGAAGCTCTGGCCGCTGAACTGGAGGCGGAATCCGCCGATACAGGTGGCCTGGGTTCGGTTGAGGGTGATGAAGTCGCCGGCGCTGTCGACGGCGCGTCGGTGGTCCACGACGACGCGGTTGCGGCCGGGATCGAAGCCGAGGCTCTCGCTGCGGACGTCGAGGCTGAGAGCCTCGAAACCAAAGCTGCGACGGAGGACTCGGAGTCGGTGGAAGCCGAAGCAGTCGCCGAGGACGAGGCTGCTGACGAGCTCGACGGTTCGGATGTTGATTCCAGCGGTCTGGGTTCGGTCGAGGGCGACGAGATGGCTGGAACATTCTCAGGAGCATCGGTGGTCCACGACGCTGCTGTGGCGGGTGGATCCGACGCGAAACAATTGGCGGCTGATGTCGACGCCGAGCCTGACGCCGAGGGTGTCGAGGCGGTGGAGGGTGACGAGCCGGGAGCTGGGGCCGAGGGCCTGGGTTCGGTTGAGGGCGTCGAGGTGGCCGAGGCTGTCGAGGATGCGTCTGTTGTGCATGAGGATGCGGTCGAGGGCGAGTCCGCTGCTGAGGAGTTGGCCGCCGAGGTCGAGGCTGAGCCCGGTTTAGACGATGCCGAGGCTGTTGACGGCGCTGAGGCTGTTGACGACGCTGAGGTCGCAGAAGGCGATGGGGCGGCCGATGCCAGCGAGGATGGCTCGGCTGCCGAGGAGTTGGCCGCCGAAGTCGAGTCTGAGCCCGAGGTGTCTGGGCCTGGTGTTGACGATGCCGAGGCGGTAGAGGACGACGAGCCGGGAGCTGGGGCCGAGGGTCTGGGTTCGGTTGAGGGCGTCGAGGTGGCTGAGGCTGTCGAAGATGCGGCTGTTGTGCATGAGGATGCGGTCGAGGGCGAGTCTGCTGCCGAAGAGTTGGCCGCGGAGGTCGAGTCTGAGTCGGGTGTAGACGATGCCGATGCCGAGACTGTTGATGACGACGCTGAGGTCGCAGAAGGCGATGCCGAGGCGGTGGAGGGCGGCGAGCCGGGAACCGGGGTCGAGGGTCTGGGTTCGGTTGAGGGCGTCGAGGTGGCCGAGGCTGTCGAGGACGCGTCGGTTGTGCATGTGGATGCGCTTGAGGGTGAGTCTGCTGCTGAGGACTTGGCGGCCGAGGTCGAGGCTGAGTCGGTCGATGCCGATGGCGAGGCAGAGGTCGCAGAAGGCGATGCCGAGGCGGTGGAGGGCGGCGAGCCGGGAACCGGGGTCGAGGGTCTGGGTTCGGTTGAGGGCGTCGAGGTGGCCGAAGATTCAGCGACTGAGGTCGAGGCTGAGCCTGAGGTATCTGAGCCCGTTGTTGAGGCCGGGGCCGTCGGGGGTGCCGAGGCGGAAGCTCTGGGTTCGGTTGAGGGCCACGAGGTGGCTGGGGCCATCGAGGACGCAGCTATCGTGCAAGAGGATGCGATTGCGGGCGAGTCTGCAGCCGAGGACCTGGCCGCCGAAGTCGAGGCCGAGCCTGAGGTTTCCGATCCCGTTGGTGACGATGTCGAGGCAGTAGACGGCGGCGAGCCGGGAGCTGGGGCCGAAGGTCTGGGTTCGGTTGAGGGTGACGAGGTGGCTGAGGCCATCGAGGATGCGTCTGTTGTGCATGAGGATGCGGTTGCGGGCGAGTCTGCAGCCGAGGAGCTGGCCGCCGAAGTCGAGGCCGAGCCCGACGGAGACGATGCCGAGGCGGTAGAGGACGACGACGCCGGGGCCGAGACGGAGGCATCCGAGGAAGCTGTAACTGAAGCCGAGACGGGTGATGCCGACGATCCGGTTGCTGCGGTCGAGGGCGCCTCGGTGGCGGAGGCGCTGGCCGCTGAGATCGACGCCGAGTCGGCGGAGTCCGGGCTCGAGGAGATTGCCGACGCGGGCGAGTCAATCGAGTCGGATGCCGGCGTTGTCGAAGACGTCGTCGATCCACAGCAGGTCGCAGTTGAGGGCGCCTCGGTTGCCGAAGCATTGAACGCTGAGGTTGAGAACGAGCTCGACGGATCTGACTCCGCCGAGTCGTCGGTGCCCGCTGAGTCTCCCTCCGACACAGGCAGATTCGAGAGTGGCGGCAGAGTGCGCCAGTGGCTCCGTCGCCGTAGAGGCCGCTGATCCGGACATCCTCGGGCCGCTTTGGGTGATCCTCAGAATTTGCACAACCGATAGTCCACTCAAGTAGATGAGCAGTGTGTAGGTTGAGTCGACATCGACGGAAATAACAACCGGTCGGTGGTGGTTGGCCAAGTAGTGCCGACTGGAGTTGTCCTCAAGCTAAATCCCTCCGCCGTCAACGGCGTCGATGACGCCATCGATCAAGCCCGCCGCGCCTATGCCGCCGGAGTGCGACAGCTCTGGGTCCCGCAAATGGCCGACCACGACGCAATCGCACTGGCCGGCTTGGTGGGTGCGGCGGTGCCGGGACTCGGTGTGGGCACGTCGGTGGTGCCGATCAATCCCCGTCATCCGCTGCTCATCTCCTCTGCGGCGCAGACCGCTCAGGCTGCCACCCACGGTAATTTCAGTCTCGGGTTGGGTCTCGGAGCACCCGATGTCGAGCGGGCAGCATTCGGTACCTCTTGGACGAACACCATCCAGCGGCTGCGCGAGCACCTCACGGTTTTGCGGTCGATCTTCGACACGGGTGTGGTCGACTTCCAGGGTGAGCAGATCAGCTCGGGCCCGCAATGGCCGGTTACCGTAGCAGGGGGCACGCCGATCCCGATCTACGTAGCGGCCATGGGGCCCAAAGCTTTGCAGATCACAGGTGAGCTGGCCGATGGCACGCTGCCGTATCTGGCTGGACCGCGCACGGTGGGTGAGTTCATCGTGCCGACGATCGCGAAAGCAGCCGCGGATGCCGGCCGCCCGGCCCCGCGCACCTTTGCAATGGTGCCGGTGCTGGTCACCGATGATGTAGATGCCGGCAGGGCTTGGGCGGAAAGCGAATTGGCCTTTTACGACACCATCCCGTCATATCAGAAAGTGATCGCTCGCGAGGGAGTCTCCAGGGCGGCTGAGCTGGCTGCGGTCGGCACGGTGGAGCAGGTATCTCGGCAGCTGCGGCGATATCTCGACGTTGGTGCGACTGATCTCGTGTTGAGTCCGCTTCGTCAGGAACCCGGCGACGCCGAGGCGAACTGGGAGATGGGCGCAGCGCTGAATTCGTCCGCGTAAGACGGTATCGGACCGTTCGGTTCGAGCTTGGTTCGGCCGGCCCGGCTGACTGAAAATGTCTGGTGTGATGCGTCTGGACATCGGTGACAGTTCTGCATAAGGACATCGGTGACACTTTGGGCGGACTTGGTGGTAAGTCTTCTGCGCAGAAGCTCTGGGGGTGGCCGTTAATGAGCCCATCGATCCTGTCGTGCGCCTGGCGATCTCGCAGTGGCCTGATGACGCGCCGCTGGGGCGGTCTCGACGTTCTGCGCCGAGCACGGACTCTCCCGAAAGTCGTTCTACGAGTTGCGCAAGCGCGCCACGACCGACGGGCCGCCGCGGTGCTCGAACCCAAGACCCGACGACCGAAGTCGAGCCCGTCGAAGTTGAGCGATGAAGCCAAACAACGCGCTCTGGCGGTGCGTGCCGCTCTGGAAGCCTCCGGCCTGGACCACGTACCGATCAGCGTGCACGAGAAGACGCACATCCGGGAGGCGGGCGTGGCTCGCCTTGAGCCCAAGAAGAAGCCCCGCTCGGCATGGCGGCGGCTCGTCTACCCGGCCCCGATGCGTGCTGGAAACTCGACGCGACCGAGTATGTGCTCAGCGGCGTGGCCGACCCCGCGGCCCACGCCCCAAAACCAGACAACCGTCACCGAAGTCCTGATACACAAACTGTCACCGATGTCTTGAGACATGGCTCCAATGTCCGACCCCTAGTTCATAATCGAATGTATGTTCGAAGATCGTCCGGCGGCTGAGCTCATCGACGTGATGAGCGCTGCCGCTCGCGCGGAATCGGTGGCAATTGCTCAGCGGTTGGCGGCGGTTGCGGCGCTGCACGCCCAGCGGGCTCGCGACTATGCCGCGCGGAAGCTGTGGCTGTGTGATGCGACCGTCGCGGTCGCGGCCGAGGTGTCGGCGGCACAGAACATCAGTCGGGCGCGGGCGAGCGGTCAGGTGCAAGCCGCGGTGGCGTTACACGAGCGGTTGCCGAAGGTGGCTGCGGTGTTCATCACCGGCGCCATCGATTACCGGATGGTGTCGGCGATCATGGCGCGTACCGACAATGTCGATGACGCTGTGCTCGTCGCGGTTGATAAGGCGATGGCCGCGCGGGCGCCGGGGTGGATGCGGCTGTCCAACAACAAGCTGCGCGATCGGCTCGACCTATGGGTGGCGAAGTTCGACGAGGCTGCGGTGCGGGTTCCGCCGGTGGTCAAGGACCACCGCTACTTCGAGCTCACGCCGCACGTCCCCGGCATGGCCTTCGCCGGAGGCGTCCTCAACGCTGCGGACGCGTCGGCCCTGGACAAGCGACTGGACGTGTTGGCCAACTCGGTGTGCCCGAATGACCCGCGCACAAATTCGCAGCGGCGTGCGGATGCGTGTGGAGCACTGGGCCGCCAGGAAGGCTCGCTGGTTTGCCGGTGCGGATCCTCCGAATGCCCTGCGTCGGTACTGCGGGATTCGGCAGCCGACGTGGTAATCCACGTCTTGGCTGAGCGCGCCACAGTGGACGGGACTGGCGATGATCCTGGCTATCTGCCGGGATTCGGGATCCTGCCGGCTGAGTCCGTGCGCGAACTCGCTACCGGCGCGACGATAAAACCGGTGGCTGCACCCGGCAGCGAGCCGGAGAAGGGCTATCGGCCGTCGTCGGCGCTGGCCGATTTCGTGCGGTGGCGCGACCTGACATGCCGGTGGCCGGGTTGTGACGCACCCGTGGCGGACTGCGACCTCGACCACACCATGCCGTGGCCCTTCGGAGCGACCCACGCCTCTGACCTCAAGGCATACTGTAGAACCCACCACATCGTGAAGACGTTCTACACGGGCCCGACGGGGTGGAGTGATGCCCAGCGCCCCGATGGCAGCGTTGTGTTGACGGCGCCGACCGGGCACACGTACACCACCGAGGCGCACGGAGCGGCGCTGTTCCCGGCCCTGGCTCAGCCCACTGCGGCGGTGGCGGCATCGATGCCGACGGGGTCGTCGGCCGATCGAGGGGCGAAGATGCCAAAACGTCGACGCACTCGCGGTCAGGAGCGCGCGGCGCGGATCAAACGGGAACGTCAACGACGTCTCGAGATCAACGCCCAACTCGAACGTGACCATCAAGCCTGGCTTGCCGCCACCTACGAACCGCCGCCTTTCTGACGGGTGGGTGGTCTGGCATGCTGGACGCATGACGGAGCCCCAGTTCAGTGGCAACGAGGGTGGCAATTCGTACTTGCCTCCATCGCAGCAGCAGGGATACCCGCCGCCTGGCCAGTTCCCCCCGCCCGGGCAGTATCCGCCGCCACCAGGGCAATATGGGCCGCCGCCAGGCCAATACCCGCCCGCCTACGCCGACCCCTCGGCGCCCTACGGTCGGCATCCGATGACCGGCGAACCCTTCTCGGAGAAGTCCAAGGTGGTCTCCGGACTACTGCAGCTGCTCGGGCTGCTCGGCCTGGTCGGTATCGGGCGCATCTACCTCGGGTACACGGGCCTGGGCATCGCCCAGCTCGTCGTCGGAATTCTCACCTGCGGCATCGGTGCGGTCATCTGGGGCATCATCGACGCCGTTCTGATCCTCACCGACAAGGTGCGGGATCCGGACGGGCGCCCGCTCCGTGATGGCACTTAGCACCAACCAACGGATCGGCGCCCTCGGCACGGGAGCGCTGGTGGTGGGGAGCCTCGCCTACATCGGGATCGGCAATCCACACAGCCCCAGTTTCGTCTTCCCGCCGTGTCCGTTCCAGGCGCTGACAGGCCTGCTTTGCCCTGCCTGCGGCGGGTTGCGGATGACCTACGACATCCTTCACGGTGACCTGGCCGCCGCCCTGGTCGACAATGCCTTTCTCCTCGTCGGGCTTCCGCTCCTGTTGGCCTGGGTGCTGGTGAGGCGCAGCAAGGGGAAACCGGTGCTCAACCCACCGGCGTTCGTTGTCATCATCGCCGCGACGGTGACGTGGACGATTGTCCGGAATCTGCCCGGATTCCCGCTGGTCCCGACGATTCTCGACGGGTAGCCAACGCGCTGCGCTGATACACTCGCACGACGGGCCGGTGCAGTCCCTGACAAGGAATTTCAGGACTGCGGAGGCCCATGTCCATGCTTTTTTCGGCATTGCCCGAACCTCAAGGCTTGTACGACCCCGACAACGAGTCGGACTCGTGCGGTGTTGCCATGGTCACCGATATCCGGGGTCGGCGTTCGCACTCGATCGTCGCGGACGGTCTCACCGCGCTCGAGCACCTCGAACACCGCGGCGCAGCGGGCGCAGAACCCAACAGCGGCGACGGGGCCGGCATCCTGATCCAGCTGCCTGTCGACCTGCTGCGCGACGTCGTCGATTTCGACCTGCCGCCTACTGCGGCCGACGGCACCAACACCTTCGCTGCCGGCACCTGCTACCTGCCCCAGGATCAGGTCGCCCGCACGGCGGCACGTGAATCCGTCGAGGCCATCGCCGCGGAGGAGGGGCTCGAGGTGCTCGGCTGGCGCGACGTGCCCGTCGACCCCGAGGGTGCTGAAGTCGGCGTGACGGCGCTGGGCTGCATGCCGCACATGTCACAGCTGTTCGTCGCAGCACCCGGCCACCACCTCGGTGGTGTGGATCTCGATCGCCGTGTGTATCCGATGCGAAAGCGTGCTGAGCGCACCGGCGTCTATTTCCCGTCCCTGTCGGCCCGCACCATGGTCTACAAAGGCATGCTCACGACAATGCAGCTGCCCCAATACTTTCCGGACCTGCGCGACGACCGCTGTGTCAGTGCCATCGCGATCGTGCACAGCCGCTTCTCGACGAACACCTTCCCGTCCTGGCCGCTGGCGCACCCGTTCCGCTTCGTCGCGCACAACGGCGAGATCAACACCGTGCGCGGCAATCGCAACCGCATGCACGCCCGTGAAGCCATGCTCGGCAGTGCCCGCATCCCTGGTGACATGAGCAGGCTTTCGCCCATCTGCACGCCGAAGGCCTCTGACTCGGCCTCGTTCGACGAGGTTCTCGAGCTGCTGCATCTCGGTGGCCGCAGCCTGCCCCATGCCGTGTTGATGATGATTCCCGAGGCGTGGGAGAACAACACCACGATGGATCCCGCCGAGCGGGCCTTCTGGCAGTTCCACGCTTCGCTGATGGAGCCCTGGGACGGGCCTGCCTGTGTCACCTTCACTGACGGGACACTCGTCGGAGCTGTGCTGGATCGCAACGGATTACGTCCGGGACGGTGGTGGCGCACGATCGACGACCGGATCATCCTGGCCAGCGAGAGCGGCGTGCTGGATGTGCCGTCCGCGCAGGTCGTCGCCAAGGGTCGGTTGCAGCCGGGCAAGATGTTCCTGATCGACACGGCAGCCGGCCGCATCGTCTCCGACGACGAGGTCAAAGAGCAACTCGCCGAGGCCGAACCGTACGGCGAATGGCTGCACGCCGGTCTTCTCGATCTCAAGACGCTGCCCGATCGGGCCCGAGTCCAGCCCAACCACGAGTCGGTGGTCCGACGCCAGGTCGCGTTCGGCTACACCGAGGAGGACCTGCGCATCCTGCTCACCCCGATGGCGGCCTCGGGTGCCGAGCCATTGGGATCGATGGGGACCGACACGCCCACCGCGGTGCTGTCACAGCGCTCCAAGCTTCTCTACGACTACTTCGTCGAACTCTTCGCCCAGGTGACCAACCCGCCGTTGGACGCGATCCGCGAGGAAGTGGTCACCTCGATGTCGCGGGTCATGGGTCCTGAGCACAATCTGCTCGAACCCACTGCGGCGTCATGTCGCCAGATCATGCTGCGCTGGCCGGTGCTGGACAACGACGAACTGAACAAGATCGTCCACATCAACGACGACGGAGAACAGCCCGGTCTGCGCACTGCGGTCCTGCGGGCTCTCTACGACGTCGAACGCGGCGGTGAAGGTCTGTCCGAAGCTCTCGAGGACCTCAGGCTGCGGGCTTGCGAGGCAATCGCCAAAGGTGCGCGCACACTGGTGATCTCGGACCGCGACTCCGACCACACCAAAGCGCCGATTCCGTCACTGCTTGCCGTGTCGGCGATACACCACCACCTGGTACGCACCAAAGAGCGCACGGCGGTGGCATTGGTCGTCGAGTCGGGTGATGCCCGAGAGGTCCACCACATCGCCATGCTGATCGGCTTCGGCGCCGCCGCGGTCAACCCGTACCTGGCCTTCGAGTCCATCGAGGATCTCATCCGCGAGGGGGAACTCACCGGCATCGAGGCGGCCACCGCGGTCCGCAACTACCTCAAAGCGCTCGGCAAGGGCGTGATGAAGGTGATGAGCAAGATGGGCATCTCCACCGTCGCCTCCTACACCGGCGCACAGGCCTTCGAAGCGGTGGGCATCAACAGGGACGTCATCGACGAGTACTTCAGCGGCACGCCCACCCAGCTCGGGGGAATCGGCCTCGAGGTCATCGCCGAGGAGGTCAAGCTCCGTCACCGCCGTGCCTATCCGGAGAACCCCACCGAGCGGGTGCACCGGCGGCTGGAGGTCGGAGGGGAGTACGCGTTCCGGCGTGAGGGCGAGCTACACCTCTTCACCCCGGAAGTGGTTTTCCTGCTTCAGCATTCGACGCGCACCGGTCGCTACGAGGTCTTCCAGAACTACTCGGATGAGGTGAACCGACTCGCCCGCGAGGGCGGCGCACTGCGCGGACTCTTCGATTTCCGCAAGGACCTGCGCGAGCCGGTGCCCCTCGAGGAGGTCGAGTCGGTCGAATCGATCGTCACGAGGTTCAACACCGGGGCGATGAGCTACGGGTCGATCTCGGCCGAAGCGCACGAGACGATGGCCGTCGCGATGAACGCGCTCGGTGGCCGATCCAACAGCGGCGAAGGCGGGGAGGATGTGGACCGCCTCTACGACCCGACGCGCCGCAGCGCGGTCAAGCAGGTGGCATCCGGGCGTTTCGGAGTGACCAGCGACTACCTGGTCAACGCCACCGACATCCAGATCAAGATGGCCCAGGGCGCCAAACCCGGTGAGGGCGGTCAGCTTCCGGGCTACAAGGTGTACCCCAACATCGCCAAGACCCGGCACTCCACTCCGGGTGTGGGACTGATCTCCCCGCCGCCGCACCACGACATCTACTCGATCGAGGATCTCGCACAGTTGATCCACGACCTGAAGAACGCCAACTCCGATGCCCGCATCCACGTCAAGCTCGTGAGCTCGGTCGGGGTCGGCACGGTCGCGGCGGGGGTGTCCAAGGCGCACGCCGATGTGGTGCTCATCTCCGGGTACGACGGCGGCACCGGCGCAGCGCCGCTGACCAGCCTCAAACATGCCGGCGCGCCGTGGGAGATCGGGCTGGCCGACACCCAGCAGACCCTGGTGCTCAATGGCCTGCGTGACCGGATCACCGTCCAGTGCGACGGTGGAATGCGCACGGCGCGTGACGTCATCGTCGCCGCACTGCTCGGTGCCGAGGAGTACGGGTTCGCCACCGCACCACTGGTCGTGGCGGGCTGCATCATGATGCGCGTCTGCCACCTCGACACCTGCCCGGTGGGCGTCGCGACGCAGAATCCGGAACTCAGGGCGCGGTTCAACGGCAAGCCGGAGTTCGTCGAGAACTTCTTCCGGTTCATCGCCGAGGACATCCGCAAGTACCTGTCCGAGTTGGGGTTCCGCAGTCTCGACGAAGCGGTGGGACACGCCGAGATGCTGGACACCGACATGGGGGTGGCCCATTGGAAGAGCAAGGGTCTGGACCTGAGCCCGATCTTCGCGATACCCACCGATGCCCACGGTGTCGAACTGACCCAGCGCAGGCGGGTCCGGGACCAGAACCACGGCCTTGACCACGCACTCGATCGGACCCTCATCCAGCTTGCCGAGGGAGCGCTCGAGGACGCCCATCCGGTGAGGCTCGAGTTGCCCGTCCGCAACGTCAACCGCACGGTCGGGACGCTTCTCGGGAGCGAGGTCACCCGGCGCTTCGGCGCCCAGGGCTTACCGGATGACACCATCCACGTCACCCTCACGGGCTCCGCGGGCCAGTCGATCGGCGCGTTCCTCCCGCCGGGCGTCACGATGGAACTCATCGGTGACGCCAACGACTATGTGGGCAAGGGGCTTTCGGGTGGGAGGGTGATCGTCAAACCGCAAGACGACGTGCTCTTCGTGCCTGAGGACAATGTGATTGCCGGCAATACGCTGCTCTACGGCGCCACCGCGGGCGAGGTGTACCTGCGGGGGAAGGCGGGGGAGCGGTTCGCCGCCCGCAACTCCGGGGCACTGGCCGTGGTGGAGGGTGTGGGCGATCACGCCTGCGAGTACATGACGGGCGGCCGGGTCGTGGTGCTGGGCAAGGTCGGCCGCAACATGGCCGCAGGGATGTCGGGCGGCATCGCGTTCGTTCTGGGCCTGGATTCCAAGCGGGTCAACGCCGACATGGTGGAACTGCAGCGCCTCGAACCCGAGGACCTGCTGTGGTTGCGCGAGGTGGTCACCCAGCACGCCCGCTACACCGGCAGCACGGTGGCGACGTCGTTGCTGTCGGACTGGCCGAGGCGCAGTGCGCTGTTCACCAAGGTCATGCCGCGCGACTACCAGCGGGTGCTTCAGGCCACCCGGATGGCCAAGGCCGAGGGCCGCGACGTCGACGCAGCGATCATGGAGGCAAGCCGTGGCTGATCCACATGGGTTTCTCGAGGTACACCGCATCGACGCCACCAAGCGCCCTGTCGACGAACGGGTCGGCGACTGGCGGGAGGTGTACGAACAGCAGGATCCGCACCAGCGAGCCGGCGAGGTGTCCCAGCAGGCCCGTCGCTGCATGGACTGCGGAATTCCCTTCTGCCACTCCGGAACCGCCGGCTGCCCGCTGGGCAACCTGATCCCGGAGTGGAACGACCTGGTCCGCCGGGGACGCTGGGACGCGGCCAGCGATCGGCTGCACGCGACGAACAACTTCCCGGAGTTCACCGGCCGGTTGTGCCCTGCGCCGTGTGAGGCCGCGTGTGTGCTGTCGATCGCCGAGGAGCAGACCGGCGGCAGCGTGACGATCAAACGCATCGAGCAGACGATCGTCGACCAGGCGTGGATGGACGGCCTCATCGAACCGCAGCCCGCGGCGATCTCCACCGGCAAGCGCGTGGCAGTCGTCGGCTCCGGCCCCGCCGGGCTGGCCGCAGCCCAGCAGCTCACCCGCGCGGGCCACGACGTCACCGTCTACGAGCGTGACGACCGGATCGGCGGACTGATGCGTTACGGCATCCCCGAGTACAAGCTCGAGAAGTCGGGTCTGAACCAGCGACTCGCCCAGATGCGGGCCGAGGGAACACGTTTTGTCACCGATTGTGAGGTGGGCGTCGACCTGACCATCGAACAGCTACGGGCGCAGCACGATGCGGTGGTTCTTGCCGTCGGGGCGCTGCGCGCACGTGACAACGACGTGGAGGGACGACACCTCAACGGCGTGCACCTGGCGATGGAGCACCTGGTGCCCGCCAACAAGGAATGTGAAGGCGACGGTCCCAGTGAGATCAGCGCCGCCGGCAAGCACGTCGTGATCATCGGCGGCGGTGACACCGGTGCCGACTGTCTGGGCACCGCCCACCGGCAGGGCGCCGCGTCGGTGACCCAACTCGACTACAACCCGGAACCACCGGAGTTGCGCGACGACTCGCGCTCGCCGTGGCCGACGTGGCCGATCGTGCTGCGCACCCGGCTGTCGCCCGCCCACGCCGAGGGCGGCGACCGCCGGTACCAGGTGGCGGTGCAGCGCTTCATCGGCGACGAGCAGGGCAACCTGCGGGCGATGGAGATCGCCGAGGTGAAGGTCGAACGCGACGACACCGGCCGCCGCCACATCGTGCCCGTCGGGGACTCGTTGGAGATTCCGTGCGAGTTGGCCCTGTTGGCGATCGGATTCGAGGGTGTCGACCACATGCCGCTGCTGGACGGACTCGGGCTGACGCTCAACCGGCGCGGTGCGCTGCCGTGTGGTCAGGACTGGCAGACAGACGCCCCCGGGGTGTTCGTGTGTGGCGACGCCCATCGCGGTGCGTCGCTGATCGTGTGGGCGATTGCGGAGGGCCGCAGCGCCGCACATGCCGTGGACAGTTTCCTGATGGGAGAGTCCGACCTTCCCGCGCCGGTCAGGCCGGGTGCCTTTCCGCTGGCCGTCGTCTGAATCGATTAACGACTATGCTCAACAGCCGTGAATAGACGCGGAAAGATCGTCTGTACGCTCGGCCCCGCGACCGCCTCGGAAGAGGCGGTCAGGAAGCTGGTCGAGTCCGGAATGGATGTCGCCAGGCTGAACTTCAGCCACGGCGACTACGCCGACCATGAGTCGAACTACAAGCGGGTCCGGGCAGCCTCCGACGTCACCGGGCATGCCGTCGGAATCCTTGCTGACCTGCAGGGACCCAAGATCAGGCTGGGCCGGTTCGCCGACGGACCTGTCGTCTGGGCCAACGGTGAGACGGTGCGGATCACCGTCGAGGACTTCGAGGGCAATCACGACCGGGTGTCGACGACCTACAAGCGCCTGGCGCAGGACGCCTCCCCGGGAGACCGGGTGCTGGTCGACGACGGCAACGTGGGCCTCGTGGTGGAGCACATCGACGGCAACGACGTGGTGTGTTCGGTCACAGAGGGCGGCAAGGTCAGCAACAACAAGGGCATGTCGCTGCCCGGGATGAGCGTCTCCGCCCCGGCACTCTCGGAGAAGGACATCGACGATCTCGAGTTCGCGCTGCGGCTCGGTGTCGACCTGGTCGCCTTGTCGTTCGTGCGGTCGCCCGCCGACGTGGAGTTGGTGCACGAGGTGATGGACCGGGTGGGCCGCCGCGTGCCCGTCATCGCCAAGCTCGAGAAGCCGGAGGCGATCGACAATCTCGAGGCCATCGTGCTGGCCTTCGACGCGATCATGGTCGCCCGCGGTGACCTGGGCGTGGAGCTTCCTCTCGAGGAAGTCCCGCTGGTGCAGAAGCGTGCCATCCAAATGGCAAGGGAGAACGCAAAACCCGTCATCGTCGCCACCCAGATGCTGGAATCGATGATCGAGAACTCCCGCCCGACCCGCGCCGAGGCGTCCGACGTCGCGAACGCCGTGCTCGACGGTGCCGACGCCGTGATGCTCTCGGGCGAGACCTCGGTGGGCAAGTTCCCGTTCGAGACGGTCAAGACGATGGCCCGCATCATCTCGGCCGTCGAGGACAACTCGGTGGCAGCCCCGCCACTGACCCACGTGCCCCGCACCAAGCGCGGCGTCATCTCGTATGCCGCGCGTGACATCGGCGAACGGCTCGACGCAAAAGCCCTGGTCGCGTTCACCCAGTCCGGTGACACGGTGCGCCGCCTCGCCCGGCTGCACACACCGCTGCCGGTGCTGGCGTTCACCGCGCTGCCCGAGGTCCGCAGCCAGCTCGCGCTGACCTGGGGCACGGAGACCTTCATCGTTCCGCACATCGAGACCACCGACGGCATGATCCGCCAGGTGGACAAGTCGATGCTGGAGATGGGGCGCTACCGGCGTGGCGACCTGGTGGTCATCGTCGCGGGCGCTCCTCCGGGCACAGTAGGCTCCACGAATCTGATCCACGTCCACCGCATCGGGGAGGACGACGTCTAGTCCCGGGAGCGAGCCGACGGTGAGTGACTTCGACGAGCTGCTGGCGATTCTGCAACTCGACCGGCTCGACGACAGCCTGTTCCTCGGCACCCATCCGAGCAAGAACCCCATCCGTACCTTCGGTGGCCAGATGATGGCGCAGGCTTTCGTCGCGGCCGGCCGAAGCCTGGACAACCCGTTGCCGCCCAGTGCGATGTCCGTGCACTTCATCGCCGGCGGCGACCCGGAACTCGACCTGGAGTTCCACGTCGTCCGGTTGCGCGACGAACGCCGGTTCGCCAACCGTCGTGTGGATGTGATGCAGAAGGGGCAGTTGCTGACCTCGGCGATGGTGTCGTACCTGACCGGTGGCCGAGGACTCGAGCACGGCGTCGAGGCGCCACCGCTCGACGACCCCGAGAACCTGCCGCCCATCGACGATCTGCTGCGCGGCTACGAGGATGTGGTGCCGCACTTCGCCAACGCACTGCGTCCGATCGAATGGCGCCACACCAACGACCCGGCCTGGGTGATGCGTGACAAAGGGGAGCGCCTCGCCCACAACCGGGTCTGGATGAAGGCCCGCGGTGCCATGCCCGACGATCCGGTTCTCCACGGGGCAGCCCTGGTGTACTCCTCGGACACCACGGTGCTCGACTCGATCATCACCACCCACGGGTTGTCGTGGGGCTACGACCGGATCTTCGCGGTCACCACCAACCACTCCGTCTGGTTTCACCGGCCGTTCCGGTTCGACGATTGGCTGCTGTACTCGACGACCTCGCCGGTTGCAGCAGACTCCCGCGGGCTGGGCAGCGGGCACTTCTTCGACGGCTCCGGCCGGTTGCTGGCCACCGTGGTCCAGGAAGGGATCGTGAAGTACTTTCCCGGTCGCCCTACGGCGTAGGAGTGACCGTCAGCGAGAACTGGTCCTCGACCCGCTGGGTGAATTCGTCGGCGCAGGCCTCGATCGCCTGCTGATCCGACCCGGCCCTGCTGAGGCAGTCGACGTAGTCGGTGCCGCCGACCTCCCTGAAGCCCCATACCGCGATCGCGATCGCGACGACGGACACCACGATGCTCAGCACGCCGAGGACGATGCCGGCCATCGCGATGCCGCCGTTGTTCGCTTCGCCGCGCTTGACCCGGCCCCGGCCCAGGAATCCGAGGATCACCGCCACGACGCCCAATACGACACCGCCGACAACTGAGAACAGCGAGATGATCGCGACCACCAGTGACGCCGTGCCCAGGCCGTTCTTCGGTGCCGCCGGGGCGGGCGGCGGATACCCGCCGTACTGCGGGCCGTACTGCGACGGGGGTGGCGGATAGCCGCCCGGGTACGCGCCGTACGGGGGAGGCTGCGGCGGTTCGCTCATGGAACGTGAGATTACCCGCAGCGAACCGGGTTCACCGTGGTACAGACAGTTTTGTCGGGCAGCCCATCGGGCAGGTGATGCGTGGCCACCACCACCGTGCGCTCCGCGGAGAACATCGCTCCGGGAGTCAGCAGATCGATCATCATCTGGTCGGCATCGGAGGCGTCGAGGTGCTCGGTCGGCTCATCGAGGAGCAGCGTCGTCGCCGTCGATACCAGTGCCCTGGCCAGCAGCAGTCGTCTGCGCTGTCCTGCGGATACCGCCGCAGCACCACCGACGAGCACCGTGGACAACCCCTCGGGCAACCCGTCCAGCCAGCCACCGAGTCCGCTGCGCAGAAGTGCCTGCCGCAGTTCGTCATCGGTGGCATCACCGCGGGCGACCAGAAGGTTGTCGCGCACCGTCGTGGAGAACAGGTGTGCGTCCTCGGCGAAGAACACCCCCGGGGTGTGCATCAGCAGCGTGGTTTTGCCGCAGCCGCTCGGGCCGACGACGGCGACACGGTCCCCGGGGCGCAGGTTCAGCGGCGCAACGGCGGGACGGCGGGCGTCGTCGTCGCCGGCGTCGGTGAGCGCCATCAGGCGGTGCGCGGCGATTCGGGCCCGTGTCAGAGCGACGGCGGCAGCGGGCATGACCGCGGTGGCCTCGAAAGCCGAGAGCGGCAGCAGCATCAGGATCGCGAGGGTGGTCGGTGCGACGGTGTTCGACAGGGTGATGCCCGCGAGCAGTGCGCCCAGCACGCTGACTGCCATGGCTGCGGTGGGCGCCGCCGCCGCCATCGCCGCCGGCGCGGCGGCGCGATCGATGGCGTGTCCCCAGCGGCGCTGTTCCTCACCGGCTTCGGCGATCACGCTGGACAGCTTGCCGCTCACCCGCAGTTCCGGCGCATGTTCGAGCGCAACCAACGCCGCGGTGTCCCGGTGCGAATGATGTTCGACCGCAATGCGTTCTGCGGCCGCGGCGGACCGCGCCGACACTGCTGGGGCCAGCACCCCCGCGATCAGCAGGCAGCAGGCCAGCACAGCGGCGGCCGCGGGCGAGATCACCGCGATCACCGCGACCGCTGCGACACCGAGTACCGCGGCGACGCAGGCGGGAACCACGGCGCGCACCAGGACGTCCGCCAACTCGTCGACATTGGATCCGATGCGCGCCACCAGATCACCACTGTGCCGTCGCATGACGGCATCCTCCGGCCCGGTGGCCAGGCGGAGGAAGAGCTGCTCGCGGGCAGACCCCGCCGCGCGTAACGCGGTGTCGTGCGAAGCCAACCGCTCGCAGTATCCCAGCACACCGCGGGAGATGCCCAACGCGCGTACGCATACCACGGCGACCGTCAGGTGAAGCACCGGCGGCATCTCCCAGGCCCTGGTGATCAGCCACGCCGAGACCCCGGCCAGCGCAAGCGCGCTGCCCAACGACCCCACCCCGAAGGCGACGGCCAGCGCCACCCGCGATGACCGCGGTCGCAGAAGGGTCCACGCGCGAAACTCACTGCGGGACATGGGCGGCCCCCATCGCTACGACGACGTCCCCGATCGCCAGCACCGGGTCACGGTGCCCGACTATGAGCACCGTGGCGCCCCGGGCGGCGCGGCGGCTGATGGCTCCCAGCACCCGATCCTCGGTCGGGCGGTCGAGATGCGCGGTGGGTTCGTCGAGCAGGAGCAGCGGTGCGGCCGAGCCGAGGACCCGGGCGAGTCCGAGTCGCTGCCGCTGCCCCAGCGACAGGCCTACACCGCCGCGGCCGATCTCGGTGTCCAGGCCGTCGGGCAGTTCGGCGATGACACCGTCGAAGGCCGCATCCCGGCAGGCCTGCGTCAGGTCCGGCAGCGGGCCGAACAACTCGAGGTTGTCCAGGACGGTGCCGGGGACGAGTACGGGTCGCTGGGCCAGCCACGCCACCTGTGACCACCACCGCTGCAGGTCCAGTTCGGCCACGTCGACACCGTTGACGATGATTCGCCCCGGCCCCAGGCCGAGGACGGCCTGCAACAACGTGGACTTGCCGATGCCGTTCGGACCCGTCAGGACGGTGACCCGGCCGGGTCGGGCGGTCAGGTCCGGATCGTCGATCTCCACCGTCAGCGGTGCCCGCACCTCGCGCGTCCCGGACGGTGGGGCCGCCGCCGCGTCGACGAACTGAAAAGCCGCTTCCACCGCGGTCTTTCCGTCCTGCGCCGAGTGAAACGCCGCACCCACGCGGCGCAGCGGCCAGAACACCTCCGGGGCGAGCAGCAGCGCCGTCAGGCCGACCGTCAGCGTCATCTCGCCGTACACCAGTCGCATGCCGACGCTGACCGCGACCAGCGCCACCCCGAGTGTCGCGAGCAGTTCGAGCACCAGTGCGGACAGGAACGCGATCCGCATCGTGGCCATCGCCGAGCGACGATGCGCCGCGCTGAGTTCAGCGATGCGCACAGCTGAACCCTGCGCCCGCCCCAGAGCCCGCAAGGTGGGCAGTCCGGCGACCAGATCGAGCAGTCGGGACTGCAGTGTCGACATCGCCGCCAGCGCGGCCGCCGACCGGTCGGCGGTCGCCAGCCCGATGAGCACCATGAAGATCGGGATCAACGGCAGCGCGATCAGCACGATCACGGCCGACGGCCAGTCGTACAGTGCGATCACCGCAGCGGTTGCCGGGGTGAGGATTGCGGCGAGGAACAACGACGGGACATACGTCGTGAAGTACAGACGCAGGCCGTCCAGCCCACGGGTGACGACGATGGCGGCGTCGTCCCGGCGCCGTTTGAGTTCGCGCGGCGGCAGCGAGGTGGCCGTGCTCAGTACGCGGTCGGTGAGGTCGGCGATCACCGAACTGGCCCCACGCTGCGCGAGCCTGTTCTGCAGCCAGAGCACCAGCGTGCGAACGGTGTACAGCACCAACAGGATTGTGATCGGCACGGCATGCTGGTCGAACTCGCGTGACGTCGGGTCGGTGATCACCCGGGCCACGACTGCGGCGAGCACCACCGCCGACGTTATGGTGCAGGCCGCGGTGAGGACGCCGCACACCGTGGTGGCGACCAGGAACCGACGCATCGCCGCTGATGCCCGCCACAGTCGCGGGTCGATCGGGGCGCGCGTGTTCTCTGTCAGGGCCGGCGCCTCGACAATCCGATGGATTCCGGGATCTCCTCGGCGCTGATCCGCTTGCGGAACACCCAGTACGACCACGCCTGGTACCCGATGACCAACGGGAGCAGGGCGAGCGACGCCCACGTCATGATCCGCAACGTGTACGGGGTGGACGAACCGTTCTCGATCGTGACGTTCCACTCGGGGTTGAGCGTCGACGGCAACAGGTTCGGGTACATCGAGCCGAAGATCAACACGGCCACCGCGGCGATCACGAGGACCATCGACGCAAAAGCCCAGCCTTCGCGGGCGCCCCGCCACACCAGTGCCACCGACGCCAACAGCCCCACCACCGCCACTCCCAGCGCGAGCCACGTCCACGGCTTGCCGTAGACGAGTTGGGTCCACAGCCCGAACCCGCCGGCGAGGACTGTCACCGGGATCGACAGCGCCCGCCCGAACCGGAAGGCGTCATCGCGAATGACCCCAGCGGTCTTCAGTGCGATGAACACCGATCCGTAGAACGCGAACAGCGAGGCAGTGGCCAGTCCGCCGAGCAGGGTGTAGGGGCTGAGCACGTCACCGATGCCTGCCAGTGAATTCCCGTCCGCGTCCAGGGGTAGGCCGCGCAACAGGATCGCGAACGCCACGCCCCACAGGATCGCCGGTAGCCACGAGCCGAGCGCAATGCCGACATCGGCCCATCGTCGCCACTGGGGATCGTTGATCTTGCCGCGCCACTCGATGCCGACGATGCGCAGGATCATGCCGAAAAGTATCGCCAGCAGCGGCAGGTACAGCGCCGAGAACAGCGAGGCGTACCAGTTCGGGAAGGCTGCGAACATCGCGGCGCCGGCGGTGATGAGCCACACCTCGTTGGCATCCCAGACGGGTCCGATCGTGTTGAGCACCGCGCGTCGTCGAACGTCGGGATCACCGTCACCGCTGGCGCCCAGCGGGGCCATCAACATGCCCACGCCGAAATCGAATCCCTCGAGCACCAGGAAGCCGAGGAACAGCACGGCGATCAGGTAGAACCACAGCTCGTACAGTGGCACGGCGATCTCCTAGTAGGCGAACGACAGTGGTGCGACGTCGTCCTTGTCGGGGGGTGTCGGCGGTGCCGGCTCCGAGTCGTGTTCCTGCGGCCCTTCGGTCACATAGCGGCGCATCAGGTAGAACCACACCACCGCGAGGGCGCCGTAGAGCAACGCGAACACCCCGAGGGAGAACAGCACCGTTCCGGCGGAATGGTTGGACACGCCGTCCTGCACCGTCATTCGCACCATCTGGTCGCCGGTCGGGTTGGGTACCACCACCCAGGGCTGGCGGCCCATCTCGGTGAATATCCAGCCGGCCGAGCTCGCCAGGAACGGGGTCGGAATGGTGAGAATGCCCAACCGCCCGTACCAGCGCTGGTCAGGTATCCGACCCCGGCGGGTCAGCCAGAGGCTCAACATCGCGAACGCCACGGGGACGAGCAGCAGCCCGATCATCACGCGGAACGCCCAATAGGTGACGAAGAGGTTGGGGCGGTAGTTCCCGGGACCGAACTTCTCTTCGGCCTCCCGTTGAAGGTCCTCGACACCTTGCAGCGTCACCCCCGAGAACCTGCTCTCGGCGAGGAACGGCAGCACGTAGGGCACCTCGATGACACGGGTGATGCTGTCGCAGTTGTTGTGCGTTCCGACGGTCAGTATCGAGAAGTTGGGGTCGGTTTCTGTGTGGCACAACGATTCCGCGGATGCCATCTTCATCGGCTGCTGTACGAACATCAGCTTGCCCTGCACGTCGCCGGTGGCGACAAGTCCGACCGCGGCGATCAACGCGACGAAGCTCCCGAGAATCGTTGCGGGGCGGTACATCGTGCGCGCCTCGGTCTCCTCTGACCTCGTGTGGGAACGCACCATCAGCCACGCGCAGATTCCGGCGACGAACGCGCCCGCGGTCAGCAGCGACGCTGTGATCGCGTGCAGGAAGGCCCAGATCGCGGTGTTGTTGGTCAACAGTGCGCCGAAGTCGATGAGTTCTGCCCGGCCGGACTCCGGGTTGAACCTGGCTCCGACGGGATGCTGCATGAACGAGTTCGCGGCGATGATGAAATACGCCGAGGCGTTGACGCCGAAAGCGACGATCCAGATGCACGCCAGATGCACCAGGCGCGGTAGGCGGCTCCATCCGAAGATCCACAGCCCGATGAACGTGGACTCGAAGAAGAATGCGATCAGACCTTCGAAGGCCAGAGGGGCGCCGAAGATGTCGCCCACGAATCGGGAGTATTCGCTCCAGTTCATGCCGAACTGGAACTCCTGCACGATGCCGGTGGCGACGCCGATGGCGAAGTTGATCAGGAAGAGTTTGCCGAAGAACCGGGTGAGCCGGTACCAGGCCGGGTTGTCGGTGACCACCCACACCGTCTGCATGATGGCGATCAGCGGAGCCAGGCCGATCGTGAGTGGCACGAAGATGAAGTGGTAGACGGTGGTGATCCCGAACTGCCACCGCGACACATCCAGTGCGTCCATGCGCGACTCCCAGAGCTCGCCCGATTCTAACTACGACACAGTGTAGTAGCTTCTTCGGCCGCAGGCGCTAGGGACTTTCGGCCTCATTCAGCCACTGGCGTTGAGACTTTCTCCTTGAACTCGGTGATGTTCTTGCTTGCCTTGCGGATACCGAAGGCCGACACGATCTCGAACACGCCGATCACGATGAGCCAGATGCCGACGACCATGGTCAGGGTCGCCAGCGATTCGAACGGCGAGGCCAGCAGGACCACGCCGGCTATCAGGCTGATCACACCGATGAAGATCTCCCAGCCGCGGCCGGGGAGGGTGGGATCGCTGATCGCCGAGACCGCGGTGGCGACGCCGCGGAAGATGAAGCCGATACCGATCCAGATGGCCAGCAGCAGGATCGACTCCTGCAGGCTGCGGAAGCACAGAACGGCCAGGATCAGAGCGGCGGCACCGCTGACGAACAGCAGCACCCGACCGCCTGCCGAGACGTGCAAGCTGAATGCGAAGAAGACCTGCGTGATACCCATGATCAACAGGTAGGCGCCGAAGAACAGGGCCGCGACCAGGATGGTGATCCCCGGCCAGGCCAGCACCATGATCCCGAGGATCACGGCGAGCACCCCGGAAAACAGCGTGTTCTTCCACAGATGCTGCAACATGCCTGGGGGAGCGGCGGTTTCCATCCGCGAAGTGTTGCACACAAGATCACCGGCGAGCCTGATTTTGCCGTACGGCTGTGATGTCTCTACGTGGTCGTTAATGTTCCGTTACCGGCGCTGCACGTCGGGTCATCGGTCGTTAACGTCCTTGGCTGGAGATGCCTGGAGGACCAGGCGACCCGAAGCAGAAAGTAGAGACAAACGTGTTGGGTGGATTCCAAGACCGTCGGACCAAGCTCTGGCGGATCGCGGCCGTGTTTGCCGCCACCGGCGCTCTGGCCCTTTCAGGCTGTTCGAGCAGCTCGGAGTCGAGTGACCCGGATGCCCCGACGGAAGCCGCGCCCGCCGAGATGGTCGAGGCGATCGCGAACACCGTGCCAGAGGCCATCAAGTCGTCAGGGACGTTGATCATCGGCGTGAACATTCCCTACGCCCCGAACGAGTTCAAGGATCCCGACGGAAAGATCGTCGGGTTCGACGTCGACCTGATGAACGCCATCGCCGGGACGCTGGGGCTGACCCCCGAATACCGGGAGGCGGACTTCGCCAAGATCATTCCGTCGATCCAGGGCGGAACCTTCAACGTCGGCATGTCGTCGTTCACCGACAGCAAGGAGCGCGAGGAGCAGGTCGACTTCGTGACCTACTTCTCCGCGGGCACGCTGTGGGCCCAGCCGGCCGGCGGCGACGTAGACCCGGAGAATGCGTGCGGCAAGAAGGTCGCGGTGCAGGCGACGACGGTCCAGGAGACCGACGAACTGCCGGCGCGCAGTCAGAAGTGCACCGACGCCGGCCAGCCCGCGATCGAGATCGTTCCGTTCGACAGCCAGGATGCGGCCACCAATGCCGTCGTGCTCGGACAGGCCGACGCCATGTCGGCGGACTCGCCGGTCACGCTGTATGCGATCAAGCAGACCAACGGCAAGCTCGAGCAGGCCGGCGAGGTGTTCGACTCGGCGCCCTACGGCTGGCCGGTGGAGAAGGGCTCACCGCTGGCCCAGTCGCTGCTGCAGGCGCTCGAGCACCTGATCGAGACCGGCAAGTACCAGGAGATCGCCGCGAACTGGGGTCTCGAGGAGGGCATGATCGACAAGCCGGTGATCAACGGCGCCGTCTCCTGATTCAGCAGAGGCAACACACATGACTGATGTCGGCACGCCGCCACAAGCCATCGACGCCATCCCGTTGCGCCACCCCTGGCGTTGGGTGGCGGCGGTCGCCATCGTCGTCCTGGTGGGGCTGTTCCTGTACGGCGCCGCGACCAACCCGGCCTACGGGTGGTCGACCTACCGGGAGTACCTGTTCAACGAGCGAATCATGCTCGGGGTGTTCAACACGCTGCAGTTGACGGTCTATTCGATGGTCATCGGCATCGTCCTCGGCGTCGTGCTGACGATCATGCGCCTGTCGTCGAACCCGGTGCTGGGTGCGGTGTCGTGGGTGTTCCTGTGGATCTTCCGCGGCACCCCGGTGTACGTGCAACTGGCGTTCTGGGGACTGTTCCCGACGATCTACCAGAACCTGCGGTTGGGTGTGCCGTTCGGGCCGTCGCTGTTCCAGTTCGACCTGCAGGCGCTGTCGATACCGTTTGCGCTGGCGATCATCGGCCTGGCCCTCAACGAAGCCGCCTACATGGCCGAGATCATCCGTGCCGGCATCACGTCGGTTCCGGAAGGGCAGATGGAAGCCTCGACGGCACTGGGCATGTCGTGGGGGATGGCGATGCGGCGCACGGTGCTCCCGCAGGCGATGCGGGTGATCATCCCGCCGACCGGCAACGAGGTCATCAGCCTGTTGAAGACCACGTCGCTGGTCACCGCGGTCCCGTACTCGTTCGATCTGTACAGCATCGCGACCCGGGAGATCGCCGCTCGCACCTTCGAACCGGTCCCGCTGCTGTTGGTGGCGGCCACCTGGTACCTGGTGATCACCAGCATCCTGATGGTCGGACAGTTCTATCTGGAGCGCTACTTCTCCCGGGGCGCGTCGCGCAAACTGACCACCAAACAACTCGAAGCGCTGGCTTTGGCGCAGCAACCGCCGGCCGGCTGAGAGGCACACGAATGACCGAAGAAACGACGGCCGTCCGACCGATGGTCAAGGCCGAACTCGTGTGCAAGGATTTCGGCGCGCTCAAGGTGCTCAAGGGCATCACGCTGGAGGTGCAGGAAGGCGAGGTGATGGTGCTCGTCGGACCGTCCGGCTCCGGCAAGTCGACGTTCCTGCGTTGCATCAACCATCTGGAAACCGTCACGGCGGGAAGGCTTTACGTCGACGGCAGGCTGGTCGGATACAACGAGCGCGGCAGCAAACTCTACGAGATGAAGCCACGTGATGTCGCCAAGCAGCGCCGCGAGGTCGGCATGGTGTTCCAGCACTTCAATCTGTTCCCGCACCGGACCGCACTGGGCAACATCATCGAGGCCCCGCTGAACGTGAAGGGCGTCAAGAAGAGCGAAGCCGTCGAGCGGGGCAAGGACCTGCTGGACCAGGTGGGGATGGCCGACAAGGCGGGGGCCTATCCGGCGCAGCTGTCGGGCGGACAGCAGCAACGGGTGGCGATCGCGCGCGCTCTGGCGATGGATCCGAAGCTCATGCTGTTCGACGAACCCACCTCGGCGCTGGATCCCGAATTGGTGGGTGAGGTGCTCGCCGTGATGAAGAAGCTTGCTTCCGAGGGCATGACGATGGTGGTGGTGACCCATGAGATGGGCTTCGCGCGCGAGGTCGCCGACGAGGTGGTGTTCATGGATGCCGGCGTCGTCGTCGAGCGTGGCGACCCGGTCGAGGTGATGAGCAACCCGCAACACGAACGGACACAAGCGTTTCTCTCCAAGGTGATGTAACACCCGACCCGGCCACACCGTTGTGGCGGGCCGCTCAGGTGTTCCGTCTGCTCAGTTGCGTCTACGCGCTGGGATTCCAGTTCGCGATCAACCCGGATATGCAGCATCCGGTGGCCGGTTGGCTGCTGTCCGCAGTCCTGATCGGCTGGAGCGCGGCGTGTGCGGTGGCCTATCTGCAGGGGTTCGGTCGCAGGCCCGCGTGGGTGGTCGCCGAGATCGTCGTCGTGTTGGCGCTGGTGCTCTCGACCGAGCTCATCGCCTCCGACCAGTGGGTTGCCGACAACCAGTCCTGGCCGACCACCCTCTGGGCGACCAACGCCACCATCTCGGCCGCGATCCTGTTCGGACCGATCGGCGGCATGCTCACGGGTCTGGCGGTGATGGCGGCCAGCGCTGCACTGAAGGGCTACGTGCACATCGACCTCGGCCGAAACGCCACCATCGTCATCGAGTTGGCCGTCGGCCTCGCCGTCGGGATGGCCGCCCAGACGGCACGGCGCGCGCACGCCGACCTGGAACAGGCGGCCCGATTGTCCGCGTCGCTCGAGGAGCGGGAACGGCTGTCGCGGCAGGTGCACGACGGTGCGATCCAGGTGCTGGCGCTGATGGCGCGGCGGGGACGCGAAATCGGCGGTGAAACCGCACGATTGGCCGAACTGGCGGGCGAACAGGAACGCGCGCTGCGACGTCTGGTCAGTGCGGGCGACGTGAAATCGCCCGACGGCGCGAGCGCCGACATCGGGGTGCTGCTGCGGCGCCGAGCCTCGGATCGGGTATCGGTCAGCCTCCCGGCCGAGCCGGTTCTGCTCGACGCGGCGGTGGCCGAGGAACTCTTCGCCGCGGTCTGCAACGCGCTCGACAATGCCGAGGCGCACGCCGGGCCCGGCGCCCACGCGTATGTCCTGCTCGAGGATCTCGGTGACTGCGTGACCGTCAGCGTGCGCGACGACGGGGTCGGGATCGCGGACGGACGGCTCGACGAAGCGGTGGGTCAGGGACGCGTGGGAATATCAAAATCTATTGTGGGAAGGATGAATTGGTTGGGTGGTCGGGCCGAGCTGAGCACCGGCCCCGGAGCCGGGACGGAGTGGGAGTTGACGGTACCGCGCGGGGCGCCGAGGTGAGCGAGCAGCAGACCACCGTGATGGTGGTCGACGACCATCCCATCTGGCGCGAGGCAGTCGCCCGGGATCTGGCCGACGACGGCTTCGACGTGGTGGCGACCGCAGACGGTGTCGGGTCGGCAAAGCGGCGAGCGGCCGTCGTGCTGCCCGCAGTGGTGGTGATGGACATGCGGCTGGCCGACGGCGATGGCGCGCAGGCGACGGCGGAAGTGCTTGCCGTGTCGCCGGCCTCGCGCATCCTGGTGCTCTCCGCATCCGACGAGCGCGACGATGTCCTCGAGGCGGTCAAGGCGGGGGCTCTCGGCTATCTGGTCAAGAGCGCCTCCAAACAGGAGCTCGCCGACGCGGTCCGCGCCACCGCGCAGGGGCGTGCGGTGTTCACGCCTGGTCTGGCCGGTCTGGTGCTGGGTGAGTACCGCCGGATCGCCCGGGACTCCGCCGGATCGGCCGGTCCCAGCCTGACCGAGCGCGAGACCGAGGTGCTGCGGCATGTCGCCAAGGGACTGACTGCCAAGCAGATCGCGACGCGTCTGTCGCTGAGCCACCGCACGGTGGAGAACCATGTGCAGGCGACGTTTCGCAAGCTGCAGATCGGGAATCGGGTGGAACTGGCTCGCTACGCCATCGAACACGGCCTCGACGAGTAGTTGTACTCATCCGCGGTCCGGGCTTTCGCTGCGACGATAGCGGCATGACCGAACCGCACACCGCCGTCGTCTCCCGGCTCTCCGCGGATTTCGCCGCGATCTCCCATCAGCTCGCCCGGGTGTCGACCGACCTGGCCGAACTCGACCGGATCCTCGCCGGACGCCCGCACGTGCCGGCACCACCGCAGCCGGGCTACTGGCCGCCTTACCCGCAGCCCCCGCAGGCCTACTATCCGCCCCCGCCCCCGCCATTCCGCCCGCCTCTCCAGCCTGTGGTGGCGCCGCCGAAGCGTGAGCGCTCGGAGGGCTGGATCGGAAAGCTACTCGCCGTCGCCGGCGTCGCCGTGACGTTGATCGGTGTCGTGCTGTTGCTGGTGCTCGCTGCGCAGGCCGGTATTCTGCGACCTGAGTTCCGGGTGGCTGCCGGTGCTGTGCTGGCCGCGGCGTTGGTAGGGACCGCATGGTGGCTCAACGCGCGACCCGGCGGACGGGTCGGAGCTATCGCGTTGGCCGCCACAGGCATCGCCGCTGCCTACATGGACGTCGTCGCTGTGACCACGATCTACGAGTGGGTGTCCGCGCCGGTGGGTCTGGTGCTCGCCGCGGCGATCGCCGGCGGCGGGTTGACGTTGGCCCGCCGGTGGGATTCGGAACATCTCGGGCTGCTGGTTCTGGTGCCGCTCATCGGGTTGGCGCCGGTCGTCACCGACGGGATCACCTTGCTGCTGGTCGGTTTCATGCTGGCACTGTCTGCAGTGTCGGTGCCGGTGCAGCTCGGCAAGGACTGGATCTGGCTGCACGCCGCACGTATTTCGGCGGCGGTCCTCCCGTTGCTGGTGGCACTGGTCGCCCGGTATGTCGACTCCCGGGAGGACCTCTGGCTCGCGGGGGCGTGCGGCATCGCCGCGCTCATGGCGCTCGCGTCTGCGCTGATTCTGCTGCCGCGCACTACCAACCGGGTCGCGATGGCACTGTTGACCGGCGTCGGTCTGCTTCCGGTGATGTCCGCGGCACTGGCAGTGGACCACGTGATAGCAGCCCTGATGGCCGCCGCACTGTCCGCGGCGCTTCTGGCGATCGTGCTTGTCGGTGAACGCTTTTCGGGCGTTCCCGGTGTGGTGCACCAGGTGTTCGCAGCGCTGTCGGCGGTATCCGCACTGATCGCGGTGACGGTGGCGTTCGACGGCAGGATTGCGGGCCCTGTGCTGCTGGCCCTGGCTGTGGTGGTCGCGGTGGCCGGGCGCCGCGATGACGTCGCCCGATGGGCGGCGATCGGGTTTGCGATCATCGGCGCCGGCGTCCACCTGAGCTACTCGCCTCTCGTCACCCTGTTCGAACCCACCCAGATCGGCACCGGTTCGGGAGTTTCCACGTTGGTGTCCAGCATCCTCCTGGCGGCATCCGCGGTGACGATCGTGTGGTCGTGGGGGAGTTCGGAGCGGGTGCTGTGGGTCGGCGCAGCGGCGGTGATCGTGTATGCGGTCACGTCACTCACCGTCACGGCGGGCACACTGATCGGCGGTGAGAGGGGCTTCTACGCCGGACACATGGCCGCTACCATCTGCTGGATCGTCATGGCGGCCGCGGTGTTCGGCTACGCCGCACGGCTTCCCCGCGCCGACCGGTCCGTGCCGATCGGAGGTGGACTCGGCCTGGTCGGTGCGGCGATGGCCAAGCTGTTCCTGTTCGACCTCGGCACGCTGGACGGCATCTTCCGGGTGGTGGTGTTCATCGTCGTGGGGTTGATCCTGCTGGGAATGGGCGCGGGATACGCCCGACTGCTGGAAAGGCAGGACAAGCAGGATGTGACGACGACCATAGAGTAATCTGGACTCATTCCAAATAAGGAGGCGTTGGACAACACATGGGTACAGCAACGAACGCACGCAAGACAGCCGCCGAGATCTCCGGCTTCCAGGCGTCACCGCAGCTCAGTGCGGCTCTACAGCGGGTTCTGGTGGACCTGATCGAACTGCATCTGCAGGGCAAGCAGGCACACTGGAACGTCGTCGGCACCAACTTCCGCGATCTTCACCTGCAACTCGACGAGGTCGTCGATTTCGCCCGCGAAGCGAGTGACACCATTGCCGAGCGCATGCGCGCGCTCGACGCGGTGCCGGACGGTAGATCCGACACCGTCGCCGGGAACACCTCGCTGCCGGAGTTTCCCGCCTACGAGCACGCCACCGCCGACGTCGTCGATCTGATCACGGCTCGTATCTACGCGGTAGTGGACACGCTGCGGGCGGTGCACGACGCGGTTGATGACGAAGATCCGAGCACCGCCGACATCCTGCACCAACTGATCGATGGCTTGGAGAAGCTGGCCTGGCTGATCAAGTCGGAGAACCGGAAGGTGTGACACCCACGTCGGCCCGGTGGCCGATCAGGTACCAGGTGTGCATGACGCCTTTGCCCTTGATGTCGACGTCGCCACGCTCCTCGAGCACGAATGAGTGGTTCAACCGCTCATAGACGTTGTGGGGCACCTGGATTCGGCCCTCGACGTCGGTCGTCTCCATGCGAGATGCGACGTTGACGGCGTCACCCCAGACGTCGTAGAAGAATTTCTTCGCACCGACGACACCGGCAACCACCGGCCCGGTCGCCATGCCGATGCGCAACGGGACGTCGCGGCCCTCGGCGTCTTTGAGGTCGGCAACGGCCTCGGCCATGTCGAGGGCGAGCGCCGCCAGTGCCTCCACGTGGTCGTCACGCGGGGTCGGTACCCCGCTGACGACCATGTAGGAATCGCCGCTGGTCTTCACCTTCTCCAAACCGTGGCGATCGACCAGTGCGTCGAGGTCGGTGTAGAGGCGGTCGAGGAACCGGACCAACTCCGCCGGAGCGGTATCGCTGGCGCGTTTGGTGTATCCGGCGATGTCGGCGAACAGGATTGACGCGTCGTCGTACTTGTCGGCGATGACGGTGCGCGACGGATCCTTGAGGCGATGGGCGATCGTCGCCGGCAGGATGTTGGCCAGCAACTGTTCGGAACGTTCGTACTCGGCTTCCATCGCCGCCTCCGCGCGCTCGATCTCGCGCAGCGTGTACCAGATCGTGGCAGTGATCATCACCGCAGACGAGATGGTGGCACTGACGAATCCGGCGGTGAGGGTCCAGGGCGGTCCGAGCCCTCTGTCGTAGGGCACCGTCAATTCCAGAGCGATCGTGATCATCACGCCGACGGCAACGATCGCCGAGGCCAACAGGATTCGTTCGATGCCTAGCGTCAGGACCACCAGTGATGCCGCGACGAGGAAGTAGAACTGCAGGCCTGATCCGGTGCCGATGGTGAAGCAGATGAACCCGACCGACAGGTAGGCGAAGGTGACGAAGGTCAACGGCGCGACCAGTTCACCGAATCGGCACAGGCGCGGAATGGCCAGGAAGATCAGCCCGCAGACGAGGTTGACGGCACCGAGCCACCACAGCGCCCCGCCCATCACCAACTGGAACACTCCGAAACCGATCGAGACTGCGGCCGCGATCCAACCGGCGATGGTGAGCACCTTGAGGCGACGGCCGACGCGGTCGTCGCGGTGCCGGCTCGGTGACCACATGTGGCCGTCGAGCGCCACGTCGGGGACGCATACCGGACGCACCTTGACCACGGGCAAAGACTATCGCCGCCACCGCGGTTAGCCTGCTCGAATGACGCGCATCGCCTGCTGCCAAATTGATCCCGCCATCGGCGACCTGGCTTCGAACACCGATCTCATCGCCTCGGCGATCACCGAAGCGGTGGCCGCAGGAGCTGATGTCATCGCCCTGCCCGAATTGGCGACCTCCGGCTACATGCTCGCCGATGCCGACGAAGCCCGCTCGGTGGCGTTGAAGCCTGAAAGCCCTGAATTCTCGTTATGGTCTGGGGCCGTTGCTGATTCGATCGCGATTCTCGGCTTCTGCGAACTCGGCCCGGATGGCGTTCTCTACAACAGCGCCGCGGTCCTCGACTCCGGTGGCCTGCTGGCCGTGTATCGCAAAACCCATCTGTGGGATCGGGAGAAGCTGATCTTCACAGCCGGCTGCCGGCTACCGGAAGTGCTCCAGACACGCCACGGCATGATCGCGGTGATGCTCTGCTACGACCTGGAGTTCGCTGAGCTGACCCGCTTCGTCGCGGTCGCCGGGGCGGAGTTGATCGTCGCGCCGGTGAACTGGCCTTTGTTTGCTCGTCCTGACGGGGAGCATCCAGGGGAGGTGATCACGGCGATGTCGACCGCGCGCACCAATCGGGTGGCCGTCGCCGCTTGTGACCGCACCGGCGTCGAGCGTGGCCAACCGTGGACCTCGGGGACGGCGATCGTCAATGCCGATGGATGGGTGGTGGCCGAGGCCGGGCCGGGAGTGGGCACGGCGATTGCCGACATCGATCTGGCGCGCAGTCGGGACAAGAAGGTCTCGGAGTACGTCGACCTGTTCGCGGATCGGCGTCTTGATCTTTACTGAGAGCACTCCGCATGTCAGATGTGCAATCAGCTGTCACGTTGTGCCGCTCTAGTCGGCGGAGGCCGCGAACCCACCACGATCCGGATATTTCGCGATATAGCGCCTGAGCAGCGATGTATCAGCCAGTTCTGGACGTACCCAAATTATCGCAGGCGCAAATAAATTGGCGTAAGAATGACTTTCCAGCAAAGTCGTAGGTTTTGTGTTAAGGCTTTGCTACCGTGCCCTCAGTGGGGAATTTCGTCAGATCTGGCAGTCCGGCCGGGCGCGGGTTCTGCGCATTCTGAGAGGGGAAAACGGTGGCTTCAGGGGGTCGCATCAGGCGTCGTGAACTCGAGCGCGCGAACCGGAGGACCATGGCCCGGCGATTCGCCGGCGGTGCAGTGTTCAGCGCTGCCATGGCCGCCGGGGCGATGGCCACCGTCGGTGTCGCCACCGCCGAGGCTGACACGGAGACCCAGGTGGTGTCCTGTATGCCGACCGCCGGCCAGTCCTGCGATCCTTTTGCTGGCACGGGTCCCGGTTCGGTGCAGTACAGCGCCCTCGCCGTAGACGATCAGGCCAGCGCCCTGCGACTGTTCGGGCCCGGCGGCTTCCTCATCGGCAATGGACTCGACGCCCTCGACCTCGATCCGGACTGCACCGCCAACTGTGCCGGTGGCAACGGTGGCCTGCTCTGGGGCAACGGTGGCGCCGGCGCACTCGGTGGTGCGGGCGGCAGCGCAGGATTGATCGGCAACGGCGGCGTCGGCGGTGCCGGGGTGCTGTCGGTCAACAATGGAATGGGCGGCACCGGCGGTGACGCCGGACTGTTCGGTGACGGCGGGGTCGGCGGGGCTGGATTGTCCGCATCCACCAGCGGGGACGACGCCGCGGTGGGTGCCGCGGGCGGCACCGGCGGGGCGGGCGGCAGGCTCTTCGGCAACGGCGGCAGTGGCGGTTCCGGCGGCTCGGCGACCTCGGAGGCCGGCGATGCGACAGGCGGTTCCGGCGGCACCGGTGGGCTGTCCGGACTGTTCGGCAACGGTGGTGCCGGCGGCGCCGGCGGTGCGGCCGACTCCACCGGCGGTGAGCTCGAAGGCGGTGCCACGGTGAGGACGAGAACCGGCGGCGGTCTGTTCGACACTCGGCGCGAAGACACCTACACGACCACGTTCACGGTCACTGCCGGCACCGCCACGGGCGGCGCGGGCGGGGTTGGCGGCGATGCGAGCGCGCTGATCGGCACCGCCGGTGACGGCGGTGCGGGCGGGGATGCGACCACGGTGTCCGGCGTCAACGCCGCAACCGGCGGTGCGGGCGGTGCTGGTGGAACAGGCACATCACTGATCGGCGACGGCGGCTCAGGTGGCGCCGGCGGCGCAGGGGAGAACCTCGGCAGCAGCACCGAGATCCGTTCCTACACAGAGGTGTTCACCCGGCGGAACATCTTCTCCGGCTTCACCCTGCAGAGCACCACCGACAACCCCACGGTGACGGGGTCCGTCGCCGGCGCAGGCAACGGTGGAGCCGGTGGAGACGGCGGCGATGCGGGTTATGCCGGCAGCGGCGGGGCGGGCGGCGCGGGCGGCACCGGCGACACCGATTCCGTCGCGGCCGGCGTGGCAGGCACCGGCGGCGCGGGTGGTGACGGCGGGAACAGCGGATCGGTCGCGGGCAGCGGCGGCGCCGGTGGCGGCGGGGGTACCGGTTCCGGCAATCTCCTCGGCGTCGGCGGCAGCGGCGGAACCGGCGGCGCGGCGGGCTCCCTCGGCGTCGGCGGCGCCGGCGGGACCGGGGGCACCGGCACGGCCGACGGGGTGGGGAACACCTCGACGACGATCGAATTCCCCGACGTCATCGGCGATGTGGTCGCTGACCTGGTGGGGGTGGATATTCTGCCGTCCACGGTGAACGCCTCCGGCACCGGCGGCAACGGTGTCGGGATCGGCGGTGCGGGTGGCGCCGGTGGTGACGGCGAGTTGTTCGGCGGCGCAGGCGGGGCGGGCGGTGTCGGCGACGGCACGCAGACCGGCACCGGCGGCGCGGGGGCCACCGGTGGAGCCGGCGCGTTGGCCGGCGGTAGCGGCGGCGATGGCGGCGCGGCGACGGCGGACGGTGTCGCCGACGTGACGGGCAGCCTGCTTCTGGGGCTCGCGACCCTGACCATCGATGGCGTGCCCGTGGGAACGGCCACCGGCGGCAGCGGTGGCACCGGTGGCACCGGCCTGTTCGGCGGTGGCGGCGGTAACGGCGGCTCGGGCACCGGCAGTCTCACCGGTGTCGGCGGAACCGGCGGTGCGGGCGCAGGCAATGCCACCGACGAATCCGGCGTCGTGTTCGGCGGTCAGGGCGGTGATGGCGGCGCGGCTACGGGTGGCACCACGCTCACCGCGGCCAACTTGTCCTCGTCGTTGTTCGGTCTCAGCCAGGATCTGCCGTTGCCCGTCGGCCACGCGACCGCCGGCAACGGTGGCGACGGCGGTGCCGGCGATCTCGTCGGTGGCGCAGGCGGCACCGGCGGTACCCGTAACCATGCCAACCCGTTCGACCTGCTCAGCGACGAAGCCCTCCAGCAGGTCCTGGGTGCGCTGATCAACGGTGACGACATCGACTTCGACTTCGCTTCGATCGCCGACCTGATCGACGCGACCGAGGCCCAGGGTGGCAACGGCGGAAGCGGCGGATTCATCGGCGGCGCAGGCGGCACCGGCGGACAGGGCGTGTTCGAACTGTCCGGCTTGCTCGAACTGGCCGGTGATCAGATCGATCTGGGCAGCCTGCTGGCAGGCCTCGGTGACATCGACCTCGAAGCGCTGGGCATCGACATCACCTCCCTCAACATTCAAACCGGCGGTGACGGTGGCACCGGCGGTGAGGGCGGCTTCATCGGCGGCGCCGGCGGTGCGGGTGCCGCCACCGGCGGGCTGACTCCGACGTTCCCGTTCCTGCCTGACGCGGTGATCGGAATATCGGGCAACGGCGGCACCGGTGGCGAGGGCGGTGCTCTCGGCGGCGCGGGCGGTGACGGCGGTGACGCGTTCGCGCTCGGTATCTCGGACGGCGGCGACGGCGGTTCCGGTGGCCAGGGCGAGGACATCGGCGGCTCCGGCGGCAACGGCGGAACGGGATTGGGCGCCATCGCCTCTGGCGGTGACGGCGGATCCGGCGGCGACGGCGATGTGGCCGCCGGCTCCGGTGGTTCCGGTGGCAGCGGGATCGGCATCATCGACGCACAGGGCGGCGACGGCGGCGACGGCGGCACAGCGACCTCCTCCGGCGGATCGGGCGGCAGCGGCGGCGGGGCCCTGTCCGTCGGGTCCGGCACCGGCGGCGACGGTGGCAACGGCGGAGCCGGAGCCCAGCCGGGTCGTGGTGGTAGCGGCGGGTCCAGCACCACGATCACCGGGGAGAGTTCAGGCGGGTCCGGAGGCGAGGGGGCGTCCACCGACGAGGACGCAACCAGTGGAAGCGGAGCACGCGGCGGTCGCGGCGGTTCGGGCACGAGTGTCAACGGCGACGCCACCGGTGGTGACGGCGGCGACGGTGGTGACGGCGCCGAGCGCGGTGGTAACGGCGGTTCGGGTGGATTCGGTGGCAGCGCTGCCGGCACGGGCCGGGGTGGCGACGGTGGTGATGGCGGGACACCGGGCGGCCGGGGCGGTTCGCGTGGTGCCGGCACCAGTGATTCGGGCAGCTCCGGTGAGTCCGGCTCGTCGTCTGACTCCTCGGGCTCTTCGGGCTCCTCCGACTGATCGAGGTACAAAAGGGCCACCGGGCGACCGGTGGCCCTTTTGGGCGCGAAAGTTATTCGGGCTTCAGTCCTCCGGAGTGGCTACCCTCCGTGCATGGGGAAATTCTGTGACTGAACCCGGCTGGTATCCCGATCCTTCCGGCGCTCCGGGGCAACGCTACTTCGACGGTTCACAATGGGCCGACCGAGCGGCGGGACACCAGCCGCCCAAGAAGTCGAACAAGCGCTGGATCATTCTCGGCGTCGTACTCGCGGTCCTGGTCTTCTTCGGCGGCTGCGCCGCAATTCTCATCGCGGGCGACACGCAGGAGGACGAGGATTCACCACGCCCGGCGGCAAGCGCCCAGCCGGACCCGACCGTTTCCCCCGCGGGGTCCGCGGCCCGGGACGGAAACTTCGAGTTCGAGATCCTGAAGATCGGTCAGACAAAGACGCTGCAGGACATGACCGACGACCCGAACATGACCATGACAGCGGACGGCCTCTACGTCGTGGTCACCGTGACGGTCACGAACATCGGGGACGAACCGGCGGCGTTCTCCGGACAGGATCAGTTGATCATCGATACCGAAGGCCGCGAATTCGCCGTCGACTCCGAGGCCGAGGCCTATGTCAACACCGGATACGACTACACGAGCCCGATCGGGCCGGGCGACTCGATCGAGGTCGATCTGCCCTTCGACGTCCCGCCCGACGGCAAGGTCGACAGGATGGAGCTACACGATTCGGCGTCCTCGGGCGGAGTCTTGCTCGACTTGCCGTGGAGTTGACCGACGCCGGGTGCCGAAGTGTTTGTGGTGCCCTCGGTGAGATTCGAACTCACACTGGACGGGTTTTGAATCCGTTTCCTCTGCCAGTTGGGATACGAGGGCGCGCGGCCTCCCACCATAGAGGATGGCCCCGCGGTCGCTCATCCGGCCTGGGACCGCCACAATGTGTCCCATGACCGGGTCAACGACAGACGTCGTCAAGCCACACCGCGTGCTCATCGCCGAGGACGAGGCGCTCATCCGGATGGACTTGGCCGAGATGCTGCGCGAAGAGGGTTACGAGATCGTCGGTGAGGCCGGTGACGGGCAGGAGGCTGTGGACCTGGCCGTGGCGCTCAAACCCGATCTGGTGATCATGGACGTCAAGATGCCGCGACGGGACGGTATCGATGCCGCCTCCGAGATCGCCGCCAAGCGGATCGCACCGATCGTCATCCTCACCGCGTTCAGCCAGCGCGAGCTCGTGGAGCGTGCCCGCGACGCCGGAGCGATGGCCTACCTGGTCAAGCCCTTCAACATCAACGACCTGATCCCCGCCATCGAGGTGGCGGTCAGCCGGTTCAGCGAGATCGCCGAGCTGGAGAAAGAGGTCGCGACGCTGTCCGACCGTCTGGAGACCCGCAAGTTGGTCGAGCGCGCCAAGGGCCTGCTGCAGGCCAAGCAGGGAATGACCGAACCGGAAGCGTTCAAGTGGATTCAGCGCGCCGCGATGGATCGCCGGACCACGATGAAACGGGTCGCCGAGGTCGTGATGGAGACGCTGGACCCCGAGTAGTCGCCGAATGCGGCCCGTCTTCGCTACACGCAGGTTAATTTGTTTTCCATGAGGTCACATATTGGTCACGAGCCCTTTCCCGGGGCTCGCGCCCATCCGGCAGCCGTTACGGTCGGTCTGCGCCATTGCGGCGTTTGCCGCCCAATCGGTATCGACACATCAGGAGCCTTTTGATGAAGCATCGGACCCTCACCCGCGCCGTCGCCGCCGTGGGTATTGCCTCGCTAGCTCTGACCGCCTGCTCGAGCTCGAGTGACTCGGGCGAGGAGACCGCTGCGGGCGAAGAGACCACAACGACCGAGGAATCCGCCGAGGTGGTCAGCACGGACTGCGAACCCGCCCAGGCGACACCGGGTGCGGCTCCGGTCACCACGCCACTCAAGATCGGCACCCTGCTGCCGGAGACCGGAACGCTGGCATTCCTCGGCCCGCCCGAGGTGGCGGGCGTGCAGGTCGCCGTCAACGAGGTCAACGAGGCCGGTGGCGTACTCGATCAGCCTGTCCAACTGGTCACCGGAGACTCGGGTGACACCACCACCGACACCGCCAACGTGACGGTGGACCGCCAGCTCGGCGAAGGCGTCAGCGCCATCATCGGCGCCGCGTCCTCGGCGGTGTCGCTGAAGGTGATCGACAAGATCTCGAGCGCCGGTGTCGTCCAGTTCTCTCCGGCGAACACCTCGGATCAGTTCGTCTGCTATCCCGACAAGGGCATGTACTTCCGCACCGCACCGACCGATGTGCTGCAGGCTCAGGCACTCGCACAGCTGATCACCGAAGACGGCGCGCAGCGCGTGGCGGTGATGGCGCTCAACGACCCGTACGGGACCGGCCTGGCCGCCAACACGGTCGAGGATCTCGAAGCGGCCGGCATCGCATCCGATCAGATCACCAAGATCATCTACGACCCCAACGCGCAGTCCTTCAACGCTGAGGTCGACCAGGTCAGGGAGTTCAATCCGGACGCGGTCGCGGTCATCGGTTTCGAGGAGACCGCAAAGATCCTGACCCGCATGCACGAGGTCGGAATCGGCCCGTCCGACGGGATGCTCGTCTACGGCACCGACGGAAACATGGGTAACGCGCTGGGCGAGGGCGTGGCGCCAGGGCTGCTGGCGGGGATGAAGGGCACCACTCCGCTCACCGACATCGGTCCGGATTTCGAGAACCGGCTCAAGGCAGCCGATCCCGCGTTGATCGACTTCAACTACGCCGGTGAGTCCTACGACGCGGTGGTCATCTCCGCACTCGCTGCCGAGCAGGCCAAGTCGACGGCAGGTGTCGACATCGCGGCCAACATCATCGGCGTGACCCGGGACGGCATCAAGTGCACGACGTTCGCCGACTGCCGCGACCGGATCCGTGCGGGTGAGGACATCGACTACGACGGTGTGACAGGCGAATTGGCGTTCGGCCCCGCCGGTGAACCGTCCATCGCCTCGTACGGCAGCCTCGAGTTCGGCCCGGACAACACGCTGCAGACCAACGATTTCATCATCGTCAACCAGGCCTGAGTTCCCGGTCGGCAGTCGCGGTCAGATCTCGCGGCTGCCGGCCAGGGTTCCCAGATACAGTTCGATGACCTTGGGGTCGTTCATCAGATTGCCGCCGGTGTCGGTGTAGGCATTGGTGCCCTGGTCCAACACATAGCCCCGGTCGCAGATCTGCAGGCAGCGCCGCGCGTTCTGCTCGACCATGATGATCGAGACGCCTGCGGCGTTGATCTGCTTGCAGCGGATGAAGACTTCGTCTTGGAACATCGGTGACAATCCGGCCGACGGCTCGTCGAGCAGCAGCACAGACGGCTCCATCATCAGGGCCCGGCCGACAGCCACCATCTGGCGTTCGCCGCCTGACAGTGCGCCGGCCTTGACCTTGCGGCGTTGACCGAGCAACGGGAACAGTTCGCTGACGACCTCGAACCTCTCCGCGAACTTCGCGCGGCGCAGGTAGATGCCCATCTCCAGGTTCTCCTCGATCGTCAAGGAGGGGAACACATTACGGTTCTGCGGCACGTAGCCGAGCCCTTTGGTCACCAGTACGTGGGCGGGCGCCGAGGTGATGTTCTCATCGCGCAGGGTCACCGACCCCGACCGTACCGGGATGAGCCCGAACAGTGCCTTGAGCAAGGTGGACTTGCCCGCGCCGTTGGGGCCGATGATGCCGACGATCTCACCCTGGCGCAGGAAGAAGTCACAGCCACGCAGGATGTCGACTTCGGGAACGTAACCGGCCACCAGGCGGTCCGCGCGCAACAACGAGCCTTCCGCCAGCCTGGCGTGCTGCTCGGGAGTGGCCGCCAGCTCGGCCGGGGTCAATTCTACTGGTGCTGAGGGGGATTCGCTCGAATCACTCATGGCTTGTCACCGCCCGTCTCGATCGTTTCCAGCACCGCCTGCTCGAGTTGCTCGGCGAGCACCGCGGTCGCGCCGACCGGATTGCCGTCCGCGTCGAACTCCAGGACCTGATCGTGGTGGCTGCCCAGATACGCGTCGACCACCGCCGCGTTGTCGGCAAGGGACTCCGGCACCGATTCGGCGATCACCTCGCCTTGGGCCATCACGACCACCCAGTCGCTGATGTCGCGGATGACGTCCATGTCGTGCTCGACGAACACCACCGTCATTCCCTCGTCGCGCAGCGATTTCACGTGTTCGAGCAGGCTCTGGGTCAGTGCCGGATTCACCCCGGCCATCGGCTCGTCGAGCATGACCACCTTGGGATCGGTCATCAGTGCGCGGGCCATCTCGAGGAGCTTGCGTTGCCCGCCCGACAGGGAGCCCGCCATGTCCTCGGCCTTGGCGTCGAGCTTGAACCGCGCCAGCATCTCGTAGGCGCGTTCGGTGATCTGTGCCTCCTGGGAGCGCCAGGTCACCCGCAGCAGTGCGTTGAGAATCCGTTCGCCGGCTTGGTGATGGGCGCCCAACCGGACATTGTCGAGCACCGACATCCTGGCCAGCGCCTTGGTCAGCTGAAACGTCCGCACGATGCCGTGCCGCGCTACCTGGTGAGGGTGCTGCCTGCCCAGATCTGTGCCGTCGATCTTCCAGGTCCCGGTGTCGGGCCGGTCGAATCCGGTCAGCAGGTTGAACAGCGTCGTCTTGCCGGCGCCGTTGGGACCGATGAGTCCCGTGATGGCGCCACGTTGGATCTCCAGATGAGCCACGTCGACTGCTTTGAGACCGCCGAAGGAGCGGGAGATCCCGTCCACCACCAGGATCGGGTCAGGCTTGGCGGATCCCGGCTCGGCCGACGTCGCCGCAAACAGGGCGGCGCGTTCGGCGGCAGAGATCGGCGTCTTATCGACCATCGAACTGCAACTCCCGTTTTCGGCCCAGTAGGCCCTGCGGTCGGAAAACCATCAGCAGCGCGATCAGGATCCCCAGCAGGATGAAACGCACCGCGCCCACCTGAGCGTCGGTCAGGGGCAGGAGTGGGTCGGGCCCCGAGATCGCTTGGCGCAGGAGGGCGTCCGGGATCGAGAGGAGGAACCAGAACAACATGGCGCCGACGACCGGGCCGAACACCGTTGCGGCACCTCCGAGAAGTAACGCACCGAAGGCGTAGAACGTCTGCGCGGTCGAATAGAAGTCCGGGTGTATCGACTTGGTCTGCAGGGCGTTGAAGACCCCGCCCATGCCGCCGATCACGCCGCCGAGCACCAGCGCCTGGAGCTTGTAGACGAAGACGTTCTTGCCGAGTGCGCGCGCTGCGTCCTCGTCCTCCCGGATGGCCCGCAGCACCCGGCCCCAAGGGCTGTGGGCCAGCAGATACACGAACCCGCACAGCACGAGGACCAGTGTCCAGCCGACCACCATCGACCACACGTCATCGCCGACGAATCGGACACCGAGGATCGAGTACTGCTTACTGGAATCGAACGGGCTGAAGCGGGTGAACGCATCGGCGAACCCGTAGAGCCCGTTGGTCGAACCGGTGACCGAGTCGGACGCGGTGGACCTGAAGATCAGCCGCAGCACCTCGGCAGCGGCGATGGTGGCGATCGCCAGGTAGTCGGCACGCAGTCGCAGGGTCGGGATGCCCAGCACGATCGCCAGCAGGCCCGCCGCGAGGAGTCCGACGATGATGCCGACCCAGAGCGGCTGCTGGTAGGTGACGGTCATGATGCCGACCCCGTAGCCGCCGAGGAGGGCGAACCCGATCTGGCCGAAGTTCAGCAGCCCGGTGTAGCCGAAGTGCAGGTTCAAACCGATGGCCAGTAGCGCATAGAAGATCGCCGACGGGCCGATGAGCTGGGCAAACGCTATCTGTAAAGCGCTGATGAGGTCCACGACTCACCCCACCCTTTCCCGCGAGCCGAGAATTCCCTGGGGTCGCACGACGAGGATGAGGATGAGGATGAGCAGCCCGCCGACGTACTTGAGGTCGGGGTTGATGACGAGCGTGGACAGTTGCACGAGGAGGCCGACGACGATGCAACCCAGTAGCGCACCGTAGGCGGTGCCGAGTCCGCCGAGGGTGATGCCCGCGAACATCAGCAGCAGCAGCTTGAAGCCCATCTCCCACTGGACCCGGCCTCCGAGCTCCGACAATGCGAGCAGGACACCGCCCAGTGCGGCCAAGGCGCCCCCAAGGCACCAGACGAACATGATCACCCGCTCGACGTTGATGCCCGACGCGGCAGCCAGATCCTTGTTGTCCGACACCGCGCGCATGGCCTTGCCGATCGGGGTCTTCTGCAGCATCAGGGCTACCGCGACCAGCACCACCAGGCTGATGGCGATGGTCAACAGGTTGGTGTCGGTGATGGCGATCGGCCCCCACTTGCGCTCGGCGCTGGGAGCGTAGCCGGCGAAGGCCTGAGTCCGGTCGGAGAACAGTGCCAGGATCAGATACCGCAGCGCGATGGCCAACCCGATGGACACCACCAGTTGCGGAATCAGACCGACACGCCGTTTTCGCAGCGGATGCCAGACCCCGGCATTGCTCAGCCAGCCGACGGCGAGCCCAGCGACTATCGCCAAGACGCCGGCCGCGAGCAGGGGCATCCCGAAGGTCACGTTGAAGATCCAGGCGAACACCGCGCCCAGGGTGACGAGCTCACCGTGCGCGAAGTTGGTCAACCCGGTGGTCCCGAAGATCAAACTCAGTCCGATCGCGGCGACCGCGATCACGAGACCGAAGCGCAGGCCGTCGATCGTGAGTCGGATGACCCGCTCGTACAGCGGAGTCTCGATCGACGTGCGGACCTCGCCGAACGTGAACACCACGGTATTGGTTCGGCCGGCGGTCACCTCCCGCGTCACCGTCCCCTGCACGCTCACGTCCTCGGGAAGGCTGTCGGCGACCACCTCGAAGGTGTACTGCCCCGGGGGTAGTTCGACATTCCAGCGGCCGTTGTCATCGGAGGTGGTGGTTCCGATTTCCTGGCCGTCCGGGTCGAGGGCGCGCACCGTTGCTCCCGACACCGGCTCGCCTTCGTTGACGAGTCGCCCGGACACCGGGGCGATTTCGGTGTCCTGGGCCGCCGCGACGCCTGCTCCCAGGAAGGTCGCCAGTATCAGGCCGACGAGCAACAGCAAGCCCTGTGAGACAACACGAGCACACCGGCCCACTGAGGCAACACCTCCGTCGCAAAAAAATCGGTCGATTCGCTTCGGGCGACTGTATAGCGTTCGGGAGCATGTGGCCGGGTTCTGGATGTCCGGCACGTATCGATCGTGTTTCCAGCTTCCTGGTAACACTTGGCGGGATATTGATGATGATTGTCACTGCTGCCACTTCAGGGCTGTGCTGATGAGCGAGATGCTGAAGCCATGACGCTACTGATGGTCTTTGGGGCGCTGCTCGTGCTGCTGGCGATCGCGGCGTTGACGGGCAAGGTCCCCGACACCCACCGTGAGATCAGCCAACACGGCGACTTCGACTTCTGAGGACGACGGGTCCGTCCGAACGGGTCGCCGCCATCGGTCGCTGAACCGCACGCGCCGGGGTGCTGCGTTGCTATCTTCTACGCGGAGCCATGGCCGATGCCGTGTGATCCCGAGTCGGAGGAGAACAATTGCGCTGTCGGGGGGGTCTGGGCACGCTTGCGCTCGGTTCGGCAATGCTGATGGCATTCGGGCTCAGCGGGTGTGGCGGATCGTCGCCGAAGCCGGGGGAGTCGTCGAGCCCCCTGGAGTTCGCGGCGCGGGTCCAGATCGATCGTGACGGCGCCCCGGTCGATGTGGTCGACGATCTGCAGCCTGCGAATCCGGCAGGCGACGGAAACAGCGTCTGTCCGCCGGTGTCGATCGCCATGGCAGGTGCTCTCAACGGGCCCGACGCCGGCTTGGGCGTCGACGTCCAGAACGGCATTCAACTGGCCGTCGACCAGCACAACGCGGCCAACCCCGCCTGCCAGGTGCAGTTGAAGCCCTTCGATACCGAGGGGGATCCGGACAGGATTCGGGACCTGGCCGCTCAGATCGTCGACGACGCGTACACCGTCGGAGTGGTGGGTCCGGTCTCCTCGGCCGAGACGCAGGCTGCCGGTGAGGTGTTCGACAGGGCCGGCCTGATCGCCGCGACGCCCTCGGCAACCGATCCGGCGTTGGCTCAGAATGGTTGGCGGACCTTCTTCCGCGGGGTGGCCGGCGATGGGGTGCAGGGCCCGGCGGTGGCCCGCTACATGTCCGAGACTCTCGGATACCGGAATGTCTGCGTCGTCGACGACAGTTCCGATTACGGTCTGGGGCTTGCCACCTCGGTACGCGAAACCCTTGGGGCGGTGGCTGACTCGGCATGCAACATCGCGGTCAGGTCCGACGCGACGGACTTCTCCGGGATCGTCACTCAAATCAATGCTGCTGCACCGGATTCGGTCTTCTTCGCCGGTTACTCCCCAGTGGCCGCCACGTTGGTCAGACAGCTTCGCGAGGGCGGCTTCGGCGGCGCGTTCGTCGGGGCAGACGGCGCCAAGAACGAATCATTTGTCGAACAAGCGGAATCGGCCGCGAGCGGGGCGTTGCTGTCCTGTCCGTGCAGCCCTGCCACGCCCGAGTTCGTCGACGAGTACAGCAGCGTCTTCGCTCAACAGCCCGGCCCGTACAGCGTCGAGGCCTACGACCTGGCGACGATCCTGCTCAAGGGGATCGATTCCGGAGCACTCACCCGGCCGGCGTTGTTGGAGTACGTGGCCAACTACGACGGGCAGGGGATCGCTCGTCGATACCGGTGGGACCGCGCCGGCGAACTGGAGAACCCGCTGATCTGGATCTACGACGTGGTCGAGTAGGGCGCTACCGCGCGACGATCACCGAGGAGCCGTGGCCGAACAGGCCCTGGTTGGCTGTGATGCCCACCTTGGCGCCTTCGACCTGCCGGCCGGTCGCCTGACCCTTCAACTGCCAGGTCAGTTCACACACCTGCGCGATGGCCTGCGCCGGGATGGCTTCGCCGAAGCTCGCCAGTCCGCCGGAGGCATTGACCGGGATCCGGCCGCCGATCGTTGTCGCGCCGCTGCGCAACAACTGCTCGGCCTCGCCCCGGTTGCACAGCCCGAGGTGTTCGTACCAGTCGAGTTCCAGGGCGGTCGACAGGTCGTAGACCTCGGCCAGGCTCAGATCCTCGGGGCCGAGGCCCGCCTCGGCGTAGGCGGCGTCGAGGATCTGGTCCTTGAAGACCCGCTCGGGCGCGGTCACGACCGCCGTCGAATCGGTGGCGATGTCAGGCAGCTCGGGGAGGTGCTGTGGGTAGCGCGGGGTCACGGTGCTGATCGCGCGCACCGACGGCACCCCCTGCACCGAGCCGAGATGTTTCTCGGCGAACGACTTGCTGGCCACGATCAAGGCGGCCGCGCCGTCCGAGGTCGCGCAGATGTCGAGTAGTCGCAGTGGGTCGGAGACCACCGGGCTGGCCAGCACGTCCTCCACGGTGGCTTCCTTGCGGTAGCGGGCATTCGGGTTGTCCAGACCGTGCCGCGCGTTCTTGACCTTCACCTGGGCAAAATCCTCGAGCGTGGCGCCGTAGAGGTCCATCCGGCGGCGCGCCAGCATGGCGAAGTACACCGTGTTTGTCGCGCCGATCAGGTGGAAGCGCTGCCAGTCGGGGTCGTTCTTGCGCTCACCGCCGACCGGTGCGAAGAAGCCTTTGGGGGTGGTGTCGGCGCCGATGACGAGCGCGACGTCGCAGAAGCCGGCCAGGATCTGCGCGCGGGCACTCTGGAGTGCCTGCGATCCACTGGCGCATGCCGCGTAGCTCGAGCTGACGGGCACGCCGTTCCAGCCCAGCTTCTGGGCGAACGTCGCCCCGGCGACGAAGCCGGGGTAGCCGTTGCGGATCGTGTCCGCGCCCGCAACCATCTGGATCTGGCGCCAGTCCAGTCCTGCCTCGGCCAGCGCGGCACGTGCCGCGACGACGCCGTACTCGGTGAAGTCGCGGCCCCACTTGCCCCAGGGGTGCATTCCCGCACCCAAGATGTAGACCGGTTCCGGAGTGCCAGCGCTCATTTCGCAATCTCCCATGCGTGGACGATCCGCTCGACACCGTCGTCGTCGACGTAGAGCGGCATGGTCGTCAGTTCCATCTCCATGCCGACCTTCAGGTCGGCGGCGAGGGTGCCTTCGACGACCTTGCCCAGCACGATCAGCCCCTCGTCGGCGAGCTCGACGGCGGCCACGGCGAACGGTTCGAACGGATCCGGCGACGGATAGGGCGGAGGAGGCGCGTACCGGTTCTCTGTATAACTCCACAACCGGCCGCGGCGCGACAGCGGTACCTGCGCGAGCTCGTCGCCGTCGCAGGCGGGGTTGGGGCAGTTGTCGGCACGCGGTGGGAACACGAATGTCCCGCACTGGTGGCACTTGCCGCCGAGCAGATAGGGGGCGCCGGATCCGTCGGTGGCAAACCAGCCGTCGACCGCGGGTGTGGAAGCTGACACGCGGTCAGCGTACCCAGTTCGCGGGCCAAACTGAAACGTGTTCCAGTCTGGCTCAGCGGGCCAGGTCGACTAGGATGCGCAGCACGTCGTCGGGGCGGTCGCGCATCAGGTTGTGCTTGCCGTCGAGTTCATGGGTGATCCAGTTCGGATCCGAGCGGACGCGGTCATAGGAGGGCAGCAGCGGCGATTCACCCGGCCAGTCCAGCGCGTAGACGAAGATTCGTCGGCGGAACCGGCCCGGGTCGTGACGCAACCGCAGTGGCTGCAGCAGCGTCGCGAGCGGGTGCGCCGTCGCGCGGTCGTCGAAGAACGGCATCGGCGGTACTCCGAATCCCGAGTCGTCCACTGAGACGTGCCACTGGCGTTCCTCGTCGTTGACGATGTCCCAGCAGGCTTCACCGTCGTGGGGCACCACCGCGTCGAGGAACACCAGCGAGTCGACTCGGTCGGGGATGTGGTCGGCGACGCCGGTGATCACCATTCCGCCGTAGCTGTGGCCCACGAGGACGAGGTCGTCTCCTGCGGCGGTGTCGTTGTTGATGGCGGCCAGGACGTCGGCGATGTGGGTGTCGAGGTTCACCGCGCCGGGCAACAGGTGCGACCGCTCGGCCACGCCGGTCAGTGTGACTGCCAGAACGTGGTGGCCGGCTTTCTGGAGTGATGCCCTCAGGTCATCGAAACACCATGCGCCGTGGCACATTCCGGGGATCATGACATAGGTGGCCATCGGGAGCTCCTCTCGGTGTCGGGAGTGCTTTCCTCTCCCACTGTGACGAGGCATCAGCTATAAGTCCAATACTTCTTTGAGCTGAAATCTATAATCAGCGCTTATGGAACTGCGACAGCTCGAATACTTCGTCGCCGTGGTCGAGGAGGGCGGGTTCACCAGGGCTGCGCAGCGTGAGCGGGTCGCCCAGCCTGCAGTGAGTGCCCAGATCCGGCGTCTGGAGGCGACGGTGGGGCAGCCGCTACTGATCCGCGCCAGCCGCGAGGTGCGACTCACCCAGGCAGGTAGCGCCCTGCTGCCGCATGCCAGGGCTGCGTTGGCCGCCGTCCGTGATGCCCGCCTGGCAGTGGACGAGGTGGCCGGTCTCGTGCGCGGTTCCGTCGCGATCGGGACGGTGACGCTGCATCCCTTCGACGTGACCCGATTGATCGCCGACTTCCACTCCGACTATCCGGACATCGAAATCACCCTGGGCACAGACAATTCCGACGTGCTGCTCGCCAAACTGCAGGACGGTGGTCTCGATGCCGCGATCGTGTCCATCGGTGTCGACGAGGAGCCCCCTGCGCTGGAGTACGCCGTGGTCACCGACGAGGCGATAGCGGCCGCGGTGGCGGTGCGGCACCCGTTGGCCCGACGAAAGACACTGACACTCACCGCCTTGTGCGAACATCCGCTGATCGTGTTGCCCATCGGCACGGGTCTGCGCACGCGCCTCGACGCGGCCTGTGCTGCAGCGGGTTTACGTCCACGGATCGCATTCGAAGCGACCAGCCCGCTCGAGTTGGCCGAACTCGCGGGCCACGGGCTCGGGGTGGCGATCGTGCCGCAGTCGATGGCACATCAGCGCGCCGACCTGAGCTCGGTTCAACTGGTACCGGAACTGCGGGGGCGATTGGTGTGGGCCTGGCGTCGGGATATGGCGAGTCCGGCAGCCCGTCTGCTGTGCGAACGTGCCCGACAGATGATCGGCGGCGGCTGACCGGGTGTCGTTGCCGGTGCCTAGAGTGAAGGCCGTGAGCCCAGCCAAGACCGCATCGGATCCGACTGCCGCCGAGAAGGCTGCCGGCGACAAGCCCACCCTGATGCTTCTGGACGGCAACTCGTTGGCCTTCCGTGCCTTCTATGCGCTACCCGCCGAGAACTTCAAGACCCAGGGCGGCCTGACCACCAACGCGGTGTACGGCTTCACCGCGATGCTGATCAACCTCCTGCGCGACGAGCAGCCCAGCCACATCGCGGCAGCCTTCGATGTGTCCCGGCAGACGTTCCGGCTGGAGCGTTATCCCGAGTACAAGGCGGGCCGGTCCGCGACACCCGACGAGTTCCGCGGGCAGATCGACATCACGAAGGAGGTGCTCGGCGCGCTGGGCATCACGGTGCTCGCCGAGGCCGGGTTCGAAGCCGACGATGTGATTGCCACCTTGGCCACCCAGGCCCGCGACGAGGGTTACCGGGTGTTGGTGGTCACCGGCGACCGTGACTCTCTGCAGCTGGTCAGCGACGACGTCACCGTGCTCTACCCCCGCAAGGGCGTCAGTGAGCTCACCCGATTCACCCCCGACGCCGTGGTGGAGAAGTACGGGCTGACCCCGGCGCAGTACCCGGACTTCGCCGCCTTGCGTGGCGACCCGAGCGACAACCTGCCGGGCATCCCCGGCGTGGGGGAGAAGACGGCGACCAAGTGGATCGTGGAATACGGCTCGCTGCAGGAACTGGTCGACAACGTCGACAAGGTCAAGGGCAAAGTCGGTGATGCGCTGCGCGCGAACCTGTCCAGTGTTGTGCTCAACCGCGAGCTGACCGACCTCGTCAAAGATGTGCCGTTGGCCCAGACGCCCGACACGCTCCGGATGCAGCCATGGGATCGAGACCAGATCCACCGCCTGTTCGACGATCTCGAGTTCCGGGTGCTACGTGACCGACTCTTCGACACCCTGGCGTCGACGGACCCTGAGGTGGAGGACGGCTTCGACGTCCGTGGTGGAGCACTGGAAGCAGGAACACTGGCGGCGTGGCTGGCGGAGCGCAGCCAGGGACACCGGTTCGGGCTTGCAGTGGTGGGCAACCACCTCGCCTTCGACAGTGACGCCACCGCGGTGGCCATCGTCGCCGCCGACGGCGACGGCCGCTACATCGACACCTCGAGTCTGGATACCGGCGATGAGGCCGCGCTGGCGTCGTGGTTGTCCGACCCGGCAGCGCCGAAGGTGCTGCACGAGGCCAAACTCGCGATGCACGACGTGCAGGGACGAGGCTGGACGCTGGCCGGGGTCACCTCGGACACGGCGCTGGCCGCCTACCTGGTGCGCCCGGGCCAGCGCAGCTTCGCCCTCGACGACCTGTCCCTGCGTTACCTCAAACGCGAGCTCCGAGCCGATAACCCTGAGCAGCAACAGCTTTCACTGCTCGACGACGGTGACGGCGTCGACGACCAGGCGGTGCAGACGTTGCTGTTACGCGCCGGCGCGGTCAAGGACCTCGCCGACGCGCTCGACGAGGAGCTGGCCCGGATCGATTCCTCTGCGCTCCTGGGCGGCATGGAACTGCCCGTGCAGCGGGTGCTTGCGGAGCTGGAGACGGTGGGCATCGCCGTGGATCTGGAAGTGCTCTCGGAGTTGCAGAGCGAGTTCGCCGGCCAGATCCGCGACGCCGCCGAGGCGGCGTACTCGGTGATCGGCAAGCAGATCAACCTCGGTTCCCCGAAACAACTCCAGGTGGTGTTGTTCGACGAACTGGAGATGCCGAAGACCAAGCGCACCAAAACCGGTTACACGACCGACGCGGACGCGCTGCAGTCGCTGTTCGACAAGACCGGGCATCCGTTCCTGCAGCATCTGCTGGCCCATCGTGACGCCACCCGGTTGAAGGTGACCGTCGACGGGCTGCTCAACGCGGTGGCCTCCGACGGGCGCATTCACACCACCTTCAACCAGACGATCGCCGCCACGGGCCGGTTGTCCTCCACTGAACCCAACCTTCAGAACATCCCGATCCGGACCGAGGCGGGACGGCGGATCAGGGACGCTTTTGTTGTCGGTGCGGGTTACTCGGAGCTGATGACCGCCGATTACAGCCAGATCGAGATGCGGATCATGGCGCACCTCTCTCAGGATGCGGGGCTGATCGAAGCGTTCAACACCGGCGAGGACCTGCACTCGTTCGTCGCCTCCCGCGCGTTCTCGGTACCGATCGACGAGGTCACCGCCGAGCTGCGGCGCCGGGTGAAGGCGATGTCCTACGGCCTGGCCTACGGGCTGAGCGCCTACGGTTTGGCCGCGCAGCTGAAGATCTCCACCGAGGAGGCGAAGGTGCAGATGGACGCGTACTTCGACCGGTTCGGCGGAGTGCGCGACTATCTGCGCGACGTGGTCGATCAGGCGCGTAAGGACGGCTACACCTCGACTGTCTTCGGCAGGCGGCGCTACCTGCCCGAATTGGACAGCAGCAACCGCAATGTCCGCGAGGCAGCCGAACGCGCGGCGCTCAACGCACCGATCCAGGGCAGCGCCGCCGACATCATCAAGGTCGCGATGATCAACGTCGACCAGGCCATCAAGGACGCCGGGCTGACGTCTCGCATGCTGCTGCAGGTGCACGACGAGTTGTTGTTCGAGGTCGCCGACGGGGAACGCGACACCCTCGACGCGCTGGTCCGAGAGCACATGGGCAACGCCTACCCGCTGAATGTGCCCCTGGAGGTCTCCGTCGGGTACGGCCGCAGCTGGGACTCGGCGGCGCACTGACTGATCGCGTGCGCGCGAACATGATTGATGAGGTCGCGGGGAGCGGTGGGCAGCCTCCAGTGGAATCGGATGGCGGCCAACCGCAGTAGCGTGGCGACCAGCGAGCCGGCGACGACACCGAGTGATTGCGACCCGTAGTGGTGGTCGACCGTCACGTAGATCATCGAGCCGAGCATCGCCGGCGCGGCGTACATGTCGTCGGGCCCCAGCACCATCGGGACGTCGCGTGCGACCACGTCGCGCATCACGCTGCCCGCGACAGCCGACACCACGCCGAGCACCATCGCAGCGAACCAGGACGCGCCGTGGTCGATCGATATCGCCGCACCCGAGGTAGCGAAGAATCCCATCCCGACGGCGTCGAGGACGAGCACGAGGGTGTTCAGCTTGATCACCGCCCGGGTGAACACCGTGGTCAGAACCGACATCGCCAGGCAGATGCTGATCTCTTGCCAATGCTGCAGCGAGGCCGGTGGGTCGAGGTCGAGAAGCAGGTCGCGCAACACCCCGCCACCGACGCCGCTCAGGACGGCCAGGGTGGCGATGCCGAACAGGTCGAAGCCCTTACGAACACCGACCACGGCGCCCGATGCCGCCAGCGCCGCGATGCCCACATAATCGACGAGGTGTTGGATCACGCCTGCACGGTAGGAGCCGATGCTGGACGGTCGCTGGGATCAGATTTCCGGCGTCCGATATCCCGCCATCCGGGCCAGGGCGGGCGACGCGCTCCGTGCGGCGTACACCCCGTGGGTCTCTTCGCTCAACAGCGCCGCGACACGGTGGTCACCGAAACCGCGGTCGATGCGGTCGCGCACGAAGGCCAATTCGACAACCTGGTGCGCGAATGCCTTCACCGACTGTCCGGCGGGCTTGCCCCCGAATCGTGTCGCCTCGGCCACCGCGAGCTTCCGTGTCCGGATCGACCCCAGCCAGGTCGCCTCGTTGGGCGTGATCACTCCCGCCGCGGCCATGCCGGGCAGCTTGGCGGTGACGACGCGCTGCTCCCGCCGTCGGCTCTGCACAGCCAGCACGATCGCGAGCCCGAAGATCGGCATCATCCAGAACACGTACAGACCGAAGTACGCCTCGACCCCCAGAAGCGACGAGCCGTTCCACATGGCGTGCAGCACCACAGCGCCGGCGTAGCCGAGCAGGATGCAACCGGTCCTGGCCATAGCGCTGCGTTTGTGCAGCGCGTACCACACGCCGATGGCGAACAGCGTGGTGAACAGTGAGTGCGCGAACGGGGCCATGATGAGGCGCAACGCGGCGGTGAACAGAGAGTCGGCCAACGTTTCGCCGTTGGCGATGTAGAGGATGTCCTCCAGCCAGGCGAAGCCCGCCCCGACCAGTCCTGCGTAGACCAGGCAGTCGGTCAGTGAGTTCATCTCGTTGCGGCGGACGCCGGTCATCATCAGGAGCAGGAAGAGGCCCTTGGCAGCCTCTTCGGTGAGCGGAGCCCCGACCACCAGCGTGAACGGGCTCACCCCGGTGGACTGCGTGGCATCCATGGCGGGACTGAGCCAGGCATCGAGAAAAATCTGCAGAACAGCGGCGAGGACGACGGCTGCCGACGTACCCCAGATGAAGGCGAAGACGAGCAGGCGTGGCGGTTCGGGTTCCCACCTGTCCAGCCACAGGTAGGCCAGCACGACCACCGTCATGGCGATGCTGGAGAGCACGAAGCCGATCGCGGTCCCGACCGGATTGAATGCGGTCAGCGCGATCACGATGAGCCCGGCGATGGTCCCGAGCGCGATGATCACCCCGAGTGGTGCTCCGACCTTGCGGACGCGGCGCACGAACGGCGCCTGGAGTTGATGGGGCGGTACCTGGGCGCCGGCGTATGACACCTCAGCAGATTAGCGGCTGCCGGGGGCGGGTTTGTCCTGCATGTACCCGGTCTAGTAATCTCAACGGGTACCTGTGTGCGCACCATTCGCGGGTACAAACCAAGAAACATCAATTGTCCCTACGAGCACACCTGTCCGGAGCAACCCACCACATGCCAAGTCCCTCCGTCACCTCGCCGCAAGTAGCCGTCAACGACATCGGCTCGGCTGAGGATTTTCTCGCTGCCATCGACAAGACCATCAAATACTTCAACGATGGCGACATCGTCGAGGGGACCATCGTCAAGGTCGACCGTGATGAAGTCTTGCTCGACATCGGCTACAAGACCGAAGGTGTCATCCCTTCCCGCGAGCTCTCCATCAAGCACGACGTCGACCCCAATGAGGTTGTGTCCGTCGGCGACGAAGTCGAAGCTCTGGTCCTCACCAAAGAGGACAAAGAAGGCCGCCTGATCCTGTCCAAGAAGCGCGCACAGTACGAGCGCGCCTGGGGCACCATCGAAGAGCTCAAGGAAAAGGACGAGGCCGTCAAGGGCACCGTCATCGAGGTCGTCAAGGGCGGCCTCATCCTCGACATCGGCCTGCGCGGCTTCCTGCCCGCTTCGCTGGTGGAGATGCGTCGTGTCCGCGATCTTCAGCCGTACATCGGCAAGGAGATCGAGGCCAAGATCATCGAGCTCGACAAGAACCGCAACAACGTGGTGCTCTCCCGCCGCGCCTGGCTGGAGCAGACCCAGTCCGAGGTGCGCAGCGAGTTCCTCAACCAGCTGACCAAGGGCGCGATCCGCAAGGGTGTGGTGTCCTCGATCGTCAACTTCGGCGCGTTCGTCGATCTCGGCGGCGTCGACGGTCTGGTGCACGTCTCCGAGCTGTCCTGGAAGCACATCGACCACCCGTCCGAGGTCGTTCAGGTCGGCGACGAGGTCACCGTCGAGGTTCTCGACGTCGACATGGACCGCGAGCGGGTGTCGTTGTCGCTCAAGGCGACTCAGGAAGATCCGTGGCGCCACTTCGCGCGCACCCACGCGATCGGTCAGATCGTGCCGGGCAAGGTCACCAAGCTGGTTCCGTTCGGTGCGTTCGTCCGCGTCGAAGAGGGCATCGAGGGTCTGGTGCACATCTCCGAGCTCTCCGAGCGTCACGTCGAGGTCCCGGACCAGGTGGTTCAGGTCGGTGACGACGCGATGGTCAAGGTCATCGACATCGACCTGGAGCGGCGCCGTATCTCGTTGAGTCTCAAGCAGGCCAACGAGGACTACACCGACGAGTTCGAAGCGTGGAAGTACGGCATGGCCGACAGCTACGACGACGCGGGCAACTACATCTTCCCCGAGGGCTTCGACGCCGACACCAACGAGTGGCTCGAAGGTTTCGAGAAGCAGCGTGACGAGTGGGAGGCCCGGTACGCCGAGGCTGAGCGCCGCCACAAGATGCACACCGCGCAGATGGAGAAGTTCGCCGCTGCCGAGGCCGAGGAAGCTGCCAAGCCCGTCTCGAACGGTTCCTCGCGTTCCGAGGAGCCCAGTTCGGGTGGATCGCTGGCCAGCGACGCTCAGCTTGCCGCGCTGCGGGAGAAGCTCGCAGGCAACGCCTAGTTCGTAACGACCAACGGCCCCGGCTCATCATGAGCCGGGGCCGTTGTCGTCGGGCCTCCCGGCGCTGACAGACTGACCGGGTGCTGCGCATTGGGTTGACCGGAGGAATCGGAGCAGGCAAGTCCACGGTGTCCGCCACGTTCAGTGAGCTCGGGGGCATCGTCGTGGACGGGGACGTGATCGCCCGCGAGGTGGTCGAACCCGGCACCGAAGGTCTTGCCAGCCTGGTCGAAGCGTTCGGTGACGACATTCTGCTCCCGGACGGTGCTCTCAACCGGCCGGCTCTGGCCGCGATCGCCTTCAGCGATGACGAGAAACGGGCGACGCTGAACGGCATCGTGCATCCGCTTGTGGGACAGCGGCGTTCGGAGCTGATCTCGGCTGCGCACGACGAGGCGGTGATCATCGAGGACATCCCGCTGCTCGTCGAGTCGCAGATGGCGCCGATGTTCCCGTTGGTGGTGATCGTGCATGCCGACGAGGAGTTGCGTGTGCAGCGCCTCATCGAGCACCGGGGCTTCAGCGAACAGGACGCACGCGCGCGCATCGCCGCGCAGGCCAGCGAAGAACAGCGCCGCGCGGTGGCCGATGTCTGGCTGGACAACTCCGGCAGCGCCGGGCAACTCGTCGAGAACGCCCGCGCACTGTGGCACGAGCGCATCCAGCCGTTTGCACACAACCTCCACACCGGTCGGCCGGCGCAGCGTGAGCCGCGCCTGGTGCCCTCGGATCCGCGGTGGCCTGACGACGCGCAGCGAATTCTGGCGCGGCTGAGGACCGCCTGCGGGCACCGAGCCTCGCGGATCGATCACATCGGCTCCACCGCGATACCGGGGCTGGATGCCAAGGACGTGATCGACATCCAGGTCACCGTCGCCTCGCTCGAGGTTGCCGACGAGCTCGCCGACTCGATGTTCGGCGCGGGATACGTGAGCACCGCTATCGACCGCGACGTCGGCAAGCCGGACGGGCGCAGCACCGTGGGTGAATTCGACCACGTGGCCGACGAATCGCTGTGGCGGAAGCGGTTGTACTGTTCGGCCGACCCTGGCCGCCTGACGAATGTCCAAGTGCGAGTGGCAGGCTGGCCCGGACAGCAGTTCGGGTTGCTGTTCGTCGACTGGCTGACCGCCAACCCGGCTGTCCGGTCGGACTATCTGGAGCTGAAGAAACGGGTGGTCGCCGCTGGGCATGCCGACACCGGCGCGTACGCCGAGGCGAAAGAGCCGTGGTTTCTGGACGCGTACCGCCGGGCGTGGGAGTGGGCGGACGCGACCGGCTGGGCTCCTGGAGGTTAGGCCGGCGGCAGCGGCGCGTCGACCAGCGGGGCCGGTTCGACAGGCGGCTGTCCTTCGGGAGGCGGGGGCGCGGCCGGATCCACCGGCACGGTGTTGGTGATGCCGCTGACCGGGGCCTCACAGGTCAGCGCGCCGTAGTCGGGGTCGTCGCGCTGCGGTGTCACCCGCGGCGCGATGAAATCGTCGGCCTGGGCGACCACGGCATCGTTGACAAGGATCTCGCAATGCAGATTGGCCGAGTACGGCCACTCGATGGACACCCGGACATTGGCGATCTGAGAGGCCGGTAACACGGTGTTCGCCTCGAACACCCGGCCGGGCACCATCGTCGGGTTCGCGATCTGCAGCTGGTCACCCTCGGCCCGATAGGTGACGGTCGCGCCGCGCGACACCCCGTCCACCCGGGCTCGATAGACGATGTTGTGCAGCACCTCCTGGTCAGGTGCGGGGGTCTCGATCTGGGGTTGGGTCTCCGGATCCGCCGACGCGGTCGCCGGTAGAACCTGCCCGGCGGCCAGCGTCATCACCGCGGCTCCGATGGCCGCGCAGGCTGCGTGCATCCGTCTGCTCGAACTCACAACACAGGATTCTAAGCCCCACGCCAGGTCAGGGCCATGCCGTTGCCCGACAGCCAGCGGTTCAGATCGTAATCGTGCCTGGCCAGAGCGTCGACGGTGGCGACGGCGGTGCAGATCGCCCGCTCGCCGCACTCCGGGCTGAGCAGGCCGTGCCGGACCGCCGTGAGGAGTTCGTCGACGTCGGTGATCTGGACTCCGATGCCGGTGCGCAGGACCAGGTCGAGATAGTGATCTTCACCCCGCCACCTCGCCGGTCCCGGTGTGTAATCCCCGACGTCGAGATAAAAGTCCTGCTCGCGCTCGTGGCCGGCGTTGAAGTGGAACACCGTCGCGCGCAGTCCCAGCGACGGCAGCAGCCATGACTCGATGTAGTGGAACTGCGCTCGCCCCGGCGTCGGCCGACCCATGTAGAGGCCCCAGGGTTCGACCGTGTAGACGTCCACCGCCCGCACGATCCCCTTCGGGTCGGTGTTGGTGCGGGCCGCGAGGTCGAATGTCTCGTGCTTGGGAGGGTGGATGTCGACCAGGATAGGCCCCGGTGGGGCGCTGCGGCGATCGCCGGAACAGAACATGTCGGTGTCAGGTTCTACCCTGGTGAAATGGCTTTCGCGACTGAACACCCGGTGCTGGCGCACTCGGAGCATCGCCCCGTCGACGACATCGTGCGCGCAGGTGGCAAGTTCGAGGTGGTCAGCGAGTACGACCCGGCAGGCGACCAGCCCGCCGCCATCGCCGAACTCGAGAGACGGATCAACGCCGGCGAGCGGGATGTGGTGTTGCTCGGTGCCACCGGCACGGGTAAATCCGCGACCACGGCGTGGCTCATAGAGAAGTTGCAACGTCCCACGCTGGTGATGGCGCCCAACAAGACCCTGGCCGCCCAGTTGGCCAATGAGCTGCGGGACATGTTGCCGCACAACGCTGTCGAGTACTTCGTGTCGTACTACGACTACTACCAGCCAGAGGCGTACATCGCCCAGACCGACACCTACATCGAGAAGGACAGCTCGATCAACGACGATGTCGAGCGGCTGCGCCATTCGGCGACCTCCAGTCTGCTGTCCCGTCGCGACGTGGTGGTGGTGGCGTCGGTGTCCTGCATCTACGGCCTCGGCACGCCGCAGTCCTATCTGGACCGTTCGGTGGAGCTCAATGTGGGCGACGAGGTTCCCCGCGACGCGCTGCTGCGCCTGCTGGTCGACGTGCAGTACAACCGCAACGACATGGCATTCACCCGGGGATCGTTCCGGGTGCGAGGGGACACCGTCGAGATCATCCCGTCGTACGAGGAACTCGCCGTTCGCATCGAGTACTTCGGCGACGAGATCGAAGCCCTCTACTACATGCACCCGCTGACCGGCGACGTCGTCCGCAAAGTCGATTCGTTGCGGGTCTTCCCGGCCACCCATTACGTGGCCGGTCCCGAACGGATGGCGCAGGCGATCTCGTCGATCGAGAAGGAGTTGGAGGACCGGCTGGCCGAACTGGAGGACCAGGGCAAGCTGCTCGAGGCCCAGCGGCTGCGGATGAGGACCAACTACGACGTGGAGATGATGCGTCAGGTGGGCTTCTGCTCCGGCATCGAGAACTACTCGCGGCACATCGACGGACGCGGTCCCGGTACCGCCCCCGCAACGCTGATCGACTACTTTCCCGAAGACTTCCTGATGGTGATCGACGAGTCGCACGTCACGGTGCCGCAGATCGGCGGTATGTACGAGGGCGACATGTCGCGTAAGCGCAACCTCGTGGATTTCGGTTTCCGGTTGCCGTCGGCAGTCGACAACCGGCCGCTGACGTGGGAGGAGTTCGCCGACCGGATCGGCCAGACGGTCTATCTGTCGGCCACCCCCGGACCGTACGAGATGAGCCAGTCGGGCGGCGAGTTCGTCGAGCAGGTCATCCGGCCCACCGGACTCGTCGATCCGCAGATCGTCGTCAAGCCGACCAAGGGGCAGATCGACGACCTGATCGGTGAGATCCGCAAGCGGACCGCCGCCGACGAACGCGTGCTGGTCACCACACTGACCAAGAAGATGGCCGAGGACCTGACCGACTACCTGCTCGAGATGGGTATCCGGGTGCGGTACCTGCATTCCGAAGTGGACACCCTGCGCCGCGTGGAGCTGCTCAGACAGTTGCGGCTGGGGGAGTACGACGTGCTCGTCGGCATCAACCTGCTGCGTGAGGGGCTCGACCTGCCGGAGGTGTCGCTGGTGTCGATCCTCGACGCCGACAAGGAGGGTTTCCTTCGATCGGCACGCAGCCTGATCCAGACGATCGGACGGGCGGCGCGAAACGTCTCCGGCGAAGTGCACATGTACGCAGACAAGATCACCGACTCGATGCGCGAGGCCATCGACGAGACGGACCGGCGCCGGGCCAAGCAGGTCGCCTACAACCTCGAACACGGGCTCGATCCGATGCCGCTTCGCAAGAAGATCGCCGACATCCTGGACCAGGTGTACCGGGAAGCCGACGACAGCGAGACGATCGATGTCGGGGGATCGGGTCGCAATGCGTCGCGGGGCCGTCGCGCTCAGGGTGAACCCGGTCGGGCGGTGAGTGCGGGCATCTACGAGGGCCGCGACACAACCACCATGCCGCGTGCCGAGTTGGCCGATCTCATCAAGGACCTCACCGCGCAGATGATGACCGCCGCACGGGATCTGCAGTTCGAGTTGGCCGCCCGGATCCGCGACGAGATCGCCGACTTGAAGAAGGAACTCCGCGGCATGGACGCCGCGGGACTCAAATGACTTGATCTCAACCGCTGTTGAGGTCCTACGGTTTGGTGCGTGACCGACACAGCGGACCTTGCCGGCGGAACCTGGCGTGAGCTTCTCGGTCCCCGCAATGTCGGGGCCGCAGCGGTGCTCGCCGGTGGGGTCGCGCTCTATGCGACCAACGAGTTCCTGACCATCAGCCTGATGCCCAGCGCGGTCGCCGACATCGGCGGTCAGCGGTTCTACGCCTGGGTGACCACGGTGTACCTCGTGGGGTCGGTGATGGCCGCGACGACGGTGCACTCGGTCCTGATGCGTCTCGGGCCGCGGTGGTCGTATCAGTTGGGCCTGAGCGTTTTCGGTGTGGGGAGTGTGGTCTGTGCTCTCGCGCCGAGCATGGAGGTGCTGCTGGTCGGCCGCACCGTGCAGGGCGCGGCCGGAGGCCTGCTCGCCGGGCTGGGATACGCGGTGATCAACACCGCGCTGCCCAGTTGGCTGTGGACGAAGGCTTCCGCCCTGGTGTCGGCGATGTGGGGTGTCGGGACGCTTGTGGGGCCCACCGCCGGCGGGCTGTTCGCCCAATATGGTTCGTGGCGATGGGCATTCGGTGTCCTCGTGGTGATGACCACGGCGATGTCGGCGTTGGTGCCGATCGCTCTGCCGAGTCGCCGTGACACCGCGGAGTCGGCACCTGCCGGCCCGATCCGTATCCCGGTGTGGTCACTGCTCATCCTCGGCGCGGCCGCGCTGCTGGTCAGTGTCGCGAGCATCCCGCACGACCGTCGGGCGACCGCCCTCCTGGTGGCCGCGGGCCTCGGACTGGTGGTGCTGTTCGTGGTCGTCGATCGTCGGCTGACCGCTTCGGTGTTGCCCCCCAGCGCGTTCGGCAGGGGCCCGTTGAAGTGGATCTACGCGACGCTGGGTGTGCTGATGGCCGCCACCATGGTCGACATGTACGTGCCGTTGTTCGGTCAGCGGCTTGCCCACCTGACACCGTTGGCGGCGGGGTTCCTCGCCGCGGGCCTGGCGGTCGGGTGGACCGTCGCTGAGATCAGCAGTGCATCCCTGAGCCGTCACCGGGTGATCATCCGCACCGTCGCGGTGGCGCCGGTGGTGATGGCGGTCGGCCTGGTGATCAGCGCGCTGACCCAGCATGAGAACGCGTCAGTCGGTCTGGTCGCGCTGTGGGCGGCGGGTCTGGTGATCACCGGCGTGGGCATCGGAATCGCGTGGCCGCACCTTTCGGCGTGGGCGATGAGCAAGGTGGACGACCCTGCGGAAGGCCCGGCCGCCGCTGCCGCCATCAACACCGTGCAAGTGATCTCCGCGGCGTTCGGGGCCGCTCTCGCCGGGGTGGTGGTCAATCTCACCGACGTCGGTGATGCGACCGCCGCGCGCTGGCTCTTCCTGTCCTTCGGCGTGCTCGCGGCGCTGGCTGTGGTGGCGTCGACAAGTAGCGGCCGAAGCCCCGTGTCGACTCCCGGATAGCGGGTTCGAATCCCGTCACTGGCACTCGCTGGCATGATGTGCCTTTGCCGAATTCGAGGCGAGAGGCGCAACGATGAGTAGTGACGTCACCGAAGGCGATGTGGTCGACGGGGTTCCCCGTCGACGGATCGTGGTCGCGTCGATGGTGGGGACCACCATCGAGTTCTACGACTTCTACATCTACGCCACCGCAGCGGTGACGGTCTTCCCGCATCTCTTCTTCCCCAAGAGCGATTCCACGACCGCGCTGCTGGCCTCGCTGGCCACCTTCGGTCTCGCCTTCGTCGCGCGCCCGGTCGGCTCGGTCGTGTTCGGTCACTTCGGCGACCGGGTGGGACGCAAGGCGACGCTGGTCGGATCGCTGCTGTTGATGGGCATTGCGACGTTCGCCATCGGGTTGTTGCCGACCTACGCCCAGATCGGGGTCGCCGCGCCTGCGCTCCTGGCCGTCCTGCGCTTTTCACAAGGCCTGGCACTCGGTGGTGAATGGAGTGGGGCAGCTCTGCTGGCCACGGAGACCGCCAGGCCCGGCAAACGCGGCTGGGCCGCGATGTGGCCGCAACTCGGGGCGCCCTTCGGCTTCCTACTGGCCAACGGCCTGTTCCTGGTGCTCATCTTCTGGCTCGGGCACCGCACGGCGGAGCCCGATCTGGACGGGGCGTTCATGACCTGGGGCTGGCGGATCCCGTTCCTGTTGAGCGCAGTGATGGTGGCCATCGGTCTGTATGTGCGGCTGCGCATCATGGAGACGCCGGTGTTCAGCCGCGCCGTGGCCCGGGGAGAGAAAGTGAAGAGCCCGCTGGCACAGGTCTTCCGTTCCAGCTGGCGTCAGTTGATCATCGGCACCTTCGTGATGCTGGCGACCTACACGATGTTCTACATCGTGACCACGTGGGCGCTGAGCTTCGGTACCGGGAAGCGACCACCGGATGGCACCGGCCTCGGCTTCGGCTATGTCGACTTCCTGCAACTGCAGTTGATCGCCGTGTTGTTCTTCGCCGGAACGCTGCCGCTGTCCGGGTGGCTCGCCGATCGTGTCGGCCGCCGCCGTCTGCTGTTGGTCGTCACTGCGGGCATCATGGCCTACGGCGCGTTGTTCGGCCCGCTGCTGGGCTCCGGCACCACGTCGTATGGCACCATGCTGATCTTCCTGATCATCGGGATGACGCTGATGGGCTTCACCTTTGCGCCGATGAGCGCTGTGTTGCCCGAACTGTTCCCGACCAATGTGCGCTACACAGGTTCGGGAATCTCCTACAACGTCGCGAGCATTCTCGGTGCCGCCGTGGCACCGTTCATCGCCACCTGGCTGGCGACGCAGTACGGCGTCGGGTGGGTGGGTCTGTACCTGTTCATCGCCGCTTCCCTGACCTTCACAGCGATTCTGGTCATGCGTGAAACCAGGGACGCGCCGCTGGATTCCGTCGACAGTCGAGAGGTCGCGCGTTAGGCATTATCCGTGGCGTTGACGCCGGTGTCGGTTCTGTTGCAACACAAATCGGCAACCGTTCGATCACCGTTGCGTCGCCTGTGGGTGCACATTTGCTGGAATGTGTCAGCGTTGTCGGGTGCGCAGATGCCAGGTGGTTCGTTTGCTCAGTGCTGCGGTGGTGACGACCTCAGTTCTGGCCGTCTCCACGGTGAGCGCACCCGTTGCAGCGGCAGACTCGTGCCCTGACGTCGAGGTGGTGTTCGCCCGCGGAACGAGCGACCGGCCGGGTGTCGGTTTCGTCGGCAAGGCGTTCATCGATTCGCTGAAATGGAAGCTGCTGGGAAAGAAGATCTCGACCTACGCGGTCAATTACCCGGCCAGTTGGAACTTCTCGAAGTCGACCTCGGCGGGTGCAGTGGACGCCAACAAGCATGTGCAGTACGTGGCGGAGGTCTGCCCGGACACCAAGATCGTGCTCGGCGGCATGTCACAGGGTTCGGGTGTGATCGACCTGATCACCATCGGCAATCGCAAGATCTGGTTCTTCACACCCGCGCCGCTGCCGGACGCCATGGTCAATCACGTTGTCGCGGTGGCGGTGTTCGCCAACCCGGCGCGCGACCAACCGCTGCTCGGTCCACTCACTGAGATAAGCCCTCAATACGGGGACAAGAGCATCGACCTGTGCGCCAACGGCGACCCCTACTGTTCCCGAGGCCTCAACTATTTCGCCCACTACTCCTACCCGTGGAACGGAATGGTCAACGAGGCAGCGACGTTCGTCGCGCGCAGGGTGCTCAACAAGGACGCGTGAGGGCCCGGCGGCGCAGCCCCCGGGTGATCGCGATCCTCTGAACAACGCGGCAAACGCGTTGAACAGCGTTGTGCAACAGTAGTTTTCGCCGAATCGCGTCGGCACCCGTCGCCGACGTCGTCCACGGCGCGACTGCACTGGAGGAACCGGGTCCGGTGCCGATTCCCATGATCGCGGAAGTGCCGGTCCCGCCCGCAACTCCGGTTCCCGCCGCTCCACCGCTCGGTGATGCGCAGCCGGGACCACCTCTGTTGCCGGCCTCCCTGCCGGTGCCGCAGGATCTCGTCTGCGGGGAACCGCATGGTCGGCCGAACACCGGCTCTCGCACAGCGCTGCGCGGCCGGAGGTCGGACGGCCGATCCGTCGCGGGCAAGGGTGATGATCCCGTTGTTGCAGTGCGCAATTGACGGCCGCATCACCGGAGCCCGGGGGATGTACCCGGGGTCACGTCGCAGTGCGAATGGTGACGTTGACGGTGCTCAGGGGCCTGATCCTGGGCTAATACGATCCCGGTGTGGTGATTCGCACCCATGTTCGCCGGATACCGGGTTAGGGTCTGTGGCGTTGCAGCTGACATTGGGAGGATAACGATGGGCGCCTATCAAACCGTGGTGGTTGGTACGGACGGGTCGGATTCGTCGTTGCGTGCCGTCGACCGCGCCGGTCAGATCGCGGCCGGGGCCAACGCGAAGGTGATCGTCGCGACCGCGTACTTCCCGCAGAGCGAGGATCAGCGTGCCGCTGACGTGCTCAAGGACGAGGGCTACAAGATGTCGGGTAATGCCCCGATCTACGCGATCCTGCGTGAGGCGCGGGACCGGGCGAAGGCCGCCGGTGCCGAGAACATCGAGGAGAAGGCCGTCGTCGGGGCGCCCGTGGATGCGCTCGTCGATCTTGCCGAGGAAGTGGGCGCAGATCTGCTCGTCGTCGGCAACGTCGGCTTGAGCACGATCGCCGGTCGGCTTCTCGGCTCGGTCCCGGCGAACGTCGCACGGCGATCCAAGTCCGACGTGTTGATCGTGCACACGTCCTGATCTGAGCAGACGTTCCGGTGAACCCGGGCCGGCACGGTGCCGGCCCGGGTTCACCGCTGTCACGTGCGGGATGCCTTCGCGATGCTCCCGATCGCAGTGTCCAGTGCCGCATTGAATTCGTCGTCGCTCTGCTGTGCGGTCAGCCCCTCGGTGAGTGCTCGCGAGAAGCTGGCGATCACTCCGTGGTTCCTGGCGAGCTTCGCGCAGGCCTCGTCGCGTCCGTAACCGCCCGACAAGGCCACCACACGCAGCACCTTGGGGTGGTCGACAAGCTCCCGGTACAGATCGTCGACATCGGGGAGTGTGAGCTTCAGCATGACGAACTGACCGTCGTCGAGACTGTCGACGCCGTCGAGCAGCGCACTCTTGAGCTGTTCCTCGGCTTTGCTCTTCTCCGGGCTGTGGATGTCGATCTCGGGTTCGATGATCGGGATCAGGCCGGCGGCCAGAATCTGGCGACCGATCGCGAACTGCTGGTCGACGACGGCGCTAAGTCCGGCGCCCGGCAGCTTGATGACGGACCGCATCTTGGTACCGAAGACACCTTTGTCACGCGCCCGTGACAGCAGCTCGTCGAGGTTGGGGATCGGCTTCATGAGCTGAGCGCCGTCCCGCTCGTCGGCCAAGCCCTTGTCGACCTTGAGGAATGGCACGATCTGCCGGACATTCCACAGATAGTCCGGGGTGGATCGCCCATCGATCTCGCGGTCCATGGTGTCTTCGAAAAGGATCGCTCCGAGGATGCGATCGCCGTCGAAACTCGGACTGGTGATGATGCGGGTCCGCATCTCGTGCACCAGGTCGAACATCTGTGCATCGTCGGAGTACGCGTCCTCGGCGATGCCGTAGAGCGTCAACGCCTTGGGCGTGCTGCCGCCGCTCTGATCCAGCGCCGCGATGAACCCGGCGCCGCTCTGCGCCTTGTCGAACTGATCGCTGCTCATCTTCTTTTCCCGTACCTCCTGTGTCACCAACCGCGCTCGCGCCATTCGCCCAGATGCGGGCGTTCGGTCCCGAGCGTCGTGTCGTCGCCGTGCCCCGGATACACGACTGTCTGATCTGCGAAGACGTCGAAAACCCGGCTGGACACATCACCCAGGAGTTGTTCGAAGTCGCCGTCTTTCCAGGTCTTGCCCACACCACCGGGGAACAGGCAGTCACCGCTGAACAACTGCACCGTGTCTCCGGTGGGCGGTCCGCTCAACGCGAGCGCTACGGAGCCCGGCGTGTGGCCGCGCAGGTGGATCACCTCGAATCGCAGGTCGCCGACGTTGATGGTGTCGCCGCCCGCCAGCAGCTGATCGGGGGTCACCGGCAGCGGTCCGGCGTCGAGTCGGTGGGCCGCGGTGGGGGCGCCGGTGGCGGCGGCGACCTCCGAGAGCGCCATCCAATGGTCCTGGTGCTGGTGGCTGGTCACGATCAGCGACAGCTTCGGCGCGCACTGCTCGATCAGATCCAGAAGCACCGCGGAGTCATTTGCCGCGTCGATGAGTAGAGTCTCGCCGGTCCGGGAACAGGTCACGAGGTAGGCGTTGTTGTCCATAGGTCCGACGGACACCTTCACGATCGACGCACCCGGAAGGGTTCGTCGAGCCGCTGCGCGGGGTTCGACGTGACCTGTGTAGTTGTCCTCGACGTCGGTCATGGTGACCCACGTTACTGACCGGCGACCGGGTGGTAACGCGACCGTCGATCAAACTTGTCAGGGGGCGCACTTAGCATGGGCCTGTACTGCGTCTGTCGCACGAAGCTGGACTTCCGTGAGTGTCGTCAGAAAGAACTCGAAAGGGACATCGTTGGCTGACCGCCTGATCGTCAAGGGTGCCCGTGAGCACAATCTGCGGGGTGTCGACCTCGACCTGCCGCGCGACGCGATGATCGTGTTCACCGGGCTCTCGGGCTCCGGTAAGTCGTCGCTGGCGTTCGACACGATCTTCGCTGAGGGCCAGCGGAGGTACGTGGAGTCGTTGTCGGCGTACGCGCGCCAGTTCCTCGGGCAGATGGACAAACCCGACGTCGACTTCATCGAGGGGCTCTCACCCGCGGTGTCCATCGACCAGAAGTCCACCAACCGCAACCCGCGCTCGACCGTGGGCACCATCACCGAGGTCTACGACTACCTGCGTCTGCTCTATGCCAGGGCCGGGACGCCGCACTGCCCGGTGTGCGGAGAGCGGATCGCCCGCCAGACGCCCCAGCAGATCGTCGACCAGGTTCTCGCCATGGACGAGGGCCTGCGATTCCAGGTCCTCGCCCCGGTGGTCCGCACCCGCAAGGGCGAGTTCGTCGATCTGTTCGAGAAGCTCAACACCCAGGGCTACAGCAGGGTGCGTGTCGACGGGGTGGTGCACTCCCTGACCGACCCGCCGAAGCTGAAGAAGCAGGAGAAGCACGACATCGAGGTGGTCGTGGACCGCCTGACCGTCAAGGCGAGCTCCAAGCAGCGGCTCACCGATTCGGTGGAGACAGCGCTGAACCTCGCCGACGGCATCCTGGTCCTGGAGTTCGTCGATCGGGACGACGACCATCCGCACCGCGAGCAGCGATTCTCCGAGAAGCTCGCCTGCCCCAACGGCCACCCACTGGCCGTCGACGATCTCGAGCCGCGGTCGTTCTCGTTCAACTCGCCCTACGGTGCCTGCCCGGAGTGTGTCGGCCTGGGCATCAAGAAGGAGGTCGACCCCGACCTCGTGGTGCCCGACCCCGATCTGACGCTGGCGGAAGGCGCCATCGCACCCTGGTCCATGGGGCACACCTCGGAGTACTTCACCCGGATGCTGTCCGGGCTGGGTGACCAATTGGGGTTCGACGTCGACACCCCGTGGAAGAAGCTTCCCGCCAAGGCGCGCAAGGCGATTCTCGAAGGTTGCGACGAGCAGGTACACGTGCGGTACAAGAACCGTTACGGCAGGACGCGGTCCTACTACGCGGACTTCGAAGGCGTGATGGCCTTCCTGCACCGTCGGATGGAGCAGACGGACTCCGAGCAGACCAAGGAGCGTCTCGAGGGTTTCATGCGCGACGTGCCCTGTCCCGAATGTGACGGCACCCGACTCAAGCCGGAGATCCTGGCGGTCACGATGACCGCGGGCAGTTTCGGGCCGAAGTCCATCGCGCAGGTCTCCGCGCTGTCGATCGCCGAGTGTGCGGAGTTCCTCAATGCGCTCACCCTGGGTAGCCGGGAGCAGGCGATCGCCGGGCAGGTCCTCAAAGAGATCCAGTCGCGGCTCGGATTCCTGCTCGATGTCGGGCTCGAGTACCTGTCGCTGTCCCGTGCGGCCGGAACGCTGTCCGGTGGTGAGGCGCAACGCATCAGGCTCGCGACCCAGATCGGGTCCGGCCTGGTCGGTGTCCTCTACGTGCTCGATGAACCGTCGATCGGGCTGCACCAGCGCGACAACCGCCGGTTGATCGACACGCTGGTGCGGCTACGCGATCTCGGCAACACCCTCATCGTCGTCGAACACGATCTCGACACCATCGCCCACGCAGACTGGGTAGTCGACATCGGCCCTGCCGCAGGCGAACACGGTGGCCAGATCGTTCACAGCGGCACCTATGCCGACCTCCTGAAGAATCCGGATTCGATCACCGGCGCATATCTCTCGGGCAAAGAGCAGATCGAGGTGCCCCTGCTGCGCCGCGTCGCCGACAAGAAGCGTCAGCTCACGGTGGTGGGCGCGCGCGAGCACAACCTGCGCGAGATCGACGTCTCGTTTCCGCTCGGACTGCTGACCGCCGTGACCGGCGTCTCCGGTTCGGGCAAGTCGACACTGGTCAACGACATCCTGGCATCGGTGCTGGCGAACAAACTCAACGGCGCCCGTCAGGTTCCGGGGCGCCACACCCGGGTCAACGGCGTCGACCAACTCGACAAGCTGGTCCGGGTCGATCAGTCGCCCATCGGCAGGACGCCGCGGTCGAATCCGGCGACCTACACCGGGGTGTTCGACAAGATCCGCACCCTGTTCGCCGCGACCACCGAAGCCAAGGTCCGTGGCTATCAGCCCGGCCGGTTCTCCTTCAACGTCAAGGGCGGCCGGTGCGAGGCGTGCTCCGGTGACGGCACGATCAAGATCGAGATGAACTTCCTTCCGGATGTGTATGTGCCGTGCGAGGTCTGCCAGGGCGCGCGCTACAACCGCGAAACCCTCGAGGTGCACTACAAGGGCAAGACCATCGCCGAGGTGCTCGACATGTCCATCGAGGAGGCAGCCGAGTTCTTCGCACCGATCACGTCGATCCACCGCTACCTGCAGACGCTGGTCGACGTCGGGCTCGGGTACGTCCGGCTGGGCCAGCCGGCACCGACCCTGTCCGGTGGTGAGGCGCAGCGCGTCAAGCTGGCGTCCGAACTGCAGAAGCGCTCGACCGGTCGCACGATTTACATCCTCGACGAGCCGACCACCGGATTGCATTTCGAAGACATCCGCAAACTGTTGATGGTGATCAACGGCCTTGTGGACAAAGGCAATACCGTCATCGTGATCGAGCACAACCTGGACGTGATCAAGACCTCGGACTGGATCATCGACATGGGTCCCGACGGAGGCTCGGGCGGCGGCACGTTGGTCGCCTCGGGCACCCCGGAGGACGTCGCGGACAACGTCGACAGCTACACGGGCCACTTCCTCGCGGAGGCATTGGGTGTGGCGCGGCCGAAACCGCGCAAAGCCCGCCGCAAGGTCAGCGCCTGAGCGGCTTCGACAGTGCCCGGCGCCGTGACGGTACGGCCGACCACACCGGACGACCTCGACGCGATCGGCGCGATCTACGCCCGGTACGTGCAGACCGGCGTCGCGACGTTCGAGCTCGTCGCCCCGGACCGGGACGAGTTGCTGCGTAGGTTCGACACGATCATGTCTGTCGGATTGCCCTATCTGACAGCGGTTCTCGATGGCGAGGTGGTCGGGTACGCCTACTGCGCGCCGTGGAAGACGCGGCCGGCCTATCGGCACACCGTGGAGAACTCGATCTACGTCGCACCTCACGCCGTCGGCCAAGGTATCGGTGGCCGGCTCCTGGACGCCGTGCTGAGCGCGTGCCTGCGGGTGGGGATCAGGCAGGTGATCGCCGTCATCGTGGACGCGGAGGCGGAGGCGTCGCTCACGCTTCATCGCCGTCGCGGCTTCGTCGACGCCGGCCGCCTCACTGCGGTCGGGTTCAAGCACGGCCGATGGCTGGACACGATCCTGCTGCAACGAAGCCTGACTACGTCCGCCTTGTCGCCGGCGACGGAAACCGCGGGCTGACGCGCACACCGTCGAGCCACCCGGTCAGCTCGTCGGCGCGCGCCGACAGCGCCTTCTCGGCCCGGCGGCCGACGTCTTCGAGTAGCACAAGCTGCACACGGCCCTCGGCATCCTGGCTCCAGGCGCCGACCACCCGACCGTCGACCCACACCGTCGGACCGGCATTGCCGTTGCGATCGAAGACCTGGTCTCGGTGCGGGCCGACATACCAGTCGCGGTCGTACCAACCCATGGTCGTGACGTCCAGCCCAGGTAACAGCGCGCACCACGCAGACGCCGCAGGCTCGGGTTCCTCGTCGCCCGGCAGGACGTAGCCGGGCGTTCCGTGCATGTCCACCTCGACAGCGTCGATGTCCTGCAACGCCTGACGCGCCCAGCCCAGGGTGTTGCCGAACCACCATTTGATGTCGGTGACCGTGGCAGGACCGAACGCATGGAGCCACCGGCGCACGAGCTCGGCGCGAGCCGTCTCCGGTGCGATCGAGTCCGCGGGGGCAAGCCAGTTGCCGGCGGTCACCCAACGGGGCCGCGATGTGTTCCACCCGCCGTCGTTCGGCCCGCGGACGATCTCGCCGCGGGCCGAGAGCAGCGTCAACACCCTTGGTGCCAAATGGCTTTCGCCGCCCCAACTCTTTCCTGGAGCGGCGTCGTAGGTCCCGGTCAGCTCAGACAGCGCCTCGCGCAACTGCCTGGCGGAGCATGGCCCGGTCCGACCCAGGTGGTCGATCACCGCGCGGCACGCGGTCTGCACCCAGGCCGTCCCGTCGGCGGCCACACCCGCGCGCTCGGCATCGGCGACCAATCGACGGTGCTCGGTGGCGGCCACCCGATCGCTGGCAGCCGATTGGATCGACGGGAGATCAGACGGGCGCACCACCCACAGGGTGCGCCGCATCGCCAGGTGCTTGACCAACGTCCGGTCCTCGTACAGTGCCGCGTGAACCGCTGCCACCGAACACCCCGGGATCCGCGCCCACAGCGACAGGTACGGCGTCGCCGGGTCCGTGGCGTGCATCCCGACCAACCTGCCGGCCAATGCGTCGGCCGCCACCGTCGTCAACCCGTCCGCCAACTGGTGGCGCCTGGCCAGACGGGACCGCCGCTCTTCGACAGTGAATGACCTCATCGCGGCAAACCGTACCGGCAGCCACCGACAGCGCCGACCGAACTACTGAGCGTCGTCGTGGTGGGTTCGCATGGACTCGCGAATCTGCGCGAGTCGCTCGGCCGCCGCCTTCTGGCGGGCGTCGTACTGCTCCTCCACGCTGCGACCCTCCGGTGACTCCGCGGCGAGCTCCGCAGATCCGATCGAGGTCGCGATTCGCGTCTCGATCTTCTCGCGCACCGAGTCGAACGTCGGCACACCGCTGGCGGAGTAGCCGGTGTCCACGGGTTCGGCAGGAGCGAGTTCGGGTTCGGTGCTGGATTCGTCCGGCATGGGAATCACGCTACTCCGAGGGGTTGTTCGCCGCGGGCAGGTCGACGTGCGGCACCCCCGGCGTCCCGACGGCGCTGGCGAGCCACGGTAGTGCGGTGGCGAACGCGTTGGAAGCGAAGGGCCAGTCGTGGTTTCCGGGCTGGGTCACGACCGCGCAGTCGATTCCCGATCTGCTCCCCAGTCCGCACAACGCACTGGCTGCCCGTGCCTGGTCGTTGGGTTTCGCGTCGGGGGCCGACGACTCGTTCGCATCGAACCACCCCGCCACCCCTCGGTACTGCCCGTGCCGGCTGATGACGGTCGCGGGGTCGAACGAGTCGTAAGCAGCGGTGCTGCCTCCGAACAGCCGGCTGATGGTCTCCTGCTTGGTGCCCGAGTTCGGCGCGGCATCCCCGGCGATGTCCTCGAACGCGCCGAACATCTCGGGATGCATGACGGTCAGATCCACAGCGCAGGTGCCGCCCATCGACCAGCCGACCACACCCCAGTGGGCGCTGTCCGTGCTGACCCCGAACGTCGACTCGACGAACGGCACAACGTCTTTGGTGAGGTGATCGGCGGAGTTGCCGCGCGGTCCGTTCACGCACTCGGTGTCGTTGTCGAATGTTCCACCGGGATCGGCGAACACGAACACCGGAGCGTTGCCGTCGTGCGCCGCCGCGAAGTCGTCGATCGCTTTTACGGCTCCGCCGGCGCGCAGCCAGTCTTCGGGGGTGTTGAACTCGCCGCCGATCATCATCACCGTCGGCAGTGCGGGCGGGGGATCGCTCGCGAACCATGCGGGCGGCAGGTAGACGAACTCCTGACGATGGGTGAAGCCCGAGGCGGTGGCGGGGATGTCGACGGCCACCAGGCTGCCTTTGATCGGCACCCGGTGTTGCCGCTGCATCGCGGCGAGGGTGACCTGATCCGTCTGGTCGGGCAGTGGTCCCGCGGTGAGCTGACTCCATGCGGTCTGCACGGTGGGGAAGTATCCGACCCAGAGGTTCAGCGCCAGTGCGGCGGCCAGTGCCGCGAGTGGCAGCGCCAGTATCGACGCCGTCCGCCGCCACCACTGCGCGCCACTCCAACCCGAGACCAGCACGCCGAAGGCCACCCCGCAGAGCGCTATCCAGATCCACAGCGTGGCCGGCGCCGGATTGGTGTCGTCGGCCACGCCCGCCGACTGGACGTAGCAGTAGGCGGCCACGGCGAGGCCGCCGCCGAGGAGCACCGACCATGGCAGCCAGACCGAACGCCAGCGGCGGGTCCGCCACCCGATGGCGGTGAGCAGAGCGACGGCGGCGAGGATCTGCACCGCGGTGGGAAGCCACCCGTGCATGAGCGACAGGTGGTGGCGCAGAGCATCCGGCACAGTCACGAATCCCAGCGTGGCCGCGAATCCTTGGAGCCGGCTGGGACTTACCTGCTAACGCGGTTTGGCCAGCGGGAAGGGCAGGGTTTCGCGGATGCTGCGCCCGGTGATCAGCATGACCACGCGGTCCACGCCCATCCCGAGTCCACCCGTGGGGGGCATCGCGTACTCCATGGCCTGCAGGAAGTCCTCGTCGAGCTCCATCGCCTCGGGATCCCCGCCGGAGGCCAGCAGCGACTGCTCCTGCAGTCGCCTGCGCTGCTCGACGGGGTCGGTGAGTTCGCTGTAGGCGGTGCCGAGTTCGACGCCCCAGGCGACGAGATCCCAGCGTTCGGCGAGCCCGGGCGTACTGCGGTGCGGCCGGGTCAATGGCGATACCGACGTCGGGAAGTCCTTGTAGAACGTGGGTTCGGTGGTGCGGTCCTCGACGAGGTGCTCGTACATCTCGAGCACCACCGCTCCGGTATCCCAGTGGGTCAGGTAGGGGATGCCGGCCTTGTCGCACAGTCGGCGCAGTGCCGGCAACTCGGTCCCGACGTCGATGTGCTCGCCGAGCGCCTCGGACACCGCATCGTGGACGGTCTTGACGGTCCACCGACCGGAAATGTCGACCGGTTCAAGCGTCCCGTCCTCACGGGGACGCAGGAACACGTGCGCTCCGTTGGCGGCCTGGGCGGCGTTCTGGATCAGCTCACGGCATCCGTCGATCCACACGTGGTAGTCGGCGTGCGCCTGATATGCCTCCAGCAGAGTGAACTCGGGGTTGTGGCTGAAATCGACGCCCTCGTTGCGGAACGCCCGGCCGAGTTCGAAAACGCGCTCGACACCCCCGACGCACAACCGCTTCAGATACAACTCGGGGGCGATCCGCAGATACAGGTCCAGGTCGTAGGCGTTGATGTGGGTGAGGAAGGGGCGGGCGTTCGCGCCGCCGTGGATCTGCTGCAGGATCGGCGTCTCGACCTCCAGAAACCCCTTGCCGACAAGGGTTTCGCGGATCGCGTGCAGGACCCCGCTGCGCGCCCTGATCAGATCGCGGGCCTCGGTGTTGATCGCCAGGTCGACGTAGCGGGCGCGCACGCGCGCCTCCTGATCGGTCAGGCCCTTCCACTTGTCGGGCAACGGCCGCAGACATTTTCCGATCAGCCGCCAGTTGGTGACCAGTATCGACCAGGCACCGGACCGGCTCCGCCCCACCGTGCCCGTCACCTCGATCAGGTCTCCGAGGTCGATCGCCCGGGTGAAGTCAGCGGCGCCCCCGTCGCTGAGAGCGGAGTTCTCGAGTAGCAGCTGAGCCTCGCCCGACCAATCCCGCAACTGGGCGAACAGCACACCTCCGTAGTCACGAAGCCGCAGCACCCGCCCCGCCACCGTGACCTCTGCGCCGTCGGCGGCGGTCAGCGCCTGGGTGACGGTGTGACTGGGTGGGCTGCCCACCGGGTAGGCGTCGACGCCGTCGTCCTGAAGCGCCCTGAGCTTGGCCATCCGCACCCGGACCTGCTCGGGCAGGCGGGGCTGATCGTCGTCGGGCAGGTCGACGGCAAGGCCGCTGACGTCAGGGGTGGTTCCGTCGCTGTGCAGTAGTCCCGTCGCCACCAGCGTCCCCGGCGCGGCGATGTGGTGGCCGGTGTGCGGTTGTTCGTGGCGGCGCGAAAACGGAAGCACCAGAAAGCCTTCGGCGATCACCGAGGCCACGCCGACGCGCGGGACCAGTCGGGCGTCCTCGTAGCAGGCGAAGCGCGGCACCCAGTCGGGCTGGTACTTCATGTTCGACCGGTACAGCGTCTCCAGCTGCCACCAGCGCGAGAAGAACACCAGCAGCCAGCGCCACAGTCGGGCCACCGGTCCGGCGCCGAGCTGGGCACCCTGTTCGAACGCCGAGCGGAACATCGCGAAGTTCAGCGAGACCCGGGTGACGCCGATGTCCTCGGACTGCATGCACAGTTCGCTGACCATCAATTCGATTGTGCCGTTGGGGGATTGGGGCGATCGGCGCATCAGGTCCAGCGAAGCACCGTTGGTGCCCCACGGCACCAGCGACAGCATCGCGACCACCTGATCGTTCTGGACGGCCTCGACCAGCAGGCAGTCGCCGTCAGCGGGGTCGCCGAGGCGGCCCAGAGCCATCGAGAAGCCGCGTTCGTCATCGGTGTCGCGCCAGGCATCCGCGCGCGTGATCACCTGGGCCATCTCGTCGGCAGCGATGTCGCGGTGTCTGCGGATCCGCACGCTGCCCCCGGCCCTGCGGGCCCTGGTCACCGCTTGACGTACCGCCCGCATGTCGGGTCCGGTCAGCCGGAAGCTGTCGGGGTGCAGGATCGCCTCATCGCCCAGCTGCAAGGCGTTGAGCCCGGCCGCGCGGAACGCCTGCGCACCCGTGGAGCTCGCGCCCATCACCCCGGGTGCCCACCCGTAGCTCTGGCACAACCCGAGCCACGCCTCGATGGCCTGCGGCCAGGACTTCTCGTCACCGACCGGATCGCCGCTGGCCAGACACACCCCGACCTCGACCCGGTAGGTGATCGCCGCGCGTCCGTTCGGCGCGAACACCACGGCCTTGTCCCGGCGGGTGGCGAAGTACCCCAGCGAGTCGTTCTTGCCGTAGAGCTCGAGCAGGCCGCGGATGGCGGACTCGTCCTCGCCGGTGAGCGCGTTGTCGGCGCGCTGTGACTGGAACAGCACGATGGCTGCGGCCATCAGCGCCAGCGCACCGAAAAGCCCGAGCAGCGCGTTGACGAACACGTGCGGATGACCGGTGAACGTGTCGGCGTCGGCGCCGGCGAACGCGCTGACCCGGTTCAGCGCGTACCAGAACCGGTCGGGACGGGCCAGGGTGCCGGGGAAGAACTCCAGCAGCGCCCAACCGATCAGCGTCCCCACGCCCATGGCGGCGACGAGCACGCCGGCCGCCTTGAGCAGCGCGCCGCGGCGCACCCTCGCCCAGAACTCCTTGCGGGCGGACAGCAGGAACACGACCGCAGCCACATGGAAGGCCAGCCCGATGAGCTCACCGACCTCCTGGAACCACCGTTCGCCACCCTCGACGAGGTCGACGATGTTCCAGCCGGCCGCCGCGACCATGTAGAGCACCAGGATCAGCCAGGCGATGCGCTTGCGTGCCGCCAGCGCGGCGGCCAGCAGGGCCAACACGAAGGCCCAGGCGAAGCTGGTATCGGGGAAGTTGAAGATGTAGTCGTTGACGAACTCGCGCGGAATCCGGATCGTCGACCGGACCAGCGGCGAGATGCTGGCCAGCAGCGACAGGGTCGCGATGACGCCCACGACCCACCCCGCCGTTGCGGGTACCCACCGGAAACTGGATGTCGGACGCACCTTCGCGGCCGTCGTCAGGGTCATAGACCGCGAGGATATTCGCTCATCCTCGGAATGTGGTGTCACCAGACCGGGCCGGTGTACTTCTCTCCTGGACCGTGACCTGGCTCCTCGGGTGCGGCGCTGGACTCGCGGAACGCCAACTGCAGCGATTTGAGTCCGTCTCGCACCGGTCCGGCGTGCGGTCCGAGGTATTCGGCCGAGGCGGTCACCAGCCCGGCCAGCGCGGTGATCAGGCGTCGGGCCTCGTCGAGATCACGGTACGGACTCTCGTCGGGGTCCGGGTCGGACAACCCGAGCTTTTCGGCGGCCGCGCTCATCAGCATCACCGCGGCTCGGGAGATCACCTCCACCGCGGGGACGTCGGCGAGCTCGCGTGCCTGCGGGGACGGCTCTGCAGCGCGTGTTGGATCATCGGTCATGGCTGCTAGACTGGCATGCGCGACCGTCCCGGCGAACGCCAGGACAGCAAGTGGAGTCCCACTCCCACCGTTGGCCACCGATTCATTCGAAGGTACAGCGGTCCGGTCACAGACATCTCTGATGTCTGTCCTGGTCGGCTTTGGGCCCTGCTATGAGCAGGGCTTTTCTGTTCGTTTCCGAGCAGAGGCCGACGGCGTGGGGGACTCCTGACGACAACATAGGAGGCCCCATCAGCACTGAGACCCGCGTCAACGAGCGCATCCGCGTACCTGAAGTTCGCCTGATCGGACCGGGCGGTGAACAGGTAGGCATCGTGCGCATCGAAGATGCACTCCGCGTCGCCGCGGATGCCGATCTCGATCTCGTCGAAGTAGCACCGGACGCCAAGCCGCCAGTCTGCAAGATCATGGACTACGGCAAGTTCAAGTACGAGACGGCCCAGAAGGCGCGCGAGTCTCGCAAGAACCAGCAGCAGACCGTCGTCAAGGAACAGAAGCTGCGACCGAAGATCGACCCGCACGACTACGCGACCAAGCGCGGTCACGTGATCCGCTTCCTCGAAGCCGGGTCGAAGGTCAAGGTGACGATCATGTTCCGCGGACGCGAGCAGTCGCGACCCGAACTCGGTTACCGACTCCTGCAGCGCCTGGGCGCCGACGTCGCCGACTACGGCTTCGTCGAGACGTCCGCAAAGCAGGACGGCCGCAACATGACGATGGTGCTGGCACCGCACCGCGGCGCGAAGACTCGCGCCAAGGCGGCGCACGATGCCGACGCGCCGGCCGCTCAGCGGCCCGACGAGGCGAAGCCCACCGACAACCCAGACACCACCCAGCAGAACTGAGGAACCATGCCTAAGGCGAAAACCCACAGCGGCGCTTCCAAGCGTTTCCGCCGTACTGGAACAGGCAAGATCGTGCGCCAGAAGGCCGGCCGTAGGCACCTGCTCGAGCACAAGGCGAGCAAGCGCACCCGGCGGCTCGACGGTCGCACCGAAGTGGCCGCCAACGACAAGAAGCGCATCGCAAAACTGCTGAACGGCTGACCTTTCGGCCCCAAGCCCGAACCTGACCCGAATGAGATAGGAAGACCCCATGGCACGCGTGAAGCGCGCAGTCAACGCGCAGAAGAAGCGGCGCACAATCCTCAAGGCCTCCAAGGGCTACCGCGGCCAGCGGTCGCGGCTCTACCGCAAGGCCAAAGAGCAGCAGCTGCATTCGCTGACCTACGCCTACCGCGACCGCAAGGCGCGCAAGGGCGATTTCCGCAAGCTGTGGATCACCCGCATCAATGCGGCCGCTCGCGCCAACGGCATCACCTACAACCGGTTGATCCAGGGCCTCAAGGCCGCAGGCGTCGAGGTCGACCGCAAGAACCTCGCCGAGCTCGCCGTCAGCGACCCGGCTGCCTTCACCGCACTGGCGGATGTCGCCAAGGCCGCGTTGCCGGCTGATGTGAATGCACCGTCGGGCGAGGCTGCCTGACGGAGGACAGGAGCGAAGCGACCCGGGAAATGTCGCCGCTCACCGAGCGATCTGCCCGGGTGGCGGCCGCAGTCAAGCTGCACCGTCACATCGGACGTCGTCGCGCCGCACGCTTTCTCGCCGAGGGGCCCAACCTCGTCGAGGCCGCGTTGCGGCGCGGAGTCGTTTCTGAGCTGTTCGCCACCGAGAGCGCAGCGCAGCGGTTCGCCGGACTGTTGGCCCATACCCCGGTGCAACTGGTCACCGAGCGTGCCGCAAAGGTGTTGTCGGACACGGTGACTCCCGTGGGCCTCATTGCGGTGTGCTCGATGCCCGAGGTGAGTCTCGACGGTGTTCTGGCCGGTGCGCCGTCGCTGCTGGCGGTACCTGTGGGTGTTTCTGAGCCAGGAAACGCCGGCACCCTGATCCGCCTCGCCGACGCGATGGGTGCCGATGCGGTGGTGTTCGCCGGGCACAGCGTCGACCCGTACAACGGCAAATGCCTTCGCGCCTCGGCGGGAAGCATCTTCTCGATTCCAGTCGTCAGCGAACCCGACGCGGAGGGTGCGGCGAGCTGTATTCGGCAAGCGGGCCTGCAGGTGCTGGCGACCACGCTCGATGGCAACGTCAACCTCGACGAAGCCGAGTTGACGGACCCGACCGCGTGGCTGTTCGGTCCCGAGGCCCACGGACTGCCCGCCGAAATCGTGGCCCTGGCGACGGCCAAGGTGCGAATTCCGATGGCGGGCGCCGCCGAAAGCCTCAATGTCGCTGCGGCCGCGGCCATCTGCCTGTACGAAACCGCGCGCCGCCGGCGCGACGCAGGGCCGTCGGCGACTGTCTAGGTGGACTTGAGGATCCGTTCTGACACCGTGAGCATCAGTTTCCTCGGCGTGAACCGGTATCCCGCGGCCAGGAGAGTGTTACGCAATCCGGACACCACGGTCGGGGAGCATTTGTCGAGCGCGGCCAATGCGGTGTCGACGACCTGCTTGGGTGTCTGGCGGCCGTCGGTGAGGAACTCGTCTCCGGTGCGGGCGAAGAACTCGGTCTCCGTCGCCCCGGGACACAGGGCGAGCACCTTCACCTTGGTGCCACGGCACTCCTGCCAGACGGCTTCGGTGTAGGACAGCACAAACGCCTTGGTGGCGCCGTAGACGGCCATGCCCGGTGTCGGCTGGAAAGCCGCGGTCGACGCGACGTTGATCACGGCACCGAACCGCCGGTGTGTCATCGACGGCAGGAAGCGTGCCGTGAGGTCAACCAGTGTCCCGCAATTCAACTGGATCTGTGCAGCGTTGGCCTCAGGATCCTGATCGATGAACTTCGAGTGCAATCCGACGCCGGCGTTGTTGACCAACACATCGATGGTCCGTCCGAGCTCACGTACCTTGCTTTCGACTTCGGCGCCAGCACCGGGCGCCGCGAGATCTGCGGTGACCACATCGATCACGATCCCGGGGTGCTTGGCGACGAGGACCGCGCGCAAGCCTTCGAGTTTGTCGGCCCGCCGCGCGACCAGCACAAGATTGGCGCCGCGCTGCGCGAGCTGGACGGCGAACTCCTCACCGATCCCGCCGCTCGCCCCGGTGATCAATGCAGTGCTGTTGCTGAAGTCCACCTGACGCTCCTGCGGTAGTCGGCGAACTCGAGGCTAGTCGCTCAGCAGACCCCTGGCTACGTGCGTGATCTGGACTTCGTTACTGCCGGCGTAGATCATCAGTGATTTGGCGTCGCGGGCGAGCTGTTCCACCCGGTATTCGGTCATGTATCCGTTGCCGCCGAACACCTGGACAGCCTCCATCGCGACGTCGGTCGCGGCCTGGGAGCAGTACCACTTGATCGCCGAGGCCTCCGCGAGGGAGATGGTGGTACCGGTCTGGGCCGCCTCGATCACCCGGAACAGCATGTTGCGCACGTTCATTCGTGCGACCTCCATGGAGGCGAGCTTGAGCTGGATCAGCTGGAACTGGCCGATCTCCTTGCCCCACAGCGTCCGGGCCTTGGCGTAGTCGACACAGAGTCGGAGGCATTCCTCGATGACGCCGAGCGCCATCGCGGCCACACCGATGCGTTCGGCCGAGAAGTTGGAGCGGGCGCTGTCTCGGCCGGTGTCGCTGGCTCCGTCGCCCTCGGTCTCACCCAGCAGGCGATCCCGGCCGAGCCGGACGTCGTTGAAGAACAACTCTCCAGTGCGTGACGAGTGAATACCCATCTTGCGGAAAGGCTTCGACTGGACGAAGCCGTCCATCCCGCGGTCCAGCACGAAGGTGAGGACTTTGCGGTCGCGCTTGTCAACACCGGAGTCCCTTTCCTCGAGCTTGGCGTAGACCACGACGACGTCGGCATCCGGACCGTTGGTGATGAACGTCTTCTGGCCGTTGAGAATGTAGTCATCACCGTCGCGCACCACATAGGACTTCATCCCGCCGAACGCGTCCGAACCTGAATCGGGCTCGGTGATCGCCCAAGCCCCCACCTTGTCGTAGGTCACCAGATCGGGGAGCCAGCGTTCCTGCTGGGCGAGGGTGCCACGGCCCATGATGGTCGGCACGGTCAGCCCGAGGCTGACCCCCATCCCGGTGACCACGCCCATCGAAACCCGGCACAGCTCGCTGATCACCACAAATCCCATGCCGGCCGATCCGCCGTCGCCGCCGAACATCCCTCCGGAAGACGGCTTGTCCCGAGCGGAATCGCCGCCCTCGCGCAGCCGGGTCAGTCGCTTGTCGAGCGAGTCGCGCGCCATATCGGCGATGCCGAAGGTCGTAAAGAGATTGCGGATGATGGGGTAGGGCTCCATCTCGCCGCTTTCGAGTGCGTCGACATGAGGCCGTACCTCCTTGTCGACGAACTCCCGAACGGCGTCACGCACGGCGATATCGACGTCAGACCAATCGAGCATGTGTTCAGGCTGCCTTACCGCTATTGCGTGCGGGTCGGATACCCGCCAGCGAGAAAGTCGTGTGCACCAGCGAACCCACCCGATCGAGAAGCGACTTGTGCGGCGGCACGTAATGCACGGGTTCGTCCCGGCGGTCACGAGGGGGTGCGGTGAATGCCGGCGCCTCCACCAGTGGGGCGTCCGCGGGAAGGCTGCCCTTCGCGCGGCGGTACGCGGCCACCGCCCGCGGATGCAATCTGACCTCGTCCGGCACGGCGACAAAAGCAAGCTCGACCGCCTTGCCGAAAAGACGCAACAGAACCTCGTCTCCGGCCGTCCACCGCATCCCCGCGCGCTCGCGGAGCACAGGGTCGAAAAGTCCTGCGGCGATCCATCGTTGAGCGCCGACCATCGGTTTGAACATCTGGTCCCACACCGGGGTGGGCATCAACACGAACCAGGGCTTCGGGATACGTATGGAGAAGATGTCCCTGGTCGCCTGGTTGATCTCGAGTTCGTCGCTGCACTTGCGGTCCCAGTACTGCTGGAACTCTTCCCAGGACTCGGGCACCGGCCGCATGCTCATCCCGTACATCCGATACCACTGCACATGCTCGTCGAAGAGTTGATGTTTCTCCGCCTCGGTCAGCCCGCCGCAGAAGTACTCCGCGGTCTTGATGATCAGCATGAAGAACGTGGCATGAGCCCAGTAGAACGTCTCGGGATTCAGTGCGTGGTAACGCCTGCCGTCGGCATCCACGCCCTTGATGGTTTCGTGGTAGCTGCGGATCTTGGCGCCGGTCTGCTCTGCCCGGTCGCCGTCGTAGACCACTCCCATGATCGGATACACCGAACGCGCTACCCGCTGCAGTGGCTCGCGCAACAGGATCGAATGGTCCTCGACGCCGGCACCGAGTTCCGGGTACATGTTCTGGATCGCGCCGATCCAGACTCCCAGCATCCCGGTGCGCACGTCGCCGAAGTACTTCCACGTCAACGAATCAGGGCCAAGGGGAGTCCCGTTGGCCGACGTTGCCATCGCCACTGATCGCACCGCTTCACGATACTGCTGACAACATTCGTTGTCTACGGAATCCGACGGCGTCGGGCGCAGTGTTACGGAGCCGCTGCCGCGGAGCCACACGGTTGTGACCTGCCGGTTTATTGCCGCGTTCGGGCTCGATTAGGCTGGGCGACGTGGACGACGACCCGCCGGGTGGACGGATAGGCGGACGTTCGTCAGGGCCGGTGGGTTGGCTCAAACAGGCCAACCACAGTCCCAACCTCATCTCCTTTCTCAGGCGGGCGCGCCGCGCTCTGCCTGGTGACCCTGAGTTCGGCGATCCGTTGTCCGTCGACGGGGTCGGAGGACCCCGGGCTGCCGCACGTGCCGCCGACCGCATCCTGGAGCGCGAAGCGGTGTCCCGGGAGGTCAGCCTCGGGGCGCTGCAGGTATGGCAGGCGCTGACGGAGCGGGTGTCCGGTCGCCCCGCCAATGCCGAGGTGACGTTGGTGTTCACCGACCTGGTTGGCTTCTCGGCCTTCTCACTCGGCGCCGGTGACGGCGCCACGCTGAAACTACTTCGTCGGGTCTCCCAGGTCGTCGAGCCGCCGCTACTCGAATCCGGCGGTCACATCGTCAAGCGCATGGGCGACGGGATCATGGCGGTCTTCACAGATCCCGAAACCGCGGTACGTGCAGTGATCACTGCACGCGAAGACCTGAAATCCGTTGAAGTAGAGGGTTATACACCTCGGATGCGAGTCGGCATCCACACGGGCCGTCCGCAGCGCCTCGGCTCGGACTGGCTGGGAATCGACGTGAACCTGGCCGCGCGGGTGATGGAACGGGCCACCCGGGGGGAGCTCATCGTGTCGCAGGACACGCTGGAGCGGATCCCGCCGGAGGTTCTCGACACCCTCGGGGTGACGGCGAAAAAACTGCGCAAGCAGGTCTTCGCCCCCAAGCAGGAGGGGGTGCCCCCCGACTTCGCCATGTACAGGTTGAGAATTCGCAGGCAGTTGCCAGGAGACGAGCACGAAGACTAGCTAGTCGACGGCGGATAGTGGACACGGTGCTGTCTGGATTGCTCGCGTGTCTGGCACGGGTGAAGGTGACCGCCTGCTACGCCGTGACCGTCACATCGGTCGCCGCCGTGATGTCGACCATGGACCCCGACAGCCACGATGCGCTGATTCGTCACGCCAGCACCAACCTCCACAATCTGAGCCACGGACGGTTCGGAACACTGGTGGGCAGTGCGCTCGTCGTCGACTCCGGCCCGATCTACCTGTGGCTGCCCGGCTTGGTCTGTCTGCTGGCGCTAGCCGAATTGCTCTGGGGCAGTGGCCGGTTGGTGGTGGCCTTCGCGGTGGGGCACATCGGTGCGACGCTGGCGGTGGCGGCAGGTCTGGTTGGCGCGGTGCGACTCGGCTGGATGTCCGCATCGGTTGCCCACGCACCTGACGTCGGGATGAGTTACGGCGCGATGGCCGTTGTGGGTTCGCTCGTCTCGGCGATGCCGTCGCGATGGCGTGTCGTATGGACGGGGTGGTGGCTGGCCGTTGCGGCCGTCGTCGTCGCCTCGCCGGGTCGCGATTTCACCGATGTCGGACATGCGGTGGCGATGGTGCTGGGGATGGCGGTATCGACGCGGTTCGGGGTGCCCTCCCGGTGGAGTCCACCGATGGCGGTTCTGTTGACCGTCGCCGCCGTGTTCGGATTCCTGGTTCTGGCCGACGACGTCGTCACCATGGTTTGTGGCGCTGTGTCGGCGCTGGTGGGATTGCTTGTCCACGAGGTGTTCTCGCAACGACGACGATCGGGGGTTCGCGCGACGCGGGGCGCCCCTCGTGAGGGCGCCCCGCGTGGTCGGTGAGGTGTTACTTGACGTCGACGAAGTAGACGTGGCCGGTGGTCTCGAGGACCCGGTCGTCGCCCTGGGCGTCCCAGACGTATTCGTTGATGGCCGGACCCTGCCGCACCGAGGTCACGCCGGCGTCGTCCAGTCCGGCCGAGCCCTGGCGGTTCACGATGACGCGGTTGCCGTCGGCTTCCAGCGAGCTGATGGTGTCGGCGGCGCTGCCTCCGGCGGGGGCCGCCTTCGGGGGCCACGGTCCGGCGGCGGCGGGGCTCGCCAGCCCGATGAAGGCGGTGGCGAATCCTGCGACAGCGGCGGTGATGGCGGTGGCGGCGGTGAGGTTCTTCATGATTGTTGCCCTTCCCTGTGTAGGTCGGAGCCGTGGAGCGAATCTCGCGGTTCTGACGTTTTCTTGGTGTTCTGATGGCCTAAACCGGCAGGTCACGGGTTTAATTCCGGTGGCAGTAATTGATCGGCCCGGTGGCAGGATCCTTGCGCCATCCACCGCCGAAACTGCATTCCACGCGCGAAAAACCGCCAAAGGACCGCGTGCAACACAATCTCGGCGAGCTCGGGACGGGGCCCGTCAGCGGAACTCGTCGGCGGAGGCCTCGATCCAATCGGACCGCCACGATTCCGGCGGATCCTCGAGCAGTTCACCCGGCATCAGCCAGTTGTAGATCTCGGCGTAGGTGCGGGAGCGCTGGCTTTCGACGCGACGGTTGAGCATCGCGGGGGACAACTCATGGAATCCGGCCAGGCCCATCGATGCCACGATCTGAGCGGCACTGGCCACTGTCGCGCGCTGGAAGTTGAACACCCGCGCGGTCTTGTCGGGCACATCGAGAGCGCGGGTGCGGGCGGGATCCTGGGTCGCCACTCCGGTCGGGCAGTGATTGGTGTTGCACTCGAGCGCTTGGATGCAGCCCACCGCGAACATCATCGCCCTGGCGGCCAACGTGAAATCCGCGCCCTGGCAGATCCTGCTGACGATGTCGACGCCACTGGCGACCTTGCCCGACGCTCCGATCTTGATCCGGTCCCGCAATCCCGTGCCCACCAGGCTGTTGTGCACCAGCATCAGCCCCTCGGTCAGGGGCATGCCGACGTGATCCTCGAATTCCTGTGGTGCCGAGCCGGTTCCGCCTTCAGATCCGTCGACGATCACGAAGTCCGGCGCGATCCCCGTGGCGAGAATGCCCTTGCAGATCGACAGAAACTCCGAGCGTGCACCGACGCAGAGCTTGAAACCCACCGGCTTGCCGCCGGAGAGGGCGCGCAGTGTCGCTATGAACTCTGCCAGTTCGATCGGATTCCGGAAGGCGCTGTGCGCCGGCGGTGAGACCACCGTGTGTCCCACCGGCACCCCGCGGGTGGCGGCGATCTCGGCGCTGACCTTGGAGCCGGGAAGCACCCCGCCCAGGCCCGGCTTGGCTCCTTGGGACAGCTTCACGGACACGGCTTTGACCGAAGGCAGCGTCGCCTTCTCCGCGAAGGCCGCGGGGTCGAACCGCCCCTCGGCGTCACGGCATCCGAAGTAGCCCGAACCGATCTCCCAGATCAGATCCCCGCCACCGCGCAGGTGATACGGGCTGATCCCGCCCTCCCCGGTGTCGTGGGCGAACCCGCCGCGCGCCGCTCCGGCGTTGAGCGCCTCGATGGCGTTGGCCGACAGCGCCCCGAAACTCATCGCGGACACGTTCAGCAGCGCGATGTCGTAGGGGCGACTGCAGTCGGGGCCGCCAAGTCGGACCCGCGGATCCAGGTCGTCGGCGAACCGTGCCCGCAGCGAATGGCGCAGGAACTCGTACCCCACGGCGTTGACGTCGCGCTCGGTGCCGAAGGGCTCGTCGCCTTTGGTCCCCGCGGCGCGTTCGTAGACCATGTCGCGCGTCTCGCGGTCGAACGGTGACGCTTCGGTGTTGGCCTCGATGAAGTACTGGCGGATCTGCGGCCGAATCGATTCCATCAGCGGGCGGGCGCGTCCGACGATCGGGTAGAGCCGGTAGACGGTGTGCCGGGTCTGCAGCAGGTCCCACGTTCCCAGCGCCGCCAGGGCGATCAGAAGCACCGCGGGCAGCACCCACCAGCTGCGGTGGAACACCGACAGCGTGGTGGCCGCAAAGCCCAGTACCCATACTCCGCCGACGATGAGGGGCCGGATCAGCACCGCGTGAGGGTATCGCGCCGCGCGACAAACGCATGCGAAGTGCGCCCAGCGCATCGCCTATGATCGCCGGGTGGCTGAGCAGCCAGTGGACCTTTCAGAGAATGCGCTGGCCGACGCGGTCAGCGCAGCCAGGCATGCCTTCGACCAGGCAGCGAGCCTCGACGACCTCGCCCGTGCCAAGACCGAGCACCTAGGCGACCGCTCGCCGGTCGCGCTGGCCCGGCAGAGCCTCGGGTCGCTACCCAAGGCCGAACGCGCCGATGCAGGCAAACGGGTCAACGTCGCGCGGACCGAGGTCCAGAGCGGCTACGACGCACGACTGGCGGTGCTGCGCGCCGAGCGTGACGCCTCGGTCCTGGTCGCCGAGCGCATCGACGTCACGTTGCCCTCCACCCGGCAGCCGATCGGCGCCCGGCACCCCATCACGATCCTGGCCGAGCACGTCGCCGACACCTTCGTTGCGATGGGCTGGGAGCTGGCCGAAGGCCCGGAGGTCGAAACCGAGCAGTTCAACTTCGACGCCCTGAACTTCCCGCCGGATCACCCGGCGCGCAGCGAACAGGACACATTCCACATCGCGCCTGACGGGTCTCGGCAGGTGCTGCGTACGCACACCTCGCCCGTACAGATCCGCGCGCTCCTCGAGCGGGACCTACCGGTCTACATCATCTCGATCGGCCGCACGTTCCGCACGGACGAACTCGACGCGACCCACACCCCGGTCTTCCATCAGGTCGAGGGACTCGCCGTCGACAAGAACCTCACGATGGCCAATCTGCGCGGCACCCTCGACGCGTTCGCGCGGGCCGAGTTCGGGCCTGAGGGCCGCACCCGGTTCCGGCCGCACTTCTTCCCCTTCACCGAACCATCGGCCGAGGTCGACATCTGGTTCCCGAACAAGAAGGGCGGGCCGGGCTGGGTGGAATGGGGCGGTTGCGGCATGGTCAACCCGAACGTTCTGCGTGCCTGTGGAATCGATCCTGAGGTCTATTCGGGCTTCGCGTTCGGCATGGGACTGGAGCGCACCCTGCAGTTCCGCAACCGTATCCCCGACATGCGCGACATGGTCGAGGGCGACGTGCGTTTCTCGCTGCCGTTCGGGGTGGGCGCCTGATGCGACTTCCGTACAGCTGGCTGCGCGACGTCGTCCAGGCCGGCACCCCGGGCTGGGACGTGTCACCCGCGGAGCTCGAGCACGCGCTGATCCGCATCGGTCACGAGGTCGAGGAGATCATCCCGGTCGGTCCGGTCACCGGCCCGCTGGTGGTCGGCAGGGTGGCGCAGATCGAAGAGCTCACCGAGTTCAAGAAGCCGATCAGGGCCGTAAAGGTCGACGTCGGCGAAGACGATTTGCGTGACATCGTCTGCGGCGCAACAAACTTCGCCGTCGACGATCTTGTCGTCGTGGCGCTGCCGGGCAGTACCCTGCCCGGGGACTTCGCCATCGCCGCGCGCAAGACCTATGGCCGTACCTCCGACGGGATGATCTGCTCGACATCGGAACTCAACCTGGGCGCTGATCACTCCGGGATCCTGGTGCTGCCGCCGGGGACCGCCGACCCGGGCGCACCCGCGGCCGAGGTGCTGGGTCTCGACGACGTGGTGTTCCATCTCGCGATCACCCCCGACCGGGGCTACTGCCTGTCGGTGCGCGGGTTGGCGCGCGAGATCGCCAACGCCTTCGATCTCGACTACGTCGATCCGGCCGATGTCCCGGCGCTGCCCGTCCAGGGCGAGGCGCTGCCGGTGGTGATCGACCCCGGCACGGGTGTGTTGCGTTTCGGATTGCGGCCGGTCACCGGGATCGACCCGCAGGCTGTGTCACCGTGGTGGCTTCAGCGACGACTGCTGCTCAGCGGCATCCGCGCCATCTCGCCGGCGGTGGATGTCACCAACTACGTGATGCTCGAGTTGGGCCACCCGATGCACGCCCACGACCGCAGCCTGATCACCGGCGGCTTCCGGGTGCGCTTCGCCGACCCGGGGGAGACCGTTGTCACTCTCGACGACGTCGAGCGTCGTCTGGATCCCGCCGATGTGCTGATCGTCGACGACGTGGCCACCGCCGCGATCGGTGGCGTGATGGGTGCCGGCACCACCGAGGTCCGTGCCAGCACCACCGACGTGCTCCTGGAAGCCGCGGTGTGGGATCCCGCCTCGGTGTCCCGAACCCAGCGGCGCCTGCGTCTGCACAGCGAGGCCGGCCGTCGATACGAACGCACCGTCGATCCCGCGGTATCCGTCGCCGCACTCGATCGCTGCGCTGTGCTACTGGCCGAGATCGCCGGTGGCACCGTCGATCCCACGCTCACCGATTGGCGGGGCGATCCGCCTGTCGACGATTGGTCGCATCCGCCGGTGAGCATGCCCATCGACCTGCCCGATCGCACCGCGGGTGTCGCCTATCCGCCGGGTGCCGCCCAGAAACGCCTCACCCAGATCGGTGCCGACGTCGTCGTCGAGGGCGACCGTGTCACCGCCACCCCGCCGAGTTGGCGTCCCGACATCCGTCAACCCGCGGATCTGGTCGAGGAAGTGATGCGACTGGAAGGTCTCGAAGCCATTCCGTCGGTGCTTCCGCCCGCCCCGGCCGGACGGGGGCTCTCGCCGTCCCAGAAGCGGCGCAGGGCAGTCGGAAAATCGTTGGCGCTCAACGGTTATGTGGAGGTCCTGCCCACCCCGTTCCTCGCCGGTGACATTTTTGACCAGTGGGGCCTGCCCGACGACGACGATCGCAGGCGGACCACCCGGGTGCTCAACCCGCTGGAGGCCGATCGACCCGAACTCGCCACCACGCTACTGCCGGGTCTGCTGGAGGCGTTGGTGCGCAACGTGTCCCGGGGTGCGGTCGACGTCGCGCTGTTCGGTGTCGCCCAGGTCGTCGAGCCCACGTCGGAAACCCGCGCCGTGGAGCGCATTCCGAATGACCGCAGGCCCACCGACGACGAGATCGCGGTGCTCGATGCGTCGCTGCCCCGCCAGCCGCAGCATGTCGGAGCAGTGCTGGCCGGACTTCGTGAACCCGCGGGACCATGGGGCCCGGGCCGGCCGGTGCATCCCACCGACGCCTTCGAGGCGGCGCGCATCATCGGTAGGGCGTGCGGTGTCGAGTTGACCCTTCGCTCGGCCAAGCGGCTGCCGTGGCACCCGGGCCGCTGCGCCGAAGTTCTGGTCGGCGAGGTGGTCGTGGGGTACGCCGGCCAGCTTCACCCCGCGGTGGTCGAGCGGTGCGGGCTTCCCAAGGGTGCGTGCGCGCTCGAGTTGGACCTTGATGCCATTCCGATCACCGAGACGCTGCCGGTACCTGCAGTCTCGCCCTTCCCGGCTGTCTTCCAGGACGTCGCACTCGTGGTCGCCGACGAGGTGGCGGCGCAGAGTGTGGTCGAGGCGGTGCGTGCCGGTGCCGGTGAGCTTCTCGAGGACGTCCGACTGTTCGACGTGTACACCGGCCCGCAGGTCGGCGAGGGGCGCAAGTCGCTGGCGTTGGCACTGAGGTTCCGCGCAGGCGATCGCACCCTCACCGAGGAGGAGGCCAGCGCCGCACGCGATGCCGCGGTGGCTGCCGCCGCCGAGCGCGTGGGTGCGGTTCAGCGACGCTGATCGAGCCCGTACCCACCGGTGATCTGGTCCCTGAACAGAGCGACATGCGGCGGCGCGTAGGTGGTCCAGGCGAAGACCACCATAGGCGCCAGCAGCGCGACCCACCCGGTCCACACGACGACCGGGCTGCCGCTGAAGGCCGACCCGGCATAGGACACGCACAGCCCCACCACCACGGCGACGATGAATATCGATCCGTCCACCAACAACCGTGTGCGCATGTCGGCGTGAGGCAGCAGAGCGGCCGTCAACACGTAGAGACCGAGAATAAGAGCGCACATCGTGTAGAAGCCGACCGCGCGTGCGGCGGCGAGGGCCGGCGGGTGCTCTGAGGCCGCCATCTGGACCGCGGTCATCACCAGCAGCGGCCAGTAGGCCATCTTCAGGTGTTCCCAGACGCTCTCGTTGATCGGGCAGAGCACCGCCAGCACCCGACGCCGGCCGCTCCACTCGAAACAGAAATGCAGTAGCGTTCCACCGATGATGACGACCGGGATTCCGAGCAAATCCCAGGCCAGAGCGCTGTCCGCCATCTCCTCGACGATACGCCGGTAATGAGTTTGCAACTTTCTGCATAACCATGCATCATCGCTGCATGACATCCGTCGCGGTTGCCGGTGCCAGCGGTTACGCCGGGGGAGAGATCCTGCGGCTACTCCTCGGCCACCCCGCCTATGCAGCGGGCAGGCTCACCATCGGCGCGTTGACCGCAGCGGCCAGCGCGGGCACGACCCTGGCCGAGCACCACCCGCATCTGCTCCCGCTCGCGGATCGGACGCTGGAGCCTACCGAGGTCGAGACACTCGCCGGGCACGACGTCGTATTCCTGGGGCTGCCGCACGGGCATTCGGCGGCGCTGGCCGATCAGCTCGGACCGGACACGCTCATCGTCGACTGCGGTGCGGACTTCCGGCTCACCGATTCCGCCGACTGGGTGCGTTTCTACGGCTCCGAGCATGCCGGCAGCTGGCCGTACGGACTCCCCGAACTCCCCGGCGGCCGCGACAGACTGCAAGGCACCAAGCGGATCGCCGTCCCCGGCTGCTATCCGACAGCCGCACTGCTCGCACTGTGGCCTGCGCTGGCCGAAGGTCTCATCGAGCCCGCGGTCACCGTCGTCGCCGTCAGCGGCACCTCCGGGGCCGGCCGCGCCGCCAAGGTGGATCTGCTCGGCTCCGAGGTCATCGGTTCGGCACGGGCTTACAACATCGGGGGCACCCACCGCCACACCCCTGAGATCGCGCAGGGTCTTCGTGCCGTCACCGCGAGCGACGTCACGGTGTCGTTCACCCCGGTGCTGATCCCCACCTCACGCGGCATCCTGGCCACCTGCACCGCGCGCACCGCTGCGTCGGTGTCCGAGCTGCGGTCTGCTTACGAAAAAGCCTATGCCGAAGAGCCTTTCGTGTACCTGCTGCCTGAAGGCCAGTTACCGAAAACAGGGTCGGTGATCGGGAGTAATGCTGCCCAGCTCGCCATCGCGGTCGACGAGGACGCCCAGACGTTCATCGCGATCGCGGCGATCGACAATCTCGTCAAGGGCACCGGAGGAGCGGCGGTGCAGTCGATGAACCTCGCGCTGGGTTGGCCTGAGACCGAGGGTCTCTCGACGGTCGGGGTGGCCCCGTGACCCGGATGCTCCGCACCCAGGGTGTGACCGCCCCGGCGGGATTCCGGGCCACCGGCATCGCAGCGGGCATCAAAGCGTCCGGCGCACTGGATCTGGCCCTGGTGTTCAACGAAGGCCCTGATTACTCCGCTGCGGGCGTGTTCACCCGCAACAAGGTCAAAGCCGCCCCGGTGCTGTGGTCGCAGCAGGTCCTGACGACGGGACGACTGCGCGCGGTGATCCTGAACTCCGGCGGCGCCAACGCCTGCACCGGGCCGGCAGGCTTCCAGGACACCCACGCCACCGCCGAGGCGGTCGCCGCCGCGCTGTCGGACTGGGGCACCGAGACCGGTGCGATCGAGGTTGCGGTGTGTTCCACGGGGCTGATCGGAGACCGGCTGCCGATGGCCAAGGTGCACGCCGGCGTGCAGGAGATCGTGCATGAGATGGCCGGTGGCCTGACCGGGGGCGAGGAGGCCGCACGGGCCATCATGACCACCGACACCGTGCCCAAACAGGCTGCGCTGCATCATCAGGACCGGTGGACGGTCGGCGGGATGGCCAAAGGAGCAGGGATGCTGGCCCCCTCGCTGGCCACCATGCTGTGCGTCATCACCACCGACGCCGTCGCCGACGCGGCTGCGTTGGACCAGGCGCTACGGCGTGCCGCCGCGCGCACCTTCGATCGGCTCGACATCGACGGGAGCTGTTCGACCAACGACACGGTTCTGTTGCTGTCCTCTGGGGCCAGCGAGATCACGCCCACCCAGGACGAACTCGACGACGCCGTACTGAAGGTCTGCGACGACCTGTGCGCCCAACTGCAGGCCGACGCCGAGGGGGTCACCAAACGGATCATCGTCACCGTGACCGGCGCCGCGACCGAGGATGATGCGCTCACCGCTGCGCGGGTGGTGGCCCGGGACAGTCTGGTCAAAACCGCGCTGTTCGGCTCCGACCCCAACTGGGGCCGGGTGCTGGCCGCCGTCGGCATGGCGCCGGTCGTCCTCGATGCCGACCGGATCACGGTGTCCTTCAACGGTTTCCCGGTGTGCATCGACAGCGTCGGGGCGCCGGGCGCGCGGGACGTCGACCTGTCGGCGGAGGACGTCTCGGTCACCGTCGATCTGGGGGTCGGGACGGCTTCGGCCGAGATCCGCACCACTGATCTGTCGCACGCCTACGTCGAAGAGAACTCGGCCTACAGCTCATGACCACGACATCGGACAAGGCGCAGGTGCTCGCCCAGGCGCTGCCGTGGCTCAAAGCTCTCCACGACAAGATCGTCGTGGTCAAGTACGGCGGCAACGCGATGACCGACGACGCGCTGAAGAAGGCTTTTGCCGCCGACATGGTCTTCCTGCGGAACTGTGGCATCCACCCGGTCGTGGTCCACGGCGGCGGCCCGCAGATCAGCGCCATGCTCAGGAAGCTGGGCATCGCCGGTGACTTCAAGGGTGGCTTCCGGGTCACCACACCCGAGGTGCTCGATGTCGCACGGATGGTGCTCTTCGGGCAGGTCGGCAGGGAACTTGTGAACCTCGTCAACGCCCACGGCCCCTACGCGGTCGGCATCACCGGCGAGGACGCGCAACTGTTCACCGCGGTACGCCGCACCGTGCTTGTGGACGGCGTCGCCACCGACATCGGACTGGTGGGCGATGTCGCGAGAGTCAACACCGACGCCGTGCTCGACCTCATCGAAGCGGGCCGGATCCCGGTGGTGTCGACGATCGCGCCCGACACCGACGGTCTGGTCTACAACATCAACGCCGACACCGCCGCGGCGGCTCTGGCGGAGGCGCTCGGCGCCGAGAAGCTGCTCATGCTCACCGACGTCGAGGGCCTCTTCACCAACTGGCCCGATCGCGGCTCGTTGGTCAGCCAGATCGACGTCGCTGCACTGACGCAGCTGCTTCCCACCCTGGAGGAGGGCATGGTGCCCAAGATCGAAGCCTGCCTGCGCGCCGTCAACGGCGGCGTGCCGAGCGCACACGTCATCGATGGCCGCGTGGAACACTGCGTGCTGGTCGAACTGTTCACCGACGAGGGCGCAGGCACGAAGGTGGTTGGCGTATGACCCAGAAGACCGAGAACGCGCCGCTGCTCGACCGATGGTCGGCGGTGATGATGAACAACTACGGCACCCCGCCGCTGGCACTGAGCAGCGGTGACGGCGCTACGGTCACCGACGTCGACGGCAGGTCCTACGTGGACCTTCTGGGCGGCATCGCGGTCAACGTGCTCGGGCACCGTCATCCCGCGGTCATCGATGCGGTGGTACGCCAGATGAACACGCTGGGGCACACCTCCAATCTGTACGCCACCGAACCGGGAGTGGCACTGGCCGAAGCCCTGGTCGGGCTTCTCGGTGCTCCGGCCAGGGTGTTCTTCTGCAACTCGGGCACCGAAGCCAATGAGGTCGCCTTCAAGATCACGCGGCTGACCGGGCGTACCAAACTTGTCGCCGCGCAGGGCGCTTTCCACGGCCGCACGATGGGGTCGCTCGCGCTCACCGGCCAGCCGTCCAAGCAGGCGCCCTTCGCTCCGCTGCCCGGCGATGTGAGTCACGTGCCGTACGGGGACATCGAAGCGCTTGCGGGCGCTGTCGATTCCGACACCGCCGCAGTCTTCCTCGAGCCGATCATGGGCGAGGGTGGCGTGGTCGTCCCGCCTGCCGGTTACCTGGCGGCCGCACGTGAGATCACCGCGTCGCACGGCGCGCTGCTGGTCCTCGACGAAGTGCAGACCGGGGTCGGGCGTACAGGTGCGTTCTTCGCCCATCAGCATGACGGGATCACCCCCGACGTCGTCACGCTCGCCAAGGGGCTCGGCGGCGGGCTGCCGATCGGTGCGTGCCTGGCCGTCGGGGCGACGGCCGACCTGCTCACCCCCGGACTGCACGGCAGCACCTTCGGGGGCAACCCGGTCTGCACCGCCGCCGCACTGGCCGTTCTGGGCGTGCTCGCTGACGAGCACCTGATCGAACGCGCCGAGGTGCTGGGCAAGACGCTCAGCCACCGGACCGAAGCGCTGGGCCATCCGCTGGTCGACCACGTCCGTGGCCGCGGACTGTTGCTCGGCATCGTGCTGACCGCCGAGATGGCCAAGCCCGTCGAGGTCGCCGCGCGCGACGCAGGATTCCTGGTCAATGCGGCTGCACCCGACGTCGTCCGGTTGGCACCACCTCTGGTGATCACCGAGGCCGAGGTGAACGGCTTCCTGACCGCGCTTCCCGCGATCCTGGACCGGGCGGGGGAGTCATGACACGACACTTCATGCGTGATGACGACCTGAGCCCCGAAGAACAGGGCGAGGTCCTGGCCCTGGCGGCGGAACTGAAGCTGGCGCCGTTCAGTCGTCGGCCGTTGGAGGGCCCGCGTGGTGTCGCGGTGATCTTCGAGAAGAACTCCACCCGCACCCGGTTCTCATTCGAGATGGGTATCGCTCAACTCGGCGGGCACGCGGTGGTGGTGGACGGCCGCAGCACCCAACTCGGTCGGGAGGAGACCCTCGAGGACACCGGCCAGGTGTTGTCGCGCTACGTCGATGCCATCGTATGGCGCACCTTCGCCCAGGAACGACTCGCGGCCATGGCCTCGGGCGCTACCGTGCCGATTGTCAACGCCCTGTCCGACGAGTTCCACCCCTGTCAGGTGCTGGCGGATCTGCAGACCCTCGCCGAGCGCAAGGGTGCTCTGAAAGGGTTGCGGCTCAGCTACTTCGGCGACGGCGCCAACAACATGGCCCACTCGCTGATGCTGGGCGGCGTCACCGCCGGTGTCGATGTCACGATCGCCTCCCCGCGCGGCTTCGAGCCTCACCCGATGTTCGTCGCCGCGGCCGAGACCCGCGCGATGCAGACCGGCGCCACCGTGACGCTCACCCATGACCCGATCGCGGCGGCGGCCGGCACCGATGTTCTGGTGACCGACACATGGACGTCGATGGGGCAGGAGAACGACGGCCTCGACCGGGTGCGCCCATTCCGGCCCTTTCAGCTCAACGCCGCACTGATGGCTCACGCGGATTCGGAAGCGATTGTGCTGCACTGCCTCCCGGCGCATCGCGGTCACGAGATCACCGACGAGGTCATCGACGGACCACAAAGCGCGGTGTGGGACGAGGCGGAGAATCGCCTGCACGCCCAGAAGGCGCTGCTGGTGTGGTTGCTCGCCCAGGGATCGCCATGACCAGCGCGGCGACCCGCGCCGGACGGCAGGCCAGGATCCTCGCCCTGCTGTCCACACAGTCGGTGCACAGTCAGACCGAACTGGCGGGACTGCTGGCCGACGAGGGCATCGACGTCACCCAGGCGACGTTGTCCCGTGACCTCGAAGAGCTCGGCGCCGTCAAGCTGCGGGGCGCCGACGGCGGCGTCGGCGTGTACGTGGTTCCCGAGGACGGCAGCCCGGTGCGTGGCGTCACCGGGGGTACCGAGCGCGTCTCGCGTCTGCTGGTCGACCTGTTGGTGTCCACCGACGCCAGCGGCAATCTCGCCGTCTTGCGTACCCCCCCGGGTGCGGCGCACTATCTGGCCAGCGCCATCGACCGCGCGGCGTTGCCGTACGTGGTCGGCACCGTCGCCGGCGACGACACGATCCTGGTGGTCGCCCGGGAACCGATGACCGGCGCCGAACTCGCGGTGACGGTCGAGAGCCTGTCCCATGCTCGCTAGAGCCTGAATCACACATACACGAAGGAGTTTTTATGTCCGAGCGCGTCATCCTGGCGTATTCCGGCGGTCTGGACACCTCGGTGGCGATCAGCTGGATCGGCAAGGAGACCGGTCGAGAGGTGGTGGCCGTCGCCATCGACCTCGGCCAGGGCGGCGAGGACATGGAGGTGGTGCGCCAACGCGCGCTGGACTGCGGTGCCGTCGAAGCGGTCGTCGTCGACGCCCGAGACGAATTCGCCGAGCAGTACTGCCTACCGGCGATCCAGTCCAACGCGCTCTACATGGATCGGTACCCGTTGGTGTCCGCCCTGAGCAGGCCACTGATCGTCAAGCACCTGGTCGACGCCGCCCGCGAGCACGGTGGCGGCATCGTGGCGCACGGTTGCACCGGTAAGGGCAACGACCAGGTCCGCTTCGAGGTCGGGTTCGCCTCGCTGGCACCCGATCTCGAGGTGCTTGCCCCCGTGCGCGATTACGCCTGGACCCGGGAGAAGGCGATCGCGTTCGCCGAGGAGAACGCCATTCCGATCAACGTCAGCAAGCGGTCCCCGTTCTCGATCGACCAGAACGTCTGGGGTCGCGCGGTGGAAACCGGCTTCCTCGAGCATCTGTGGAACGCACCGACCAAGGACGTGTACGACTACACCGAGGATCCGACCATCAACTGGAGTAGTCCCGACGAGGTGGTCGTCGGCTTCGACAAGGGTGTCCCGGTGTCCGTGGACGGCCGCGCGGTGTCCGTGCTGCAGGCCATCGAGGAACTCAACCGTCGCGGCGGCGCGCAGGGCGTGGGACGCCTCGACGTGGTGGAGGACCGGCTCGTCGGCATCAAGAGCCGCGAGATCTACGAAGCGCCCGGCGCGATGGTGCTGATCACCGCGCACACCGAACTCGAGCACGTCACTCTGGAACGCGAACTGGGCCGGTTCAAGCGCAACACCGACCAGAAGTGGGGCGAGCTGGTCTACGACGGCCTCTGGTACTCACCGCTGAAGACCGCGCTCGAGTCGTTCGTCGCCACAACCCAGGAGCACGTCACCGGGGAGATCCGGCTGGTCCTGCACGGTGGGCACATCGCGGTGAATGGGCGCAGAAGTGCCGAGTCGCTCTACGACTTCAATTTGGCCACCTACGACGAGGGCGACACGTTCGACCAGTCGGCTGCCAAGGGGTTCGTCCACGTGCACGGGCTGTCGTCGAGTCTGTCGGCCCGCCGGGACCTGGCCCAGTGACCGCGAGCGCGCGTGTTTGCACAGCAACACGCCGCAGACGGCGTACAAAACTGCGCGCTCGCGGGGCCGTGAGGACGTGCTCATGAGTACCAACGAAGGCTCGCTGTGGGGCGGCCGGTTCGCAGACGGTCCGTCGGACGCCTTGGCGGCACTGAGCAAGTCGACACACTTCGACTGGGTGCTCGCTCCGTACGACGTCGTCGCCTCCAAAGCCCATGCGCGCGTGCTGTTCCGGGCCGGATTGCTCACCGAGGAGCAGCGCGACGCCCTGCTGGTCGGACTGGACAGCCTGGGATCCGACGTCGAGGACGGCAGCTTCGGGCCGCTGGTCAGCGACGAGGACGTGCACGGAGCGCTCGAACGCGGGCTGATCGACCGTGTCGGCGCCGAACTGGGCGGCAGACTCCGCGCCGGCCGTTCCCGAAATGACCAGGTGGCCACGCTGTTCCGGCTCTGGCTGCGTGACGCCGTCCGTCGTGTCGCCGAGGGCGTGCTGGAGGTGGTCTCGGCGCTGGCGACCCAGGCCGCGGCGCATCCCACCGCGATCCTGCCCGGCAAGACCCATCTGCAATCCGCGCAGCCGATCCTGCTGGCCCATCATCTGCTGGCGCACGCCCACCCACTGCTGCGTGACGTCGACCGCCTCGTCGACTTCGACAAACGCGCCGCGGTCTCGCCGTACGGGTCAGGTGCGTTGGCAGGCTCCTCGCTCGGACTCGACCCCGATGCGATCGCCGAGGAACTGGGTTTCGACGCCGCCGCGGACAACTCGGTCGACGCCACGGCGTCGAGAGACTTCGCCGCCGAGGCGGCCTTCGTGCTGACGATGATCGGCGTCGACCTGTCTCGGCTGGCCGAGGACATCATTCTCTGGAGCACAACGGAATTCGGATATGCGACGCTGCACGACTCGTGGTCGACAGGCAGCTCGATCATGCCGCAGAAGAAGAACCCCGACATCGCCGAGCTGGCCCGGGGTAAATCAGGCCGGTTGATCGGCAACCTCACCGGGCTGCTGGCGATGCTCAAGGCGCAGCCCCTGGCCTACAACCGCGATCTGCAGGAGGACAAGGAACCGGTCTTCGACTCGGTGACTCAACTGGAGCTCCTGCTGCCTGCGATGGCCGGCCTGGTCGCCACCTTGCGCTTCGACACCGACCGGATGGCCGAACTCGCGCCGCTCGGGTACACCCTGGCAACCGATGTCGCCGAGTGGCTGGTCCGGCGCGGGGTGCCGTTTCGGGTGGCGCACGAGGCAGCCGGCGCCGCGGTTCGTGCGGCCGAGGCTCGGGGCGTCGGCCTCGAGGAGCTCGAGGATGCCGAGTTGGCCGGCATCCACGCCGACCTGACTCCCGAGGTGCGCGACGTGCTGACGATCGAGGGGTCGGTGAACTCCCGCGACGCCCGCGGCGGCACCGCACCCGTTCAGGTCGCCAAGCAGCTCAACACGGTGCGCGACGTCAGCGACAGGTTGCGGATCCGGCTCCGGCGCTGACGGTCGATAACATCCACCGGTATGGACGCCAACACCGGCGAAGCGGTGGCCGATCTCGGCCCTCGTCAGCGCGCGCGGCGATGGCTCGCACAGCGTGGGTTGCGCCAATGGTGGAAGGCCGGCGTCGCGGCGATTCTGGCGATCGCGGCGCTCTTCGGTGGTCTCGACACCGTCAACACGTCGGTGACGTCGTTCAAGCCGGGGGAGAAGTTCAGCGACGGAGCGTTCACCGTGACGGTCGACCGGGCCAGAGTCGTCCCCGAGGTGCGTGCCGGGACACTGGTGGTGGCGCCCGCGAAACCTGGCAGGGCCTACCTGGGCGTGGTGGCGACCCTGCGCAACGACGGCACCATTCCCGGCCGACTCGAGGGGGAGCTGAATCTGCGTGGCCAGCCCGACAGTCGGTTCGTCGGGGTGATGCGTCTCGCGGACAGCTCGCACATCATCACGCTGGGGCCGAAGCTGGAGGAACAGGTTGCGTTCGTCTGGGAACTGCCTGAAGCTGCTTTGGCCGCTGGCGATTTCGTGACCCTGCGGGTGTGGCAGAAGACGTTCAAGCAGGGGTTCGTGGTGTACGGCGAGCTGTGGGTGGACAGTGTCACCGAGTACGGCGAGGTCGTGGTCCCTGTCGGCGGTGCGCAGTGACGGCGGGGACGCGACTGCGCAAGGCGGTGCCCACGCTGGTGACGGCCGCCGCGGTCGCCGCCGCTGCGCTGGTGTGGCACCACCTCCCCGAACCTCTCGATGTGTACGGACCTCTCGACGTCACCGGCACACTGGGGCAACCTGTCGGCGGGCGCGCCATCGAGATGACCGTGACCGGGGTGCGCATCGGTCCGCAGGCGCAACGGCCGTCGAAGCCGCCGGTGCCTGCGGTCGGTGAATGGGTGGTCGTCGACGCCGAACTGTCCGCGACGTCGGAGCCCGTCAAGCCGAACGCCGACCTTCGTGTCGGCCCGAACACCTACATCCCGTCCGATCGGTTCCTGCCCACACCGCTGGGCACCGCGCTGGCGCCGGGAATCGAGCAACGCGGCTCCTGGGTGTTCGACGTCGCGCCGGATCTGCTCGACGGATCGCTTCCGGTGACACTGCGGGTCTCTCAGGGAGACGGTCGCCTCGACTCCCGCCTCGTGGTGTCGATCCCGATCACCGATGCCCGCCACGAGGATCCGGTGGCATTGGAACCGGTCCGGATGGGATCGTGATCCGTCGCCCGCTGCCGCTGTGGCAGCGCAACATGATCGGGGCCATCGTGGCCGCCGCGGCACTGACCGTCTACACCGTCACCGACCTGTGGCCGCCGTGGGCACACTATCGCGACACGATCCGTCCCGAACATGTGGTGGCCGCAGGGCAGGCGCACACCATCGACGGGCAGACCTGGTCGATCGGCGAGGTGAGGCATTTCGGTCAGAGCCCGGCGCCCTACGCACAACCTCTGCCGGAGGGCACCGTGCTGACCGTGGTGACGGTGGAACGTCCGGGGGTGACGCCCCCCGGCCAGGCCTGCGACGGCGTGCTCACCGACGGCGAACATCGTTGGCGCGGACAGACACTCAGCACCTACTCGATACCGATGGCGCCGGACGCATGGTTCAACTGCACGAAGCCCGGGCCGCTGCAGTGGGCTTTCCTGCACCCCACCGACACCGTGCCGACCGCCGTCGACGTCACGGCGCCGGACGGGGTGATTCTGGTGCGGCTGCAACTGTAGGGGCGCGTTGCACGCAGTAGGCGAGCATCGTGGCGATCAGGCAGATCCGCAGCGGCTCGATGATGAGCTGCGAGATCAGCGCCAGCGTGTTGATGGCACCGTTCCAGAACAGGAACGGATGTGGACCGATCAGCGAGGCCATGCCGCGGTACAGGTATCCCGACCCCAATTGCGGGCGGTAGAAACTGCCCGACATGTCCAGCCACGCCAGGGCGAGATAGGCCAGCACATACAGCGACAGCGCCAGCAGGCCGGCGTGCAGCAGGAGCTTCGCGGAATCGGCGATCGGCTTGAACTTCCCCAACTGTGTTTCCGTGTAGTCGCCGACCTCCGTGCGCAGCTTGCCCGGGACGCGCTGCCATCGCGTCTGCACGCGCTTGCCCGCCACGTCACGGACCGTCGACCGCCAGTCCGCCGTCGCAGAGACGCCGTACACGATGCCCGCCACGGCCAGCCAGATCAGCGGGACCGCGGCGCCACCCAGCACCGTGCGCAGCGCCCACATCGAGGCATCCCACACAGTTTCGAACAGCTGAAAATGGGAGAACGCCGCTTCCCTGGTGTTGTTGAACCACACCACGATCCGACGCTGCGCAAGCCAGCCCGCGGGGTTCAGCAGAATCGTCAGACCCTGGTTCACCGACAACGTCAACACCAGGAACACCCACAGCGCATCGACGTAGATCCGCACCCCGATGAACCAGTCCGGCAGCTTGTCCTTGAACCACGTCAACAGGTAGCGCGACATCAGGGCCGCGGCGATCACCAGCCAGGTGGCGGTGCTGACCGGAAGCGATTCGGGATGAATCTCGGTCAATCCCGGCGTCATCATGGCCTCGCCGATGCGGTAGTCCAGCCTGCGGGCCTCGAAGGCCAGCCAGTCCTCGCGAAACATCTGCCATGCCAGGTAGATCGCGAAGAACGGCACGATGATCGTTGCGAACACATCGATCTGGCGCGATGACCGGCGCGGTTGTGCCGCCAGCACCGGGATACCGGATCGCAGCACCAGGAACATCGCGACGTAGGAACCCAGTCGCGCCATACCGGCGAGCGGCATGATCAGCGACGCCCAGAGCTTGTTGTCGTGCCCTGCCCAGGCCGCCAGCTCGATCACACCGTGGCGCCCGAGGAACCCGAGCAGGTAGCAGGCAGCGAGTTGCGGCCAATAGCGCAGACACAGCACAACCGGCTGCACGAGATAGGTCATCCGCTGTCCTCGGCAGCCGCCAACCAGTCCTCCTCCAAGCTGTCCTTGCGCGCGAGCAATTCACTGAGCTCGGAGTTGAGTTCGCCGGCGCGGACGTGGTCTGCGGCTGCGTGTGCCATCGACTCGTGCAGTGACGCGATCCGCTGGTCCAGCTTCGTCAGCTGGCTCTCGATGCGCGCCATCTCCTTGCCGGTCCGCCGTTCCCGCGCCGCCGAGGTCTCCCCACGCGCGGCCGTCGGAGCTGCCGACGCGCCGGAATCGGTTGCGGCACGGTCCAGCAGGTACTGGTCGATGCCTCCCGGCAGCAGATCACACCGGCCACCCCCGGTCAGCGCGTAGGTCACGTCACTGACCCGTTCCAGGAAGTACCGGTCGTGGGTCACGACGATCAGTGTGCCGGGCCAGCCGTCGAGGTAGTCCTCGATGACGGTGAGGGTGTCGATGTCGAGGTCGTTGGTGGGTTCGTCGAGCAGCAGGACGTTGGGTTCGTCGAGCAACAACTGCAGGAACTGCAGCCTGCGTCGCTCGCCGCCGGACAGCTCACCGACCCGGGCGGTCAGCTTGTCGCCGATGAACCCGAAGTCCTTCAACAACGTGTCCGCGGTGATCTCGCGCCCGCCGGCCAACTCGGTGACCCGTCGGCGATTCTCGACGGCGTCGATGACCCGCTGTGCGCCGTCGACCTCGTTGAGCGCCTGGCTCAGATAGCCGATCCGCAACGTCAAACCCCGCTTCACGGTGCCCGCCGAGGGGCTCAATTCGCCCGCGAGCAGTCGCAGCACCGAGGTCTTGCCGGTGCCGTTGACGCCGACCAGCCCGATACGCATCCCGGGACCTATCGACCAGTCGATACCGTCGAGCAGCGTGCGCGGCGGGTCGCCGACATCGAGACGGACGCGGTGCAGGTCGAAGACGTCCTTACCCAGCCGCGCGGTGGCGAAGCGTTGCAGCACAAGCGAATCCCTGGGCGGCGGTTCGTTGGCGATCAGGTCGTTGGCCGCCTGGATACGGAACTTCGGCTTCGACGTCCGCGCAGGCGGCCCACGCCGCAGCCACGCCAACTCCTTGCGCATCAGATTCTGGCGCCGAGCTTCGGTGCCCGCCGCCACCCGCATCCGCTCGGAGCGGGCCAGCACGTAGGCGGCGTACCCGCCTTCGTAGGCATCGACGACGCCGTCGTGCACCTCCCAGGTCTTGGTGCAGACCGCGTCGAGGAACCACCGGTCGTGGCTGACGACGACGAGTGCCCGCGCGGGTCGCGAGCGCAGGTGCTCGGCCAGCCAGCCGATCACCTCGACGTCGAGGTGGTTGGTGGGCTCGTCGAGCACCAGTACGTCGTGGCCGGCCAGCAGCACTTCCGCCAGTGCGACCCGACGGCGCTCACCTCCGGACAGGCCGGTCACATCGGCGTCGAGGTGGACCCCGGACAGCAGGTGCTCCACGACGGCGCGGGTGTCGGCCTCGGCGGCCCAGACATGGTCGGGCCGGCCGCCGGTCACCACCCCGCGCACGGTGGCGCCCACGGGGAAGTCGTCGGCCTGGCGCAGGTAGCCGACCGACAGGCCGGAGGTGTGGGTGGCGCGGCCCGAGTCGGGATCCCCTACGCCGGTCAGCACCTTGAGCAGCGTCGTCTTGCCGTCGCCGTTTCGGCCCACCACGCCGATCGCATCACCCTCTTCGACGCCCAGGCTGACGGCGTCGAGAAGTGTGCGGGTTCCGTAGCCGACCGTGGCTCGTTCGAGGTTGATCAGGTTTGCCATCAGGCGCCGATGATAGGCGGGGCCTGTGCCATGATGACGTCGCAGGCGGCGGGATACCGAAGAGGCAAGTCTGGCGATAGGGGAGCACGGTGGTGGACCTCTCGGCGATCACCCGGCCCGTGGGGCGACTGGTCGCCACCGCGCAGAACGGCCTGGAAGTGCTTCGTTACGGCGGTTTGGAGACAGGCGCCGTACCCTCGCCGTTCCAGATCATCGACAGCGTCCCGATGTACCGCCTGCGGCGCTACTTCCCACCCGACAGCCGTCCCGGCGCCAAGCCCGCGGGTCCTCCCGTTCTGATGGTGCACCCCATGATGATGTCGGCTGACATGTGGGACGTCACCCGGGACGAGGGTGCGGTCGGGATCCTGCACCGGGCCGGCATCGATCCGTGGGTCATCGACTTCGGCTCACCCGACCAGGTCGAGGGCGGGATGCAGCGCAACCTGTCCGACCACATCGTCGCGTTGAGTGAGGCCATCGACACGGTCAAGACGGTGACCGGTCGTGACGTCCACGTCGCGGGGTACTCGCAGGGCGGCATGTTCGCCTACCAGACAGCCGCCTACCGCCGGTCCAAGGATCTGGCGAGCATCGTCGCGTTCGGCTCGCCCGTCGACACCCTCGCGGCGCTGCCGATGAACCTGCCCGCAAGCCTGGCTCCCGCTGCCGCCGACTTCATGGCCGATCACGTGTTCAGCCGGATCGACATCCCGGGCTGGCTGGCTCGGACCGGATTCCAGCTGCTCGACCCGATCAAGACCGCGCAGTCGCGGCTGGACTTCATCCGTCAGCTGCACGACCGGGAAGCGCTGCTGCCACGCGAGCAGCAGCGTCGCTTTCTGACCTCGGACGGTTACATCGCGTGGTCGGGCCCGGCCATCGCCGAACTGCTCAAGCAGTTCATCGCACACAACCGGATGATGACCGGTGGGTTTGCCATCCATGGCGACCTGGTGACGCTGTCCGACATCGACTGCCCCGTGCTCGCCGTCGTCGGCGAGGTCGACGACATCGGCCAGCCGGCGTCGGTGCGCGGCATCAAGCGGGCGGCGCCCCAAGCCGATGTGTACGAATTCCTCATTCGCGCAGGCCATTTCGGCCTCGTTGTCGGAGGCAAGGCGGCCACCCAGACATGGCCCACCGTCGCCGCGTGGGTGCGTTGGCTCGACAGCGGCGGTGAGATGCCGGACGGCGTGACCCCGATGGCGCTGCAGCCCGCGGCGACCACCGAGAGCGGCGTCTCGCTGACCTCGCGGCTGGCGCACAGCACTGCGGCCGCCACCGAGATGGCGTTCAGCCTGGCGCGATCGGCCGCCGGAGCGGTGGTCGCCGCAAACAAGTCGGCACGCTCCCTCGCGGTCGAGACCGCGCGCACGCTGCCGAGGCTCGCCCGCCTGGGTCAGGTCAACGACCACACCAGGATCTCGCTGGGCCGGATCATGTCCGAGCAGGCGCGGGACGCACCGCACGGGGAGGCGCTGCTCTTCGACGGTCGGGTACACACCTACGAGGCGGTCGACCGGCGCATCAACAATGTGGTGCGCGGCCTCATCGGTGTCGGTGTCCGGCAGGGCGCCCGCGTCGGTGTGTTGATGGAGACCCGTCCCAGCGCCCTGGTCGCCATCGCGGCACTGTCCAGACTCGGCGCCGTCGCCGTGCTGATGCCGCCCGACGCGGACCTGGCAGAGGCGGTACGACTCGGGGCGGTGTCGGAGATCATCGCCGATCCGAGCAATCTGGATGCGGCTGGTGCGCTGGACATGCGCGTCCTGGTCCTCGGTGGCGGCGAAGCCCGCGATCTGCACCCGGCCCAGAACGCCGAGGTCATCGACATGGAGAAGATCGACCCCGACCTCGTCGACCTTCCCGGCTGGTATCGGCCCAACCCCGGGTTGGCACGCGATCTGGCCTTCATCGCGTTCAGCACGATCAGCGGGGAACTCATCGCCCGCCAGATCACCAACTACCGGTGGGCGCTGTCGGCGTTCGGCACGGCGTCAGCCGCCAACCTCGGCCGCAACGACACGGTCTACTGCCTCACCCCGCTGCATCATCAGTCGGGGCTGCTGGTCAGTCTCGGCGGAGCGGTTGTCGGCGGTGCACGCGTCGCGCTGTCGAGGGGCCCGCGCCCGGACCGCTTCCTGCAGGAGATCCGTCAGTACGGCGTCACCGTGGTGTCCTACACCTGGTCGATGCTGCGGGAGGTCATCGACGATCCCGCGTTCTCGTTGACGGGCACCCATTCGGTCCGGTTGTTCATCGGCTCCGGCATGCCCGTAGGCCTGTGGAAGCGGGTTGTCGAGTTGTTCGGACCCGCGCATGTGGTCGAGTTCTTCGCGACGACGGACGGGCAGGCCGTGCTGGCCAATGTCTCCGGCGCCAAGATCGGCAGCAAGGGCAGGCCGTTGCCCGGCGGTGGTGAGGTCGCACTCGCCGCCTACGACCCGGAGGACAACCTGATCCTCGAGGACGACCGGGGGTTCGTGCGCCTCGCCGAGACCAACGAGGTCGGTGTGCTGCTGGCGCATCCCCGGGGTCCGGTCGACCCGCTGGCCTCGGTCAAACGGGGCGTCTTCGCCCCGGCCGACACCTGGGTGTCCACCGAGTACCTGTTTCGCCGCGACGATGACGGCGACTACTGGCTGGTCGACAACCGCGACGGCGTGATCCACACAGCGCGCGGACCGGTCTTCGCCGCAACGGTGAACGACGCGGTCGGACGGCTCGGGTCTGTGGACATGGCCGTCACCTACCCCGTGGAGTCCGGTGGCGAGGCGGTGGCGGTGACGGCACTGGCGTTGCGGCCCGGTGGCAGCGTTCCCTCCGCTGACCTGTCCGAGGCGCTCGCCGACCTGGCGGTGGGGAATGCACCTGACATCGTCCACGTCGTGGCCGAGATGACGCTCACCGCGACCTACCGCCCGCTGGCCGGCCCGTTGCAGCAGCAGGGCATTCCGAAGCCGTCGCGTAACGCCTGGTATCGCGACCCCGATACCCATCGGTACAAGCGGTTGACAGCTGCCGTGCGCAGCGAGATCGTCGGCAGTCAGCAGTGATGCCCGGCGGGGGCCGCGCTGTTAGGCTCGCGCTGAATCGCCGTCCACGAGGAGTACTCATGTCATCACGAATCTGGCGCCGCTCCGCAGCCGCCACGTTGGCCGGCGCAGCAGTGGTCACCGGCCTGGTGGCGGTCGCCGCGCCGACCGCATCGGCGCAGCCGGCCGAGCCGACGACAGAGAACCGGGCTCCGGTGTCGCCTGACCAGATCCTGATGATGATCTCGCAGGAGTACCAGACCGGATCCGGGGGTGGTCAGGTGTCCAAGCTGATCGACCAGGTGATCACGCTGCGCTCGCGGGGGATCCGGCCGTCGGTCGCCAGCACCCGAGCGTTGGCAGCGGGCCTCGAGGCGCGGCCGAATCAAGGGCCACTGATCGAGGCTCTCCAGGCGACGCTGGTCGATCAGCGCACGCAGTTCTCGCGGCAGGGTGTCCAGGCGGCCGCGCCGGGCGCTCCGGCTCCGGCCACCCCGGGTAGTCCGCATTCGACGATGGGACCGAACTGGGGCCCGGGCAACCCGATGCAACAGGACACCCCGATTTTCCAGATGCCCGGCCGCTGAGCACGATGGCATTGGACGGCACGCTGCTCGCCATCCTGGTCTGTCCCGAGGATCGGGGTCCGCTGCTCCTCGTTGACGGTCATCTCTACAACCCGCGCCTGCGCCGCAAGTACCGTATCGACGACGGCATCCCGGTCCTGCTCATCGACGAGGCGGTTTCGGTCGATGACGACGAACATGAGCGGCTGTTGGCCGCGAGTCAGTCCTAGGCCAGGTGCGGTAGGTCGCCTGTCAGGTAACGCTGCAGATTGGGCGCCACCGTGTCGACGATCTGCTCTACCGGCAGCGAGTGGAACGGCTCGAGCTCGAGGATGTAGCGGGCCATCACGACGCCGATCAACTGTGACGCCACGTACTGCACCCGGATCCGTCCGCTCCCTGGGGGATCATCGACGCGACTCCCGACCTCGGCGACGATCACATCCTGCAGGAACGACCGGAACAGCGACACCTCGGTGCCGCCGGCCAGGATCGACCGAAGCGTGGCGATGAATCCCTTTCCCGCCTCGGAATCCCACAGCGGCAACAGCAGCGACGGCAGCACGCGGCCGATCTGGTCGACCGGGACCTCGCGCAGCGGGCCGATGATCGCCATGGGGTCGACGGGGATGTGAATCGCCGCCGCGAACAACTGGGTCTTGGTTCCGAAGTAGTGGTGCACCAGGGCGGGGTCGACACCCGCGTCGGCGGCGATCGACCGGATCGAGGTGTTGCCGATTCCGTTGCGCGCGAACAGTTCCCGGGCGCTCGCCAGGATTCGGTCCCGGGTGTCCGACGGTCCGGGAGGCCGCCCGGGGCGCTTGCGGTCCGGCTTGGTCGTCACTGTGTCTAGGGTGTCCTTCGCCTCAGGGTCGCCGCGGCCAGGCCGAGCGCCAGCACGGCGAACCCGATGACCACCACGATGTCGCGCACTGCGGTCGGCGTCAGCTCGGGGTGTGCCGCCACCTCTTGCAGCGCTTCGAGAGCGTAGCTGGCAGGCAGTGCGTTGCTGATCCACTGCAGCCAGTCGGGGAGCAGCGCGCGGGGAACGATGATGCCGCACAGCAGCAACTGGGGTGCGATGACCAGCGGCATGAACTGCACCGCCTGGAACTCGGTGCGCGCGAATGCACTGCACAACAGGCCGAGTCCGACACCGAGGACGGCGTTGACGATCGCGATGAGGAACACCCACACCGGACTGCCCGCGGTGTCGAGCCCGAGAAACCAGAACGCCACCACACACGCGAGAGTGGCCTGCGCGGCGGCGGCGATCGAGAAGGCGGTGCCGTAGGCGGCCAGCAGGTCGAACCGACGCAGTGGCGTCGTCAGAATTCGCTCGAGGGTTCCGGAGACTCGTTCGCGTTGCATGGTGATCGACGTGATCAGGAACATCACGATCAACGGAAAGACACCGAGCATGATCAGGCAGGCGTTGTTGAACGGCGACGGAGCCCCGGGGCGTTGCGGCACATCGACAAACATGAAGTACATCAACGTGATGATCAGACTGGGAACCACCAGGATCATCGCGACACTTCGGTGATCGCCGGCGAGCTGGCGCAGAATCCGGGTGGTCGTGGCCAGGTAGCCCCGGGGGCTGAGAGGGCTCAGGCCGTTCTTGCTTCGGTGTCTCGCCGGATGATGGACAGAAACGCCTTCTCCAATGACTGACATCCGGTGTCCTCTCTCAGTCGGGACGGTGTGCTGTGGGCGAGGATCTGTCCGTCGCGCATGAGCAGCAGGTCTGCGCAGTGTTCCGCTTCATCCATCACGTGGCTGGACACCAGCAGGGTGGTGCCGTTGCGGGCCAGCCGATCGAACCGGTCCCACAGGTCGGCGCGCAGCACGGGATCGAGTCCGACGGTGGGTTCATCGAGAACCAGCAGTTCGGGGTGGGCGACCAGAGCGCATGCCAGCGAAACCCTGGTGCGCTGTCCACCGGACAAGTTGTCGGCCAGGGCCGTGTGATGGTCTTCGAGTCCGACGGCGGCGATCGCGTCGTCGACATCCTCTTTGTCGCCGCCGACCAGCGCGGCAAAGTAACGCACGTTGTCGACGACCCTCAAGTCCGGGTAGATGGTGGGCTGCTGGGTCACGTAACCCACGCGGGACCGCAGCGCCGACGATCCGGCGGGCCGGCCCAGCACCGTCACCGATCCGCGGCTCACGATCTGGGTGCCGACGATGCTTCGCATCAGCGTGGTCTTGCCGCAACCCGACGGACCGAGCAGTCCGGTGATGACACCACGCGGAACCTGCACGGTGATGTCATCAAGGGCGAGACGGCCGCCGCGCATTACCCGTAGATCCCTGATGTCGATGGCCGAAGGCGCCGTCGGCGATAATTCATCGGGCGATGAAGTCATCATGCGATGAATATGCTCCTGCTCGCAGGAGCTGTCAATACCCGGCCTTACGATGTGGCCGATGCTCCGAGAAGCCGAGCGGCTGGCGACCGACCCGCTGGCCTGCGCTCAGTTGCTGCTGGGTTCCGTGCTGACAGGTCGCGAAGTCAGTGCGCTGATCGTCGAGGTGGAGGCTTACGGCGGGCCCGCCGACGGGCCGTGGCCCGACACCGCATCCCATTCCTTCCGCGGCCCGGGTTCGCGGAACTCGGTGATGTTCGGGCCGGCCGGGCTGCTCTACACCTACCGCAGCCACGGTATTCACGTCTGCGCGAACGTCGTGTGCGCGACAGACGGGGTGGCCGGCGCGGTGCTGCTCCGGGCTGCGGTGATCGAGGGCGGTTCCGAGAGGGCCCGCGCCCGGCGAGGTGAGCTGGTCAGACAGCAGGCGTTGGCGCGCGGGCCCGGAAATCTCTGCTCGGCGCTGGGGATCACCATGAGCGATAACGGAATCGATCTCTTCGCCCCGGACTCTCCGGTGCGGCTTGCCCTGGGAGCCGGCCAGGTCGGCGTGACCGGACCGAGAGTGGGTGTCAGCAAGGCCGCCGATCGTCCCTGGCGGATGTGGCTGCCCGGCCACCCCGAGGTGTCGTCCTACCGACGGAGCCCGCGGGCACCGGCTCCCGGCGACAGCGACTAGTACGGAAAGATCAGAACCTGTGACTTCCGCGTCCTCTGAAGCTTCTGCGTCGTCGGCACCATCCATCCTCGACGAGCTGGAATGGCGCGGCCTCATCGCGCAGTCCACCGACCGGGACGGATTGGTCGAAGCGCTGGCCGACGGCCCGCTGACCGTCTACTCGGGATTCGACCCGACGGCACCGAGTCTGCACGCCGGACATCTGATACCCCTGCTCACATTGCGGCGTTTCCAGCAGGCCGGGCACCGGCCCATCGTTCTCGCCGGTGGGGCGACCGGAATGATCGGGGATCCGCGCGACGTCGGCGAACGCTCCCTGCACACCGCCGACACCATCGCCGAGTGGGCCGGCCGCATCCGAGGTCAACTCGAACGCTTCGTGGAATTCGACGACTCGCCGACCGGAGCCGTGGTCGCCGACAACCTGTCGTGGACGAGTGAACTGTCGGCGATCGAGTTCCTGCGCGACGTCGGAAAGCACTTTTCGGTCAACGTCATGCTCGACCGCGACACCGTGCGGCGCAGGCTCGAAGGAGAGGGGATCTCCTACACCGAGTTCAGCTACATGTTGCTCCAGGCCAACGATTTTGTGGAGCTGCACCAGCGGTACGGGTGCAGCTTGCAGATCGGCGGCTCCGATCAGTGGGGCAACATCATCGCCGGTGTCCGTTTGGTGCGGCAGAAGGCAGGCGCCACCGTGCACGCGCTGACCACGCCGTTGGTCACCGACTCCGAAGGCAAGAAATTCGGAAAGTCCACCGGCGGCGGCAGCCTGTGGCTGGACCCCGCGATGACCAGTCCCTACGCCTGGTACCAGTACTTCATCAACACGGCGGACGCGGACGTGGTCTCCTACCTGCGCTGGTTCACCTTCCTGTCGGCCGAAGAGCTGGCAGAACTCGACGCTGCCACCGCCGATCGCCCGCACGAGCGGGCTGCACAGCGACGCCTCGCCCGAGAGCTCACCGATCTCGTCCACGGTGAAGCCGCGACCGCTGCCGTCGAACACGCCAGTCAGGCGTTGTTCGGGCGCGGCGAGCTGGCGGCACTCGACGAAGCAACACTCTCCGCGGCGTTGCGCGAGGCAGCCGTGGCCGAGTTGGCGCCCGGGGGAGCGGACTCGATCACCGACCTACTGGTCGCCACCGGACTGTCCGCCAGCAAGGGCGCCGCACGTCGAACGATCGCCGAGGGTGGGGTGTCGGTCAACAACGTGAAGATCACCACAGATGAGTGGGTCCCGCAGCCGTCGGACTTCTTCCACGGTAAGTGGCTGGTGCTTCGCCGCGGGAAGCGGAATATCGCCGGCGTCGAGCTCGTTGGATGATCTGCCGGAGCTGTTGGCTCTGGTCACAGACCTATACCGTCGGTCGGGAACAAACCTGCCGACGCCGTCGTTAGGTCTTTCAGCAGTCAACGCACCGCTTCGGTGCGCACGCTGGGAGCAGGTCGAAAGACACGCCCCAGCAGGCCATTTGACTCAGAGTTATCCCTGGCGTAACTTATCGGAGTCGCCGCGAGACGGGCCCACAACCCGGAGCGCGCGGCGGCCTCCAGCAGGAAGTGTCACTTCGGTGAGTTCCTGATCGTCCGCACTACGAGCTAGCGGCTTTTAGCCGCGGGTTGGTTGTGCGGCCACCTGGGTGTGTTGTTTGAGAACTCAATAGTGTGTTTGGTGGTTTTTGTTTGTTGTTTTTTGTTGTGTCCGCATTTTCCCGTTTGGGGGCATGACGTTGTTTTTTTGGATGCCGGTTTTGGTGTCTGTTTGTTGGTTTCAGGCTTGTTCTGATTCGAATGCACCTGATCTTTGGGTTGGGTTGTTTTTGTTTGGAGAGTTTGATTCTGGCTCAGGACGAACGCTGGCGGCGTGCTTAACACATGCAAGTCGAACGGAAAGGCCCTTCGGGGTACTCGAGTGGCGAACGGGTGAGTAACACGTGGGTGATCTGCCCTGCACTTTGGGATAAGCCTGGGAAACTGGGTCTAATACCGAATACACCTTGCTGGATGCATGTCTGGTGGGGGAAAGCTTTTGCGGTGTGGGATGGGCCCGCGGCCTATCAGCTTGTTGGTGAGGTTACGGCTCACCAAGGCGACGACGGGTAGCCGGCCTGAGAGGGTGTCCGGCCACACTGGGACTGAGATACGGCCCAGACTCCTACGGGAGGCAGCAGTGGGGAATATTGCACAATGGGCGCAAGCCTGATGCAGCGACGCCGCGTGAGGGATGACGGCCTTCGGGTTGTAAACCTCTTTCGCCAGGGACGAAGCGCAAGTGACGGTACCTGGAGAAGAAGCACCGGCCAACTACGTGCCAGCAGCCGCGGTAATACGTAGGGTGCGAGCGTTGTCCGGAATTACTGGGCGTAAAGAGCTCGTAGGTGGTTTGTCGCGTTGTTCGTGAAAACTCACAGCTTAACTGTGGGCGTGCGGGCGATACGGGCAGACTGGAGTACTGCAGGGGAGACTGGAATTCCTGGTGTAGCGGTGGAATGCGCAGATATCAGGAGGAACACCGGTGGCGAAGGCGGGTCTCTGGGCAGTAACTGACGCTGAGGAGCGAAAGCGTGGGGAGCGAACAGGATTAGATACCCTGGTAGTCCACGCCGTAAACGGTGGGTACTAGGTGTGGGTTTCCTTCCTTGGGATCCGTGCCGTAGCTAACGCATTAAGTACCCCGCCTGGGGAGTACGGCCGCAAGGCTAAAACTCAAAGAAATTGACGGGGGCCCGCACAAGCGGCGGAGCATGTGGATTAATTCGATGCAACGCGAAGAACCTTACCTGGGTTTGACATGCACAGGACGCTGGTAGAGATATCAGTTCCCTTGTGGCCTGTGTGCAGGTGGTGCATGGCTGTCGTCAGCTCGTGTCGTGAGATGTTGGGTTAAGTCCCGCAACGAGCGCAACCCCTATCTTATGTTGCCAGCACGTTATGGTGGGGACTCGTAAGAGACTGCCGGGGTCAACTCGGAGGAAGGTGGGGATGACGTCAAGTCATCATGCCCCTTATGTCCAGGGCTTCACACATGCTACAATGGCCGGTACAAAGGGCTGCGAATCCGTGAGGTGGAGCGAATCCCTTGAAAGCCGGTCTCAGTTCGGATCGGGGTCTGCAACTCGACCCCGTGAAGTCGGAGTCGCTAGTAATCGCAGATCAGCAACGCTGCGGTGAATACGTTCCCGGGCCTTGTACACACCGCCCGTCACGTCATGAAAGTCGGTAACACCCGAAGCCGGTGGCCTAACCCCTTGTGGGAGGGAGCCGTCGAAGGTGGGATCGGCGATTGGGACGAAGTCGTAACAAGGTAGCCGTACCGGAAGGTGCGGCTGGATCACCTCCTTTCTAAGGAGCACCACGAGACTGCGGCCCGCCCACATCGTGTGGGGGTTCGGGGAAGCGCAGCGATTCGTTGGATGGCCCTGGCCTGTAGTGGGTTTCAGGGTCTGGTGCACGACAACAAACTTAGGGTGCCGGTAGGGAAATACCGGTGCCGAGGATCATCAGACACACTATTGGGCTTTGAGACAACAAGCCCGCGGCCCGGGCCCCGTTGGGGGTTCGTGTGCCGGCCTTCACGTCCGGAGGTTTGTGATTTGTTTCGGGGGTGGGGGTCTTGTTGTTGCCCCGGCTTTGGTGGTGGGGTGTGGTGTTTGATTTGTGGATAGTGGTTGCGAGCATCGAAAATGCACAGCTGTGTGTTGTGTGTTTTTGTTGTAATGCAAATTTTTCTGATACCCGCGCATGATGTCTGCCCTTCGGGGTGGGTGTGGTGTGTGGGTGATGACTCATTTTTTTGGTTTTGTGTTGTAAGTGTTTAAGGGCGCATGGTGGATGCCTTGGCACTGAGAGCCGATGAAGGACGTGGGAGGCTGCGATATGCCTCGGGGAGCTGCCAACCGAGCGTGGATCCGAGGATGTCCGAATGGGGAAACCCGGCACGAGTGATGTTGTGTCACCTGCATCTGAATACATAGGGTGCAGGGGGGAACGCGGGGAAGTGAAACATCTCAGTACCCGTAGGAAGAGAAAACAATTGTGATTCCGTGAGTAGTGGCGAGCGAAAGCGGAGGATGGCTAAACCGTGTGCATGTGATACCCGGCGGGGGTTGTGTGTGCGGTGTTGTGGGGCGTTTCTTCTCATCACCGCCGTGATGGGCAGGAGTAAGAAACTGTTGGGTTAGTTGAAGTGGCCTGGGATGGTCTGCCGTAGTGGGTGAGAGCCCCGTAGACGAAAACTTGACAGCTCCTGTGGAATGTTTCCCCGAGTAGCAGCGGGCCCGTGGAATCTGCTGTGAATCTGCCGGGACCACCCGGTAAGCCTGAATACTTCTCAGTGACCGATAGCGGATTAGTACCGTGAGGGAATGGTGAAAAGTACCCCGGGAGGGGAGTGAAATAGTACCTGAAACCGTGCGCTTACAATCCGTCAGAGCCCTCGACTTTGTTGTGGGGTGATGGCGTGCCTTTTGAAGAATGAGCCTGCGAGTCAGGGACATGTCGCGAGGTTAACCCGTGTGGGGTAGCCGCAGCGAAAGCGAGTCTGAATAGGGCGTATCCAATCCGCAGGGGTTGGTGTAGTGGTGTGTTCTGGACCCGAAGCGGAGTGATCTACCCATGGCCAGGGTGAAGCAGCAGTAAGATGTTGTGGAGGCCCGAACCCACTTAGGTTGAAGACTGAGGGGATGAGCTGTGGGTAGGGGTGAAAGGCCAATCAAACTCCGTGATAGCTGGTTCTCCCCGAAATGCATTTAGGTGCAGCGTCGCAGTGTTCGTGTCGGAGGTAGAGCTACTGGATGGCCGATGGGCCTCACAAGGTTACTGACGTCAGCCAAACTCCGAATGCCGACACGGTGTAATGCGGCAGTGAGACGGCGGGGGATAAGCTCCGTGCGTCGAGAGGGAAACAGCCCAGATCGCCGGCTAAGGCCCCTAAGCGTGTGCTAAGTGGAAAAGGATGTGCAGTCGCGAAGACAACCAGGAGGTTGGCTTAGAAGCAGCCACCCTTGAAAGAGTGCGTAATAGCTCACTGGTCAAGTGATTGTGCGCCGATAATGTAGCGGGGCTCAAGCACACCGCCGAAGCCGCGGCAGCACACACGTTGTGTGTGCTGGGTAGGGGAGCGTCCTGCATCCGGTGAAGCCGCAGAGTGATCTAGTGGTGGAGGGTGTGGGAGTGAGAATGCAGGCATGAGTAGCGATAAGGCAAGTGAGAACCTTGCCCGCCGAAAGACCAAGGGTTCCTGGGGCAGGCCAGTCCGCCCAGGGTGAGTCGGGACCTAAGGCGAGGCCGACAGGCGTAGTCGATGGACAACGGGTTGATATTCCCGTACCCGTGTGTAGGCGTCCCTGATGAATCAGCGGTACTAACCGCCCAAAACCACGACCACCGGCGACCTTCGGGTCAATGGGGTTGTGGGGCTGCGCGGAACCTTCGCTGGTAGTAGTCAAGCGATGGGGTGACACAGGAAGGTAGCCGTACCAGTCAGTGGTAATACTGGGGTAAACCTGTAGGGAGAAACCTAGGTAAATCCGGGTTTCGCATATCCTGAGAGGTGATGCATAGCCGATTGAGGCGAATTCGGTGATCCTAAGCTGTCGAGAAAAGCCTCTAGCGAGCACACACACGGCCCGTACCCCAAACCAACACAGGTGGTCAGGTAGAGAATACCAAGGCGTACGAGTGAACTATGGTTAAGGAACTCGGCAAAATGCCCCCGTAACTTCGGGAGAAGGGGGACCCCCACACCGTCATGGCCCTCGCGGCCGGCAGCGGAAGGGGGTGGCACAAACCAGTGAGAAGCGACTGTTTACTAAAAACACAGGTCCGTGCGAAGTCGCAAGACGATGTATACGGACTGACGCCTGCCCGGTGCTGGAAGGTTAAGAGGACCGGTTAACCCTTCGGGGTGAAGCTGAGAATTTAAGCCCCAGTAAACGGCGGTGGTAACTATAACCATCCTAAGGTAGCGAAATTCCTTGTCGGGTAAGTTCCGACCTGCACGAATGGCGTAACGACTTCTCAACTGTCTCAACCATAGACTCGGCGAAATTGCATTACGAGTAAAGATGCTCGTTACGCGCGGCAGGACGAAAAGACCCCGGGACCTTCACTACAACTTGGTATTGGTGCTCGATACGGTTTGTGTAGGATAGGTGGGAGACTGTGAAGCGGTCACGCCAGTGATTGTGGAGTCGTTGTTGAAATACCACTCTGATCGTATTGGGCCTCTAACCTCGAACCGTATATCCGGTTCAGGGACAGTGCCTGGCGGGTAGTTTAACTGGGGCGGTTGCCTCCTAAAAAGTAACGGAGGCGCCCAAAGGTTCCCTCAACCTGGACGGCAATCAGGTGTTGAGTGTAAGTGCACAAGGGAGCTTGACTGCGAGACGTACATGTCGAGCAGGGACGAAAGTCGGGACTAGTGATCCGGCACCCCCGAGTGGAAGGGGTGTCGCTCAACGGATAAAAGGTACCCCGGGGATAACAGGCTGATCTTCCCCAAGAGTCCATATCGACGGGATGGTTTGGCACCTCGATGTCGGCTCGTCGCATCCTGGGGCTGGAGCAGGTCCCAAGGGTTGGGCTGTTCGCCCATTAAAGCGGCACGCGAGCTGGGTTTAGAACGTCGTGAGACAGTTCGGTCTCTATCCGCCGCGCGCGTCAGAAGCTTGAGGAAACCTGTCCCTAGTACGAGAGGACCGGGACGGACGAACCTCTGGTACACCAGTTGTCCCACCAGGGGCACCGCTGGATAGCCACGTTCGGACAGGATAACCGCTGAAAGCATCTAAGCGGGAAACCCCCTCCAAGACCAGGCTTCTCACCCATTAAGTGGGATAAGGCCCCCCGCAGACCACGGGATCGATAGACCAGACCTAGAAACCCAGTAATGGGCGCAGGGAACTGGCACTAACCGGCCGAAAACTTACAACAATAACAAAACCTCGCAACCACACAATCCACACCAGAATCAACCACGATTCACACCCCACCACCAAAAACACTTCCACCCCCACAACACACGGGGGCGGCACTCAAAAACGAGTGAAAATAAAGTTACGGCGGTACATAGCGGCAGGGAAACGCCCGGACCCATCCCGAACCCGGAAGCTAAGCCTGCCAGCGCCGATGATACTACCCACACGGGTGGAAAAGTAGGACACCGCCGAACACATATTGGAATCGCCCCCCACTTAATTGTGGGGGGCGTTTTCCATTTCATAATCAGTTGTCAAAACACAATCGCTTGCCAAAAGAATTGGCCAATTGCGACGTCAGTGCACTTTGGCCGTATCCTTTGCAACAAGAAGACCATGCGAGAAGGAAGGCCCACGTGCCGCAGGATACTCAGGGCGGCCGCGGCGAACGCCATCCGCGGCGAGGTTCGTCCGCCGGCGGTCAGCGGCCCGGCCGGGATCAACGCCAAGCGCCGCGCACCTCCGGACCACAGCGAGCGCGTCGCGCTCAGCCGAGGCCGGACGCCGACGATGGGCGCGACGCCGGCCCGTCGATACCTTCCAGCATCGAAGCCAAGCAGCTTGCACCGGAGATCCGTGGCGAGCTCACCACGCTGGATCGCAGCACCGCTGACACTGTCGCTCGCCATCTGGTCGCCGCCGGTGAGCTGCTCGACGACGACCCCGAAGCCGCGCTCGCTCATGCCCGCGCCGCTCGAGCCCGGGCCAGCAGGATTGCCGCGGTCCGCGAAGCCGTCGGCATCGCGGCGTATCAGTGCGGCGACTGGGCCCAGGCGCTGGCCGAATTGCGTGCCGCACGCAGGATGGGGAGTCGCTCACCTCTGCTTGCCCTGATCGCCGACTGTGAGCGGGGCATAGGTCGTCCCGAGCGGGCCATCGAACTTGCCCGCGGTCCAGATGCCGCCCAGCTCAGCGGCGACGACGCCGACGAACTTCGCATCGTCGTCGCGGGCGCCCGCAGCGATCTCGGCCAGCATGAGCAGGCCCTGGCAGTCCTGTCCGCACCTCAACTCGATCCGGAACGGACCGGCCAGACTGCGGCGCGGCTCTTCTATGTGTACGCCGAGACGCTGCTGGCTCTGGACCGAGGCCCGGAGGCGTTGAAATGGTTCCTCAACGCCGCGCGTGCCGACGTCGAGGGTGTCACCGATGCCGAAGAGCGGATCACGGAGCTGTCCTGACGTGAAAACCCTTGCACAGCAGCATGATTGCCTGCTGCTTGACCTCGATGGCACGGTGTTTCGTGGGCATGAGCCGACACCGGGCGCCGTCGACACACTCGCATCTGTCGACCCTCGGATCCTGTTCGTCACCAACAACGCGTCCCGCGGTGCCGTGCAGGTCGCTGAGCATCTGTGCGAACTGGGGTTCACCGCCGCCCCCGACGATGTCGTCACCAGCGCGCAGAGCGCCGCCCGACTTCTCGCCGAGCAGCTGCCCCGGGGCGCGAAGGTTCTCATCGTCGGGACCGAGGCGCTGGCCGCCGAGGTCACCAGTGTCGGTCTGACCCCTGTCAGGCAGTGGTCCGATACTCCCGTCGCCGTGGTGCAGGGTCACTCGCCACAGACCGGTTGGAACGAACTGGCCGAGGCGGCGCTGGCCATCCGGTCGGGGTCCCTGTGGGTCGCCGCCAACGTGGACAAGACGCTTCCCTCGGAGCGGGGTCTGCTGCCCGGCAACGGCTCGATGGTCGCGGCGCTGCAAACCGCCACCGACACCGAACCGCAGGTCGCGGGCAAGCCGTCGCCGGTTTTGATGGTGGACGCGTTGGCGCGGGGTGATTTTCACACGCCGCTGGTCGTCGGCGATCGCCTGGACACCGACATCGAGGGAGCGATCGCCGCCGGGCTGCCGAGCCTGATGGTGCTGTGCGGGGTGAACTCCGCTGAGGACGCGATCTGGGCGGTCCCGCAGCAGCGACCTGTCTATCTCGCCGAAGACCTCCGCGGCCTCACTGACGACGCGGACAGGCTGAGGATCGGACCGCAGGCCGGGTGGCGTGCCGACATCGACGGGACCGACGTGACGGTGTGGGCCACCGGAGCAGACCCCGGTGACGACCTGTCGGTGGTGCGGGCGATCGCCGCAGCGGTGTGGTCGGCTGACTCCGGGAAACGGCCCTCACGTATCAGGGCGGGTGACGACACGGCCCGGCTGGCCCTCGAGCGCTGGTCGCTGGCCGCGGTGCGCATCGACTAGCGTGAATACCGATATGACCAACGACCCCGACGAGATTCGCGCCCAGGTCGCTGAACTGCTGGGCGAATACGCCGACCCCGATGAATCCGATCTCGACGCGCTGGCGGTGCGGCTCGAAGAGGCCCACGAACTGCTGGTGCGCGCGCTGGAATCGGTCGAGAAGGGCTGATCCGCGTGACGCGGCGCGCTCGTGTGGACGCCGAGCTGGTGCGACGGGGGCTCGCCCGGTCCCGGCAACAGGCTGCTGAGCTGATCGGTGCCGGGCGTGTCAGCGTCGACGGAATGCCCGCGGCCAAGCCGGCGACCGCCATTTCCGTGGGGGCCAATGTCACTGTCGTCGACGTCGGTGAGCACTCCTGGGTGTCGCGAGGGGCGCACAAACTGATCGGCGCCCTCGACGCCTTGGATGTCGCTGTCGAGGGGCGGCGCTGCCTGGACGCGGGGGCCTCGACGGGGGGGTTCACCGAGGTGCTGCTGCACCGCAAGGCCCGCCAGGTCGTCGCCGTCGACGTCGGATACGGGCAGCTCGCCTGGCCGCTGCGCAATGACCAGAGAGTGACGGTCATGGAGCGCACCAACGTTCGCGACCTCACGGCCGACACCATCGGCGGACCGGTGGACCTCGTCGTCGCCGACCTGTCGTTCATCTCGTTGGCGACGGTGTTACCCGCGCTGACTGCGTGCGCCTCGCAGGGCGCCGATATCGTTCCCATGGTGAAGCCACAGTTCGAGGTCGGCAAGGACCGTGTGGGCGCAGGCGGCGTCGTGTCGGACCCGGCACTGCGCGCTGATGCGGTGCTCTCGGTGGCGCGTCGGGCGGCCACCCTGCGCTGGCAGACCGTTGCGGTCACCGCGAGCCCGCTGCCCGGCCCGGCCGGCAACGTCGAGTACTTCCTGCATCTGCGCGCCGACACCGACCGCCCACTGGTGGCGGATGCGCTCGACGACGCAGTTCGGCGGGCCGTCGAGGAAGGTCCGCAGTGACCGACGAACGCACCATCCTGCTTGTCGTGCACACCGGACGCGAGGAGGCCACCGAAGTCGCACGCCGGGTCGAGAAAGTGCTCGGTGACAACGGGATTGCGCTGCGGGTGCTCTCCGCCGAAGCTGTCGACCGCGGGCCGGTCCATCTGGCTCCCGACGACATGCGGGCGCTCGGTGTGGAGATCGAAGTCGTCGACGCCGACCCGCTCGCCGCGCAGGGATGTGAGCTCGTGCTGGTCCTCGGGGGCGATGGGACCTTTCTGCGGGCTGCCGACCTCGCCCGCAACGTCGAGATCCCGGTTCTCGGTGTCAATCTGGGCCGGATCGGGTTTCTTGCCGAGGCCGAAGCGGACTCGATCGACACGGTGCTCGAGCACGTCATCAAGCGCACCTACGTCGTCGAGGAACGGATGACGCTGGACGTGGCGGTCCGCGCCGGCGGAGAACTCCTGGACCGCGGGTGGGCGCTCAACGAGGCCAGCCTGGAGAAGGGCCCGCGACTGGGGGTGCTGGGTGTCGTCCTCGAAGTCGACGGACGGCCGGTGTCGGCTTTCGGATGCGACGGCGTGTTGGTGTCGACTCCGACAGGGTCGACGGCCTATGCGTTCTCCGCGGGTGGACCGGTGTTGTGGCCGGACCTGGAAGCGATCCTGGTGGTGCCCAACAATGCCCATGCGCTCTTCGCCCGTCCCATGGTGACCAGTCCCGCGGCGTCGATCGCGATCGAGATCGAGGCGGGCGGCCACGACGCCCTGGTGTTCTGTGACGGACGGCGCGAGATGGTGCTGCCCGCCGGTGGCCGGCTCGAGGTGACTCGCTGCGGTACGCCCTTGAAGTGGGCGCGTCTGGACAGTGCGCCGTTCACCGATCGGTTGGTGCGCAAGTTCCGGTTGCCGGTCACGGGGTGGCGCGGGCAGTAGTGCTAGCTGAGATTCGTATCGAGTCGCTGGGTGCCATCAGCGCCGCGACGGCCGAGTTCGACGGTGGCCTGACCGTGCTCACCGGTGAGACCGGCGCGGGGAAGACGATGGTCGTCACCGGCCTGCACCTTCTCGGGGGCGCCCGGGCGGACCCGACGAAGGTGCGCACCGGAGCCGATCGGGCCGTCGTCGAAGGCCGTTTCGTGACTGCCGAGCTCGGCGACTCGGTGGCCACCAGGGTCGACGAGATCCTGGATTCGTCGGGTGCCGAACGCGACGACGACGACAGCGTCATCGCAGCGCGCTCGGTCAGCCGCGACGGACCGTCGAGGGCGTACCTGGGCGGCCGCAGCGTACCGGCCAAGTCGCTCAGCGGGTTCACCAACGAGCTGCTGACGCTGCACGGACAGAACGACCAACTGCGGCTGATGCGACCCGACCAGCAGCGCATCGCACTGGACCGCTTCGCCGATGTCGCCAAGCAACTGCGGCGGTACCGCACGCTTCGTGACGAGTGGCTGGAAGCCAGAGGCGACCTCGAGGACCGGCGCCGCCGCGCCCGCGAGCTGACCCAGGAGGCCGACCGGCTCAACTTCGCCCTCGATGAGATCGATGCGGTGGCCCCGCAGCCCGGCGAGGACGACAGCCTCGTCGACGACATCCGGCGAATGTCAGAACTCGACTCGTTGCGCGAGGCGGTGCAGTCGGCGCGCGCCTCCCTGTCCGGTGCCCTGGACGACGGCAGCTCGGCAGACGAGTTCTCCGCCGCGAATGCCCTCAGCCAGGCGCGCTCGGCACTGGAGGGCACCGACGACGTCGGCCTCAAGTCGCTGGCAGAGCAGCTGGGTGGGGCGCTGGCGGTGCTGGTCGACGTCTCCGGCGAGCTGACCCATTTTCTTTCCGAACTACCGAGTGACACAAGTGCTTTGGAGACGAAGCTGGCCCGCCAGGCCGAGCTGCGGACGTTGACCCGCAAGTACGCCGCCGACATCGACGGAGTGCTGGAGTGGGCGCGCGAGTCACGGGAGCGGCTGGCTCAGCTCGACGTCTCCGAAGGCACCCTGGCCGAGTTGGAGCGACGCGTCGACGCGCTGCAGGCCGACGTCGTCGACGCCGCGCAGGCGCTGACCAAGGTCCGGGTCAAGGCGGCCAAGGGATTGGCCAAAGCGGTGACCGCCGAACTGTCCGGGCTGGCGATGGCCGGGGCGGAGTTCACCATCGCGGTGGGCCCACTGGAGGCGCGCGCCGACGACAATGCCCCGCTGACACTGCCGTCGGGGACCGTGGTGCACGCCGGTCGCGACGGAGTGGACGCGGTCGACTTCGGATTCGCGGCACATCGTGGCACCGACATCCTGCCGCTGAACAAGAGCGCCTCCGGTGGTGAACTCTCACGGGTGATGTTGGCGCTCGAGGTGGTGCTCGCCGCGTCGACCGAAGGCACCACGATGGTGTTCGACGAGGTCGATGCCGGCGTGGGTGGCCGCGCGGCCGTCCAGATCGGTAGGCGACTGGCACGCCTGGCCCGTACTCACCAGGTCATCGTCGTCACGCACCTGCCCCAGGTGGCGGCGTACGCCGACGTGCACCTGATGGTCGACAGCGGAGCCGACAACCGTGGTGGACGGATGAAATCCAGCGGTGTGCACCGTCTCGACGACGACAGCCGGGTTGCCGAGTTGGCGCGGATGCTGGCGGGGCTGGGGGAGTCCGACAGCGGCCGGGCACACGCCCGCGAACTCCTCGATGCTGCCCGGGGGGACCGCGAACAGGCCTCCTGAGCCTGTGACAGATGTTAAAGAAGTAACTAATGAGGCTGGTGTTACGGCGCGCCTCCGACGCAGAATGGCGGATGCTGGACAGAATCGGCCCATGAAGATGTCAGCGTTGCTGTCCCGTAATGCCAGCTCACGGCCGGGTGTCACCGGCACCGCCCGGGTTGACCGCGACGTTGACCGCCTGCTGCGGCGGATCGCCCCCGGCGACATCGTCGTCATCGACGCCCAGGATCTGGATCGGATCACCGCCGACGCGCTCGTGGAAGCCGACGTCGCCGCAGTGGTCAACGCCTCGACATCGATCTCGGGGCGCTATCCCAACCTCGGGCCCGAGGTGCTGGTTGCCAACGGCATCATGTTGGTCGATGACACCGGCCCCGAGGTCTTCAAGAAGGTCAAGGACGGCGCCCGTGTCCGGATCAACGAGGGCGGCGTGTACTCCGGTGACCGCCGACTGATCCTCGGCACCGAGCGCACCGACGCCGAGATCCACGAGTTGATGCAGGAGGCCAAGGGCGGGCTGGTCGCGCACCTGGAAGCATTCGCCGGCAACACCATCGAGTTCATCCGCAGCGAGAGCCCGCTGCTGATCGACGGAATCGGCATCCCCGACATCGACGTCGACATGAACCGACGTCACGTCGTCATCGTGGCCGAAGAGTCGCACGCCGCGGCCGACCTGAAGGCGCTCAAGCCGTTCATCAAGGAGTATCAGCCGGTTCTGGTGGGAGTCGGCTCCGGCGCCGACATCCTGCGCAAGGCCGGCTACCGGCCCGCGCTGATCGTCGGGGACCCCGACAAGATCAGCACCGAGGTACTGCGCTGCGGGGCCCAGGTCGTGCTGCCCGCCGACGCCGACGGACACGCTGCGGGGCTCGAACGCATCCAAGACCTCGGGGTCGGGGCGATGACCTTCCCGGCCGCCGGTTCGGCCGCCGACCTGGCGCTGCTGCTGTGCGACCACCACGGCGCGTCGCTGATCGTCACCGTGGGCCACACCGCGAGCATCGAGGAGTTCTTCGACCGCACCCGCCAGCGCAGCAACCCGTCGACGTTCCTGACCCGGCTCAAGGTCGGCGAAAAGCTCGTCGACGCCAAAGCTGTTGCCACGTTGTACCGCAGCCGGGTCTCCGGCGGCGCGATCGCGCTGCTGGTGCTGGCGATGCTGATCGCGGTGATCGCAGCGCTGTGGGTGTCGCGCGCCGATGCCGCGGTGCTCGAGTGGGTGGCCAACTACTGGAACCAGTTCACACTCTGGATCCAGGGCCTGGTCGCCTGAAGGTGATGCCGTGATCTCGCTGCGTTCGCACGCCATCTCGCTCGCCGCGGTCTTCCTCGCGCTGGCCATCGGTGTGGCCCTGGGCTCCGGCCTGCTGTCCAACACCGTGCTGTCGGGTTTGCGGGACGACAAGAACGAGATGCAGACCCAGATCGACACGCTGACCGACGATCGTAACGCGCTCAACGAAAAACTCAGTGCTGCAGGCGATTTCAACGCCCAGATGGCGCCGCGGATTCTGCGTGACACCCTCGCCGAGAAGTCGGTGATGCTGTTTCGCACCCCGGACGCCGCCGACGGTGATGTCGAGGCACTGACCCGGGTCGTCGAGCAGGGCGGCGGGCGAGTCGCAGGCACCGTGGGGCTGACGCAGGAATTCGTCGACGCGAACTCCGCGGAGAAACTCCTGTCGGTGGTCAACTCGCCGATCGTGCCCGCCGGGGCGCAACTGAGCACCGGTTCGGTGGATCAGGGCTCCCAGGCGGGCGACCTGCTGGGCATCGCACTGCTGATCAACCGCGACCCCGAGGTGACCCGGGTGGACGACAGCCAGCGCGACACCGTGCTGGCCGCGCTGCGTGACACCGGCTTCGTGACCTACGGCACCCAGCGCATCGGGGCCGCCGACACCGCCCTCGTCGTCACCGGGGGGGCACTGGGCGATGACGCCGGAAACCAGGGCGCCACCGTGGCCAGGTTCGCGGCCGGCCTGGCGCCGCACGGGTCGGGCACGGTTGTCGTCGGCCGGGACGGATCGGCGTCCGGGACCTCCGCGGTGGCGGTGATCAGGTCGGATGCCGCGCTGAACAGCGTGGTCAGCACCGTCGACGACGTCGATCGCGAATCGGGACGCATCACATCGGTGCTCGCGCTGAGCGAGCTGCTCAGCGGTGGCCGACCCGGCCAGTTCGGCACCGGCCAGGGCGCCACCGCGGTCACCGTTCCGCAGTAGCCCCGACGGCCGCGCCCGCGTGTCAGCGACGGCTTGTCGGTGACGGTGTTAGGGTGAGATTCCGTGGGTCGGCAGGCCCCAAACCGGACTCGATCCCCATCGATTCCACCGAGAACCAAGCCCTGCCCATCGTCACGGAGGTTTGTGTTGCCCGGCCGAATGAACCAGCTACGCAAGCACCCGCAGACCGCCACCAAACACCTTTTTGTGACCGGTGGTGTGGTGTCGTCGCTCGGCAAGGGCCTCACGGCCTCCAGCCTCGGGCAGCTACTCACCGCGCGGGGCCTGCAGGTGACGATGCAGAAACTCGACCCCTATCTCAACGTCGACCCGGGAACGATGAACCCGTTCCAGCACGGGGAGGTGTTCGTCACCGAGGACGGGGCGGAGACCGACCTCGACGTGGGGCACTATGAGCGGTTCCTCGACCGCAACCTGTCCGGCTTCGCCAATGTGACCACGGGCCAGGTGTATTCGTCGGTGATCGCCAAGGAGCGCCGCGGCGAGTACCTCGGCGACACCGTCCAGGTGATTCCGCACATCACCGATGAGATCAAGCGGCGCATCGTGGCGATGGCCGAGACCGACAGCGAGGGCAACCGGCCCGACGTGGTGATCACCGAGATCGGCGGCACGGTCGGCGACATCGAGTCGCTGCCGTTCCTCGAGGCCGCCCGGCAGGTCCGTCACGAGGTGGGTAGGGAGAACTGCTTCTTTCTGCACTGCTCGCTGGTGCCCTACATGGCGCCCTCGGGTGAGCTCAAGACCAAGCCGACGCAGCACTCGGTTGCGGCGTTGCGCAGCATCGGCATCTCGCCCGACGCGTTGATCCTGCGCTGTGATCGTGATGTCCCCGAACCGCTGAAGATCAAGATCGCGCTGATGTGTGACGTCGACATCGACGGCGTCATCTCGACCCCGGATGCCCCGTCCATCTACGACATCCCCAAGGTGCTGCACCGCGAGGAACTCGACGCCTATGTGGTCCGGCGGCTGAGTCTGCCGTTCCGCGACGTGGACTGGACGCAGTGGAACGATCTCCTGCACCGCGTGCACGAGCCGCGCGAGACAGTGCGGATCGCGCTGGTGGGCAAGTACATCGATCTCTCCGATGCCTATCTGTCGGTGGCCGAGGCGCTGCGGGCCGGCGGCTTCGCCCACCACGCCAAGGTGGAGATGCGCTGGGTGGCCTCCGACGACTGCGACACCGACACCGGTGCGGCGGCGGCACTGGCCGATGTCGACGGCGTGCTCATCCCGGGGGGATTCGGTATCCGCGGCATCGAAGGCAAGATCGGCGCAATCCGTTACGCCCGCAAGCGTGGCCTGCCGGTGCTCGGCCTGTGCCTGGGCCTGCAGTGCATCGTGATCGAGGCGGCACGGTCGGTGGGGCTGTCGGAGGCGAACTCGGCTGAATTCGACGAGGCGACGCCGGACCCGGTGATCTCCACGATGGCCGACCAGCGCGAGGTGGTCGCCGGGGAAGCCGACCTGGGTGGCACCATGCGGCTTGGCGCGTACCCGGCGGTGTTGGAGCCGGGATCGATTGTGGCGCAGGCATATGAGGCGAACGAGGTGTCCGAGCGGCACCGGCACCGCTACGAGGTGAACAACTCCTACCGGGACCGGATCTCCGAAAGCGGGTTGCAGTTCTCGGGCACCTCGCCCGACGGGCACCTGGTGGAGTTCGTGGAGTACCCCGCCGATGTCCACCCGTTCCTGGTCGGCACTCAGGCGCATCCGGAGCTCAAGAGTCGCCCCACGCGCCCTCATCCGCTGTTCGTGGCGTTCATCGGCGCATCGGTGGACTACAAGAACGAGGAGCGGTTGCCCGTGGAAATGCCGGAGCCTGCCGAGCCGAAGCCCAACGGCGCCGAGCACGCTCTCGAAGGCACCCCGGCCCGTGGCTGAAGACGGCTCGAACCACGAGTTCTCCGTCGCTGCCTCGGAAACCCTCTACATCGGAAACATATTCGCACTCCGCGCCGACGAGGTGCAGATGCCCGGCGGGAGCACAGCCCGCCGGGAGATCGTCGAACACTATGGCGCGGTCGCCGTGGTCGCGATTGACGACGCCGGCCACATCGTGCTCGTGTACCAGTACCGGCATGCGTTCGGCAGAAGGCTGTGGGAGCTGCCCGCCGGATTGCTCGACCTCGGCGGCGAAGCGCCGCACGTGTCAGCGGCGCGCGAGCTGGCCGAAGAGGCGGGTCTGGCCGCCGAGTCATGGCACACGCTGATCGACCTGGACACCGCGCCGGGATTCAGCGACGAGAGCGTGCGGGTCTTCCTGGCGACCGGGCTCAGCGACGTCGACCGCTCCGAGATGCACGACGAAGAGGCCGACCTCACGGTGCAACGGTTCACCGTCGACGACGCTGTCGCCAAGGTCTACTCCGGTGAGATCGTCAACTCCATCGCCGTCGCCGGCATCCTCGCTGTGCACGCGATGCCCGACGTGACCACTCTTCGCCCCGTCGACGCCCCCTGGATCGACAGACCGACCGCGTTCGCGCGCCGGCGGGGACATCCATGACCGACACGTCGCTGTCCTTCGGGTCCGCCCTCGACGACCAGTTCCAGGGCTACCTCGACCACCTCGCGATCGAACGCGGGGTGGCCGCCAACACGCTGAGCTCCTACCGTCGTGACCTGCGGCGCTACGCCGAACACCTGCACGCGCGGGGCATCGACGACCTGGCCGGGGTGGCCGAGACCGACGTCAGCGAGTTCCTGGTGGCGTTGCGCCGCGGCGACCCCGAAAACGGGGTGGTGCCGCTGTCGGCGGTCTCGGCTGCCCGGGCCTTGATCGCCGTGCGGGGCCTGCATCGATTCGCCGCGGCGGAGGGCATCACCACAATCGACGTCGCGCGCGAGGTGAAGCCGCCGACACCCAGCCGCCGGCTGCCCAAGAGTCTGAGCATCGACGAGGTGCTCGCACTGCTCGACGGCGCCGGGGGTGACAGCGAGGCCGACGGTCCGCTGACGCTGCGCAACCGGGCGCTGCTGGAACTCCTCTACTCGACGGGCGCCCGAATCTCCGAGGCCGTCGGTCTGGACCTCGACGACGTCGACACCCAGGCGCGATCGGTACTGCTGCGCGGCAAGGGCGGCAAACAGCGTCTCATCCCGATCGGCCGTCCGGCGGTGACCGCGCTCGACGCCTACCTGGTGCGCGGGCGCCCTGAGCTGGCCCGGCGCGGCAGAGGCACACCCGCGATCTTCCTGAACGCCCGCGGCGGGCGGCTGTCGCGGCAGAGTGCCTGGCAGGTGCTGCAGGACTCCGCCGAACGCGCCGGCGTCACAGCCACGGTGTCCCCGCACGTGCTGCGGCACTCGTTTGCGACCCATCTGCTCGACGGCGGTGCCGACGTGCGCGTCGTGCAGGAACTGCTCGGGCACGCATCGGTGACCACGACGCAGATCTACACCATGGTCACCGTGAACGCGCTGCGCGAAGTGTGGGCGGGCGCGCACCCGCGGGCCCGCTAGCCGCCGAGGTACTCCGACTCGAGCACCAGGTCCGACATCAGCGACTGGTACTCGAGGTGGGTCTTGTGCTCGATCGTGTCGAACCGGGTGCCCTGCTGTTCGCGCATGTAGGCGCGGTACTTCGGTGCGCCAGGCAGTCGGACGTTGTCGGCGACCACGATCGAACCGGGATGCAGCCAACCCCGATCGAGCACGCTCTGCAGGTCCGACAGATAGGCGCGCTTGTCGTGGTCGATGAACAGCAGATCAAGACCGGCGGGGGAGAAGCCGTGCTCCGCGGCCAGACGGTCGAGCGTATGGCCTCCGTCGCCGAGGGTGCCGACCACGCAGGTGATCCGGTCGGCAACGTCGGCGTGCGCCCAGATGCGCTGTGCCACTTCGGCATTGGCGGCAGAGAACTCGATCGAAAAGATTCGCGCCGAGGGTGCGGCGCGGGCGATCCGTAATGCGCTGTAGCCGCAGTAAGTACCGAGCTCCAATGCCGATTTCGGCGCTGCCCGGCGCACTGCGGCGTCGAGCAGTCGGCCTTTCTCGTCGCCGACGTTGACCAGCATCGCCTTCTCGTAGGCGAATGTGTCGATGGCGGCGAGCACGTCGTCGATATCGCCGCGACGGGCGTTGGACTCCACATACCGGGCGCAGGCGGCCTCCCGGCCGTCGCCGATCTGACCGGTGCGCAGGAACGACGGCATGCCCAGTGCGAGGCGCAGCGTCGACCACCGCAGGAACGGCAACCGCCGTTTGAGGTTCATGTTCTCCAGGGTAGATATCGGCCGCTTTGAGCTCAGAATGCACGCTCGGCCTCACCAGTCTGAGATCGCGCCTGCGGGTCTGCCTCACCAGCACGACGCTCCCCGTTAAGCTTGGCCGGATGTCCGCCACGCCTATGGGTTGCCTGACCAGCGAAGGTCCGGCATGACCGACGGCACAGAGGCCCCGGATCCCGAGGTGACACCCGGTTTGACCGGTCGGCTGCCGCGGTCGATTCCCGAGCCCGCCCCGCGCACGTCGCACGGTCCGGCCAAGGTCGTGGCGATGTGCAACCAGAAGGGCGGGGTCGGCAAGACGACCTCGACGATCAATCTGGGCGCCGCTCTCGCCGAGTACGGGCGACGGGTGCTGCTGGTGGACCTCGACCCGCAGGGTGCGCTGTCCGCCGGGCTCGGCGTGCCGCACTACGAGCTCGACAACACCGTGCACAACCTGCTGGTGGAGCCGCGGGTCTCGATCGACCAGGTGCTGATGAGCACCCGGGTCCCTGGGCTGGACCTGGTGCCCAGCAACATCGACCTGTCCGCCGCCGAGATCCAGCTTGTCAACGAGGTCGGCCGCGAGCAGTCGCTGGCGCGCGCGCTCTATCCGGTTCTGGACCGGTACGACTACGTGCTCATCGACTGCCAACCGTCGCTGGGTCTGCTCACCGTGAACGGGTTGGCCTGCAGTGACGGGGTCATCATCCCGACCGAGTGCGAGTACTTCTCGCTGCGCGGGCTGGCACTGCTGACCGACACCGTCGAAAAAGTGCACGACCGCCTGAACCCGAAACTGTCGATCAGCGGGATCCTGATCACCCGCTACGACCCCCGCACCGTGAACTCCCGCGAGGTGATGGCCCGGGTGGTCGAGCGGTTCGGCGATCTGGTGTTCGACACCGTCATCACCCGCACCGTGCGGTTCCCCGAGACCAGCGTCGCCGGTGAACCGATCACCACCTGGGCGCCGAAATCGGCTGGTGCCGAAGCGTATCGGGCGTTGGCACGTGAGGTCATCGACCGGTTCGGCGCGTGAGCGGGACGCCGTCGACGGAAGAGGAAGACGCGCCCAAGGCAGGCTTCCAGGTTCGACTGAGCAATTTCGAGGGCCCGTTCGATCTGCTGCTGCAGCTGATCTTCGGGCACCGACTCGACGTCACCGAGGTAGCGCTGCACCAGGTCACCGACGAGTTCATCGCCTACACCAAGGCGATCGGCCCACAGCTCGGGCTCGACGAGACCACGTCCTTCCTCGTGGTCGCCGCGACGCTGCTGGACCTCAAAGCTGCTCGCCTGCTGCCCGCCGGCGAGGTGCACGACGAAGAGGACCTCGCGCTGCTCGAGGTGCGGGACCTGTTGTTCGCCCGGTTGCTGCAGTACCGGGCGTTCAAGCATGTCGCCGGGATGTTCGCCGAGTTGGAGTCCGCGGCGCTGCGCAGCTACCCCCGGGCGGTGGCGCTGGAGGACCGCTACGAGGATCTGCTGCCCGAGGTGATGCTCGGCGTGGACGCCGAACGGTTCGCGCAGATCGCGGCGGCGACGTTCACGCCCCGGCCGGTGCCGAGGGTGGGTACCGACCATCTGCACCAGGTGTCGGTGTCGGTGCCCGAGCAGGCCGCCAACCTGATGTCGTTGCTCGAAGGCCGCGGAGTCGGGGAGTGGGCATCGTTCTCCGACCTGGTCGCCGACTGCACGCTGCCCATGGAGATCGTGGGACGGTTCCTGGCGCTGCTCGAACTGTACCGATCCCGGGCGGTAGCATTCGAGCAATCAGAACCGCTTGGTGTGCTCCAGATTTCGTGGACCGGAGAGCGGCCGAACAGCCAACAACTGGCGACCGCCGACGCGGAATAGACAAGACAGATGACTGACGACATTTCACACGATGTGACGGAGAACTCCATCGACCTCGGGTCGGGGATCAACCCCGACACCGAGAACGCTCCTGCGGCCGGGTTGGACGCCGCCGATCTGGACGCTTCGGAACTAGACGCCGCCGAACTGGACGCCGTCGAACTGGACGATGCCGAACTGCGCGCCGCGCTCGAGGCGCTGCTGCTCGTCGTCGACACCCCGGTGACCGTCGACGCCCTGGCCAACGCCACCGACCAGGCGGTCGTTCGGGTGGAAGAGACACTGCGCTCGATGGCCGCCGAGTTCGCCGCCAGGGACAGCGGCATCGACCTTCGTGAAGCGGGCGGCGGGTGGCGGATGTACACCCGCGCGAAGTTCGCGCCGTACGTGGAGAAGCTTCTGCTCGACGGTGCGCGCTCGAAGCTGACCCGGGCGGCGCTGGAGACGCTCGCCGTGGTCGCCTACCGGCAGCCGGTGACCCGGGCACGCGTCAGCGCCGTCCGCGGTGTCAACGTCGACGCGGTGATGCGTACGCTGCTGGCCCGCGGGCTGATCACCGAGGCCGGAACCGACAGCGACTCGGGGGCGGTCGCGTTCGCGACCACGGAGTTGTTCCTGGAGCGACTCGGCCTGACATCTCTGACCGATCTGCCCGACATCGCGCCCCTGCTGCCCGATATCGACGTGATCGACGACCTCAGTGAAACCCTCAGCGAAGAGCCGCGTTTCATGAAGCTCAATGGCGCTCCCAACCCACAGGCGGCGGTGTCCTTCGATGTGGACCGGAGTGAAAATGACTGACGACGAGGGTGTGCGGCTGCAGAAGGTGTTGTCGCAGGCCGGAATTGCCTCTCGACGTGTCGCGGAGAAGATGATTCGCGACGGCCGGGTCGAGGTGGACGACATGATCGTCACGGAGATGGGCACCCGGGTGGATCCGTCAGTGTCGGTGATCCGCGTCGACGGCGTCAGGGTCGCCCACGACGACACGCTGGTACATCTGGCGATCAACAAGCCGGTGGGGATGCACTCCACGATGTCCGACGACCGCGGCCGGCCCTGTGTCGGCGATCTGGTGGAGCACCGGGTCCGCGGCAACAAGAAGCTGTTCCACGTCGGACGTCTGGATGCCGACACCGAAGGCCTGCTGCTGCTGACCAATGACGGCGAGCTGGCACACCGGTTGATGCACCCGTCCTACGAGGTGCCCAAGACCTATCTGGCGACGGTCGTCGGCACGGTGCCCCGTGGGTTGGGACGCAAGCTGCGAGACGGGGTCGAACTGAGCGACGGACCGGTGCGCCTCGACGATTTCGCCGTGGTGGATGCGGTGCCCGGCAAGTCGCTGCTCCGGGTGACGCTGCACGAGGGCCGTAAGCGCATCGTGCGTCGGCTGCTGGCCGAAGTGGGTTATCCCGTGCAGGAACTGGTCCGCACCGACATCGGCACGTTGACCCTCGGCGATCAGCGGCCGGGAAGCATCCGGGTGCTGACCCAGAAGGAGATCGGCGAACTGTACAAGGCGGTGGGCATGTGAACCGGTCGTTGGTGATATCGATCGACGGACCGGCGGGAACCGGAAAGTCCTCTGTCGCAAGAGGTCTCGCAACCTCCCTGAGTGCGCGATACCTAGATACCGGCGCGATGTACCGCATCGTCACGCTCAGTGTGCTGCGCAGCGGTATCGATCTCGGTGACGCCGCGGCGATCGCGGGCATCGCCGGAGACATCGAGCTGGCGGTGGGCCACGACCCCGGCGAGGACCGGTCGTATCTGGCGGGCGAAGATGTCTCGGCCGAGATCCGCGGTGACGCAGTCACCAAGGCGGTATCGGCGGTGTCGGCGGTTCCCGCGGTGCGGACTCGGCTGGTCGATCTGCAGCGCGCGCTGGCGGCGGGGCCGGGAAACGTGGTGGTCGAGGGCCGTGACATCGGCACCGTCGTGCTGCCCGATGCCGACGTCAAGATCTTCCTGACCGCCTCGGCTGAGGAACGCGCCCGGCGGCGCAACGACCAGAATGTCGCCGCGGGGGCAGCCGATGACTACGCCCGGGTGCTCGCCGACGTCAAACGCCGCGATCACCTGGACTCCACCCGGGCGGTGTCGCCGCTGCGGGCAGCCGAGGACGCCATCGTCGTGGACACCAGTGACATGAACCAGTCCCAGGTGATCGCTCACCTCGTGGAGTTGGTCGAGCAGAAAGCCGGGGTCTCCCGATGACCGACGAATCCGACGGCAGTTGGGTCGACGAACGCGATTGGGAGGTCGGCGCCGAAGAGCTCGCCGAAGCGCTCGAGGAGGCGACCGCCCCGCCGCCCGTGGTCGCCGTTGTCGGCCGGCCCAATGTCGGGAAGTCCACGCTGGTCAACCGCATTCTGGGGCGCCGCGAGGCCGTGGTGCAGGACGTTCCGGGGGTGACCCGGGATCGGGTGTCCTACGACGCGCTGTGGTCGGGCCAGCGGTTCGTCGTGCAGGACACCGGGGGCTGGGAGCCCGACGCGAAGGGACTGCAGCAGCTCGTCGCCGATCAGGCATCGGTGGCGATGCGCACAGCGGATGCGGTGATCTTCGTCGTCGACTCCATCGTCGGGGCGACCTCCGCCGACGAGGCCGCGGCCAAGCTGCTGCAGCGCTCCGGCAAGCCGGTGTTCCTGGCGGCCAACAAGGTCGACACCGAGCGGGGTGAAGCCGATGCCGCCGCGCTGTGGTCACTGGGGTTGGGGCAGCCGCATTCGGTCAGCGCGATGCACGGGCGGGGTGTCGCCGATCTGCTCGACTACGTCGTCGAGGCGTTGCCGACGATTTCCGAGGTCGGCAGCGGCGGCGGCGGTCCCCGCCGGGTGGCCCTGGTCGGTAAGCCCAATGTCGGCAAGTCCTCGCTGCTGAATCGGCTGTCCGGCGATGAGCGGTCGGTGGTGCACGATGTCGCGGGCACCACGGTCGACCCCGTCGACTCGCTGATCGAAATGGACGGCAAGATCTGGCGATTCGTCGACACGGCGGGGTTGCGCCGCAAGGTCGGGCAGGCCAGCGGCCATGAGTTCTACGCGTCGGTGCGCACCCACGGCGCGATCGACACCGCCGAAGTGGCGGTCGTGCTCATCGACGCGTCGCAGCCGCTGACCGAGCAGGACCAACGGATCCTGACGATGGTCATCGAGGCGGGTCGGGCGCTGGTGTTGGCGTTCAACAAGTGGGATCTGGTCGACGAGGACCGCCGCTTCCTGCTCGACCGCGAGATCGATCTGCAACTGCAGCAACTGCAGTGGGCGCCGAGAGTGAACATCTCGGCCAAGACCGGGCGTGCGGTGCAGAAGCTGGTGCCCGCGCTGGAAACCTCGTTGGCGTCGTGGGACACCCGGGTGTCCACCGGCAGACTGAACACCTTCTTCAAGGAGATCGTGGCCGCGACGCCTCCGCCGGTGCGCGGGGGCAAGCAGCCGCGCATCCTGTTCGCCACCCAGGCCACCGCGCGACCGCCGACCTTCGTGCTGTTCACCTCGGGTTTCCTGGAGGCCGGTTACCGGCGGTTCCTGGAGCGCAAGCTGCGCGAGACGTTCGGCTTCGAAGGCAGCCCGATCCGCATCAACGTCAGGGTCCGTGAGAAGAGGGGCGCGCAGTCCCGTACCCGCTGAACCCAACATCTAGGGTGTTCTGAGTGCCCGTCGTCGACATGATCCTGATCGCCCTGGCGGGCGTCGGAGCCGGTGCCATCAACGCCGTCGTCGGCTCCGGCACCCTGATCACCTTTCCGACCCTGGTGGCGCTCGGCTTCCCGCCGGTGACCGCGACGATGTCCAACGCGGTGGGCCTGGTGGCCGGTAGCAGCGCAGGGACGTGGGGTTACCGTCGCGAACTGCGCGGACAGTGGCACCGGCTGAAATGGCAGATCCCGGCGTCGTTCCTCGGGGCGGGCACGGGTGCCTGGCTGCTGCTGCATCTGCCGGAGAAGGTCTTCACCCAGGTGGTGCCGGTGCTTCTGGTGCTCGCACTGGCCTTGGTGGTCGTCGGCCCCCGGATCCAGACCTGGGCGCGCAACCGGGCCGAAGCCTCCGGACGATCGGTCGACCATGTGTCGGCGGGCCGGATGACTGCGCTCGTGGCCGCGACGTTCGCCGTCGGGGTGTACGGCGGATACTTCACCGCCGCGCAGGGGATCATGCTGATCGCCGCGATGGGGGCGCTGCTGCCCGAGGACATGCAGCGGATGAACGCAGCCAAGAACCTGCTGTCGCTGGTCGTCAACGTGGTGGCCGCGGTGGCCTACACGGTGGTGGCGTTCGACCGGATCAGTTGGCTCGCGGCGGGGCTGATCGCGGCCGGGTCGCTCATCGGCGGATTCCTCGGCGCGCACTACGGCCGGCGGCTTTCGCCCAATGTGCTGCGAGCTGTGATCGTCGTAGTGGGACTGATTGGGCTCTATCGGTTGTTGACCGTGTAGTCTTGCGAAGGTTTTTAGTTGCGCTCAGTAGTGAGGAATGTTGATGGCGATATGCGTGCAGATCACGCCGTCGCCGTCTGACGTGTCCGCGCTCGAGCCGTTCTGGCCGTCACGTCGGTTGATGGCCTTCGACGAGTGGTGTTGTCCGCGTCCCTGACGCGCACCCACCCGTCCATTGCGATCACCATGCGGTGATCACATTCTCCGAAGGCAGCCATGCGTTCGCTCATCATCTTCACGCTCGTCGGAGCGGGTGCCCAGCTCGTCGACGGCGCCCTCGGCATGGCCTTCGGCATCACCGCGACGACGCTGCTGGTGCTCTCCAGCGTCGGCGCCGCCCAGGCCAGCGCCGCGGTACACCTCGCCGAGGTCGGCACCACCTTCGCGTCAGGGTTGTCGCACTGGAAGTTCAAGAACATCGACTGGCGGCTGGTCGCCAAGTTGGGCGTACCGGGAGCGATCGGCGCCTTCCTCGGAGCCACCGTCCTGTCATCGCTGTCCACCGAGCACGCCGCGCCACTGATGGCCGCGATCCTGATGGCCATCGGTCTTTATGTGCTGCTGCGGTTCTCGCTGCGAACCCCGCTGACGTTCGGCACCCGCGGAACCAGCCACAGCACCAAGTTCCTGGCCCCGCTGGGCCTGTTCGGCGGTTTCATCGATGCCTCCGGGGGTGGCGGCTGGGGACCGGTGACGACGAGCACGCTGCTGTCGCAGGGCAAGACGGCGCCGCGCACCGTCATCGGATCGGTGAGCGCGTCGGAGTTCCTGGTGTCGGTGTCGGCGTCGGTCGGGTTCCTGATCGGGTTGCGCGAGGAGTTCCTGCAGAACTGGCCGGTGGTCGTGGGCCTGATGGTCGGCGGCGTGATCGCGGCGCCGTTCGCCGCCTGGTTGGTGACCCGGATCAGTCCGGCACTGCTGGGCACCGCGGTCGGCGGTGTGATCGTGCTGACCAACAGTCAGAAGCTGGTGCATTTCTTCGACGTCCAGTGGCCGTGGTCGACGGCGATCTACTCGCTGATCGTTGTGGTTTGGGTGTCGTTGGTGATCTATGCGTGGCGGGTGTCGCGCGCGCCGCGCTTCGCGCCGGAGACGGGCGCCGTCGCCGCGGGCGAAGACGAGACCGAATCAAAATCGATCACGCGCTGATTCCTGCTCCAACACCGCATCCAGGTCGTTGAGCCGTTCCATTGACGACACCGTCCGGCGGGTGCGGTTGTTCTTGGCCAGCATCTCGCGATGGCGGTGGGTGAAGGCCCAGTAGCCCGCCGTGAACGGGCAGGCGTCGTCGCCGAGGCGCTTCTTCGGGTCGAACGCGCAGTCCTTGCAGTGGTCGCTCATCTTGTTGATGTAGGCGCCGCCGGAGGTGTACGGCTTGGTGGCGAGCAGACCGCCATCGGCGTGCTGGCTCATGCCGACGACGTTTGTGGGCATCACCCAGCGGAATCCGTCGACGAACGTCGTGGCGAACCATTCGGTGAGCTCGTCGGGACGGTAGCCGCGCTGCAGCGCGTGGCTACCCAGGACCATCAGGCGTTGGATGTGGTGGGTCCAGCCGCGGTCCCGGACACCGGCCATAGCGTGGTGCAGGCACTGGGCCGTCACCGCGTCAGCGTCGAGGTCAGCCCACCAGTCCGGTAGCCGGGTGCGGGCCGCGAGTTCGTTCTTCTTGGTGTAGTCCGGGCCGAAGTGCCAATACAGGTGCCACATGTACTCGCGCCATCCGAGGATCTGCCGGATGAAGCCCTCGACGGCGGCCAGCGGGGCGTTGCCGTCGCGGTAGGCCTTCTCTGCGGCCTCCACCGCGTCGAGGGGATGCAGCACCCCGAGGTTGAGAGGGACCGACAGCAGTGAGTGCGACATCGCCCAGTCGTCGCTCATGATGGCGTCCTCGTAGAGCCCGAAGCTGGGCAGTCGCTGCTCGATGAAGCGGGTCAGTGCGCGTGTGGCCTCGGTGGGCGTGACGGCGAACAGGCGTGGACCGTCGACACCGACGGTGTCGAGTTTCATCCGGTCCAGGTCGCGGCGGACCTGCTCGTCGATGTCGTCTTCGCGCGGCCGGTAGGGCGCCGGGAGCTCGAGTGTCGACTGCTTCTTCGGCGGAGGCTCGCGGTTGTCCTCGTCGTAGTTCCACCGGTTGCCGACGGGGTCCGCCCCGTTCATCAGCACATCGAACCGGCGGCGCTGGCCGCGGTAGAAATCCTCCATCCGGAACCGGGTTCGCTCACCGGCCCACTCCTGGAAGTCCTTGCGGGGTAGCGCGAATGTCGGGGTGGGCAGCACGTCGGCGACGAGGCCGTCCTTGCGGAGGCGGTGGACGAACTTCTCGGCGGCGTGCGACGTCGGTTCGTGGACCAGGACGGGACGCTTGAAACGTCGCAGCGCGTCGGTGTAGGTGTCGGCCTTCAGCAAGGTCGCACGCTCACCCAGATCCTGCTCGGCGTGCCGGAGCGCGGAGAGCACCAGGTGCAGTTTCTGCCGGTGGTAGCGACGTTTCGACAGCGCTGAGGTCGCCTCGACGAGCAGCACCTCGCGGTGAGCGTGCTCGCCGCCGTAGACGGCCGGACCGAGTTGGTCGGCGAACAGCCACAGGGGAGTCTCATCGCGAGCGCCGCTCATGAGATCGACAGTAGGCGCGCGGCCTGACACGGCTCCTGGCGGTTGGGATTGGAGGGTCGCCCTGAGGTAGGCTTTCGACCGCCCGCCGGCGATCCCGGCGGCACCGCGGGCTGTGGCGCAGCTTGGTAGCGCACTTGACTGGGGGTCAAGTGGTCGCAGGTTCAAATCCTGTCAGCCCGACACAGGTCAAAGGCACTTTCTCGTTCCGAGAAGGTGCCTTTTTCTTGCTCGTACTTAAACGGCATACCCAAACCGGCGCACAAGCCAAGCACCGTACCCAGACCATCGATCGCCGCTCGTGCGGTGTCGTCGGAGGTGTGGCCGTACGGGTCGCCGGTAACGCTGATCGACGAGTGGCCCAGAAGGTCGGCAGCGGCCTTGATGTGGACGCCCGATTCCAGCCAGGCCACCGCCTCTGAATGTCGCTTGGTGTGGGCGCCCACCTTATCCAGGCCAGACTTCTTCGCAGCCAGCTCGACGGCACGCAGCACGTTGCGGGGGTCAGCCAGTTATCCCCAGCTCCGTGCAGAACATCATCCCGGTGTCCGTCCACTGATCGCCGGCGAGGGTTTCGCCCCTGTGTTCGGTCCAGCCGGTCGACGAACAATCAGCCCTGACCTTTGCGACTGGGCGGTGGGCTCCGCTACGCGACGAGTCCCGACCGCCTGCGCGGGCGCAAGTCGTTCCAAGACAGTCGATTACGGTCCCACCAGCAGACTGTGGAGCGAAGAAATTGGCCGGATCGATAGAAGGGAACATTCAGCCACGACGACGGCGACTGGGCGTTCTTCGGCGACACGGAGGGCTCGTCGAGCTGACGCCAACCCTCTAGTCGTTGGCCTCGGTGCCGGGATCGTTCGCCTCATCGGTCGGAGCGGGTGACGACTGTTCGTCGTCGTCTGCGAGGTCCGGATCCGGAGGACTCTGTTCCTGCGCGGGTGCGGGTTCTTCTTCCTCGACGAGATCGTCGACTTCTTCCCCGGGCAGTTCGTCCCCGGGGACGTCTTCTCCGAGCACTTCTTCTTCGGGCACGTCCTGCCCGAGCACATCGGACGTCGGCAGGTCGAGTTCCTCCGTCAGTGGGTCCTGCTCCTCCAGCACGGCCTCGTCCTCAGTTGGCAACTGCTCTTGCACCGCAACAGGTTCCGTCTCCGGCTCGGTGGTGAGCATCGTGGCTTGCACCTCGGGACCGGGCCACTCGTCGATCGCCGCCGGAGCTTCTGGCGCGATCGCCTCGCCCGCAGACTGGTCCAGAAAAATCGCGAAGGAAATGAGCCCGGGGGCAGGGGAAGTCTCCTCCGTAGTCAACAGCCCGGGTATGGGGTAATGGTCGAACTCAGCCCCCGGCACACCGTTGAGTACGCCGTCGATGATGCGGGCCGGGATGTTGATGACGGCGTTGACGAGCCCGATCACGTCGAAGGTGGTGATCGCCTCGAATACGTCGGCGATCGCGAGACCCGTTGCGGCGATGCCGTTCAACAGTGGGCTGAATGCGACGTTGAACAGATACTCGCGGCCGCCCGGCTGGCTAACGAGAAGATCAAAATATGAAAAGACCGTTCCGATGCCCTGCCCGATGCTCTTCAACGGTTGCAGGACGAAATCGGCCACGGCGACGAAAAATTCGTCCAACCTGCCGAACTGCAATGAGGTGAGTGCGTCCTCGAACGCCACCGCCTGGTTGGCGAGGGTCGCTCTGATGATCGGGAAGGGATCGGCGAAGTATTGCTCAAACAAGCCGCCCACGTTCGTCAGCGATTTCACAAGAACCTGCGGGTAGAGCTGTAGCGGGCTCGGGATCGCGGCGAGCTGCACCGCTGGGCTCGCCACCACCGACACCGCGGGCGGGGGGCTGATGGGTGTGACGGCGATGACGCTTGCCCCCACCAGTGCGACACCCGCGCTCAGACACGGTCGTACACCTGTGAACACGCGACCCTCCTCTCGGCGGCGCCACAGCGACGCGTCCCGACCACTGGAAAGTACCGGCGGACACAACCCGGAGCAATCAGGGAATTCCCTTGACCTCAACCCTCCGAGCCGGTGACCCGGGTCCAGAATTCTCCGGCCGCATGTCGCGTTCGCGGCCAGTATCCCCGGCAGGTATGCGCCGTCACGTAATTCCTCAGAGGTGACCGTCACGTAATTCCTCAGAGGTGACCGTCACGTAATTCCCATGTTCGGGTGCTGCTGTGGTGGATAGCGAAGTGCGGGGCAGTGTCAGAGTTGGCGAACGGTGTTATGTTTGCGCCGTTCGGGGGAGCAGGGATTTCTGAAACGGGGGCCGCATGCCAGCAATGTCACGACGATCAGCGCACTGTTTCACAGTGGGGGTAACCATCGCAGGCGCCATCCTGGCGTACGTGCCGACGGCGAGCGCGCAGCCTTTCTGGAATTGTGGGCCGCTGGCGCCGGAAGACCTGCCGCGGACCGCCGAACACCAGCAGGCTTGCGATCAGCAACAGCAGCAGCCCGGTATGCCCGAGCTTCCTGACCTTCCTGACAACAATCCGCAACAGGCTCCGCCGGCGCCGCCCGAAAGCAACAACCCCAACGGCGTCGACCTCGCAGATACGGATTGCTGGGTCGTCAACGGCGTTCCGACCATGTGGTCACCGGGATTATCAACCCCTCCGGGGCAACAATCGTGGCCGTGCTATTACGTCTACGGGTTGACACCGAAGCCACGCTAACGAGCGGAATACGGTCGATCTGCCCCGGCCGCGTTCGTGGTTCGTGAAGGGACACCTTATCGGGGCTTCGGCACGCTCAAAACGGTTGGGACGCTTCATCAAACCTCGGTGACCACCGCCGGAGTGGATGCCTCGGTCACCGACCTCTTCATCGTTCGTCGCCCACATCCAGACCCGGCGCCGGCGCACCGAGTGCCGCCGCCTGGGCCAGTGTTACGTCCGGCATCAACCGGGCCAGCAGGGGCACCCGATCGCCATATGCGCGGCCACGTAGGACGCGGTCGCCGCGCAGGGTGACGCAGTAGACCGTGCCCCACTCGAGTCGCTCGCCGCCGCCGGGTCGGCCGCTGTTGCGCGCTTCGACGAACACCGTGCCGTCACGTTCGGCCCACTCGGCGATCTCGAAGCGGAACTCCGGCACCCCGGCAAGGTAGGTGGCCATATAGGCCCGGACCTGGTTGTGCCCTAGCGGCGCCGTCATGCCGGGGTGCAGCACGGTGCCGTCGACGGGATCGAAGAGATCTTCGTACTTGTCCGGATCCGGTGCAGCACCGAAATCGGCGAACCGGTGGAGAAAATTCTGCACGTCGGTCATGTCAGCCTCAGTCGAGTCGTGAGAGGGATAGCGGGCGCTACGTCAGCTCGGACCCAGGCGCCCGGACGACCATCGGCACGGCGGGAAAATACCTCGCCATCTCTGAGCGCGACCGCCGGAGCGCGGCCGTTCCGTAGCCCTTCTTCCGGTGTTCGGGGTGGATCCACACCCTGACGTTCACCTCGCCGCGCTCGAGTTCGCCGAACACCATCCCGACCTTCACCGTCTCCACCACCGCGACGAACCACGCGGCATCCTCCTGGCTGATGCGGCGCTGCGCGAATCGCATTTCGTCGTCGATCGGTTGCGCGGGCTGACCGGATCCATCGCCGGCGGCACCCACTTCTTCCAACCTGGCGGCAAAGATGTCCCGGTCTGGATCACCGGCGAACGGGCGCAGAGTCACGCTGTCATCCGAACTCGCCGGGCGCTCGTTCAGTGTGAATGTCAGCTGACTGTTGAGGTCGTCGAGCTCTGCGGCGATCCTGCGGCGCGAGTCCTTGGTCAGCTGATCGAACGCCATGCTCATCACCGCCTCCGCACCTCGCGTCGAGGTATTCAACAGTGCAGCGATAGCCGCGACCGCGGTGGTCCTGTCGTCGGATTCCACGATCAGGTCGAGAACCTCATGGCGACGATTCAGCGCGGACAGCAGAGCATCGGCGATTTCACGACGGGCCGCCGTCTGATCCTGATCGGTCATCACCTCAGCCTAGTTCTGCGGACCGTACTGGACCGGCTACCGGCTGATCTGGTTCTCAGACTGTGCGGGCCAGCCGGTCTGCGAGCAGGGCGGCGAACTTTGCTGGATCGTCGGGAGTGCCTCCTTCGGCGAGAAGGGCTGTGCCGTAGAGCAATTCTGCGGTTTCCCCCAAAGATTGGTCGTCACCGCGGTCTTTGACGGCTTCCCGCAATCCGGTGACCAGAGGGTGATTCGCATTGAGTTCCAGAATGCGCTTCCCGACCGGAACCTCCTGTCCGGAGGCTTGGTAGATCCGCGCGAGTGCCGGCGTGATGCCGAAGGTATCGGTGATCAGACATGCCGGCGACTCGGTCAGTCGGGTGGACAGTCGCACTTCTTTGACGTGATCAGCCAAGCTCTGTTGCAACCAGTTCAGCAGATCAGCGAACTCTTTCTCCTGCTCCTCGCGTTCGGCGTTGGTGGTGTCCCCGTCGGAATCGAGGTCGACTTCCCCGCGGGCTACCGACTGAAGCGGCTTGCCGTCGAATTCGGTGATCGTTTCCACCCAGACCTCGTCGACGGGGTCGGTGAGCAGTAGCACTTCGTAGCCCTTTGCCTTGAACGCCTCCAGGTGCGGTGATTTCAGCAGTTGCTGACGCGTTTCCCCAGTTGCGTAGTAGATCTGCGCCTGTCCGTCCTTCATTCGGGAGACGTAGTCGGCGAGGGTGGTGGGTTCGTCCTCGCTGTGTGTCGAGGCGAACGACGAGATGTGCAGCAGGGTGTCCTGGTTGTCGAGGTCCGACAGCAGACCCTCTTTGAGCACCCGTCCGAACTGGGTCCAGAAGGTCAGGTAGTCCTCCGGGCGCTCGGACTGCAGATCCTTGATCGTGGAAAGCACCTTCTTGGTGAGACGACGACGGATCGCCTTGACCTGCCGGTCTTGTTGCAGGATTTCGCGGGAAACGTTGAGTGACATGTCCTGCGCGTCGACCACACCCTTGACGAAACGCAGGTACTCGGGCATCAACTGGTCGCAGTCGTCCATGATGAAGACGCGTTTGACGTACAGCTGAATCCCGATGCTGTCGCGGTTGAACAGGTCGAACGGGGCGTGCGACGGGATGAAGAGCAGGGCCTGGTATTCGAAGGTTCCCTCGGCCTTCATCGGGATGATCTCGAGCGGCTCGTCCCACGCATGGGCGATGTGCTTGTAGAACTCGTGGTATTCCTCGTCGGAGACGTCGTCTCGGGATCTGGCCCACAGCGCCTTCATCGAATTCAGCGTCTCGGTTTCGGTGGTCACGACCACCTCACCGCCGTCCTCTTCGGGCGGTGTGCGTCGCTCGACGTTCATCCGGATAGGCCAGGCGATGAAGTCGGAGTACTTCTTGACCAGCTCCCTGATCTTCGCCTCCGAGGTGTAGTCGTGTAGCTCGTCCTCGGCGTCTTCAGGCTTGAGGTGCAGCGTGACCGCTGTGCCTTGCGGGGATTCACCAACGGTCGAATCGACGGTTTCGATCGTGTAGGTGCCCTGTCCGCTGGATTCCCAGCGCGTCGCCTCGCTCTCGCCGGCTTTTCGGGTGAGCAATTCGACGGTGTCGGCCGCCATGAACGTCGAGTAGAAGCCGATGCCGAATTGGCCGATCAGTTCCTGGGACGCGTCCGCGTTCTGTGCCTCGCGCAACTGTTCGCGCAGTTCAGCGGTGCCCGATTTGGCCAGCGTGCCGATGAGCCCCACAACCTCGTCCCGCGTCATGCCGATTCCGTTGTCGCGAACAGTCAGCGTGCGTGCAGCCTTGTCCACCTCGATCTCGATGTGTAGGTCGGACGTGTCGACCTCGAGGTCCTTGTTCCGGAACGCTTCGATGCGCAACTTGTCCAGGGCGTCGGACGCGTTGGAGATCAGCTCCCGCAGGAACGAGTCCTTGTTGGAGTAGATCGAATGGACCATCAGATCGAGCAGTTGGCGCGCCTCGGCCTGAAACTCCATCTGTTCGACATGCGCGTTCATAGTTTTCCGTTCCTCCGCACAGAGCTTGTTGCGAATACCCGGCCAGATAATACAAAGCGCGTGGCCAGCGTGTGTGCTGCCGACAAATGGAGGACGCGCGCCGACAGGCTCACGACGTCCACCCTGCCACCAATCGGTCTTCGGCATCACGTGTTCGTTGTTCCCGATCTCCACAACGCAACCGCCGCAGCGCGGCACGAAGCCCGACACGGTCTACGGATCCTGGTCGGCACCATCGACGCTCACCGATAGCGTTGCAGCGCAACAGATTCACAACCACGGTGCCGGGCGCCTCATCTGTTTCGGGTGATGCCTCGCGCCCTGGCGCCGCGAGGATCGGATGCGGATCATGCTGCGCGGCCGCGATCTTGAAACCGCGAGCCCCTGGCGAATTCTCGATGAGAAACCCGGTACCCGAACAAGATCACAGTCCTACTGTGTGAAGCACATATGCAGTGCCATAAACGAAAGTGAGGGCGCGATGCCCAACGGAAAGCCGAATATCGTGGTCATCTGGGGAGACGACATCGGCATCTCGAATCTGAGCTGTTACAGCGACGGCGTGATGGGTTACCGGACCCCGAACATCGATCGGATCGCCAAGGAGGGTATGCGGTTCACCGATTCGTACGGTGAGCAAAGCTGCACTGCAGGCAGGGCGGCCTTCATCAGTGGACAAAGCGTGTACCGGACCGGAATGAGCAAGGTGGGCATACCCGGTGCCGACATCGGCTGGGCCGCTGAGGATCCCACGATTGCCGAGTTGCTGAAGCCGCTCGGCTACGCGACGGGCCAGTTCGGCAAGAACCACTTCGGAGACTTGAACAAGTACCTCCCGACGGTGCATGGCTTCGACGAGTTCTACGGCAACCTCTACCACCTCAACGCCGAGGAGGAGCCGGAGAGTTACGACTACCCCCACGAGGACCGCTACCCGAGGCTGTACAACCTCGCCAAGCCCCGTGGCGTGATGAAGTGCAAGGCCATCGACGAGGTATCGACCGAGGCCGACGATCCGAAGTACGGCCCGGTCGGCAAGCAGATCATCGAGGACACCGGCCCACTGACCACGAAGCGGATGGAGACCATCGACGACGACATCGCCGACGCGACGGTCGACTACATCAAACGCCAGCATGATGCCGCCAACCCGTTCTTCGTCTGGTGCAACTTCACGCATATGCACCTGTACACCCATCTCAAGCCGGAGAGTCGGGGGCAGGCGGGACTGTGGCAGTCCGAGTACCACGATGCGATGATCGACCACGACCGCAACGTCGGGACGGTCCTCGATGTCCTCGACGAACTCGGCATCGCCGACGACACCATCGTCATCTACTCCACGGACAACGGACCGCACCGCAACACGTGGCCGGACGCGGGCACCACACCGTTCCGCAGCGAGAAGGACACCAACTGGGAAGGGGCGTTCCGGGTTCCGGAACTCGTCCGGTGGCCGGGCAAGATCGAGGCCGGTGCGGTTTCCAATGAGATCATCCAGCACCACGACTGGCTGCCGACCCTCCTCGCCGCCGCGGGTGAACCTGAGATCAGCGACAAACTGCGCACGGGGCACACCGTCGGTGATGCCGACTACAAGGTGCATATCGATGGTTACAACCTGCTGCCGTATCTGACAGGCGAGGTTGAGGAGAGCCCCCGGCGCGGCTTCTTCTATTTCTCCGACGACGGCGACCTGGTCGCGATGCGCTTCGAGAACTGGAAGATCGTGTTCATGGAGCAGCGCTGCCAGGGCACGCTGCGCATCTGGGCGGAGCCGTTCACACCACTTCGGGTGCCCAAGCTGTTCAACCTGCGCACCGATCCCTATGAGTACGCCGATATCACCTCGAACACCTACTACGAGTGGCTGTTGCGCCACGACTATTTCGTCTTCTACGCCACCGCGATGGCGACGAAATTCTTGGAGACGTTCAAGGACTTCCAACCGCGGCACGCTCCAGCCAGTTTCAGCGTCGATCAGGCGGTTGAGAAGCTCCACTCGTTCCTGGCCAAGGACTAGAGCCGAGTCGACGGCTGTTTCATTCGCCCGGATGACGGACGGCCCCCTCGTCGCCGAGGGGGCCGCCTTTCAATGCAACTGCGAGTCAGTCGTCGCTGCCCGAACTGCTGCTGTCCGACTTGCTGCTCTCGGACTTTTCACTGTCCGACTTGCTGCTGTCGGCGCCACGCTTCGGCTTCTCAGCGTCGGCATCCTTGCCGGTGTCACTGTCCGACTCAGCTTCGCCTGCCGATGAATCCGCATCGTCGGCGTCCTCGTCGGCAACCGTCTCGGTGTTGTCGGCATCCTCCTCGGTGACGGCATCCTCATCGGTCGCCGTCTCCTCGTCGGTCGCGGTCTCCTCGTCGGTCGCGGTCTCCTCGTCGGTCGCGGTCTCCTCCTCGGTCGTGGTTTCCTCCTCGACCTCGTCGGCTACTGGCGCCACGTCCTCACCGGCGGGGGCCGGTTCGGTCGACTCGGCCTCGCCGTCGACGGCCGTTGCCGTCTCCTCGTCGGTGGTTTCAGCACTGACGTTGAGCGCCACCAGATCTGCGTCCGAGGCGAGATCGGTCGACGACACCTTCGCCAGCAGCGCATCGGCCGTCTCGGCGCCGTCACCCTCCGACTCCTCGGACAGCGCTGCGATGGCCGCGGCGATCGTCTTGGGGAGCTGGACGAAGAACGCATCGATCGGGCCACCCTCGGTGAAGATGCCCGGGAACGTCTCCCACTCGGGGGAGATGCTGGCCTGGTAGCCGTTGAAGAAGGCGTTGAGGACCTTGGCCGGCGCATTGATGACTTCGCTGACGGCGGTCACCCAGTCACCCTCGTACAGCGAGCCCGACACCACGTTGAGGATATCGGTGAGCTGGTAGATCGCGGTGATCGGCGGGCCGAGCAGTGAGTAGGCGTAGCCGGTGGTGGTGGTGTCGCCGACGAACAGCGCGTCGAGGACCGCACCGATGGTCGGTGCGCCGAAGTCCCGCGCGATCTGCCCGGGAATCTCGAAGGAGGGGTACAGCGGCCAGCCCGCTTCGCCCAGACCGAAGAGCCCCCAGCTGACAACGTTGGCGAACGCCTGGGTGAACTGGCCCTGCATGACGAAGTCCCACGCTTCTTCCAGCGCGACCGGGAGTTCGGCGAAGTGCTCGGTCAATCCGGCGTTGGACTCGGCGAACCCGGCGTTGAGGGTCTCCAGGTACGTCGGCAGATTGTTGAAGAACTGCTCGAGGCCGGGAGCCGGGTTGAACACCGCTTGGGCGATCTCGGAGTAGAGCGAACCGGTGGTGATGACCTCCCACGCAGCGGGCAGGCCCTCGGTCACGATGGCATTGCCCTGGGTGCCCAGGTTCGCGACCGTGCCGGTGATCGTTTCGCCCCATGTGGCGAACGGATCGACCCACGCCGAGAGCTCGACAGCGCGGTCCTGCAGGGCAGGCACGGCCGGGGCGACGGGATTAATCGCGATGACGGAGGCGCCCGCGAGCGCGACACCAGCAATCAGCAATTTCTTGTCACGAGGGGCGGAAGGTCCGGGGATAGACCAAAAACTGCGGTCTGCACCGCCGCTTAGAGCTAACTGCATGGTTCTCCTGTAGTCACAGTGGGGACGGGTGGCCACTACGGGCCAAGCGCAGGTTAGTTGAGGCTTACCTACCCCACAAGAGCTACCTACTACGGCTAACTTTGTGGCGCCTGTCACGGCGGCGCTCACACGGCGCGACTTCCTCCCGGCAGTGCGGCGGCGACAGCAGTCGGGCAACTCGGCGATTCCTGGTGGCCGGAGTGCGTTGAGGGCGTAATTTACGGTGCAGCCAGTTCACCGAGAAGTGAGACAGCTATGCGGCCACCGACGGTCATACGACGATCTCGTGTCTCCGTTGTGTCCGACCCCTCTGCACGGTTCGGTGACGACATCCCGCTCACCGCATCCGGAGACACCTAAGTTCACTCCCACACGCCTCGCTGCTGTGCGCGTGGCATCGAAAGGAACATCCATGGGGTACGCCAGGCACATCGGTCGCGTCGGAGCGCTAGCAGTGACGCTGGGGGTGGGAGTGGCCCTGGCGTCCGCACCGGGCGTCGCGTCCGCCGAACCGTCGAGCACATCGTCGACCAGCGACACATCGACGTCGAGCGCCTCGACCTCGTCGACCTCTCCGAGCCGCGATTCGGCAGCGAAAGAGCGCACCGAGAAACGGGATTCGTCGAAACCGCGGGATACCACCACAGACGGCGGTGACGATAGCGACTCCGACGACGGCGCCACGACCGACACCGGGAGCGAGGACGACGAGAACCTGTCGGCGGCGGAGGACGAGGCGGACCGCGGAGACGGTCGACGGACAACAAAGCGGTCCACGGTCACGCTGGACGCGGATGCGCCGGATGACTCCGATGCCCACGATGACTTTGGTGCGGCGGACGCCCCGGTGACCGTCGATACCCCCGACTCCGCCGAAGCCACGACCACCGCGCTGACGACGACCGCGGTGGACACCGCCGACGCGCCCACCATTCCTGCCGTCTCGGCACTGACGCCTCCGGTGTCCGCGAAGCGCCCCACGGTAGTGAGCGTGGTTCCCATCGCCGAGTCCGCAGTGCTGCCGCCGCTGGCGGATCCGGCTCCGCAGACACCTCCGATCCAGGCGCCGGTGATGTTGGCGGCACTGGCCGCAGTGCGAGATGAACTCGAGCGGAACACCCTGCGCCGCAACGCGACCGCCGTTCCGCAAGCCGCAGCGCTGCCTGCGGATCCCTCACCGAACGTGCTGGTGATCGGTGTCGACGGAACGAACCTCAGCAGGGTGCTGGCAGATCCAGCCAATGTCAATTTCTTCGAGTTGATGCAGGGCGGAACCACTGCCGCGGCCAGCATCGCCGGCCACACCACGATCTCCAACCCGTCGTGGTCTTCCATCCTCACCGGCGCGTGGGGCGAGACGACGGGCGTGATCAACAACGTCTTCACGCCGTGGACCTACGACAACTGGCCCACCGTGTTCAACCAACTCGAGGCCGCCAATTCGGATATCCAGACGACATCGATTGCCAACTGGGACGTCATCTCGGCGATCGCGGCCGCCGGCGCCGATCCCGCCGACATCGTGCGGAACATCTACCAGATCGAGGGTGACACCAACTGGTTGCTCACCGACGACGCGGTCGGTGACGCGACGGAGGCCGCGATCGCGGCAGCCAGCGCCGCGGTCCCGAACTTCGTCTTCAGCTACTTCGTCGGCGTCGACGAGAACGGGCACATGTACGGCGGCGCATCGGAGGAGTACGCGGCGGCGCTGAACAACTTCGACAGGAATCTCGGGGAGATCCTGGACGCGGTGAACGCATGGGAAACGCTGACCGGGGAGCAGTGGACCATCATCATGGTCACCGACCACGGCCATCAGCCCCAGCAGGGTCTCGGCCACGGATTCCAGTCACCAGATGAGACATCAACTTTTGTCATCGCCAACAACCCGCTGATCTTCGCCGAGGGCGGAATCAACCTGCAGTACCAGATCGTCGACGTCACCCCGACCGTGCTCGACATTTTCGGCGGCCCGCCTCCTGTTGATGCCGACGGTGTGTCCCTGACCGAACTCGGTGACAGCACCGTCTTCCCGATCAACGACGACGAGGCGCTGCGCGTCGCGCTTCAAGACGCGATCGGCATGTACGGCTATCCCGATATCGGCACCCAGCTCGCGTTGGGGCTGCGCACGATCGTCACGTCGGTGCCGTACTTCGTCTTCGGCATCACCAATGAGCTCACCTCGGCACTGCAGGGGATCGCTGAGCAGGACATCTTCCTGATCAGCTTCCTGGCGCGGCTGGCCATTCTGCCGGTCCAGTTCATCGGCGATCTCGCGTACGTGGCGACGAACTTCGCGGCCCAGATCGTCGCCGGACTGACCGGCGTGACCGGTGCCAGCATCTTCCCGTTGTGGCCCCCGGCTGCTCCGTCGTTCCCGACCACACCCGAAGAGGCGACGACGCTGGAAGCCCTGCTGGCCTGTGGAGACACGCGCGGCGTGGGTGCGGCGATGTTCTGCGGCGACGGCGACATCGCGGTCTGAGACCCCTAGGGCTGCATCGACCCGATGTAGTACTTTTCGCTGCCGGTCGGGTATCCGCCGCCGTTGGTGGCGATGTGCACGTGGTCGAAGTGGTTGAGGGTCTCCGAGCCGTAGTCGGCCGTCCAACTCGGCGCGCCGATACCGGGGTAGTAGCCCTGGCGCCAGATCACGTGGAGTACACCCCAGCGCCGCGCATTGGCCAGCGCCAAACCGGCGATCTGGTTGCCCAGCTCGATTCCTTCTTCGGTGCCGTAGTTCGGGATCATCACGTCGATCGCCAAACCGTTGGGGTGCCATCGCAAGGCGTCTTGCCGGTAGCCACCGATAGTGGTGATCTCGGGAAACATCATGCTGATCGCCCGCGCCGCCCAGATTGTCCTGACCTGCAGACCCGACTCCGGCGCGACGCCTTCGGGCAGCGCCAGGTCGAACACCCGGGCATCCACGGGCGCACTCGCCGCCAGCAGTTCGGCCTGCGAGGGCGTGGCCGCATTCGGCGTCCCGGCAGGCACCGGATCCTGACTCACGGGCGCCTCTGCGGGCGTGTCGGCGACGCGTGCCGGCTCGGCACCCTGGGCGTGCAGCATCGCGCCTGAGACAACGAGCGAAACCACGACCGCCAGCCAGCGGCCACGGCCGTTGGCTAACACGTTTCTGCCCACGGACTGCACCTTAGTGGCGCGTGCGACGCATGGGGCAATCTTCGCCATGTCGATGTCACGGGATCGACATAGCCGCCGCGACCTAGGCGGTGACCGCGTACTCCGGTTCGCTGGCATGGCTGCGCAGCGTTTCGAGTGCCTTGGCCAGCAGGCGCGACACGTGCATCTGCGAGCAACCGACGTTCTGGGCGATCTGCGTCTGCGTCATGTTCTCGAAGAACCGCAGGGTCAGCACCGTTCGCTGACGCTCCGGAAGCGCGGCGATCAGCGGGCGCACCGTTTCGACGTCGAGCACTTTGTCGAGGTTGCGATCGATATCGCCGTGGGTGTCGCCGAACGGCCTGTCGTCGTCGCCGGTGCCGACGAATCGGTCGGTGGAGACAGTCGAATAGTTGCCGCCGCCGATGGTGGCCTCGACGACGAGTTGCCGGTCGACGCCGAGGTGTTCGGCGATCTCCGTCGCGTTCGGCGCTCGGCTGAGCGTCTGCGACAACTCCGCGCGGGCCCTGATCAGTTGCGGTTGAAGCTCTTTGACGCGGCGCGGCACCTTGACGGCCCAGCCGTGGTCGCGGAAGTGGCGGCGCACCTCGCCCATCATGGTGGGCACTGCGAAGGACAGGAAGTCGGCGCCGTTGTCGGTGTCGAAGCGGTTGACGGCGTTGACCAGTCCCACCCGCGCAGCCTGGACGAGGTCGTCAAACGGCTCACCCCGGCCGCCGTACCGTCGCGCGATGTGGTCGGCAAGTGGCAGGCAACGCTCGATGACGGCGTCGCGCTGACGCCGGTATGCTGCGGATTCTTCGTTCAGGGATCGGAGATGACGGATCATTTCCGTCACATCCGAGTAATCTGATGCTGGTTTGGACATAGGTCCACCTCTTTTATCCGTAGTCCGCTGTGCTGATGACCTCGGCTCGGAACTGAACCAACACGGCTGTTTACCCCGCTCGACTCGATCCGAAACGTCGGTGGCGAACACCCGCACCCGAAGTGGTTGCAATCCAAAGATTTCAGCTGATGCGGGAGCGCACGCCCGAAGGGGTCGCGGGCGAAGACCCAGGTGAGTCGAGTACCGATGCGAGGTCGGTCAATCGGGCGTGCAGGTTCTCCACCCGACGAACCGAGTCAGACAAACCCAGGCTTTCCGCCGCCCTCGCGGCCGGACCGTTTCGCTCGGGTGACTCCGGGGTGCCCACCGCTTCCCCGCGGGCGGTCGACTGCGTGCGCTCGATGGCTGCGCGGAGTCGCCGAAGGCCCCTGAGAACCTGTTCGTCCGACCAGCCGTGCAGCAACCGCGACGGGGCGGACAGCAGCGGTGACAGTCGCAGGTAGGCGTCGTGCACGGCACTCACGCGGTCGGCCACGTCGTTGGCGACATTCTCGGGCTGAGAGAAGACGTTGATCTCGCTCGCAGCAGCGGCGGCCTCCGCGGTCAGAGCGGTATGGGTGGAATCAAGTCGCGCTTCGGCCGGGGCTGTGCCGTGGTCGTCACCGGGAAGGTGTGAGGCGAGCGCGGCATCGAGTGCGCTGAGGTACTCGACGACGGCGGGGCGAACTTCGTGAGACGCGCGTATCGGCGCGACAGTGAGCGCCACGACCGCGGCCACGCACCCGCCGATGAGCGCCGCTACCCCTTTGTCGATGACAAGGTCGAGGTAGCGGCCTTCGGTCGCGAACAGTGGAACGAACGCGATGCCCATCCAGAACACCATTGCCGGGTATGAGACGGGCGCGGTGACGATCGTGAAGAAGACACCCACAGCGACAACGGCGACGGTCCAGCCAACCGTTTCCGGGACGGTCGCAGCGATCAGCACACCGCTGACCGCCCCCAGGACGGTCGCCGGTATCCGCACCATCGCCCGCCGTGTCGACATCCCTGCGGAACCGGCGATGATGACGAAGGCCGTCCACGCCACCACCAGGCGCTGATCGTTGCCTACCAGGGCAGCAACCCCGCCGGCGGCCACCGCTGCCACGACTCCTTGGATCGCAAGCGCCATGGTGGGGGACAGGTGGCGTCGGACGGCGTGGGCATCTGGTGCTGCCGGTGTCGCATCGGCCGATTTCGCCTGCGGACGACCACCGTTCTTGGCTAGGCTAGACGCCAATGCCATTGTCCGCGTGATCGATTCGGCGACCGTTTCCCCGTCGCCGAGGAGTGTCGCCGCCGCCAGGAGCGTGGTGGGTTCGAAGGGGGCGGCGCCGGTTTCCTCGGTCTGCGCCAATGCGTCATGGATATGACCGCGCAGTGTCTGCGCCTCCTGGGCGGCGATGTCTCTGGACTCGTCGTCGAGGTCGCCGCGCAGCGCAACCACCAGCGCCTCCAGGCTGGTGATGATCGATCCGGCAAACGCCTCGGGTAGAGATCGCATCCAATCTGGTTGGTCGACAAGGGTGATCATGTCTTCGAGCGCCTTGTGTGCCGAGTGCACCGCCACCTTCAACTGCTGCGCGTCGACTTCGCTGAGGCCGTGGACGACCGCGCCGGGTATCTGCCGCTCGATGGCGCTGCGGCAGTTCCGCACCTGTTCGAGGCGGGCGCGTAACATCTTTCCAGGTGACGGTGTGCCGTCCCGGGCAGCGTCGGTCAGATCGACGACACCGGCGACCGTGTCCGCGCTGCGTCGCGCGAACGCCTGAATCGAAAGTTGTAGCGAGCCAATCGGATCGTCGGGCAGGATCAGGTGTTCCCAGAGAGCGAGCCACCCGAAGCCGACGGCGGCGGAGACGGCGAACCACCCGAGCCGATCCGTCGTGATGTGCCCGCCGCCGGTGATGTACACCGTGATCGCACCGATCAGGGCCAGACTCGCCACCCGCAGATTCCAGGATCGAAGTGCGAACGACAAAAACATCAGCAGCACAAGCAGTCCCGCGGCGAGCAAGGGTGCCAGCAGGGTCAGGTGCACTGTGGCGACAACCGCGACGGCACAGACGATCGCCGCCCAGCCGATGGTGCGCAGTCGATCCCTGGGTTGCGGGTCGGGCGCCAGCAGGGCTCCTTCGAACGCGGCACCGGCGGCGAACAGCGTGATTCGCAGCCGCTCGTCGACATCGAACGCCGCCATGACCGTGACCATCGTGGCCCACGCGAAGACGGTGGCGAACACCGCTCGTACACCGCGCCGGGTCCGGACGAAGCCGGGGTCCGCCTTTTCGAGACGCGCTGCTATCACGCCGGTCACCGGGATCGTGGTCCCCTCTCGAGTCGATCGCGGCGCGGGGCGGCGGGCAGAATCCGAAGCCGATCGACCATGCTGGACTTTTCCCCCGATTCAGTGACCGATCAGCCGATTTCGCACCGGGTTCACCCGGAATTCAGAAGCCTGCGAAGGTCCGTCGATAGTCGGGCCAACGGGCCGCATTTACCGTAGCGTAAGGCTCCTCCCGAATCGGGTTTCGCGCTGACCAGCCCTCAGCGTCGGTTGACAAGGAGCCGGATCAGCATGCGTATCGTCGTCGATCTCAACCGCTGTCTGGGTTACGCCCAGTGCGTGCCGCTCGCGCCGGAGGTGCTCCAGCTCAACGGCGAGGAGGCCCTCGCCTACGACCCCAACCCCGACGACTCGCAGCGGCAACAGGTGGCGCGTGCCGTCGCGTCCTGCCCGGTGCAGGCCATCATCGCCGAGATGGACCCGCCGTCGGACAGGACGACGAAGTGACGACCTACCCGATGATCGACGAGATCGTCCGCGCGTTCAAGGCCGAAGGTCGGATCGTGATCGTCGGCGCTTCGCTGGCCGGTCTGCGTGCCGCAGAGGCGTTGCGGGATGAGGGTTTCGCCGGTTCGCTGACCATCATCGGCGACGAGGTCCACGAGCCGTACGACCGTCCGCCGCTGTCCAAGCAGGTGCTCAAAGGGTGGGTGCCCGCCGGTAACACCAAGTTGCCTCGGCTGCGGGCGGTCGACGCCGACTGGCGACTGGGAGTGGCAGCCACCGGACTCGATCGTGACAACCGGGAAGTGTTGCTGGCCAACGGCGACAAGGTGCCCTACGACCGGCTGCTGATCGCGACCGGTGTCCGGTCCCGCGCGTGGTTCAACCCCGAAGAGGCCAAGCTGAAGGGCCTTTTCACGCTGCGCACCAGTGATGACGCCGCGAAGATCCAGGAAGCGTTCAGGGCCCGCCCGAAACGGGTGCTGATCGTCGGCGCGGGTTTCATCGGCTCTGAAATGGCCTCGGTCTGCCGCGATCTCGGACTCGACGTCACCGTCGCCGAGCGCTCCAGTGCGCCCCTCGTCGGTCCGCTCGGCGGGGTCATCGGCGACATCGCGGCCAAGATGCAGCGCGACGCCGGGGTCGACCTGCGCACCGGTGTCGCCGTCGAAGCTCTCGAGGGCGACGCCGACGGACATGTCCGGCGCGCCAAGCTCTCCGACGGCACCACCCTCGATGTCGATGTGGTGGTGGCATCGCTGGGGTCGGTCCGCAACATCGAATGGCTCGAAGGCGCTGAACTGGCCTCGGGTTTCTGGGGAGTGGCCTGTGATGCCGGGTGCCGGGCCTTCGACATCAACGGCGTGGTCACCGACAACATCTTCGTCGCCGGCGACATCGCCCGCGCGCCGCATGTGCTCTACGAGTACCAGTTCATGGCGATCGAGCACGTCGACGCCGCGGTGTTGGGCGCCCAGACCGCGGCGCACAACATGGTCCACCTCGAGAAAGGCCGGCGTCCGCACCTGCCGTTGCCGCAGTTCTGGTCCGGTCAGTTCGGCGTCAACATCAAAGGCGTCGGCGTCTGCTCCTTCGGCGACGAGATCGTCTTCACCCAGGGCTCGGTCGAGGACCTGCGCTTCGCCGCGGCCTTCGGCAAGAACGGCCGCATCGTCGGCGCGATCACCTTCAACCACGGCAAGTGGCTGGAGTACTACGCCAGGCTCATCGAAAAGTCGGCGCCGTTCCCGCCCCCGCCGCCCGGCTACGACGTACCCGCGAACTCGGAAGTGATGTCCGCACGTTTCGGCGATCCGCGTGCCCCCACCGGAATCCCCGACGTGGTACTCACCGGCCACGACCCGACATCCCGAGGCGCCGAGTTCCGCGCCAAGAGCCGCTAGCCAGCCGCACCCGAGGAAAGAGCGCCGATGACCACCGCAGAAACCGCCTGGACCGAGGCGATGCGCTACGAGAACCGCCACGATCCCTACCGCTTCTTCGACGAACTCCGCAAGACCCCGGTCGTCCAGGTGTCCGACAGGGTCTACGTCGTCAGCGGCTACCGCGAGCTGCTGCAACTCGCGCACGACCCACACGTCAGCTCCGACATCTCGCCAAGTCCCATCTCGGCCCAGCCCGCCGGCGACACCGCACCCGATGTCGGGGCCGAACACATGCAGGCCTACGGCCGCGAAGCGAGTCTGATCGTGTCCGACCCCGCCAAGCACGACAGGCAACGCCGCCAGGTGATGCGGCACTTCGCACCACCACATTCGCCTGACGTCATCCCCAACATGGCGGCAGGCATCCAGACGCTCTGCGACGACTCGCTGAGCAGGATAAAAGCCCAGGGCGGCACCACGTTTGACGTCGTCGACGACTATGCCTATCCAGTTCCCGTCGCCGTGATCTGTCAGATTCTGGGGGTACCACTCAAAGACGAACCCACTTTCCACGGCTGGATCTTCGACTTCATGGCCGGTGCCGACATGGGCCCGGACGCCGCCACCGAGGAAGGGCAGGCCCGCAAGCAGAAGGGGCAGCAGAGCACCGCCGCGCTGACCGCGTACATGGCCGACCTGATCCAGGGATTCCTCACCGAACCGCAGGACAACGTGCTGTCCAAGTTGGTCAACGACAAGGACGGCCCGGACGGGCCGATGACACCGCAGGAGGCTGCGGCCAACGCGATGCTGCTGCTGATCGCAGGCCACGACTCCACGGTCAACACCATCGCGCACTGCGTGCTGACGCTGCTCCGCCATCCCGAATCGATCGACCTGCTCCATGACAAACCGGAACTGATCCCCAAGGCGATCGAAGAAGTGCTGCGGTTGCAGTCGGCCGTGCAGTTCTTCCCCAGCCGCAGCGTGACCGCCGACATCGAGGTCGGAGGAACCGTCATCCCGGCCGGGTCGGCGGTGCACCTGCTCTACGGCGCGGCCAACCGCGACCCGAAGCGGTTCCCCGAACCCGACAAGTTCGACATCCGGCGACCGGACAACCAGCACGTGGGCTGGGGGCGGGGAGTTCACAGTTGTGTGGGCGGTCCCCTGGCTCGTTTGGAGGTCAACATCGCGTTGGAGACCTTCCTGCGGCGGGTCGAGAACCCGCGCCTGGTCGTCGACCCGCCGCCGTACCGGGTGAACCAGGTGTTCCGCGGTCCGCTGCACCTCGAGATCGAGTTCGACCAGATCACGGATTGAGGCGCGCCATCAAGGCATTTCAGTTCGTCGAATGGCAGCGGCCGGGGCAATTGCGCGACGTGCCGGTACCCGAACCGGGCCCCGGGGAGGTCCTGGTCAAGGTGGGCGGTGCCGGCGCCTGCCATTCGGATCTTCACCTGCTGGAGGCTCCGGCAGGCTCGACGTCGATGACGCTGCCGTTCACGCTCGGCCATGAGAACGCCGGCTGGGTGGAGACGCTGGGCCCTGGAGCGACGGGCTTCGCGCCCGGCGACCCGGTGGTCGTCTACGGCCCGTGGGGGTGCGGGCTGTGCATGAACTGCCGCCAGGGCATGGAGAACTATTGCCAGACGCCCGGGAAGCCCAGCCCGGGCGGACTCGGTGGCACCGATGGTGGAATGGCCGAATTTCTCCTCGTCCCGGCCACCCGCTACCTGATCCCGCTCGGTGACCTGGACCCACGTGAGGCGGCGCCGCTCACCGACGCCGGGCTCACCAGCTATCACGCGGTGAAGCGCTCAGCACATCTACTGGGACCCGGCTCCACCGCGGTCGTCATCGGCGCAGGCGGTCTGGGGCAGATGGCAATTCAGATGCTCAAAGCGCTCAACTCGGCGACAACCGTTGTGGCGGTGGATGCGTCGCCTGACAAGCTGAAGATTGCCACGACGATGGGCGCCGACGAGGCACTGATCTCCGGCGACGACGCCGTGACGCGCATCAAGGACATCACCGCAGGGCAGGGCGCCGAGCTGGTCCTCGACCTGGTGGGTGTCCATCCGACACTCAGCATGGCGGCAGCGGTCTCACGGGTGCTCGGTCACCTCACCATCGTCGGCCTCGGCGACGCCGCACTCCCGGTGAACTTCCACAACCCCGCCCAGGAGTGCTCCGTCGCAGCGCCCTTCTGGGGCACCATTCCCGAGCTGATCGAGGTGATCAGCCTCGCCCGAGCCGGAAAGATCAAGATGCTGGTCGAGCACTTCACCCTCGATGACGCGGCACACGCCTACGAGCTGCTGCACGACGGCAGGATCCAGGGGCGGGCCGTCATCACACCGAACGACTGACGTCGTGTCGAGCAGGTGCACATCAACCGATTCCGACCCTCTGGAGCCCGCGGAAATCTAGGCTGGCATTCATGCCGATCGACCGTGCCGCACTCGTTGCGGGCAGTATCCGTCTTGCCTCGGGCGTGTCGTTTCTCGTCGATCCGTTGCGCGCGAACAAACTCTGGGGCGATTCGCGGGAACCGTCACCGTCAGGCCATCTCCTGCTGCATTCGATGGGATACCGCGATGCTCTCATCGGTGGCTTGCTCACCGCGGCGGCCTTGCGCGGCAAGGACACCCGCGGCTGGTTCCTGGCCTCCGGTGGCGCCGACGCTGCAGACCTGCTCGGCGGATCGCGGGTCCACGACGGCTTGACCCGGCCTCAGCAGATCATCGGCCTCGGCGGCGCCGTGGTCGGGATCGGTGTCGGCCTGTGGGGCGCGACTCGGCGCCCGCCGGTCCGCAGGCCCGCCGACGGCTGAGAGCATCGCCGCGACGAGCGTGACCCACTGACCCCTCGACGGCGTCAGGTAGTTGGGTAGGCTGCGCCTGAAGGTGCGGGGAGCGCGATACTGACGCGACACGCCTTCGAACATGACCGAAACTGACGCGGGAGAACCAGACATGAGCGCCGAGCAGCCGACCATCATCTACACGCTGACCGATGAGGCGCCGTTGCTTGCGACCTACGGCTTCCTGCCCATCCTCCGGACGTTCGCCGATGCCGCCGGTATCGACGTGAAGACCAGCGACATCTCGGTCGCGGCGCGCATCCTGGCAGAGTTCAGCGACCGCCTGACAGAAGAACAGAGGGTCCCCGACAACCTCTCCGTACTGGGTGAGCTGACGCAGCAGCCGGACACGAACATCATCAAGCTGCCCAACATCAGCGCGTCGGTGCCGCAGCTCCTGGCCGCCATCAAAGAGCTCAAGGGCAAGGGCTACGACCTGCCGGACTATCCCGGCGAGCCCAAGAACGACGAGGAGAAGGCCGTCAAGGAGCGCTACTCCAAGATCCTGGGCAGCGCTGTCAACCCTGTTCTGCGCGAAGGCAATTCAGATCGCCGCGCGCCCAAGGCGGTCAAAGAGTACGCCCGCAAGCACCCGCACAGCATGAGTCCCTGGTCCCAGGCGTCGCGCACTCACGTCGCGACTATGAAGCACGGCGACTTCTACCACGGCGAGAAGTCGATGACGCTGGACAAGGCACGCACGGTGAAGATGGTGCTGGAGACCGACAGCGGCCAGACGCTCGTGCTCAAGCCCGAGGTGAAGCTGGACGACGGCGACGTCATCGACAGCATGTTCATGAGCAAGAAGGCGCTCTGCGAGTTCTACGAAGAAGAGATGGAAGACGCCTACAAGACGGGCGTGATGTTCTCGCTGCACGTCAAAGCGACGATGATGAAGGTGTCGCACCCCATCGTGTTCGGGCACGCGGTCAAGATCTTCTACAAGGATGCGTTCGCCAAACATCAGACGCTCTTCGACGAACTCGGCGTCAACGTCAACAACGGGTTGTCGGATCTGTACGACAAGATCGAAACGCTGCCGGCCTCGCAGCGCGAAGAGATCATCCGCGACCTGCACGCCTGCCACGAGCACCGGCCTGAACTGGCCATGGTGGACTCCGCGCGCGGCATCTCGAATTTCCATTCACCCAGCGACGTCATCGTCGACGCCTCCATGCCCGCGATGATCCGCCTCGGCGGCAAGATGTACGGCGCCGACGGCCGCACCAAGGACACCAAGGCCGTCAACCCCGAGTCCACGTTCTCCCGCATCTACCAGGAGATCATCAACTTCTGTAAGACCCACGGCCAGTTCGACCCGACGACGATGGGCACCGTGCCCAACGTCGGACTGATGGCGCAGAAGGCCGAGGAGTACGGCTCCCACGACAAGACCTTCGAGATCCCCGAAGCGGGTGTGGCCAACATCGTCGACGTCGACACCGACGAGGTGCTGCTGACGCAGAACGTCGAAGAGGGCGACATCTGGCGGATGCCCGTCGTCAAGGACGCCCCGATCCGGGACTGGGTCAAGCTGGCCGTCACCCGGGCCCGCCTGTCGGGCATGCCGGTGGTGTTCTGGCTCGACACCGAGCGGCCGCACGAGGCCGAGCTGCGCAAGAAGGTCAAGACCTACCTCAAGGACCACGACACCGAGGGCCTGACGATTCAGATCATGCCGCAGGTGTGGGCGATGCGGTACACGATCGAGCGGGTGATGCGGGGCGAGGACACCATCGCCGCGACCGGCAACATCCTGCGCGACTACCTCACCGACCTGTTCCCGATTCTGGAGTTGGGCACCAGCGCCAAGATGCTGTCCATCGTGCCGCTGATGGCCGGCGGCGGGCTCTACGAGACCGGGGCCGGGGGGTCGGCGCCCAAGCACGTTCACCAGCTGCAGGAGGAGAACCACCTGCGGTGGGACTCGCTCGGGGAGTTCCTCGCTCTCGGCGCGAGCCTCGAGGATCTGGGCAACAAGTTCGACAACGAGAAGGCCACCCTGCTCGCCAAGACGCTGGACGCTGCGACCGGAAAGCTGTTGGACAACAACAAGAACCCATCGCGGAAGACCGGAGAGCTCGACAACCGGGGCAGCCAGTTCTACCTGGCGCTGTACTGGGCGCAGGAACTGGCAGAACAGACCGAGAACAAAGAGCTGGCCGAACACTTCGCCCCGCTCGCCAAGGCGCTCGCCGACAACGAGGACACCATCGTCACCGAGCTCAACGAGGCCCAGGGCAAGCCCGCCGACATCGGGGGCTACTACTACCCGGACCGTGAGAAGACCACCTCGGTGATGCGCCCCAGCAAGACGCTCAACGAGGCGCTGACGAGCTCGCAGGGCTGAGCCCCACTCGCCAGCTATTCCCATGTTTGGGACACAGGGCCGAAATCGCTCTGTGACGTGCGTAACATCTCACGGAGACCTGCCGATACAGAGCAAACACCGGCAGTCGTCGTCTGGGAGTAGCTATGCGTCTGGTACTTGGTATGTCCCTCACCGCCTCGAGCGCGGTCTGGGTGCTCGTCGACACCGTCAACGGCAAGATCTTGGCCGACGAGGTGGTCGCGCTCGACTCGCTTCAGGAGATTGCCAGGGCGGCGGCGCGCAGCGTTCAAGCCTTTGACGTGCAAACCGAGCACGATATCGAGGGTGTTCGGCTCACGTGGAGCGACGACGCACGCCACCACGGTGTCCGGCTGAGGACCAAACTGCGGCTGTTCGGGTTCGAGACCGTGGAGACCGTCACGCAGGAGGCGGCCCGCGAAGGCCGCAACAAGACGGCACGTCACCTCGCCCCCCACCTCACGCTCGCCTACGGTGCGGCGCGTTCGGCCGTCAACGCCGACGAGAGCAGGAACGTTTTCCAGCGCCTGGCCTCACACGTGCCGATGCGGGTCGCTGCGGCCGGAGGTGCGGCCGCGGTGCTCGGGATCGGCTTGATCGCGCTGCTGGCCCCGTCGCCCGCGGAGACGCCCGCGATCACCTCCGCCGAGGCCGCCGCGCCACCGTCGGCGCCGGCGGTGGGTCCGGCACCCGCCGCGGTGCCGTCCGCCGTGCCCGCACCACCGGCCGCCACGCCGGTCGCGGCCCCCGCCGCCGCCCCGACCCCGGCCGACGCGCCCGAGCAGATCGCGGTCTGGCGACCGGACACGACAACGGCGCAGCCGCAGACCGTGTCGGTACCCGAAGTCGTCACCGAGATCCAGCTCGACTCGACCGAGTCGGAGGCCATTCCGGTCAGTGTCGAGATACCGCATCTACCGGCTGCCGTGCCGCCGATCGCGGTGCCCGTGCCGCCGATCGCGGTTCCTGTTCTGCCTGCGGCGGCCCCGCCGATCGCCTCACCGGCTCAGCCGGCCGTGGTCCCTGCCCAGCCGTTGGCGGGCGCTCCCCAGAACATCCTGCCGCCACCGCTTCCACCGGTGTTGTCGACTCTCTTCAGCGCCCTGCCCTGACCGAACGGCCCCGGCGAATGTGGTAGTTCTACTCATCCGTGCCGACCCGGGACGGGGCATGCTGGCGGCATGGCTATAACCCCGCCGGGACGCGACCGCGCCGTCGACGTCGTGCGCCTCGCCGCACTCGTGATCGTGATGTTCGGCCACTGCGCGTTGCTGCTGGCCACCATCGACAGCAATGGTGTCCGCATCGGGAACCTGATCGGCGAGGTGCCCGCCGTCGCTCCGGTCACCTGGATCGTGCAGGTGATGCCGTTGTTCTTCCTCGCCGGAGGTGCCGCGGGGGCTTACGGCTACCACGCCGGGACGCCCTGGGGATCCTGGCTGTTCGCCCGCGCGCAGCGATTGTGCCGGCCCGTGTTCTGGTATCTCGCAGCGTGGTCGGTGGGCCTGCTGGTCGTCCGGTTCACGCTGGGCGCCGAGTCGGCGGCCGACCTGGGTGCCGAGAGCGTGGCGCTGCTGTGGTTCCTCGGCGTCTACCTCGTGGTGCTGGCCTTCGTTCCTGCCCTGACACGCGTCACCACCGGCCGCGCCGTCGCGGTCATGCTGGCGGCGCTGCTGGTAGCCGCCGGCGCAATGGACGGGATCCGGGCCGCTGCGGGCACGCCCGCGGCCGGCGTCGCCAACTTCGTGATCGTCTGGCTCATCCCCGTCGCCATCGGCGTGGCCTACGCGCGTCATCTGATCACCACCCGGGTCGCATTCGCGGTCGCGGTGGCGGCGTTCGCCGCCCAGGTCGCGCTCGTCGCAGCCGGGCCCTACGAAACGTCGCTCGTCGTCACCGGGGTCGAGCAGTTCTCCAATACCGCCCCGCCCACGCTGGTGCTGGCGTTGCACTGCACGTGGATGTCGTGTGTCTTCGTGCTGTTCGCCGGCGCGATCCGACGCTGGGCCGAACGCCCTCGCGTGTGGCGCGTCGTCGCGATCGGCAACGGGGGAGCGATGACGCTGTACCTCTGGCACATCCCGGCCATCGCGATCGCAGCATTCAGCCTGCACGCACTCGGTCTGGACGCCTACGACGTGAACGCCGCCGACTTCTGGGCCCTGCTGGCGCTGCGGGCCGTGGTGTTCGCCGTGGTGATGGCAGTGCTGTTCCAGGCTCTCTCGCCTCTGGAGCACCGCCCGCTGCCCTGGTGGGACGCACCGGTCGGGGCCACCGGCGCCCGCGCCACTGCCGCCGGCGCGCTGATCTGCACCGCCGGTGTCGCGCTGGTGCTGATGGCGAAGTTCGGGCTGAGTGGACCCTCGGGGTGGGCCGCGCTCGCCGGCTTCGTCACCGCTGCGGCCGCCGCGAGGTTCTTCGCGGGTGCGTCGGCGCGGCCGGAAAGCCACACGCCAGAAGTCTTGATCCCGTCCAGAAAAGGGACCAGTATGACAAGCGATGGCCGATGACCCGGATTCTGCGCACGCGCTGATCATCGATGCTGCACGCCAACGGATTCCGGACATTTCCCGCCAAACCGTCTATGACGCGTTGAACGCGCTCACCGCCGCCGGACTGATCCGTCGGATTCAACCCGCGGGCCCTGCTGGCCTGATGAATTGGAAATGAAGGGAAACACCGTGTCATCCGATACCTCCGACGCCCGCCCGCCCCACTCCGACAGCGAGACCGCGAGCAACAGCGAGTCCGAGAACCCGGTGATCGAGTCGCCGAAGCCGAAATCGCATGCACCACTGAGGAATCAAGACTGGTGGCCTGAGCAGGTCGATGTCTCGGTGCTGCACCGGCAGTCCTCGAAGGGCAACCCGTTCGGGGAGAGCTTCGACTACCCCGCGGAGTTCGCCAAGCTCGACGTCGAGGCGTTCAAGTCCGACATGCTCACGCTGATGACCGTGTCGCAGGACTGGTGGCCTGCCGACTACGGTAGCTACGCCGGCCTGTTCATCCGGATGAGCTGGCACGCTGCGGGCACCTACCGCATCTTCGACGGTCGCGGCGGCGCCGGCCAGGGCAGCCAGCGCTTCGCCCCGCTCAACAGTTGGCCCGACAATGCGAACCTGGACAAGGCCCGCCGGCTGCTGTGGCCGATCAAGCAGAAGTACGGCAACAAGATCTCCTGGGCCGATCTGATCACGTATGCAGGAAACGCCGCACTGGAGTCCGCGGGCTTCAAGACCTTCGGCTTCGCGTTCGGCCGCGAGGACATCTACGAGCCCGAGGAGATCCTGTTCGGCCAGGAGGACACCTGGCTGGGCACCGACAAGCGCTACTCCGGCGAACGCGAGCTGGCCGAGCCGTACGGCGCCACCACCATGGGACTGATCTACGTCAATCCCGAAGGCCCCGAGGGCAAACCGGATCCGCTGGCCGCCGCCCACGACATCCGCGAGACCTTCGGTCGGATGGCGATGAACGACGAGGAGACCGCCGCGCTGATCGTCGGCGGCCACACCCTGGGCAAGACCCACGGCGCCGGCGACGGCGACCTGGTGGGTGTCGAGCCCGAAGGCGCGCCGATCGAGCAGCAGGGCCTGGGCTGGAAGTGTCCGTTCGGTTCGGGCAACGCCGGCGACACCATCACCAGCGGCCTCGAGGTCGTCTGGACCGGGACGCCGACGCAGTGGAGCAACGGATACCTCGAGATCCTCTACGGCAACGAGTGGGAGCTGACCAAGAGCCCCGCCGGCGCCTGGCAGTTCGAGGCGAAGGATGCGGAGGCGACCATCCCGGATCCGTTCGGCGGTCCTCCGCGCAAGCCGACGATGCTCGTCACCGACGTCTCGATGCGGGTCGACCCGATCTACGGTGAGATCACCCGACGCTGGCTCGACCATCCCGAAGAGATGAACGACGCGTTCGCCAGGGCCTGGTACAAGCTGCTGCACCGCGATATGGGTCCGGTCAGCCGCTACCTGGGACCGTGGGTTCCCGAGCCGCAACTGTGGCAGGACCCGGTTCCCGCCGTCGACCACGAACTCGTCGACGACACGGACGTCGCCTCGCTGAAGGCCACAGTGCTCGACGCCGGCCTGTCCGTACCTCAACTGGTCAAGACGGCGTGGTCGGCAGCGTCGAGCTTCCGGGGGACAGACAAGCGTGGCGGCGCGAACGGCGCGCGGCTGCGGCTGGAACCGCAGCGTGACTGGGAGGCCAACGAACCCTCCGAGCTGTCCGAGGTGTTGCCGGTCCTCGAGCGCATCCAGCAGGACTTCAATGGTTCTGCAGGCGCCAAGAAGGTGTCTCTGGCCGATCTGATCGTCCTGGCCGGATCAGCGGCGGTGGAGAAGGCCGCCAAGGACGCCGGGCACGACATCCAGGTGCCCTTCGCACCCGGGCGCACCGACACCTCACAGGAGGACACGGATGCGGAGTCGTTCGCGGTGCTCGAACCGCGAGCCGACGGTTTCCGCAACTTCGTCCGGCCCGGCGAGAAGGCACCGCTGGAACAGCTTCTGGTGGAGAAGGCCTACATGCTCGACCTCACCGCACCGGAGTTGACGGTGCTCGTCGGCGGCCTGCGTGCGCTGGGCGCCAACCACGGTGGCTCCAAGCACGGCGTGTTCACCGACGCGCCCGGCACGCTGACCAACGACTTCTTCGTGAACCTGCTCGACATGGGCACGGAGTGGAAGCCGTCGAAATCGTCGGAGAACGTCTACGAGGGCTTTGACCGCGCCACCGGGCAGACCAAGTGGACAGCGACCGCCAACGATCTGGTGTTCGGATCCAACTCGGTGCTCAGGGCGCTGTCCGAGGTCTACGCGCAGGCCGACAACACGGACAAGTTCGTCGCGGATTTTGTCACCGCCTGGGCCAAGGTGATGAACAACGACCGCTTCGATCTGCGTTGAGCCGCAACCGGGATCGCTGAATCCCCGGGCACACTTCTGCACGACGACGAGGCGGGACCGACCTCGGCGCCCGCCTCGTCGTCGGTGGCCTTCGGTAGGGTTCTGCCCGTGAAATCGGTCAACGCCCGTTTCGCTGAGGAACTCGCTGTCGGGGAGGGTCAGGTCGTCGCCGCGGTGCGGTTGCTCGACGAGGGTGCGACGGTTCCGTTCATCGCGAGGTATCGCAAAGAGGTCACCGGCAGTCTCGACGACGGGCAGTTGCGTTCGCTCGAGGAGCGGCTCGGGTATCTGCGCGAGCTCGACGACCGGCGCAACGCCGTGCTGGCCTCGATCACCGAGCAGGGCAAGCTCACCGACGAGCTGAGACGCTCGCTGATGGCTGCGGACACCAAGGCCCGGGTGGAGGACATCTACCTGCCCTACAAGCCGAAGCGGCGGACCAGAGCGCAGATCGCCCGGGAAGCCGGACTCGAGCCGCTTGCCGACCAATTGCTCTCCGACCCGGCGACGGTTCCGGAGGTCGCGGCCGGCGGTTTCCTCGGCGAGGCCGTGGCCGACACCGCCGCGGCGTTGGAGGGCGCCCGCCACATCATCGTCGAACGGGCCGCCGAGGATGCCGAGCTCGTCGGCGCGCTGCGCGAACGGTTCTGGGAGAAGGGCTCGTTGCGGTCCCGACAGTCCTCCGAGGTGGTCACCGGCAGCGCGGCCGATCAGAAGGCGCAGAAGTTCCGGGACTACTTCGAGTTCTCCGAATCGCTGTCGACGATGCCGTCGCACCGGGTGCTCGCGGTGTTGCGTGGTGAGAAGGAACAGGTACTCGGGCTGACTCTCGACGGCGGCGATGACGATGACGTGTACCAGGCGATGATCGCCAGGGCCCTCGGCATCAACATGACCGCGGCCGCGGCGGCGACACCGTGGCTGGTGAACACCGTCGGCTTCGCGTGGCGCACCAGGCTGTCCGTCTCCGCGTCGGTGGATGCCCGGGTGCGGCTGCGACTGCGCGCCGAGGAGGACGCCGTGGCGGTGTTCGCCAAGAACCTCAAGGACCTTCTGCTCGCGGCCCCCGCCGGCAACCGTGCCACCCTCGGTCTGGATCCGGGCTTCCGGACCGGCGTCAAGGTCGCTGTCGTCGACGGCACCGGCAAGGTGGTGGACACCTGCGCGATCTTCCCGCACCAGCCGCAGAAGCAGTGGGATGCGGCGAAGGCGACTCTGGCTGCGCTCGTCGCCCGGCACGGGGTCGAGTTGATCGCGGTCGGAAACGGCACGGCCTCACGCGAGACCGACGCCCTGGCAGCCGAACTCATCAACGACATCCGCGGCGCCGGAGCGTCCGCACCGGCGAAGGCCATGGTGAGTGAGGCCGGGGCATCGGTGTACTCCGCCTCGGCCTACGCGGCGCACGAACTGCCTGAACTCGACGTCACGCTGCGAGGAGCGGTGTCGATCGCCCGGCGGCTACAGGATCCGCTGGCCGAGCTGGTCAAGATCGAGCCCAAGTCGATCGGCGTGGGGCAGTACCAGCACGACGTGACACCGGGAATCCTCGCCCGCAGTCTGGGCGCAGTGGTCGAGGACGCGGTCAATGCCGTGGGTGTGGATCTGAACACCGCCTCGGCGCCGCTGCTGGCCCGCGTCTCGGGGATCACCGAGACCCTGGCCGAAGCGATCGTCGCGCACCGCGACCAGACCGGTCGATTCCAGAATCGGCGCGCGTTGCTGAAGGTTCCGAGGCTGGGCCCCAAAGCTTTCGAACAGTGCGCCGGGTTCCTCCGGATCCGCGACGGGGAGGATCCGCTCGACGCGTCAGGTGTGCACCCCGAGGCCTATCCGGTGGTGCGCCGGATCCTGGACCGCTCGGGGGTCACCCTCGCCGAGATCATCGGTGACGAACGGGCGCTGCGGTCTCTGCGACCGGCCGAGTTCGCCGACGACCGCTTCGGGATCCCGACCGTCACCGACATCCTGGCCGAACTGGAGAAGCCCGGACGCGATCCGCGCCCGGCCTTCACGACCGCGACGTTCGCTTCCGGTGTCGAGAAGGTCGGCGACCTCAAGGCGGGCATGGTCCTCGAGGGTGTGGTCACCAACGTCGCGGCCTTCGGGGCGTTTGTCGACGTCGGCGTGCACCAGGACGGCCTGGTCCATGTCTCGGCGATGGCGGATCGTTTCGTCTCCGACCCGCACGAGGTGGTCCGCTCCGGTCAGGTCGTGAAGGTGAAGGTGCTCGACGTCGATGTCGAGCGGCAACGGATCGGGCTGAGCCTGCGCCTGAACGACGCGCCGCCACAGCGGGCGGCGACCGGCGAGCGCCCCAAGCGTGCGCCGGCACCTCGGGAGGCCCTCGGCAAGGGCCGAAAGCCCAAACGCCCCAACGACTCCGGTCGCCGGGAGACGGCTACGTCGAGCGGCTCGATGGCCCAGGCGCTGCGGGACGCGGGTTTCGGGCGGTGAATCCCCCTGTGCGCCGCCTCCCGGTCACCGCTGTGGCCGTGGCGGTGCTGGCCGTCGCACTGGTCGGCGGCTGTACCCGGCACATCGATGACGCGACGCCGACGCCGGCTGCGCTCGCCGCCCCCATCACGGCATTGCAGGTCGTCGATCTGCTCAGCCCCGAAGTCCTCGGCGAGGACGGCAATCTGTTCGTCACCGCCGAACCCGAACGGTGCAGCGGGCTCGCGCAGGAGGTGGACCCGCCGTTCCTCGACGCGCACCGGCCGCTGGCCACCGACGGCGGTCACTGGACCACCGAGGACGGTGCGGTGTTCGTCGAGGAGATGGTCGCGGTGTATCGCTTCGACTTCGACCCCGCCGCAGCCCTCGCCGATGCCCGTCGGACGATCGATACCTGCCGCGGCACACCGCTGACCGTCACCACGATGCAGGACCGCACGTATCGCTTCGACGTCGGAGATGCGGGCGAAAGCCCGCAGGCCAGTGTCGTGTGGGCGCTGCGGGCCGCCGACTGGAACTGTGACAACACCTTTGTCGCCGCACACAACGCGGCGATCGAGATCACCGCCTGCGGAGCCGCCGGCGGTTTCGACGTGGTCGCACTCGCCGAGGATGCGCTGGCCCGGATCGACCTGCTGGCCAACACCACGACATGACAACGGCCGCTAAGCGGTGACCTGCCCGGTCCCGCCGGACAGCGCCGCGCGGCTGGTGTCCTTCAGGTCGACGCCGGATCTCCCGAGCCGACGGGCCCCGGCCACCAGCGCAGCGGTGGTCCGCGCGGCGCTCTGGTAACCCAGACCGTCGGGTGGGTGGATGTTGGAGATGCAGTTGCGGTCGGCGTCGGAGCGACCCGGGCGCGGCAGGTGGGTCAGATAGATGCCGAGACTGTCGGCTACCGACAACCCCGGCCGTTCGCCGATGATCACGATGAGATTGGAGGCGTCGAGCGCTGCGCCGATGTGATCCCCGAGCGCCACCCGCGCCTGAGTGGCGATCACCGGCGGAGCCAGGCGGTAAAGGCCGTCGAATTCGGCGATCAAAGCAGCCAGCAATCCCGTCGCGTGATCGGTCAGCGCCCGTGGCGACAGCCCGTCGGCCAGCACGAATGCGACGTCGGCCTTCTGTCCCGAATCGGGAGCGGGCAGTTCGGTCCAGTCGGCAGGCACCCGGCCCAGGTCGGGCCGTCGCAGGTACTCACCCCGACTGGACGCGCGGCTGTGCACATGCACCGGCGCGCCGATGCCCAGAGATTCGACAGCGCCACTGAGTCCGTGGACGTCCAGCGGCTCGTGCACTGCGTCGCGGGCAGCCGAATGGGCGGCCTTGAACTCCAGGACCCGGTGTGACGGAAGCGAATTGCCGGTGCGTCCCAAACCGATGCGCGCCTGGGTGGTGCGGCGCAGCGGTGCCCACACGTCCTCGGCGGGTGAGCGGTCCTCCTCGGCGGACATCAGCCCGCCGCCAACCCGAGCAGCGGGGAACCGGCCGGGTCGACCGGCAGCACCCGTCCGTCACTGTCGGCCATGCCCAGTCGGGCCAACCACGCCTCGAACTCCGGCGCGGGCCTCAGGCCGAGAGCCTTGCGGACGTACAGCGCGTCGTGGAACGACAGGCTCTGATAGCCGAGCATGACGTCGTCGGCGCCGGGCACCGTGATGACAAACGCCACCCCCGCGACACCGAGCAGTGTCAGCAGCGTGTCCATGTCGTCCTGATCGGCCTCGGCATGGTTGGTGTAGCAGACGTCGACCCCCATCGGCAGCCCGAGCAGCTTGCCGCAGAAGTGATCTTCCAGACCCGCGCGCACGATCTGCTTACCGTCGTAGAGGTACTCGGGACCGATGAACCCGACGACGGTGTTGACCAGCAACGGGTCCAGGGCCCGGGCCACCGCGTAGGCGCGGGTCTCCAGGGTCTGCTGATCCACCGGATGACCCCCGACACCCAGATGGGCGTGCGCCGACAGGGCCGAGCCCTGCCCGGTCTCGAGGTACATCACGTTGTCGCCGACGGTGCCGCGCTTCAACGAACGCCCGGCCTCGTTGGCTTCGGCCAACATCGGCAGCGTGATGCCGAAACTCGTGTTGGCGCCCTGGGTTCCGGCGATCGACTGGAATACCAGATCGACCGGTGCGCCCCGCTCGATGAGTTCCACGGTGGTGGTGACATGGGTGAGTACGCACGACTGCATCGGGATCTCGAAGCGCTGCCTGATGTCGTCGAGGAGATGCAGCAGATCAGAGGTCGCCTGCGGCGAGTCGGTCGCCGGGTTGATGCCGATCACCGCATCCCCACAGCCCATCAGCAGTCCGTCGAGGGTGGCCGCGGCGATGCCGCGCGGATCGTCGGTCGGGTGATTGGGCTGCAGGCGTGTGGTCAGCGTGCCCGGCACTCCGATCGAGGTCCGGAACGCCGCGCTGACCGTGCACGCTGCGGCGACGGCGATCAGGTCCTGGTTGCGCATGATCTTCGACACCGCCGCCACCATCTCCGGCGTCAGGCCCGCGCCGACAGCAGCGAGTTGCTGCGCGCTGTGCGGGTCCGAAGCGGTGTGCAGCAGCCAGTCGCGGAACCCGCCGACCGTGAGGTGGGAGACGGGGGAGTACGCCTCACGGTCATGGGTGTCGATGATCAACCGGGTGACGTCATCGGTCTCGTACGGCACGACCTGCTCGTTGAGGAAGGTCGACAGAGGGAGGTCAGCGAGAACCCAGGCCGCCGCGGCTCTTTCGGCGTCCGACTCCGCTGCGCAACCGGCGAGTTCGTCGCCGGAGCGCAGCGGAGTGGCCTTGGCCATCACGTCGACGAGTCCGTCGAACTGATAGGTGCGGCCTGAGATCTGCTGACGGTAGGTCACTTCAATTCGTCCTCGGCGGCTGACAGCGCCGCGAACTCCTCGTCGGGGGAGTTGGCGACCAGATGGTGCCGGCTGTAGAACCCGAAGTAGGCCATGAACGCCAGGAACACGATCACACAACCGAACGCGGCGGTGCTGTCCACGAGGAACGTCGCGATGACTGCCAGGACGGCGATCACGAGGGCGAACCCGGTCGTGACGACACCGCCGGGGGTCCGGTAGGGCCGGTGCATCTCGGGTGCGCGCTTGCGCAGCACGATGTGGCTGACCATCATCAGCACGTAGCTCAAGGCCGCGCCGAAGACCGCCATGTTCAGCAGAAGGGCACCCTGGCCGGTCAGCGACAGCACGAACCCGATGATGCCGGGCACCACGAGCGCCAGTGTCGGTGCCTTGCGGGAGTTCGTCACCGAAAGCACCTTCGGCAGATAACCGGCCCGCGACAGTGCGAACAACTGGCGCGAGTAGGCGTAGATGATCGAGAAGAAGCTCGCGATCAGACCTGCCAGACCGATGTAGTTCACGACCTTGGCCATCGTGCCGTCGCCCAGTGCTTCGACGAGCGGGTTGCCCGATTCCGACATCGCGGCCGCTCCGCCCGCACCGGTGGTGAGGATCAGCACGGTCACGCAGGTGACGAGCAGGACGCCCATCGCGGCGATGATGCCCCGCGGCACGTTGCGCTCCGGATTGGCCGCCTCCTCGGCGGCGAGCGGAACACCCTCGATAGCCAGGAAGAACCAGATCGCGAACGGAATCGCCGCCCAGATGCCCAACAGGCCGAACGGCAGCCACTCAGAAGACCCGGTGGCGCCTGCGTCTACTGCGATGTCGGTGAGATTCGCTGAGTCGAACTGACCGATCGCCGAGACGGCGAAGACGACCAGGCCGACCAGCGCGATGCCGGTGATCACGAACATCACCTTGAGCGCCTCACCCACGCCGGCCAGGTGGATGCCGATGAAGATGGCGTACACGGCGAGATAGACCCACCACCCGTCGGTGATGCCGAACAGGTTCAGCGATTCCACATACGCACCGATGAAGGTGGCGATGGCGGCGGGTGCGATCGCGTACTCGATCAGGATCGCGGTGCCGGTGGCGAATCCGCCCCAGGGACCGAGTGCTCGACGCGCGAAGGTATAGCCGCCGCCGGCGGCAGGGAGTGCGGACGACATCTCGGCCATACCGAGCACCAGGGCCAGGTACATGCCCGCGATGATGACCGCAGCGATCGCCAGGCCGCCGAATCCGCCCTCGGCCAAGCCGAAGTTCCAGCCCGAATAGTCACCGGAGATGACGTAACCGACACCGAGGCTGGCCAGCAGCAGCCATCCCGCGGTGCCCGATTTCAGCTGGCGCTTCTGCAGGTAGGCATCCGACTCCCGATATTCTTCGACACCGCGTGGGTTGTGCCTGGGACGACTGTCGCTACTCATGACATGGGACTCCGTTCGAAGGTGTGAGCCATCACACTATGCACCACGGGACTCCAATTGCGTTGCATTCTGGCTTGAATTTCGTTGGGAGGCAATGAAATAACTGGGATCACACGAGCAGGACAGCCAACGGCGACGACGTCGTCGCACCCGGCGGCGCGCGTGCCTCGCGCACCGGCGTTACGCTCCAGCCGAATCAGCCGAGCATCCGGGCGAGAGGTCTAAAGGTCGTTCTGGCAACCTTTAGATCAGGAGCCTATTGGCTCGTCTGGACGTTGTCCACCCCTGCGCTGCTGTAACAGCGCGCTCGAGGTGTCCGATAAATCGCTCACATACCGGTTCGGCGGCGGGAAGGGGATCACGTGCGGTCGGTGCTGGGACTGTCACTGAACTCCGATGACGTCGCCTGGGTTCTGGTGGACGCTGGTGACGGCACCGTTCTCGACCACGACGCATTCGACCTGCAGCACGACGCCGAGATCGCCGGTGCAGCCGCGCGCGGCGCGCACGCCATCGCCAGAGCCTGCGGATTCGAGGTCGACCGAGTCCGTCTGACCTGGAGCGACGACGTCGTCGATGACGGCCTTCGATTGCGGACCCGGCTCGCATCCCACGGCTTCGACCACGTCGAAGCCGTACCGATGGCACGTGCGATGGCAGCCTCGGTCGATCCGCGCGCCTGCGAGCTCGCGCCTCGGTCGGCATCGGCATACGGTGCCGCACGCGCCGTCGTCCCCGTCGGCGAAGCCATCACGGTCCCTGTCGTGCAGCAGATCCCGCCACGTCGCCGGATCCGTCGGCGGCGCATCGTGTCGACGGCGCTCGGCGTGGCCGCAGCGGCGGTCCTGGGGGTGCTCTGCCTCTCCGCCGGTGCGGCCCCGCAGGCTGAACCCGGTTCGGCGGCGGTCGTGCAACCCGGATCTGCCGATGCCGGCTGGGCGGCGGTTCCCGCACCGTCCGACGCTGCCGCCAACACGGTGCGCAGAGTGGTCACCACGCCGACCCCGGTCCGGCGAGCGGCCGCCGTGCCGGCGCAGACCTACGTGCCGGAGCAGGCGTACGTCCCCGAGCAGACCTCCGTGCCGGAGCAGGCGTACGTCCCCGAGCAGACCTCCGTGCCGGAGGCGCCCATTGCCGTCGCGCCGGAACCCGCCACCGCGCCCGTTGCCGTCGCGCCCGAACCGGCCGCCGAACCCGCTACGGTGGCGCCCGAACCGGCCACCGAACCCGCTGCCGCGCCCACCGAACTGCCGCACCTCTCCGATGCACAGCACGTGATGGGCCCCGCCCCGGAGGCTCCCGGCCCGGTTGCCGACCCGCCGGCCGCGCCGGAGATGACAGAATTGACCAATGTGTTCACTGCCTTGCCCTGAACGCGTACGGTCGACTCGTGACGCAGGTATCCGAGGTTGCCCACGCCCCTGACCACATCGTCGGGCTCGCCCGCGAGATGCGCGATCTGGTGTCCGCCGAGGCCGCTGCGTGCGAGCAGAACCGCACGCTGACAGCGCCCGTGGTCGAGACGATGTGGTCCACCGGTCTGATGTCGGCCTTCAACCCCGTCGACGCGGGTGGCTTCGAGCCGTCGTTCGCCGAGATGATCGAGACCTGGATCGAAATGGCCTGGCAGGACGGATCATTCGGCTGGACCGGGATCGCCAACCTGCCGTCGGCGTTCGCCGCGGCGACGTATCTGCCCGACGATGGTTTCGCCGAGGTGTTCACCGCCAACAACAACCACGTCACCATGGGCGGTCAGTTCTTCCCCAACGGTCAGGGTGTCGCCGTCGAGGGCGGCTACCGGCTGACCGGGTCCTGGAGCTTCGGGTCGGGAACCGGTCACGCCGAGTACGTCGCGGCCGGATTCATGCCGATGGTCGACGGCGAGATGCAGTGGGTCAGCGAGGGCGTGCCCGACATGCAGGTCGCCGTGGTCCCGCGTGACCAGGTGGAGTTCAAGGACGGCTGGCATGTGCAGGGACTCAAGGGCACCGGGTCGTACGACTACGCCATCAACGACGTGTTCGTCCCGCACGGTCGCACGTTCGCGCTGTTCACCCGTGAACCGAAACGGGGGAGTTCACCTGCCACCCGGATGGGCATGATGCCGGTGACCGCAGCAGGCCATGCCGCGTGGGTGCTCGGGGTCGCCAAGAGCATGCTCGACGACGTCGCGGAGATGGCGGAGACGAAGTTCCGGATGAGCGACATGGCGGCACTGGCCAGCCGTCCCACATTCCAGAAGGGCCTGGCCCACCACGTGGCGGCCTGGCGGGCCGCCCGGCTGCTGGTACTCGATGCGTTCACCACAGCCGAGGCCGCCGTGGCTGACGGCGGAGAGCTCACGCCGACGCTTCGCGCCGACATGCGGGTCGCCGCGGTGTTCGCCACCGACACCGCCAGGGGCTGCGCCGAATGGGCTCACCTCGTGGCTGGAACCAGCGCCATTCGCGAGGGCACTCGCCTCGAGCGGGCGTTTCGCGACGTCTACACGGGCACGCAGCACGCCTTCATCAGCGAGAAGGTGGCGATCGATGCGGCACAGGTGTGGCTGGGGATCGTCGAGGACCAGTTCGGTCTCTGACCGGTCAACCTCCTTGTGCGGCTTGGGATTCGCCCGGGGCGGATGCGGACGGATGGCGGTGTTGCCCATACGTGCGAGGATGACGATGCGGTCGGCACGCGGCGACCGGATCGGAGTCGGGTGATGCAGCAAACGCATCAGGTGGCGGTCCTGGTACTCGATGGGGCACGCCCGCTGGACGTCGGGATCCCGGCGGAGGTGTTCCATCCGGAGACGGGGTTTCCCTACGAGGTGTCGGCCTGCGGGGTCACCGCCGGAATGGTGCCGTCGCATGGCGGCTTCGGCTACGCAGTGCCAAGTGGCCTGGACGCGCTGGCCGGCGCGGACACGGTCGTGGTTCCGGGGTACGCGCCGGCGGGTCGGCCGATACCGGTGGAGGTGTGCGAAGCGCTCCGTGGCGCCGCGTCCCGCGGGGCACGCATCGCGTCGATCTGCTACGGCGCATTCGCTCTCGCGGATGCGGGCCTGCTCGACGGTCTGCGGGCGACGACGCACTGGGATGCGGCCGAGAAGCTCGCGGCGCGGCATCCGCAGATCGCGGTCGAGCCGAATGTGCTCTTCGTCGACGAGGGATCCATCCTGACCTCGGCGGGGGCGGCCGCCGGTCTGGACCTGTGCCTGCACATCGTTCGTCGCGACCTCGGGGTGAGCGCGGCGAGCGAGATCGCACGAGGACTCGTCACCGCGCCCTACCGGCGCGGGGGTCAGGCGCAGTACCTACCGAAGACCAGCGCGGCAGCCCATGGCGACACCCTGGCCGCGACGCGCGAATGGGCCCTGACGCGGCTCGACCAGCAGCTCACGATCGCCGGACTGGCCGCACACGCGCAGATGTCGCCCCGCACGTTCCTGCGCCGCTTCGCCGAAGAGACGGGCAGCACCCCGCTGCAGTGGATCCTCCAGGCGCGGGTCGACACCGCCCGCGAGCTGCTGGAGAGCACCAGGCTGTCGGTCGAGCGCATCGCGGAACAGGTCGGCCTGGGCACCGGATCGAACCTGCGACTGCATTTCCGCCGGGTTCTGGATGTGTCTCCCTCGGAGTACCGCGCCACCTTCTCCGGGCGCAGCTGATACCTACGAGACGCGAGAGGGAAGCGTAACGGTGTCGCCGGCCACGTCGATCGCGACCTTGCCGCGCAGTGCATACGACCGCCGGTTCTCCAGGAGTTCGTGAGCCTCGCCCGTCCGGGCGAGCGGAAGTGTCGCGCCGATGACCGGCTTCACCAGACCGCGCTCGACCAGCGTGGTGAGCGCGTCCAGCTTGCCTCGGTTCTGTCGTGTGAAGACGAAGTGATAGGCGGCGTTCTTACCCCACGCCTCGATGAGGTTCTGCGGCTGCGCGATGTCGACGATGCTGACGACGCGTCCGGAGTCGGCGAGGGTCATCGGGCTTTGGGTGAGCGCGTCGCCGCCGATGGTGTCGAACACGACGTCGACACCATTGCCTGCGGTCAGCTCGGCCACGGCATCGACGTAGTCCGTCGTGGTGTAGTCGATCGCCGCATCCGCACCGAGCGATCGCACGAACTCATGGTCGGCGGCTTTGGCGGTGGTGATCACGCGTGCGCCGATCGCGTTCGCGACCTGGATCGCGATGGTGCCGACACCGCCCGTACCGCCATGGATGAGGATCGTCTCGCCGACGGTGAGCTGAGCTCGCGTCACCAGGGACTCCCACACCGTTCCGCCGACGAGCGTCAGGCTCGCCGCCTCCAGGTGACCGACGTTGGCCGGCTTGCGACCGACGAGCTCGACGTCGGCGACGTGCTGCTCGGCATAGGAGCCGGGGCCGCCGAATATCCTTGGCGTGTAGTACACCTCGTCGCCGGCGCGGAATTCGCTGACGTGCGATCCGACTTCCTCGATCACACCGGAGATGTCATGCCCGATGATCGCCGGCAGCGGCACAAGATCGGTGTAGTCGCCGCGACGGATCTGATAGTCGAGCGGGTTGACAGCGGTCGCATGGACACGCACCCGCACCTGACGGGGTCCGACGTACGGAACTGAGACATCCTGCAACTCGAAAGCATCGGCCCCTCCGAAACGGGTGAGCACAACGGCCTTCATCACGTCAGTCATAACGGTGTTCCTCATTCTGGTTCTGGTGCGCGACGTGGTTCTGGTGCGCGACGTGGTTCTGGGTGCGCGACACCCCCAGCAGGTTCACTCCCAGTGTTGCGCACACGATGCACACACTCCAGTGGCGGCGACGCCAATATCCGCGAGGATAGTGACACGCCTGTCGCGGTGCCCTACTCAGCCGACGGCGGTGCGGACGTCGGCGCTCAGTCTCTGCGACCCACGGTGATCAGGTCGGAGAGCAGGTACGTCCACGCCGGGCGACGCACCCGGTGCTGGTCGTCGACGCTGAAGCCGGCGTCGGTGAACAGCACGCGCATCTCCTCCGGAGTGGGGGCGTGCGCGGGATTGAGGCGGTTGGCGGTCAGCCACTGCAACGGAAGTTGTTGACGGGGGCTCAGCGTCGCCACCGCGGCGAAACCTCCCGGCGCGAGGACCCGGTGGAACTCACGCAGTGCGGCAGGCTGGTTGAAGAAGTGGAAGGCCGATGTCGACACCACTGCATCGAGGCTGCCGTCGTCGAACGGCAACTGCTCGGCGGGTGCGATCCGCCACTGCACCGTCGCCGACCGCGCGGCAGCCTGCGCCAGCATGCCCTCGGACAGGTCGATGCCGAAGATCTGATCGGCCTGGGCCTCCCGCGTGATGCGGTCAGCAAGAATGCCTGTGCCACAACCGATATCGGCCACCCGACGAGATTCGTGGGCGGTCAGCAGTGCGATCATTTCGTCCTGCGGCGGCCGGTACACCCACTGCTGGACGATTTCTGTGTCGTACACCGGCGCGGCGATGCTCCAGAAACGGGTGATCGCCTCGTTGAACTGTCGGCGGATGGCCAAGGACGGCTACCAGACCCAGACCGACATGTCGTCGGGCGGGTACTGGTTGCAGATGTCGGTGGTGCGGGCCGCCACACCCTTGTTGTTGAAGAACAGCTTCGCCCAGTTCGGCCAGTTCCACGCCAACTGCTCGTAGAACGCGTTGGTCGCCGTTTCCTCCGAGTATGCGCGGCGGCCGGCGTAGTCCATCGAGTAGAACCAGTGGATCCGGTCCTGCACCGCCCGGTGAACCTCGGGCGACTTGTTGTTGTAGTCGATCATGTAGCGCTCGTAGTAGACGGGCTCGACATCCCTTGCTGCCGCCATGATCTGCTCGGCGGTACAGGTCGTCTTCAACATCCGATTGGGAATCGGGTAGTCGTCGGTCGCGTCGGCGGAGGCCACCGCGGGAAGCGCCATCGTGATCGCACCCAAGACCGCGACCGCGGCACTCGCTTTACGCACCATTGCCGAAATCATCTCGCTCCTCGTGCTCATTGTCGCGCCACGTCCAGCAGCGGCAGTTTGTCGGGGCAGTACGTCCGCAGTCCCGCGGCCAGGAACTGCCACGCCTGTTCGGTGGTACTGCCCTTCTGCAGGTTGGTGTGCACAAAATCAGCCGAGTCGAAGGCATTGTGGTCGACGCCTCGGGTCAGGCGCTTGCACGTGATCTTGCCGATCCAGGCGTTGTAGTCCTTCTGGCCGTAGATGCCGTAGGTGTGCAACTCCTCGGCGAACGCCGTGTCGGGGTCGGCCGCGGCCGGGGCCGCGAGCGCCAATCCCATCGCCAGTGCGGCGACTCCTACCAGTGCCCGTTTCATGGACGCACTCCTTCGGACGGTTCTTCTTGCAGCCGGTCAGGTTTCGGCCACGGTGAGGGGACGGGTCGGGTGCGCACGCGTTGCGGCCACCAGAACCACGGTCCCATCAGCGCGGCGATGGCCGGGGTCATGAACGCACGGATCACGAGCGTGTCGAACAACAGACCCAGGCCGATCGTCGTACCGACCTGTGCGATCACGGTCAGCTCGCTGACCGCCATCGACATCATGGTAAAGGCGAAGACCAGCCCGGCGGCGGTTACCACCGTGCCGCTGCCGCCCATCGCGCGGATGATGCCGGTGCCGACCCCGGCATGGATCTCCTCTTTGAGCCGGGAGACCAGCAGCAGGTTGTAGTCGGCGCCCACACCCAGCAGGATGATCACCGCCATCGCGAACACCATCCAGTGCAGTTCGATGCCGAGGATGTGCTGCCAGATCAGAATCGACAGACCGAACGAGGCACCGAGCGAGATCACCACCGTGCCGACGATGACTGCGGCGGCGACCACTGCGCGGGTGATGATCAGCATGATGATGAAGATCAGGCACAGCGCCGAGATGCCGGCGATCAACAGGTCCCAGTTGTTGCCGTCCTGCATGTCTTTGAAGGTGGCTGCCGTTCCGCCGAGGTAGACCTTGGACCCCTCCAGCGGAGTGCCCTTGATGGCCTCCTTCGCAGCGGTCTTGATCGCGTCGATCTTCTCGATGCCCTCAGGGGTGAGTGGGTCGCCCTCATGGGCGATGATGAATCGCACCGCATGGCCGTCGGGGGAGAGGAACTGTTCCAGGCCGCGTTGGAAGTCCTTGTTCTCGAAGATCTCCGGCGGCAGGTAGAACGAGTCGTCGTTCATCGAGTCGTCGAAGGCCTCGCCCATTGCGTCCGAGTCCTCGGACATCGCGGCCATCTGATCCTGCTGACCCTTCTGGCTCTGGTACATGGTCAGCATCATCGTGCGCATGGTCTTCATCGTCGTGATCATCTCGGGCATCAGCGCGACCATCTGGGGCATCAGCGTGTCCAACCGCTGCATGTCCGGCAGGATCGCCTTGATGTCGTCGGTCATCACGTTGATGCCGTCGAGGGTGTCGAACACCGATCGCATCGCCCAGCAGACCGGGATGTTGTAGCACTTGGGTTCCCAGTAGAAGTAGTTGCGGATCGGCCGGAAGAAGTCATCGAAGTTCGCGATGTTGTCGCGGAGTTCTTCGATGTCGACGACCATGTTCTCCATCTGAGCCACCATGCTGGAGGTGATCTCCGACATCTGGGCGGTCAGACTCGACATCTTCTCCATCGTGGTGATGGTGTTGGCCATCTCGTCAGCCTGAACGAGCATGTCGGCCATCCGGTCCTGCATGTACTTCTCGTTGAGCCGCTGGGTGGTGCCCTGCATGCTCATCTGGAACGGGATCGACGTGTGCTTGATGGGTTTCCCGTCGGGCCGGGTGATGGCCTGCACCCGGGCGATGCCCTCGACCCGGAAGAGCGCCTTGGCGATTTTGTCGATCACCAGGAAGTCCGCCGAGTTGCGCATGTCGTGGTCGCTCTCGACCATCAGAAGTTCCGGGTTCATCCGCGCCTGCGAGAAGTGCCGGTCCGCGGCCGCATACCCCTCATTGGCGGGCAGATCGGTCGGCAGGTAATTGCGGTCGTTGTAGTTGGTCTGATAGCCGGGCAGGGCGAGCAAACCGATCAGTGACAGCGCGATGGTCGCGACGAGGATGGGGCCGGGCCAGCGCACCACCGCGGCACCGATCTTGCGCCAGCCCCGAACCCGCATCGTCCGCTTGGGCTCCAGGATCTTGCCGAACCGGGTGACGAAGCTGATCATCGCGGCCATCAGGACGACGCCGGCCAACACCACGACGAACATGCCGATGGCCAGCGGCACACCCATGGTCTGGAAATACGGCAGCCGGGTGAAGCTCAGGCAGAACGTCGCGCCGGCGATCGTCAACCCCGAGCCGAGCACCACGTGCGCCGTGGTCTCGAACATCGTGTAGAACGCCGTCTCCTTGTCCTCACCTGCAGCACGCGCTTCCTGATATCGACCGGTCAGGAAGATGGCGTAGTCCGTCGCCGCGGCTATCGCGAGAGTCACCAGCAGGTTCGTCGCGAACGTCGACAGCCCGATGATCTCGTGATAGCCGAGGAATGCCACCACTCCGCGCGCGGTGGTCAGCGACAGCACGACCATCACCAGCGTGATGAGCACCGTGACGAGCGACCGGTAGACGAGCAGCAGCATGATGATGATGACGATGAAGGTCGTCGCTTCGATCGTCCGCATGCTGCGGTCGCCGGCGATGTGCTGGTCGGCGGCCAGCGCCGCGGGCCCGGTGACATACGCCTTCACCCCGGGTGGCGGTTCCAGGCTGCCGACGATGCTCTGCACTGATTCCACCGACTCGTTGGCCAGCGCCTCGCCCTGGTTACCGGCCAGCTTGACCTGGACGTAGGCGGCCTTGCCGTCGGTGCTCTGCGAGCCCGACGCAGTCAGGGGGTCGCTCCAGAAGTCCTGCACCGACTGGACGTGGGCGGTGTCGGCCTCGAGTCGGTCGACCATGTCGTCGTACCAGGCGTGCGCCTCGTCGCCGAGAGGTTCTTCGCCCTCGAACACGACCATCACGGAGCTGTCCGAGTCGCCTTCCTCGAAAAGCTCACCGACCTTCTTCATCGAGATCATCGACGGCGCATCGTCGGGACTCATCGAGACGGCCTGCATCTGCCCGACGGTCTCCAGTTGCGGCACAACGAGGTTGAGCACAACGACGAGTGCGACCCAGCCGAGGATGATGGGGACCGCAAAGGTGCGGATCATTCGCGGGATGAATGGGCGGTGCGGTTTCCGCGCCGGGGGGAAGGCGTCTGTGGGGGCGTCGCTGACCGGTGTGCTCATGCGGACTTCACAAAACAGAAGGTCTGGGCGTTCAAGCCGTCGGTGGTTCTCTCGTCCTTCAGTTCGTCGTCGACGAAGATCCGGCAGGTGATGGTTCCGCCGTCACCTTGCGCGACGATGTTCGGGGCGGCCGACGGTTCGGTGGTGCTCAGCAGCAGCGACCACGGCAACGCCGCACCGTCGACGCGCTGGGGCTTGGCGTCCAGGTCGAGGTAGTTGATGTCGGCGTAGGACCCACTGCCGGAGATCTCGTAGCGGACCTCCTTCGGGTCGTACGGTTCAGGCAGGTCGGCGAAATTGCGCGGCGTCTCGATGATGCCCTCGGAACCGAAGAACGTCCGGATCCGCGACACCGTCATCCCCGCCACCACCACCACGAATACGATGAGCAGCGGCAGCCACACCTTTTTGGCGAGCCCGATCACGAGTGTCGCCCCCGACTCTTGTCGACCAATGTCGAACCTCTGGTTCCGTATCGATGTACTGCCGAATCGTAACTTAGCCCGTATAAGTTCTCACTCAGTCCACAGATTAGCCAAGTAACTGTGTCGCTGCTAACTCCTTTGTCGCCAGTGCGGGCCAGGTCACTGTCGGGCTCCCGGAGGGCCTTCCCTTGACCGTCGATCGAGCCCGCTGCTAGACATGGCACCAGGTGAATGCTGAGCGACCGCCCAACACAGTGCCGGCGGCGCTCGCCGCCGGCGAGGAGCGGACACGGTGTCGGTGTACTACGACCCCTACGACGTGACGATCACCGCAGATCCGTATCCCACGTACGCGCGACTTCGCGACGAAGCGCCGCTGTACTACAACGACCGGTACGGCTTCTGGGCACTGTCGCGGCACGCGGACGTCGAGAATGCGCTGTCGAACTGGGAAGTGTTCTCCAACAGCCGCAGCGACATCTTGGAACTGGTCACCTCGGACTTCGACATGCCCCGCGGCGTGATGATGTTCACCGATCCCCCCGTCCACACGATGTTGCGCGGGCTGATGTCGCGGGTGTTCACACCCAGGCGGATGGCCGAGATCGAAGACCAGATCCGGCGGTACTGCGTCAACTGTCTGGATCCGCTGGTGGGCTCGGACGGATTCGACATCATCGGCGAGTTGGCCTCGATGATGCCGATGCGGGTCATCGGCATGCTGCTGGGCATCCCGGAGTCAGAACAGGTGTCGGTACGCGATGCCAACGATGCCAACCTGCGGACCAGGCCGGGCGCTCCGATGAAGGTGATGAACCCCGACAAGATCGCCGACGGCAGCATCTATGCCGACTATGTCGACTGGCGATCGGCCAACCCGTCCGACGATCTGATGACTGCGCTGCTCAACGTCGAGTTCGAGGACGAACACGGTGTTGTGCGCAAGCTGACCCGCAAAGAGGTGCTGCACTACACCCAGGTGGTCGCGGGAGCGGGAAACGAGACCACCGGCCGACTGATCGGATGGCTCGCGAAAGTGCTGGCCGAACATCCGGACCAGCGCCGCGAGATCGTCGAGGACCGGTCGCTACTGCTGCGGGCCGTCGACGAGACGCTGCGGTTCGAACCCACCGGGCCGCACGTGGCCCGATACATGGCCGGCGACTTCGACTGCCACGGGACGACCGTCCCGGCCGGCGCGCCGATGCTGCTGTTGTTCGGCGCGGCCAACCGAGACGAGCGCCGCTACGAGCGACCCGACACGTTCGACATCCACCGCGACAACATCAGCCACCTCACCTTCGGCAAGGGCGTGCACTACTGCCTGGGTGCGAATCTGGCACGCCTCGAGGGTCGGGTGGCCCTCGACGAACTGCTCACCCGCTGGCCGGAGTGGGACATCGAGCGCGACACCGCACGGTTGGCGCCGACGTCGACGGTTCGCGGCTGGGAGTATCTGCGGGTCCTGGTCGGCTGACCCTGGTCTAGGACCCGGTGCCCTCGGTCGCCTCCGGCGCATCGAGCACGCTGACCGCCATCCCGTAGGGCAGGAACCGGACCCGTCGGGCGGGGTCGGTGTTGGTCTTGTTCGCCCGCAGCGCATCCAGTTCGGTGGGAAACACCTGATCGATCTGGGCGCCGCCGCCCTCGTCGACCGTGTAGATGGCCCACACGCCGTCGCCGGTCTCCCCGGTGGTCTCGGGCTGGGTGCGGGGCCGGGTGCCGCGGGTGAACTCGTCGAACAGCATCGACCAGCCCGCGCGCTCGCCCGAGGAGTTCACGAACCTACCGACCCCGTCCAGCGCATCACGCAGTCCCTCGCCCGCCTCGCGGACGACGCGGTCCAGATCCTCGGGGTCGAAGCCGAACGGTCGCCCGGAAGAATTGCTCATGGTGGTACCTCCTCAGGCCGTGCCCGCAGCACGGCGGATACCCACCAGTGTGCCTGCGTCGCCAGAACTAGTCGACTGTCGCCAGCCCGAGGTGGTAGGCATCCATATGCCCACGACACGAGCGGACCTGTTGGCCACGGCGCACCGGTCGCTGGCCGCGGCCGGATCGCATGACCGGGACGGCTGGATCGGCTTGTTCACCACTGACGGTCGAGTCGAGGATCCGGTGGGTTCCCAGCCACACCGGGGGCACGTGGCCCTCGGTCGCTTCTACGACACCTTCATCGGGCCGCGTTCCATCACCCACCGCCCGGACGTCGACATCGTCGTGGGCAACACCGTGATCCGCGACGTCGAACTCGAGATCGTGATGGCCTCGACGCTGACGATGCAGGTACCCACCTACATCCGCTACGACCTGCGGACCGATCGTGACGAGCTGAGAGTCGCCGGACTGTCCGCGTACTGGGAGCTGCCGACGATGATCGGACAGTTCGCGCGCGGCGGCATCGGTGCGGTGCCTGCCGGAATCGCGCTCGGCAGAAGCATGTTCGCCAACCAGGGACTGTCCGGCAGCCTCGGATTTCTCAGCGGATTCCGGGGCGTCGGCTCCGGGGCCAAGGGGCTGTTCTCGCGTTTCCTGGACCAGGCGTGCAGCGGCGACGAGATCGGTGTCCATCGACTGGCGGCCGACATCCCCATCACCCTGGGCGAGGACGAGGCACTGACCACATCGGACCTGGTCAAAAATCTCTCCGGCGGTGCGTGGGACAAGCTCATCCAGTCAGGACGTTCGGTTGCGGCCCGCGTCGACCGCGACGGCGCTCGCAGCGTGGTCATCGCCGACTTCGCCGCCGAGCGCGTCGCGATGTCCCGGGTCCGGGTGTTCGGCGAAATCGCCTGAGGATGCCAGGTCAACCGTGGTGGCGCGGCGGCGACGTCGCTGCCCGATTCGGCCGCGTTGCACCGATCGGCAGCGCGGGCGTGAGAACGTAGCACCACCATGGAAGCTGCTGATTACATCACCTACGAGGAATTCGGACGTCGATTCTTTGAGATCGCCGTCACCGAGGACCGGGTGGGCGGTGCGATCGCCGCGATCGCCGGCGACGCGTTCGAGATGGGCCCCATCGCCCAGGGGCCGGGCAAGATCGCCAAGGTCACGGCCAGGGTTCAAATACTCGAACCCAGGGTCAGCCGCCAGGTCGGCGAGTCGATCACCTTCGCCATCCGCATCCCGCTGGAGATCGACATGGTGGTCGATCTGCGGATCGACAAACCCAGATTCATGGTGTTCGGCGAGATCTCGCTGCGCGCCACCGCCCGGGCCGCCGAACCGCTGCTGCTGATCCTCGACGTCGAGAAGCCGCGTGCCGCCGACATCGCCATCCACGTGACCTCGAAGTCGCTGCGCGGCGAGGTGGTTCGCATCGTGGGCGGCGTGGACGCCGAGATCAGGCGGTTCATCGCCGCACACGTGGCCGGCGAGATCGACAGCCCGGAATCCGTGAAGGCCAAGATCATCGACGTCGCCGAGCAGATCGGCTCGGCCTGGGACATCTAGCCCGTCAGCGGTTGCAGCACCGGCCGCCGCGGCCCGCGGTCGTTTCCGGCGGACCGGCCGCGGACATGTCGCCAGAGCCACGGCATCAGCATGTTCTGTGTCCACAGCACCTGCGAACAGGTCCGCGTCCGAAAGGAGGGGGCCGCGGACCCCGGATCGATCTGCGCCCAATCGTGGCTGCTGCCCGGCAGACCGAGCGCCTCGGCGGCAGCCGCCGCAAACAGCATGTGCCCCTTCGTCGAACCGTGTACCCGGTCCACGCTCCAGGTGTCCGGCTGAGTCATCGACGGTGCCTGATGGAGGTCGACGAGGCGGAATCCGTGCCGGTCGGCACCGTCGCGGATCCGGCTGTTGATCTGTAGGACCCGTCTGGCGAGGACCCGCCCGATAGGCAGGATCCTCGCCAGGTCCGGGAACGTCGTCGTCACCACCGTGGCCTCCGAGTCGGCGAGCCGCGCATAGAGCTCGTCCAGTTGTGCCAGCGCCCCGTCGAATCCGGGGCCCGGGCGGGTCACGTCGTTCATCCCGATGCAGACGGTGATCAGATCCGCGCGCATCGCCGTCGCCCTGGGCAGCTGATCGACGAGCACATCGTGAATCTGCTTGCCGCGCACCGCAAGATTCGCATACTGCAATCCCGGCTGATGACCGTCGAGCAGCACAGCCAGCCGGTCGGCGAAACCGGCCAGTCCGGCGGCGTCGTCGCCGTCCCAGAGTCCTTCGGTCTGGCTGTCGCCCAACGCGACATACCGGGTGTACCCGAGCACAGACGAGACTTTAGATCAGCCTGCCCAGCCTGCTCAGGTTGAGTACGACACCGGACACGGTGAGCTGGGTGATGATGTCCTCCAGTCGCCTGCGCGGCAGCTCGGCACGCCACTGCGGCAACGTCCCCGTCACCCGCACGACGCCGGGGGCGAAGGTGATGCCGGTCAGTTGCAGCCCGTGGGCGAACTCGGGCAGCCGCACCGGGTAGGACGGGGTCCTGGTCGGGAGCCGCCAGCACGTGCGGCCGATCGTCACGCCGCGCGGGGTCAGCCACAGCGTCGAGCCGTCCAAGCGGGCCGCCACCTCGACGTGGCCCATCCGCGGACGGCGGGCCATCCGCAGGCGCGCCACACCGTCGGCTCCGATCTCGCCGTGGAGCCTCGGAGCCACCGAGCGGAACAGCTCGTCGAGTGAGGTCGTCGGCACGTCCAGCGTCATCTCCACCGGCGCCGCCACCAGCACGGGGGTGATGGCGGGTTTGACGTGCACGTTGTGCAACACCACCGAGGCACGATCGAACGAACTCGTCCGCCATCGAATACCGTGGGCCACCATCGTGACGTCGTTGAGCTGACCGACCGACAGACCCCGGACGTCGAGGCGGGAGTCGAACTCCGCGACCGTCATCGTCAGGTCGCCGTCGTCGAGACGCACGGTGACCTGCCGCCCGAGAACCAGTCGGCGGATCGTCATGAACAGCGTCCGGTAGGCAGTCGCGGCCCCGCCGTTGACCGGTGCCATGGCCGCCGCCGACCACAGCGAGGTGAGCAGGTCGAGGGGCCGGAATGGGTCGAACCGGCGCGTGGGCCGCGGACGGGTCATGATGCCCTCCATCCTCGCACGCCGACCGCGGCACCCGGTTATCGTCCACCAGTGCCCAAGCTCAGCGCCGGACTCCTGCTCTACCGCCAGACCAACGGTCTCCTCGAGGTGCTCGTCGGCCATCCGGGCGGCCCGTTCTGGGCGCGCAAGGACGAGGGCGCCTGGTCGATTCCCAAAGGCGAGTACCTCGACGGGGAGGACCCGTGGACGGTCGCCCAGCGGGAATTCACCGAGGAGATCGGAAAGCCGCCGCCGGCCGGGCTGCGGATCGACTTCCCGCCGCTGCGCCAGCCGAGCGGCAAGATCATCACAGCGTTCGCCGTTGGTGCCGACCTCGACCTGGAAGGCACGTCCAGCAACACCTTCACACTGGAATGGCCCAGAGGCTCAGGCAATCTCAGGGAGTTCCCGGAGATCGACCGGGCGGCGTGGCTCGCGGTGCCGACCGCTCGGGCGAAGCTGGTGAAGGGCCAGCGCCCACTGCTCGACCGGCTCGAGGATGCGCTCGGACGCGGCGAACCGCCGGCGTCTCGATCGCATTGATCGTCAACGCGCGACCATGGAACCGCCAGCCCTTTCCCGTCCGCAGGTACTCGTCGTCATAACGTAGGTGCCACACCACGTCGGTGACCGACTCAGCGGTCACCGTCCAGTGGTGCGCGATACAGGTGATACGGCCCAGCGCGTAGCCGGGATCACCACCGGCATACACCTCGCCGACGATCGCGTGCTCGGTCCGAGTCACCTGCGCGAGCCCCGACATCGCGGTCCGCACGCCGTCGCGGCCGTGATGCCTGAGTACCGGCTCCAACGAGCGCGGGGGATCAGGCAGGCGTAATTCCGCTGTCTCGGTGAATAATTCGCACACATCACTGAACCGGCGATCATCGACGGCCGACGCGTACAGGTGGACCAGGTCGCTGACCGCGAGCCGGTCGGCGACCTCGAGACTCACGGCGTCAGCCCGAGTCGGTCGGCGCACGCCGAGAGCATGTCGCGGACTTCGTCGATGTCGGTGGTGGCGGGCAGCGAAGGCAGCGCCAGCACGATCCGGTCCGCACCGGCGGCGGCGAGCCCGGCCGCCCGTTCGGGGTCGATCTTGGTCACCAGATGACCCAACGAAACCTCCAGTGCCGCGCTGTCGCGTCCGAGCCTGGCCGCCTCGTCCCGCATGACCGCGATCAGCTCGCGGAGGCGGTCCGCACCCACGCCCAGCGGCTGGAAACCGTCGCCGTAGCGGCCCGCCCGCAGCGCCGCCGCGCGACTGTGACCACCGATGTGAATGGGCAAGTGGGCGAGCGGTTTCGGACGGCACACCACGTCGTCGAAGGAGAAGAACTCACCGCGATGGGTCACTCCCTGCGCCGGGCCGTCCCACAGCATCCGCATCACCTGCAGTTGTTCGTCGGTCCGGCGGCCACGGCTGCCGAAATCGGAACCGCACGCCTCGACCTCCTCCCTGAGCCATCCGACGCCGACGCACAACCGCAGGCGTCCGCCGGAAAGCGCGTCGACGGTGGCGGCCCGTTTCGCCATCACCACCGGATGGTGGTTGGGCAACACCAGTACCCCGGTTGCCAGACCCAGCCGATCCGTGCGGCCGGCCAGAAACGCCAGCAGGTCAACGGGATCGGGAACCGGACAATCCGGCGGGAGGTCGACCCGACCGGACTCGTCGTAGGGGTAGACGCTGTCATAGCGCGAGACCATCACGGTGTGCTCGGCGACGACGATCGACTCGAACCCGCAGGCTTCCAGGTGCTGCGCGAACAGCGTCATCCAGTGCGGGTCGGCGGTGAGCCCTGCGCCCACCGGTGCGAAGACGGCGTATTTCATGGCTGCGCGCTACAGATCCAGAGTCAGACCGGATCCAACCGGAGCCCGTGACACGCAGGTCAGCATCATTCCTGCGGTGCGTTCGGGTTCGGTCAGCAAGGTGTCGCGGTGCTCGACTTCGCCGGCGAGCACCCGGGTTCGGCAGGTGCCGCAGAACCCCTGCTGGCAGGAGTACGGGGCATGCACCCCAGCCCGGCGCAGCGCGCCGAGCAGTGTCTCCTCAGCGCCGACGTCGACCGTCTCGCCGGTGGATGTCACGGTGGCCCGGAACGGCCGACCGTCGACGACGGGCGCTGCGGCAAACCGTTCGAAGTGCAGTTCGACATCGTCGCGACCGACCAGTGCTGCCCTGATCGCGGTCAGCATCGGCGCAGGCCCACACGCGTACACCGCGGTGCCGTCGGGGCAATCGCCGAGCAGGTCTGCCGCCGTGGGCACACCGTCGAGGTCGTCGGTCCTGATGGTGATGTTCGTGCCGAATGCCGCCACTTCGTCGACGAACGGCAGGCTGTCACGGCTACGGCCGGCGTAGACCATCGACCACTCGACCCCGAGTCGACGAGCCAGGCCCAGCATCGGCAGGATCGGCGTGATGCCGATACCGCCGGCGATGAAGTGGAATCGTCGCGACGGCGAACCGTAGCCGGGAACCGTGAGCGGGAACGCATTTCGTGGGCCGTGGGTGTGCACCGTCGCGCCCTGCGGCAGGGCGTCGTGCACCTCCACCGATCCGCCGCCGCCGCCGGGAATCCGCCGCACCGCGACGCGGTACCGCTCCGGCGATGCCGGATCCCCGCATAGCGAGTACTGCCTCACCAGACCGCTCGGTAGATGGAGGTCGAGGTGGGCGCCCGGGTACCACCTGGGCAGCGGCGCGCTGTCCGCGGGGGCGAGCGTCAGCTCGATCACGTCCTGGTCATGGGCCACCACACGTCGTCGCTCCACCCGCAGCGGGAAGGTCGCGGCGCCGCTGCCCGGCGGCTGGATCCGGCGTACCGCCGCAGTGGCAGCCCAGATTCCCGAAAGCGCCGCCTCTGCCAGGCTCAAGGTCAGGTCGTGACGAGCCCGACCGAACGCGCTGGGCGGGGTGTTGCGATACGCCTCGAGCAGCCTCATCACAGATGGGCGGCGCGGGCCGCGGGGGAGGCCGCGAGGTACGCGACGGCCTGAGCGGTGGAGCCCAGCTCGTCCGGCGAATAGCCGGGGCGAAAGTACGCCAACGTGTTGGAGCCGAAGAGCTTTCGATAGCGGGGCAGCAGTCCGAGTTTCGAGTCGCGCATCCGCATCCGGTTGAACGTCCACCAGTTGGCATCGACACTCGGGTCGGTCTTGACCAGATACCACGCGGCACGCTGAAAGAAGATGCACAGCATCACCGCCGCCGTGGCCATCGCGCGAACGCGGCTGAGATAGCTGCTGTCGAAATACGTGGCGACATCGTGGGCGACGCTGCGGTGTTCGACCTCTTCGCTGCCATGCCAACGGAACAGGTCCACCAGAGTCGGGTCCGCGTCGTGATCGTCCCAGGTGCAGTTCAGTGCGAAGTCGCCCATCACCGCGGTGTAGTGCTCGATCGCGGCGATCAGCCACAGCCGGTCACAGAGGTGAGTCATCCGGCGGGCCGGGTCGGTGGTGTCCGGCGGAGCGAGGACGCCGGTGAACAGGTGCTCGACCTGATCGAGGAGCGGCGCAGGGTCGACGCCGCGGTCGACCATGTAGCCGCGCAGCGCCTGATCGTGCACATCGGCGTGGGTGGCCTCCTGGCCGATGAACCCGCGGATGTCCTCGGCCAGCTTGGGGTCTTTCACGAGAGGCAACGCTTCATTGAAGGTCTCGACGAACCAGCGTTCGCCGGCCGGGAGCACGATGTTGAGCACGCTGACCACGTGCGAGGCCACCGGGTGGCCGGGAATCCAGTGCAGGGGGCTGTCGGCCAGGTCGAAGTGCACCTTGCGGGCCTGGATCTGCACCGGCCCGGGGTCTATCTCGTCATCGAATCGGCGGGGTCGCAGCATCGCGCGGGCTCCTGTTCGTCGTCGCTCTTTCGGGAGTTTACGACGGGCAGGGTCGGTAGGTGGGAACGCGGGTCCCGGATAGCTGTGCCAGCCGGCGGGTCAGCCGATCGGTTGTCCGGGGATCGCGGGACCGCCCTGGATCTGCGGGGGAGCGCCGGCCACGGGGCCTCCTGCCCCGGGAGCACCGGCGATCGGCACCAGCGGCGTCGGGGTCACCGTCGTGACGCCGTTGGCGCCGACGGTGGGACCACCGGTGGGTCCCATCGCCTTGATCGCGTCCGCGGCCGCCTGGGTGCAATCCAGGTTCAGCAGCATCCGGCCGCCGCTGGTCATCTTCTGAGAGTCGACCAAACAGTTGAACTGCGGCAGGACACTGCCGGTCGAACCGCCGAAGTAGGCCTTGACGCCCTGGCTCTTCAGAATCGCCAGTGCTCTGCCGTATTGCTCACCGGTGACGTTGTACGGCGATGGCTGGGCCGGCTGCGACATCGCCACGCCGGCGCCGATCAGCGCCGCACTTCCGGCCACGACGAGCCCGCCGCTGAATACTGCAACGCGGTTTCTCACGACAACTATCTCCTCGGCTCGGTGTGCGGTGCGAACATATCGCAGCGGTGCTGAATGTGAAACCGGTGCAGAAGCCCGCGGTGTTACATGCGCGGTGTCACACCGGGGGTTTGACCCCCGCCCGCATCACCTCGCACAGGGCGGCGGCGCGCGGATCGGTGAACACCTGCTCGAGCAGCATCTGCCGCCCCTGCGGATCGCCGAGCGGAACCCGCCAGTTCGGGTACTCGTCGACGGTTCCCGGCTGGTTCTGGGTACGAACCTCGCCGACGGCGTCGGCCAGCGACAACGACAACAGCCGAGACGGGGTCCGCCCCAGATACCGGTGCAGGGCCAGCACGACCTCGTCGACGTCGAGTTCCCCGTCGTCGTCACCGCCGAGCAGACCTACTCTGCGCAGTTCGGACATCCAGGCCCGCTGCTGTGCCCGGTCACCGGCCAACTCCTCGTCGGCGGGGCGGGTCAGGAGCCCGAGAGCATCCCGCAGCCGGACGTGCTCTCCGGCGAGGTAACCGCGGGTCGGGGGCAGGTCGTGGGTCGTGGCGGCCGACAGGCAGGACTCTCGCCACCGTTCGGCGGGCAGCGGGCCACCCGTTCCCTCCCGGTCCATCTCGAACCACAGGATCGAGGTGCCCATCAGACCGCGATCACGCAGATAGTCGCGGACCCACGGCTCCACCGTCCCGAGATCCTCGCCGACGACGACTGCGCCCGCGCGGTGTGCCTCCAACGCGACGATCCCGATCATCGCCTCGTGGTCGTAGCGGACATAGGTGCCCGCGGTCGGCGGCGCATCCTCGGGGATCCACCACAGCCGGAACAACCCGATGATGTGGTCGATGCGCACGCCGCCCGCGTGCCGCAGCACCGCGCCGACGAGCGCGCGGAACGGCTCGTAGGCCGCCTCGGCTAGCCGGTCCGGCCGCCATGGTGGCTGCGACCAGTCCTGTCCGAGCTGATTGAACTCATCCGGCGGCGCCCCGGCCGTGACACCGAGGGCCAGCACCTCCTGCAGCGCCCAGGCATCGGCGCCGTCGGGATCCACCCCGACCGCGAGGTCGTGCATGATGCCCAGCTCCATCCCCGCCTGCACCGCGTCGGCCTGCGCGGCAGTCAACTGGTCATCGACCAACCACTGCAGCCAGCGGTGGAAGTCCACCGCCGAGGGGTGCTCGTCGACGAACCGGGCAACCGCAGCGGAGCGTGGATGCCGCAGATCCTCCGGCCACGAGTGCCAGTTGCCGCCGTGGCGCTCGGCGAGCGCGCACCAGGTGGCAAAGTCGTCGAGACTGCGGCCCTGACGATCCAGGAACGCCTGGTAGGCGATCGCCCGCCCGGCTGACGGCTTGACGAGGTAGATGCTCTGCAGCGCCTCACGTTTGGCCTTCCACACGCGGTCGCGGTCGATCTGGTCGGAGCGGTCGGCGCGGCCCTGCACCTGGGCCTGCGCTTTGCGGATGCGGCCCCGATGCCGCACGTAGGCGAACTCGGGGACCGCCTCCACCCGCAGGTACATCGGGTTGACGAATCGACGCGAAGTGGGCAGGTACGGCGAGGGCTCCATCGGCGCGACGGGTGCCGCCGCGTGCAGTGGGTTGACCAACACGAACCCCGCCCCGTGAGCGGCGGCCGACCAGACGGCCAGATCGGTGAGATCGGTCAAATCGCCTACTCCCCAGGAGTTTCGGGAGCGAACGCTGTAGAGCTGGGTGGACAGTCCCCATGCGCGGCGGGAGCCGAGGCGGGCCGGGGGCTCCAGCGACGCAGGTGCCACGATGACCGTCGTGCCGGTATCGGAGGAACCGACCTGCAGATGCAGTCGGTGGTAGCCGATGGGCAGGTCGGCGGGTAGCTCGAAACTGGCCTCGCCCACCAGTCTGCCGTCGAGATCGTAAGGAGGCCTGTTGTTTTCGAGCTGTCGCAGACCCGTCCGCACGCTGCCGTCTTCCAGGCGCATCCACAGTCTGACCGGATCGTTGTGCGTGACATGCACCCAGAACGACGTGGTGGCGCCGGTTCGCCCGACGATCGCCGGCGGCAGCGCCCGGGACCAGTGGGCACGGTCGTGGGCGGCGATCGCCGCGGACCGGTCGTCCTCGACTGCGGCCGGCACACCGAGTGCGTCGAGCACCGAGATCAGCGTCGACGCCGGCACGGTCACGGGGCGGCCCGTCCAGTCCGCATACCCGGTGGCCACCCCGTAGCGATGCGCGAGCTCGATCAGCGATGCGGGCAGGTCGGTGTCCTCGGAGGCGACGGGCATGCCGACAATCTTGCCCCCTCAGTCGACGTCGCGGAGGACCAAGTCGTCCCAGGTGTCGCGGCGCACCACCAGCCTCGCGTCGCCATCGGCGACGAACACGACCGGGACGCGTCGCGCACCGTTGTACTGATTGGACATCGTGTAGCAGTACGCACCGGTGACCGGCACCGCGAGCAGGTCACCGACCGCGGGGTCACTCAGGGACACGCCGTCGATGAGCTCGTCACCGGACTCGCAGTGCCGTCCGACCACGGTGACCGTGTCACCGCCGCCCACCCTCGACACCAGCGTCGCCTCGAAACGCTGCCCGGTCAACGAGACCTCGAGGTTGTCGCCCATGCCACCGTCGACGGCGACGTGAACGATCTCACCGCGCTTGATCGTGGTCACCCGGTAGACCGTGCAGGCGTTGTGCGCGACCATGCTTCGGCCCGGCTCGACGATCAACCTGCTGCCCTCGGGAAGCAGCGTGCGGGCCTGAGCCACCATGGCCTCGGCGTAGTCGTCGAGAGTCGGTGCGTTCTCGGCATAGGTGTAGCGCACCCCGAGTCCGCCACCGAGGTCGTAGGTCTCGAAGGTGCCGAGTCGGGCGATCGGCGCCACCGCCTCGGCCAGTTGATCGACGTCGAGCAGCTGCGAACCCACGTGTGTGTGGACGCCCTGCATGTGCAGTTTCGCGCTGCGCTCGATGCGAGTGATGGCGCTGCGGGCATCCTCGGGCAGCAGACCGAACTTCGAGCGGGCGTGGCCGGTCGCCTGGGAGGCGTGCGTCGCCGCCTGCACACCGGGAATGACCCTGACCAGACATTGCTGCCGACGGCCTGCCGGCACCAGGTGCTCCAGTCGGTCGATGTCGTCGAAGTTGTCGACCACCACAAGCCCGACACCACGATCGACGGCCATCGCGACCTCTTCGTCGGTCTTGGCGTTGCCGTGCAGCACGAGTCGGGCGGGGTCGGCGCCCGCTTTCAACGCGGTCAGGATCTCGCCTCCGCCGGCGACGTCGAGATGCAGACCTTCCTGCACCATCACACGTTGAACGGCGGTACACGGGAACGATTTCGAGGCGAACGCCACATCCGCACGCGGCCACCGGCTGCGGAATGCGTTCAGGTAATCCCGGGCCCGTTGGCGCAGCGCGTGTTCGGCGACCACGATCACCGGCGTTCCGAACCGGGCGGCCACCTCCTCGAGGCGGCACCCGCCGACGACGACGGAGCCGTCGCCGTCGAGCCGGGTGCCCGGCGGGAAGAGCGAGATCAGCTCGTCGGCCGTGGGGGAGAGGGCGTGGCTCACGGTCCCAGCGTGCCACCCGACGGCTTCGGTAGTGTCCCGAACCATGGCGCCGGAACCGCACAGCGCCGCAGCGCCCAACCGGCGGGCCCGCATCGCCGTCGCGGCGCTGTTCCTGACCAACGGCGCCCTCTTCGCCAACCTGCTACCCCGCTACCCGGAGATCAAATCGGACCTGGTCATGTCCAACGCCGGCTACGGAGTCGCCGTCGGGGCGTTCTCGGCGGGGGCCCTGCTGGCCGGGCTCACCGCGGCATCACTGATCCGCCGTTTCCAGTCCGCACGTGTGGCCGTCGCCTCCACGGTGGTCCTCGCGGCGTTCATCGTGCTCGCCGCATCGGCCCCGTCACCGCTGGTGTTCGCCGCGGCGCTGTTCGTCGCGGGCGCGGGCGACGCCATCACCGACGTCGCACAGAACATGAATGGCCTTCGGCTGCAACGTGATTACGGACGATCGATCATCAACTCACTGCATGCGGTGTGGGCGGTCGGCGCCGTCGCGGGCGGCTTGATGGGCGCGGCGGCAATCGCCGTGCACGTCCCGCGCCCGGTTCATCTGGGCGTTGCGGCGGTGGTGTTGTGCTCGGTGGTCGCGGTGGCCTATCCCCACCTGCTGCACGGGCCCGACCACGAGGACCACCCGTCGCCGCACAGCACACGCTGGCGGGAGGTCAGAGCGCCGGTGTACCTGTCGTTGCTCGCCCTGGTCGGCATCGCGATCGCCGGCGCTTGCGTCGAGGACGCGGGAAGCTCCTGGGCCACGCTCTATCTGCGTGACAGTCTCGGCGCGCCGGGTTCAGTCGCCGCCCTGGGATATGTCGCGCTGGTCGGGTTCATGTTCGTCGGGCGGCTGATCGGCGATCGCCTCGTCGACCGGTTCGGCGAGCGGGCCGTGGCCCGGGCAGGCGGCATGATCGCCGCCGTCGGCATGGGCACCGCACTGGCCTTCCCGACGGTGCCGGGCACCGTCGCGGGTTTCGCGGCCGCCGGGTTGGGGGTGGCCACCGTGGTGCCCGCCGCGATGCGCGCCGCCGACGAACTGCCCGGCCTTCGGGCGGGCACCGGGTTGACGGTGCTGACCTGGCTGATGCGGGCGGGGTTCCTCGGCGCACCGTTGATCGTCGGTGTCGTCGCGGATGCGACCAGCCTGCGGGTCGGACTGCTCATCGTCCCGGTCGCCGGCGTAACGCTGATGATGCTCGCCGGCGCGCTCAGTGCGACGAGGCGGCGCGGGACCGTCTGACGGAGACTGCAGTTCTGACCATGTGCCACGCGCCCTCCGCCTAGCCTGAACTCCACATGTCGCCATCCTGGTACAGTGGCGTACCAAGTACCGATCGAAGGAGTTCGGCATGACCGCGGACGCGACGACTCGCGACAGGGCAGGCGGACGGCCCGTGGTGGACACCACCTACGGCCCGGTGCGCGGCGTGGACGACGGAACCGTCAAGGCATGGAAGGCGGTTCGCTACGCCGCACCGCCGGTCGGGGAGCTCCGGTGGCGGGCGCCCGAGCCGCCGTCGGCGTGGTCGGAGCCCGCCGACGCCGGCCGGGTGGGCCCGGTGTGCCCCCAACCGACCGACCCCAGGATCCCGATCGATCTCGGCGCCCCGCAGGGCGAGGACTTCCTGACGCTCAACGTCTGGGCGCCGCCGGGCACCCAGCCCGGTGACAACAAGCCGGTGATGGTGTGGGTGCACGGCGGCGCCTACATCCTCGGCTCGGCCAGCCAGCCGCTCTATCACGGGCGGGCGCTGGCCACGGGCGGCGACGTCGTGGTCGTGACGGTCAACTACCGCCTCGGCGCCCTCGGCTTCCTGGAACTGTCGTCGCTTGGCGCGGACTCCGAGCGGTTCGCCACCAACGTCGGCCTGCGCGACGTGCTGGCAGCGCTGGGTTGGGTTCGGGACAACATCGCTGCTTTCGGCGGCGACCCAGACCGGGTCACCCTGTTCGGTGAATCTGCCGGGGGAGGCATCGTCACGACCCTGCTGGGCAGTCCGGCCGCCGCCGGCTTGTTCAGCGCGGCAATCGCCCAGAGCTCACCGGTCACGTCGTCCTACGACGCCGACCGCGCCGGGCGGGTGGCCGGCCGCATCCTCGAGGAGCTCGATATCGGACACCGGAACCTCGGCCGGCTGGCTGAGCTTCCGATCGACGCGATCGTGGAAGCGTCCAGGACCGTGTTCGACGAGGTGCCGGTGCGCACCCCCGGCCGCCTCGCGTTCGCGCCCATCGTCGACGGTGACCTGGTTCCCGACTACCCGGTCAACCTCGCGAGAGCGGGACGAACTCATCCGGTACCGCTGATCATCGGTACCAACAAGAACGAGGCGGCGCTGTTCCGGTACATGAAGTCGCCGTTGATGCCGATCACGCCGGAGTCCATCAAGGCGATGTTCGCCGAGATCGCTGCCGAGCAACCCGGGTTGCAACTGCCGGACGACAGTCGACTTGGCGGCACCTACCGGGGCCGCGGCAAGGCCAAGGGCATGGGACTGACCAGCGATCTGGGCTTCCGGATGCCCTCGATCTGGTACGCCGACGGCCACCGTGCCGTCGCGCCGGTGTACCTGTACCGGTTCGACTTCGCCACACCGATGCTGCGGATGGTCCGGCTGCACGCCGCGCACGCCACCGAGTTGCCCTACGTGTGGGGCAATCTCGTCGCCGGGCGCAAGGATCCGACGTTTGCCCTGGGCGGACTCAAGACGGGCAGAGCGGTGTCGGAGCGTCTTCGGACCCGATGGGTCAACTTCGCCACAAACGGTGCACCCTCCGGCCCGGACGGTGCACCGACATGGCGGCCCTACGAAGCCGAGCACCGCTCCACCCTGGTGATCGACAAACAGGATTCGGTGGTCGACGATCTCGACGCCGACGTGCGTCGCGCCTGGGGCGACGACGTCCTGAGCTTCCTGTAGAGATCTAGACTTTCACCGGAGGTGCCGCTGTGGAGTTCCTGGACGTACTGCCGCAGCAGATGCGCGACCCCGTGCTCTTCGCGGTCCCGTTCTTCCTGCTGCTGCTGATCATCGAATGGACCGCGGCGCGCAAACTGGAGGACCTCGGGGATCCCTCCGACGCCGGCCGACCGGTTTCAGGGGCATACCTCACCCGAGACTCCTGGGCCAGCATCTCGATGGGGTTGGTCTCCGTCTTCACGATGGGAGCCTGGAAGTTCCTGGCGCTATTGGGCTATGCGGCGATCTACGCCTACCTAGCGCCGTGGCAGCTGCCTGCCACGCAGTGGTACACGTGGGTGATCGCGATCGTCGGTGTGGACCTGCTGTTCTACGCCTACCACCGCACCGCGCACCGGGTGCGACTGGTCTGGGCCACCCACCAGGCGCACCACTCCAGCCAGTACTTCAACTTCGCGACGGCGCTGCGACAGAAGTGGAACAACAGCGGGGAGATCCTGATGTGGATCCCGTTGCCGCTCTTGGGCGTTCCGCCGTGGATGATTTTTGTGAGCTTCTCGATCAACCTGATCTACCAGTTCTGGATACACACCGAGCGCATCGGCAAGCTCTGGCGGCCCATCGAGTTCGTCTTCAACACCCCGTCGCATCACCGCGTGCATCACGGAATGGATCCGGAGTATCTGGACAAGAACTACGGTGGAATCCTGATCATCTGGGACCGGCTGTTCGGCACCTTTCAGCCTGAGTTGTTCCGGCCGCATTACGGGCTCACCAAGCCGGTCGAGACGTTCAACATCTGGAAGCTGCAGACGCGCGAATACGCCGCGATCGGCCGCGATGTCCGCGCCGCACGCGGTATCCGGGACAAGCTCGGCTACATCTTCGGCCCGCCCGGGTGGCTGCCTGCCGGCGCAGCCGAGCGGGCCGGGGAGCAGTCACCCGCCTACGTCCCCCGATAGCGTGGCTGAACAACAACGTCGCGTGCGGACAGGCCGTAGTGTTCGTGGTGTGGAGACGGTCTTCGACGCTCATGTCGACCCCGCACTGGTCGACCGTTCACTCGCCGGAAGCAGCTTCGGGTCGATGTGGCTGGATGTACCGAGACCGGAGTTCCCCCGGGCGCCGGGTCCGGTCACCTGCGACCTGCTGGTGATCGGCGGAGGTTACGCGGGGCTGTGGAGCGCCCTGCACGCTGCGCGGCGCCATCCCGACCGGCGCATCGTGCTCGTCGAGGCCGACCGCATCGGCTGGGCGGCCTCGGGGCGTAACGGCGGCTTCGTCGAGGCGAGCCTGACCCACGGGATCGAGAACGGAAAGTCCCGCTGGCCCAACGAGATCGAGACCCTCGAGGACTTGGGCATCGAGAACCTCGACGGCATGCAGACCGAGATCGCCGAACTCGGCCTGGACACCGAGTGGCAGCGCACCGGAATGCTGGCGGTCGCGACCGAACCACATCAGGTCGAGTGGCTCGAACAGGCCGCCGCCGAAGACCAGGGCCGGTTCCTCGACCAGCAGCAGGTCCGCGACGAAGTGCGGTCGCCGACGTACCTGGCGGGTCTGTACAGCGCCGATACGTGCGCGATCGTCAACCCCGCCAAGCTTGCCCTGGAACTGGCGCGGGCCTGTCGCGACGTCGGCGTCGAGATCTTCGAGCACACCACTGCGACGCAGATAAACTCGGGCGGTGCGGCGCTGCGGGTGCACACCGACGGTCCGACCATCACCTGTCGTCAAGTGGTGTTGGCCACCAACGTCTTTCCCAGCCTGCTCAAGCGCAACCGCCTGTTCACAGTGCCCGTCTACGACTACGTCCTGGCCACCGAGCCCCTGACCGACGCCCAGGTGGACCGCATCGGCTGGCAGCGCCGACAGGGAGTGGGCGACTCCGCCAACCAGTTTCACTACTACCGCATGACGATGGACAACCGGATCGTCTGGGGCGGCTACGACGCCGTCTACCACTTCGGGCGGCGTGTGGACTCGGGCTACGAAAACCGCCAGGACATCTTCCGCCGGCTAGCCGGGCATTTTTTCATCACCTTTCCGCAACTCGACGATGTCCGGTTCACCCATCGCTGGGCGGGTGCGATCGACACCAACACCAGGTTCTGTGCGCACTGGGGATTGGCCCGCGAAGGCCGCGTCGCCTACGTGAACGGGTTCACCGGACTCGGCGTCGGCGCTGCCCGGTTCGCCGCCGATGTGTGCCTGGATCTGCTGGACGGGGCGCAGACGCCCCGGACCCGGTTGGAGATGGTGCGCAAGAAGCCGCTGCCGTTCCCCCCGGAGCCGCTGGCCACTGTCGGGATCCAGGCCACCAAGTGGTCCCTGGACCGCGCCGACCACTCTGCGGGCCGTCGAAACCTGTTGTTGCGTGCGCTGGACGCCGCCGGGCTCGGCTTCGATTCCTGATCGCCGTATCGCTCCCGCGTTGCGCAGCGGCCGCTAGTGTCAGACGTGCCTGCAACGAGAGGAACCCGACATGGCAGACACGCTCCAGCACGGTGAGAAACTCGAACGGGGACAAGGGTTAACGTCACCCAACGGTGCATACACACTCACGTTGCAGGACGATGGCAACCTGGTGCTCGCCAGTCGCGGCCAGGCCGTGTGGGCGACCGGCACCGACGGCCAGAACGTCGTTCGCGCCGAAGTCCAGAAGGACGGCAACTTCGTCCTGTACACGGCGGACAAACCGGTGTGGCACAGCGACACCAAGGGCACCAAGGATGCTCGGCTGACTCTCCAGGACGACCGCAACCTCGTTCTCTACGGAAAAGACGGCGCGAAGTGGGCTTCGAACACCGAGACCGATCAGGCTCCGCCGCCGCCGGTGACAGAATCGGCTGCCGAACCCGAGGCCGCGGCCGAGGCCTCAGCGAAAAACGAGAAATCGGCAGCAGAGCCCGCACCCGCACCCGAGGCGGCCCCGGCTCCGCCGCCTCCGCCGCCCCCGCCTCCTCCGCCGCCGGCACCGAGGACGTACACGGTCGTGTCCGGTGACACGCTGTGGGCGATCGCCGAGAAGTTCTACGGGGACGGCAACCGATACAGGGCCATCGCCGAGGCCAGTGGGATCCCGAATCCGGACCTGATTCACCCCGGACAGGTGCTCACCATCCCCTGATCCAGACGTCGCACCTTGTGTAACGACCCTTTTCCAGATCGCGATGTCCCCGTTACGCAAGCAGTGCGTGCGGGTATCACCCGTCGGGAAGAGAGCGGAGGGGGCGCTATGTCTGATCGGTCGTCAACACGATCGCCACGTCGAGGACTGCAGCTTCTGCTCGCGGTGGTCGCTCCCGTCGTCGCTTTACTGCTGCCTGCGGCAACCGCATCCGCGCAGCCTGGAGTGCTGGTCCATCCCGGCATGGAGATCCATCAGGACAGCGTGCTGTGCACCCTGGGTTATGTCGATCCCCAGACGCGGACCGCTTACACCGCGGGCCACTGCCGGGCCTCCGGGACAGTGTCGGACAGGCAGGGCAATCTGATCGGCACCCAGGGGTCGTTCCGCGACAACACCCCGGACGGCACCACCGTCGACACCAACCATCAGATCGCCGACTGGCAGGTCATCCACCTGACGCCCGAGGTCGCGGTCAACAACGTGCTGCCCGGCGGGCGGGTGCTGATCACCGATCCGGCGGTGCTCCCCACAGTCGGCATGCCGGTCTGTCACTTCGGTGTGGTGACCGGGGAGAGTTGCGGCAAGGTCGCCGCAGTCAACAACGGCTGGTTCACGATGTCCGATGGTGTGGTCAGCCAGAAGGGCGACTCGGGCGGCCCGGTGTACACCCCGACGGCGGATGGGCGCACCGCGCTCATCGGGATCTTCAACAGCACCTGGGGTGATCTGCCGGCCGCGGTGTCGTGGCAGGTCGCCAGCCAGCAGGCCCAGCAGGACACCATCTCCGCCGCATCGGCCACCCTGCCGGCCGCGCCCGCGCTGAACTAGCGGACCAGCTCGAACACCGGGATCGACGGCGCGACGGCTCGTTGCTCGTCGGTCGTGGAAGCGGGCGTCAGCCCGCCGACATGGCCCTTGAGCTGCCAGTACCACCGCTGGACATACGGCGTCAGCAGTGCGGGCTTGGCGTCGTCGGCGATCTCGACCACCCGCCGCCGGCGTCCACGCCTGAGCGGACCCACCTCGACTTCACCCGCTGCGCGGACGTTGCGTGCCCACTGGGTATTGCCGCGCGGCGACACCACATAGTCTCGGCCGTCCACGGTCAGCAGATTCACCACCACACCGCGGACCTCGCCGGTGCTGCGTCCGCGGACCCGCAGCGCGGTGCTGCCCTGGATGCTGACACCCGCCTCGGCCAGACGGCGGATCACGTTGTTGAAAAGCCGGGCCGCAAATCCCGGCGTGTCGTAGCGATCGGACATGGTGTTCTCCCTTCGAGTTCAGAAACGAGAGCGCTGCTCTCGTCACGCCAGACTGCCACCACCGGACGGCAAAATCAAGAGCACTGATCTCGTTTTGTGCAAGACTGTGGCAGTGGGTAAGCGACAGGACTCGCGCCAGCGCATCGAAGGGCGCATCGTCGAACTCGGACGTCAGCATCTGATCACCGAGGGTGCGGCCGGGTTGTCGCTGCGCGCGATCGCCCGGGACCTGGGCATGGTCTCGTCGGCGGTGTATCGCTACGTGGCCAGTCGCGATGAATTGCTGACGTTGCTCTTGGTGGACGCCTATACCGACCTGGCCGACACCGTCGAGCGCGCGCGCGACGGCGCCCCCCACCAGGCACGCGCGAGGATCACCGAGATGTCCAGGGCCGCACGGCGCTGGGCGATAGCGCAGCCCGCCAATTGGGCGTTGCTCTACGGCAGCCCGGTGCCCGGATATCACGCGCCCAGGGAACGGACGGTCGGCCCCGGGACGCGGGTGGTCGGCGCGCTGCTCACCGTGGTCGACGAGGGTGTTGCCGCCGGTGAGATACCCGACGTCGAACACACTGTGCCGCAAGGCCTCTCGATGGATTTTGAGGGATTGCGCGCCGAGTTCTCGATCACTGCGGGAGACGCGGTGGTCGCCAGGAGCCTCACCCTGTGGGCGGCGTTGGTCGGCGCCATCAGCCTCGAAGTGTTCGGGCAGTACGGTCCGGACACCTTCACCGACCCCGAGGCGGCGTTCGACGCCCAGATCGCCCTGCTGACCGACATGCTGGCGACGAATTAGAACACGTTCTAGCCAGTGCGCTCCGCTGGCGATATTCTCGTAGCGATGCCTGACCAGACACCTGTCCAGATTGCGTGGGTCACGCGCGACCTGCCGGCCACCGAAGCGGCGCTGACCTCGCTGCTCGGCGCCAAGAAGTGGGTACGGATGCCCGGCGTCCACTTCGCCCCAGACACCTGCTCGTACCGCGGGCAACCCGCGGACTTCATCGCCGACATCTCGTTCAGTTATGCCGGAGACACCCAACTCGAACTGATCGCTCCGGTGACCGGTCGGAGCGTCTACACCGAGTTTCTCGACACCCGCGGGCCGGGCCTGCACCACATCTGCGTCGAGGCCGCCGATACCGAATCCTTCGAGGCTGCAGTTGCCGACGCCGAGCGCGCGGGCGCGCCGGTCGTCATGGCGGGAACCATGCCCGGCGGGATGCGGTTCGCGTACGTCTCCGCCGAGGACTCCGGTGTGCCCTACCTCGAGATCGCCTGCATACCACCGAAAATCCACGCGTTCTTTGACCATGTAAAGCGGGAGACCGCGTGACACAGGAGCAGAATTGACCATGCAGCACATCCCGGAAACCGTGCCCGCCCGTGAGGTCACCTCGTGGTCCGAAGAGGCGGACGTCGTGGTTCTCGGCTTCGGTATCGCAGGCGGTTGCGCGGCCGTCAGTGCCGCAGCGGCCGGGGCGCGCGTCCTGGTGCTGGAGAAGGCCGCAGCAGCCGGTGGCACCACCTCGATGGCCGGCGGCCACTTCTATCTCGGCGGCGGCACCGCCGTCCAGCAGGCGACAGGCCACGACGATTCGCCGGAGGAGATGTACAAGTACCTGGTGTCGCAGTCCCGCGACCCCGAACACGACAAGATCCGCGCCTACTGCGACGGCAGCGTGGAGCACTTCAATTGGCTCGAGGCACTGGGCTTCGAGTTCGAGCGCAGCTATTACCCGGGCAAGGTCGTGGTCCCGCCGGGCACCGAAGGGTTGTCCTACACAGGCAACGAAAAGGTGTGGCCGTTCTGCGAGCAGGCCACCCCGGCGCCCCGTGGGCATTCCGTGCCGGTCCCCGGCGAACTGGGCGGCGCGTCGATGGTGATCGACCTCCTGGTCAAGCGCGCTGCCGACCTTGGTGTGCAGATCCGCTACGAGACCGGTGCGACAGCGCTCGTCATCGACGACGACGGTGCGGTGGCCGGGGTGCGCTGGAAGCACTTCACCGAGACCGGCGAGGTCAAGGCCAAGTCCGTGGTCATCGCCGCGGGCGGCTTCGCGATGAACGCCGACATGGTGGCCGAATACACGCCCGCCCTCGGTCAGGAACGCAAGACCAAACACCACGGCACGGTGGCCCCGTACATCCTCGGCAACCCCAACGACGACGGACTGGGCATCAAGCTGGGCGCCTCGGCGGGCGGCGTGGCGACGAATCTGGACCAGTTGTTCATCACCGCGGCCGCGTACCCGCCGGAGATCCTGCTGACCGGCGTCATCGTCAACTCCGATGGCAAGCGGTTCGTCGCCGAGGACTCCTACCATTCGCGCACCTCTGCGTTCGTGCTCGAACAACCGGACCAATCGGCATATCTCATCGTCGACGAGGCGCACATGCAGATGCCCGAGATGCCGCTGATCAAGTTCATCGACGGTTGGGAGACGGTCGCGGAGATGGAGGCAGCCCTGGGGATCCCTTCGGGCAACCTCGCCGCGACCCTGGACCGCTACAACAGCAACGCCGCCGTGGGCGAGGACCCGGACTTCCACAAGCAGCCGGAATACCTTGCCGCACAGGACACCGGCCCATGGGCGGCCTTCGACCTGACGCTGGGCCGAGCGATGTACTCCGGGTTCACGATGGGTGGTCTGAAGGTCTCGATCGACGGCGAGGTGCTCCGCGAGGACGACAGCGTGATCCGCGGGCTGTACGCGGCGGGCGCCTGTGCCTCCAACATCGCCCAGGACGGCAAGGGTTACGCCAGCGGCACGCAGCTCGGTGAGGGATCGTTCTTCGGCAGGCGGGCCGGAGAGCACGCCGCCGAGCGTGCAGGCGCACAGCCCGCCCGCGACTGACGGGCGAAGCTAGACCCGGGCGGGCTCGTCGCCGACGTCGCCGAGATACCACCGACCCTCGCCCAGCAGCTGCAACTGCCGGTTGTGGTGCTGCTCGACCGTACTGCGGTGACTGACGCTGACCACGATCGTGTCTGGTAGCTCCGAGCGAACAAGCCGGTAGAGCATCAACTCCAGGCCCTCGTCGAGTGCCGAGGTCGACTCGTCGAGGAAGACCGCCTGGGGCTTGGTCAGCAGGATGCGGGCGAAAGCGATTCGCTGTTGCTCGCCGGGGGAGAGGACCTTGGCCCAGTCCTGCTCCTCGTCCAGGCGGCCGGCCAGGTGTGGCAGCGCCACCTCGTCGAGCACCGCACGCAGATTCTCGTCGGTGATGCTGCCGGTCTCGTTCGGATACGACACCACGGTGCGCAGATCACCGAGCGGCACGTACGGCATCTGCGAGAGGAACATCGTCGCGTTCTCCTCGATCGGGTACCTGATCGCACCGGAGGCGTACGGCCACAACCGTCCGAGGCTGCGCAGCAGCGTGGTCTTTCCGCTGCCCGAGGCGCCGGTGATCACCAGCGCGTCCCCGCGCTCCAGCGACAGGTCGAGAGGGTCGATCAGCTGACGGCCGTCGGGGGTTCGCACCTCGACGTCGTCCAACTCGACACGGCCGTCGGTGGAATCAGTCGCGTCGAGCGAGGGCAGCGCCCGGCCCTGTTCGTTGGCGATCACCAGGCCGTGCAGGCGGATGATCGCGGCGCGGTAGCCGGCGAAGTTGTCGTAGGCATTGCGGAAGAACGACAGCCCGGTGAGGATCTCGCGGAAGGCGCTCGCTGTCTGCGAGAGCTGTCCCAGGGTGATCTCACCGTTGTAGAACCGGGAGAACTGCACGATGTAGGGGATCAGCTCCTGCGCCTGGCTGATCGAGAGGTTCCAGCCCAGGAACGCCGCCAGCCTGTTCACGTATTTTTTGTAGTTCGCCACGATCGGCGCGAAGCGGCGCCGCAACCCGGTGCGCTCGGCGACCTCACCCCGGTAGAACGCCACCGCTTCGGCCGCGTCACGCAGTCGCACCAACGCGTACCGGAAGGCGGCGTTGAACTTCTCGTTGTTGAACGACAGCGTGATGATCGGCCGGCCGATGATGAACGCGACAACGGTGGCGAACAGGATGTAGACGATGCCGATGACGAACATCGCCTTCGGTAGCTCGAAACCGATCAGCGGCAGAGTCACCGGCCCCGACAGGTTCCACAGGATCGTGGTGAAGGAGATCATCGAGGCGATCGAGGCGACGGCGCCGAACAGCAGCGTGGTTCCCGACGTGTTGTTCGGGGTGTTGGGCAGGGCTCCGACACCGGCGGTGAAGATGTCGATGTCGGCCTGGATGCGCTGGTCGGGGTTGTCGATGGTGTCGTCGATGAACCGTGTCCGGTAGTAGGCCTTGCCGTCGAGCCAGTCGCCGGTCAGCTCGTCGGTGAGCCACGTTCGCCACCGGAGCATGAACCGCTGGGTGACGAACAGGTCGAGCATGATGGTGGCGACGTTGATGACGGCCAGAACCGCGAAGACGCCCATCGACATCCAGAAGCCACTGCCTCCCGACTCCTTCACCGCGTCGTCGCCCGCGCCGACACCGGACGCGATGACCTGGAAGCTGGTCATCATGTCGTTGCCCTGGAAGCTGAACAACACCGACAGTCGCACGCTTGCGATGACCAGCAGCAGGATGCCTGCCAGCCACACCCAGACGACGACACTCTCGGGGCCGGTGAAGTATCCGCGGGTGACCCGCCAGAACTGCCGACCCCAGGTCGTGTAGCGGGCGATCAGCACCAGCACGATGAGCGTCGAGACCGCTGCGTACGCCCAGCCCTGGGCGATCCACCAGAGCGATGTCCAGAGCTCGCTGCCCCAATCCAGCGTCGGGGTGAACGTTTCCATTCGGGCAAACTACCCCGACACACTGCCGCCGGCGTGTTGTGGCGGGCTATCCCGACGGGGCGAGTCGACCCAGCCGCCAGGACCCGTCTCCGGTGAGTTCCAGGCGGCGGCCGTGGAACTGCTGCACGGTCGCTCGGTGACTGACACTGACGACGACGGTCTCCGGCAGCGCGGCGCGCAGGGCCCGGTAGAGCATCTGCTCGAGACCCTCGTCCATCGACGACGTCGTCTCGTCGAGGAACACCACAGCGGGCCGGCTCAGCAGGATGCGCGCGAATGCGATGCGCTGCTGCTCGCCGACCGAGAGCACCTTGGCCCACTCCTGGACGTCACTGAGCCGGATCACCAAGTGCGACAGCGCCACATCGCTCAGCGCCTGCTGCACTGCCCGATCCTCGACTGTGCCGGGCGGCAACGGATAGGTGACCACCGTGCGCAGGTCACCGATCGGCAGGTAGGGCAGCTGCGGCACGAACATCGCGGCGTCCCGCCCCTGCGGCAGGTTGACCCGGCCTGACGCGAACGGCCACAGTCCGGCCAGACTCTGCAGCAGTACCGTTTTGCCGACCCCCGAGGGACCGGTGATCAGCAGTGTCTCACCGGGATCCAGGTGTACGTCCAGCGCCCGGACCAGCGGGGTTCCGTCCGGCCTGCGCACCTCGACCGCCACCACGTCGAGGGAGCGGTCACCGGACTCCTCGGTGGCCACCGAGGTGAACGTCGCGGCCCGCGCGTTCTGGTCGGCCAGTCCGTCGAGCCGGATGATCACCGCGCGGTAGCTCGCGAACTGGTCGTAGGCGTTGCGGAAGAACGACAGCGAATCGTGGATCGCGCCGAAGGCGTTCGAGGACTGCCACACATCGCCGAAGGACAGCCGCTGCGCGAACAGCCCCTGCGCCTGCACCAGCCACGGCAGCGGGTTGATGGCCTGGCTCATCGACACATTCCAGCCGAAGAACAACATCATCCGGTTGAGCCAGCCGCGGTAGTTGTCCATCACCGAATCCAGTCGGCCCTTGAGCAACCGCCGCTCGGCGGGCTCACCCCGGTACAGCCCGATGGCCGCACCCGCGTCGCGCACCCGCACCAGCGCGTAGCGCAGACCTGCGTTGCGGACCTCGTTGAGGTAGCTGAGCCGGATCAACGGTCGGCCGATGACCACCGCGACGATGGTGGCCACCAGCACGTAGCCGAGCACGATCCAGAACAGCGCGCGGGGGAGGGTCAGACCGCCGATCGTGACGGACTCCGACAGTCGCCACAGAATCGTGCCGAACGACAGCACCGACAACACGGCCTCCACCGCTCCGAACAACAAGGTGTTGCCCGAGTTGTAGATCGGGTTGTTGGTCTCGCCGCCGACACCGGTGGTGAACACGTCGATGTCCTGCTGGATCCGCTGATCCGGATTGTCGATCGGCCTGCCGGCGAACTGGGCCCGGAAGTACGCGAGATCGCCGAGCCAATCGTCGATGTAGCGGTGGCTCAGCCAGATTCGCCACCGCATGATGAAGCGCTGCATCACGTACATGTCGAGCAGCAGTCGCACGATGAAACAGCCCGCCAGCACGGCGAACACCGTCATCGTCGCCCAGAACCCCGCGATGCCGCTCGCCCTGCGCGCATCCGCGTCCGACGTGCCGCCCTGGAACGCAACCTGCAGCGCGGTGAACAGATCGTTGACGTAGTAGGTCAGCAACACGTTGATGCGCACCGAGACGACCACCGACAGCAGCAGAAGCGCGAAGAGCAGCCACACCACAGCGCTCTGCCTGCCGGTGAAGTAATCGCCTGTGACACGCCAGAACTGGCGCCCCCACCCGGTGAAGCGGCCGATCGCGACGAGGATCAACACCAGGCAGACCGCGGTGAGGAAGAAGGTCTGCGCAACCCATAGGGCCGAACTGGACAGCTCGCTGCTCCAGTCCAGGGACGGCTCGAACGCGTCGTCGTTCACATCGAGCACCTCCCCCCGCGCGCGAGCCCGTCTGCGGGGAAGCTACCGCAGCCCGCCGCCGCAGGTGGGGAGGATGCCCGGCTCAGCGGCCTATCGGAATGTCAGGCGCAGGGCGGCGCGCACGCCGTCGACGTCCGGTGCGCCCTCGTGCTGGACGTAGGCGAGATATCCGTCCGGACGAACCAGGTACGCCGATGAGTTCGAGGTTCGGTAGGTGTGCGCGAAGTCGCCGTCCTCGTCGGTGATCAGCGGAAGGACCGTCGTGGCCACCTCGGCCGGTCCGGCCGCGACCAGGTAGACGTCCAGCAAGCCGTGCGCCGCCTCGACAGCGGCCGCCGCGATGCTCTCGAACCCCGCGACCTCGTCCCTGCCCGCCGTGGCGCCGGCATAAAGCAGCAGGGTGTGCTCGCGGGCAGTCAGCAGGGAGAAGAGCCGGAACGAACCGGTGACCACCGCGCGGGTCAGCCCGCGCACGTCGGGCGCCCGCTCACCGGCGGCCGGTCCAGATGTCGTCGCTGCTGCGGGGCTCACGATCGGGCTGCCGGCGTAGTCGATCAACAGTTGCGCCTCGCGCCGGACGACAAAATCGGGATCGGCGGAATCGGCGCCTATCCCTTCGCGCGCACTGCGCACCGTGCGGCCGACGACCTCCTCGCCGATCGGACGACGTTCGGCGTCGTAGCTGTCCAACAGCCCCGGTGCCGCGACCCCCGAAACCGCCAGCGAGAGCTTCCATGCCAGATTGTGGGCGTCCTGGATTCCGGTGTTCATCCCCTGCGCCCCCGTCGGTGGGTGGATGTGGGCGGCGTCGCCGGCGACGAACACCCGGCTCGACCCCGCGGGCAGGCTGTACCGGTCCACGATGCGGTGGCTGATCCGGAAGACCGACGACCACCGCAGGTTGCGGGCAACCACCCGTTCGGGGGAGAGGCGGTCGATGACGGCCTGGATGTGGTGCAGCTCAGGAGTGCGGTCACCGGAGAATCCGTGCGCCACCCCGTCGCCCGCCACCTGGTCCCCGCGCAACTCGTCGGGGACCAGCATCGACATCCGGTAGCGGCCGCGGCCGGGAAGCGGGATACACACCAGCAGGTCGTCGGTGGTGCCGTCGGTCTGGTGCATCGACCGGATGCCGTAACCGGCGGGCATCGACCAGTCGACCTCGACGTCGCCGAGCATGTACTGCTCCTCGAACGCCGCACCCTCGAACGTCAGCCCCAGTGTCCTGCGCACGACGCTGTGGGCGCCGTCGGCACCGATCAGATACCCCGCGCGCACCGTCTGATCACCGCGGTCGCAGGACACGGTCGCGCTCACTCCGTGAGCGTCGTGGTCGAAGCCCGTCAGCCTGCTCCCGCGTTCGACCGTCACCCCGCGCAGGGCCAACTCCTCGCGCAGGACATGTTCGGTCTCGTACTGCGGAATGCAGAAGAACCCGAACGGAACGTCGGCCGGCACCGGCAACTCCATGCGCGCGACCTGCTGACCGTTGACGTAGACGATCTGGCCGTTCATCCGGGTGCCCGCGTCGAGGATACGGCGCAACACCCCCATGCCCTCGAAAATCTCCAGCGTGCGTGGTTGCACGCCAACGGCTTTGGCATAACGCGGGGGCTCGAGCAGTGGATCGATGATCCGGCAGCCGATACCGCGGCGGGTCAGTTCGAGAGCGGCGGTGAGCCCGACCGGGCCGGCACCGGCGATGAGGACAGGGGTCTCGTAGACGGCGCGGGTCGCACTCACCGGGTGAGTATGGAGCTCCGTTCGGCCTACGGGAAGGGGTCCGACGCGGGCCGCGTACCGTAAACATGTGGCTCGGACCTCTTCTAAGACCTCGTCGAAACCCAGGACAGGGCGGCTGTCCAATCGCTTCTGGAAGCTGCTCGGAGCGAGCGCGGAGAAGGATCAGACACAGTCGACCGAGCTCGTCGACAAGTCCGCCGAATTCGATGCCAAGGCGGCCGAACTCGACGATGAGCAGCTACGCAAGGCGGCCCAGCTGCTCGAGCTCGACGACCTGGCGGACTCCGCCGATCTGCCACAGTTCCTGGCGATCGCCCGGGAGGCGGCCGAACGGACCACCACCCTGCGTCCCTTCGACGTGCAGTTGCAGGCCGCCCTGCGGATGCTCGCCGGCGACGTCGTCGAGATGGCCACAGGCGAGGGCAAGACCCTGTCCGGCGCGATCGCCGCCGCCGGTTATGCGCTGGCGGGCCGCCGGGTGCACGTCATCACCATCAACGACTACCTCGCCCGCCGCGACGCCGAGTGGATGGCTCCGCTGATCGAGGCCATGGGACTGACCGTCGGCTGGATCACCGCCGAGTCCACCGCCGCACAGCGCCGCGAGGCCTACCAGTGCAACGTCACCTACGCCTCGGTCAACGAGATCGGCTTCGACGTGTTGCGCGACCAGCTGGTCACCGACGTCGAGGACCTGGTGTCCCCGAACCCCGACGTGGCGCTGATCGACGAGGCCGACTCGGTCCTCGTCGACGAGGCGCTGGTGCCGCTGGTGCTGGCCGGCACCAGCCACCGGGAGACGCCCCGGATCGAGCTCATCCGGCTGGTCGGCGAGCTCACCGAGGGCAAGGACTTCGCTGCGGACAGCGACAGCCGCAACGTGCATCTCACCGAATCGGGCGCCCTGAAGGTGGAGGCGGCGCTCGGCGGGATCGACCTGTACTCCGAGGAGCACGTCGCCACCACGCTCACCGAGATCAACGTCGCCCTGCACGCCCACGTGCTGCTGCAGCGCGACATCCACTACATCGTCCGCGACGACGCCGTGCACCTGATCAACGCCTCCCGCGGCCGGATCGCGACCCTGCAGCGCTGGCCGGACGGCCTCCAGGCTGCCGTCGAAGCCAAGGAGGGGATCGAGACCACCGAGACCGGGGAGGTGCTCGACACCATCACGGTGCAGGCGTTGATCAACCGGTACCCCACGGTGTGCGGAATGACCGGCACCGCGCTGGCCGCCGGCGAGCAGCTGCGCCAGTTCTACAAGCTGGGTGTGTCCCCGATCCCGCCCAACGCCCCCAACATCCGCGAAGACGAGACCGACCGGGTGTACGTCTCCGTAGCGGCCAAGAACGAGGGCATCATCGAGCACATCGCGACCGTTCACCAGACCGGTCAGCCGGTGCTGGTCGGGACCCGCGACGTCGCCGAGTCCGAGGACCTGCACGCGCGGCTGGTCAAAGCCGGGGTACCCGCTGTGGTCCTCAACGCCAAGAACGACGCCGAAGAGGCGGCCGTCATCGCCGAGGCGGGCGCGCTGGGCGCGGTCACCGTCTCCACCCAGATGGCCGGCCGCGGCACCGACATCCGACTGGGCGGTTCGGACGAATCAGACCACGATGCGGTGGCCGATCTCGGTGGACTCCACGTCATCGGCACCGGGCGACATCACACCGAGCGGCTGGACAACCAGCTGCGGGGTCGCGCCGGGCGACAGGGCGACCCCGGCTCGTCGGTGTTCTTCTCCAGTTGGGAGGACGACGTCGTGGTGTCACATCTCGAGGGCAACAAGTTGCCGCTGGACTGTGATGAGGACGGTCTCGTGGTCAGCCCGAAGGCGGCGACCCTGCTCGAACACGCCCAGCGGATCGCCGAGGGTCGACTACTCGACGTGCACGCCACCACGTGGCGCTACAACCAGCTGATCGCCCAGCAGCGTTCGATACTCGTGGAGCGCCGGGACAAACTGCTGCGCACCGATACCGCGCGCGAGGAACTGGCCGAGCTGTCGCCGACGCGCTACGAGGAACTCGTCGAGCAACTCGGCCCGGACGGCGAGGAGAAGCTGACGAAGATCTGCCGGCTGATCATGCTCTACCACCTCGACCGCGGCTGGACCGAGCACCTGGCCTACCTGGCCGACATCCGGGAGAGCATCCACCTGCGCGCCCTCGGCCGGCAGAATCCGCTCGACGAATTCCACCGGATGGCCGTCGACGCCTTCGCCTCGCTGGCCGCCGACGCCATCGAAGCGGCCCAGCAGACGTTCGACACCGCGCCGTCGATCGAGGACGAGCAGGGTGTCGATCTGTCCAAGCTCGCGCGGCCGACCTCGACGTGGACGTACATGGTGCACGACAACCCGCTGTCGGAGGACTCCATGTCGGCGCTGAGCCTGCCCGGCGTGTTCCGCTAGGTTCTACCCATGGCCGAGGCCTCTGGGGATCGACCGGGCGGCGGCGCTGCGACCGGGGATCTGGCACCGCAGGACCGGGTGCTGACGGTGCCAAATGCACTGTCGGTCGTCCGTCTTGTGCTGGTACCGGTTTTCCTCTATCTGCTGCTGATCGCCGAAGCGACGGGGTGGGCCGTCGCGGTGCTGGTGTTCAGTGGGGCCTCCGACTGGGCGGACGGCAAGATCGCCAGGCTGTTCGACAACCAGTCCTCGCGGTTGGGCGCGCTGCTCGACCCCGCAGTCGACCGGATCTACATGGTCGTCGTACCGGTCGCGATGGCTGCCGCGGGTGTGCTTCCGTGGTGGATCGTCGGGCTGCTCCTCGGACGCGACCTGGTGCTCGCGGCGACACTGCCGCTGCTGCGCACTCGCGGGCTGACGGCGCTTCCCGTCACCTACATCGGTAAGGCGGCGACGTTCGCGCTGATGTCCGGCCTCCCGCTGGTTCTGCTGGGGCAGTACGACGCCATGTGGGCACGGATCGTGCTGGCGATCGGCTGGGGCTTTCTGATCTGGGGTCTGGCCATGTACCTGTGGTCCGCGATCCTCTATCTGGTCCAGGTGGGAATGGTGATGCGCACGATGGAGCGAATGCGGCACCCGTGAGCACCTTGGGGGGGTACGACAACACGACCGGACGCAACGCCCACGAAGCGGGCCGTCCGACGCTGATCCCGGTGCCGTCACTTCTGCGGTCACTGCTGTCCGACCACCTCGATCCCGGCTACGCCGCCGCGGCGGCGGCGAAGGCGAGCCGACCGCGGAACAAGCCCACCGAGCGGATGTGGCAGCTGACGGCCGCGGTGGTCGTGGCCGGTGTGTTCACTCTCGCCTGGTCGCAAGCCCAGGCCACCGCGCCGGGGGAGCGCGAATCCCAGCAGGTGCTGGCGGCCAATGTGCGCTCGGCCGAGGCGGCCACCGATCAGATCGCCGATCGCAGGGACCGGGTCGCCGCCGAGGTGAACACCGAACGGCGCAGCCGGCTCGACGGTGACATCACCGGACGGCAACTGCTCGACGACCTCGACGAGGCGAACTCAGCGGCGGCGGCGGTGCCGGTGATCGGTCCGGGTCTGACCATCACCGTCACCGACCCGGGCATCACACCCGACCTCACCGACGTCTCGACGCCGCGTGTGGAGGGCAGCAGGCAGGTGATCCTCGACCGTGATCTGCAACTGGTCGTCAACTCGTTGTGGGTCAGTGGCGCCGAAGCCATCTCGGTGGGCGGGGTGCGAATCGGCCCGAACGTGACCATCCGGCAGGCCGGCGGCGGCGTCCTGGTGGACAATCAGCCGATCACCAGCCCCTATGTCATCCTCGCTGTGGGACCGCCCCGCGCGATGCAGGATGCCTTCACCAGAAGCGCAGGCCTGCGGCGCCTGCGGCTTCTGGAGACGTCCTACGGTGTCGGGGTGGCCGTCGCAGGCGGTGACGGGCTGGCACTTCCGGCGGGGTCGGTCCGAGAAGTCAACTTCGCCGACCCGGGTGGGCCCAATTGATCGGAATCGTCGCGCTTGTGGTCGGCATCGTGCTCGGTGTCGTCTTCCACCCCAGCGTCCCCGAGGTCGTCCAGCCCTACCTGCCGATCGCGGTCGTCGCCGCGCTCGACGCGGTGTTCGGCGGTCTTCGCGCGTACCTGGAGCACATCTTCGACTCCAAGGTCTTTGTCATCTCGTTCGTCTTCAACGTTCTGGTCGCCGCGCTGATCGTGTACGTCGGAGACCAGTTGGGCGTCGGTACCCAGCTCTCGACGGCGATCATCGTCGTCCTCGGCATCCGGATATTCGGCAACGCTGCGGCTCTGCGGCGCAGGCTCTTCGGGGCGTGACGATGACAGACCACCCGCCGCAGCACGCCGCGCAGTCACATCACGGGCGCCACGAAATGCCGCCGGAACGGGCCACTCCCGAGCGCACAGACGCGGTGCCCCGCAGTCGGTCGCAGGTCGTCTTCGGGGTGCTGGCAGTGCTGCTCTGCCTGCTGTTGGGCGTGGCGATCGCCACCCAGGTGCGCCAGACCGGCTCGGGAGATTCGCTGGAGACGGCGCGGCCCGCCGACCTGCTGGTGCTGTTGGACTCACTGCAACAGCGGGAGGCCGCACTCAACACCGAGGTCGCCGAACTCCAGCGGACCCTGAGCCAGCTCCAGGCCTCGGGCAGCGACGACCAGGCGGCGATCGAGAATGCCAGGGCTCGGCTGGCGGCGCTGTCGATACTGATCGGCAGCGTGCCGGCGACCGGCCCCGGTGTGACGCTGACCATCCAGGACCCCGCGCAGGGGGTCGCCGCGGAGACGGTGCTCGATGTGATCAACGAGCTGAGGGCGGCCGGTGCCGAGGCGATGGAGATCCGCGGAGGACGCACCGACGAGCCGGTTTCGGTGCGCGTCGGGGTCGACACCTGGGTGGTGGGGAGCCCCGGCGGCCTAGTGGCCGACTCCACGACGTTGAGCCCTCCGTATTCGGTTCTCGCGATTGGGGATCCGCCCACGCTGGCCGCGGCGATGAATATTCCGGGCGGGGCGATGGACAGCATCGAACGCGTCGGCGGCAGCATGGTGATACAACAGTCCGACCGGGTCGACATCACCGCCTTGCGGCAACCGAAACCCCGCCAATACGCTCAGCCCGTCAAATGACCAGAGATAGAGGAGCGCCGTGAGCGATATTCCCGCCGAGCTGTCTTACACAGCGGACCACGAATGGGTGCAGCGGACCGGCGATGACACCGTCCGGGTCGGTATCACCGACTTCGCGCAATCCGCGCTGGGAGACGTGGTGTTCGTCCAACTCCCCGATGTCGGAGCGGACCTGAAGGCCGGGGACTCCTTCGGCGAGGTGGAGTCGACAAAATCCGTGTCTGACCTCTACGCGCCCGTCTCGGCGAAAGTCGTTGCGGTGAACGGGGATCTGGAGGGAGACCCGCAGCTGGTCAACTCCGACCCCTACGGTGCGGGATGGTTGGTCGAATTGCAGCTCGACGCAGGTTCGCTGGAGGAAGGGCTGGGCGAACTGCTCGACGCGGAGGGCTACCGCGACCACGTGACGGACTGAGGTGTTGTTAGGGTCGTGCAGGCCGGATCGCAACGCGCGGATCCGGCAGTGGTGGACACAACTGTGTCCACTGCGCGGTACGGTCGATACCAGCGGCGCGACGGCTGGGGATCCGGCCGGGATATCGCCACAGCAGCCAGTGAGGAGCAGCGGGTGACGGACAAGGACTTCAACTCTGGGGCTGACTCGGACGAGGTCACCGTGGAGACCACATCGGTGTTCCGCGCCGACTTCCTCAACGAGTTGGACGCTCCGCCCGCTGCAGGCGGTGAGAGCGCGGTGTCCGGTGTCGAGGGACTGCCGGTCGGGTCGGCACTCCTGGTCGTCAAGCGGGGGCCGAACGCGGGGTCACGATTCCTGCTCGACCAGCCCACCACGTCGGCCGGTCGCCATCCGGACAGCGACATCTTCCTCGACGACGTGACAGTGAGCCGGCGCCACGCCGAGTTCCGGCTCGAGAGCGGCGAGTTCCAGGTCGTCGACGTGGGCAGCCTCAACGGCACGTATGTCAATCGGGAGCCGGTCGATTCCGCGGTTCTCGCCAACGGCGACGAGGTCCAGATCGGCAAGTTCCGCCTCGTGTTCCTGACGGGTCCGAAGGATGACGGCGCGGCAGGCTGAGCGACGCCCACCACCCGACACCACGAGCGGCGCTGACGCCAGATGACCCAACCCGACGCACCCAGGCTCAGTGGGATGTCGATCGGGGTCGTGCTCGATCTTCTCCGCGGCGATTTCCCCGACGTGACGATCTCGAAGATCCGTTTCCTCGAGGCAGAAGGACTGGTCACCCCGGAACGCACCGCATCCGGGTACCGGCGGTTCACCGCATACGACTGCGCGCGCCTGCGGTTCATCCTCACCGCGCAGCGGGACCAGTACCTGCCGCTGAAAGTCATCAAGGCCCAACTCGACGCGCAACCCGACGGCGAGATCCCCGAGACCGGGTCGCCGTACAGCGCGCCGCGCCTGGTGACGGTCAGCCAGAGTCAGAGCGACCCCGCTAGGCGGTCGGCCGCCCGGACGCAGGTGCGTCTGACCCGGGAGGACCTGGTCGACCGTTCGGGTGTCGACGACGAACTGCTGACGTCGTTGCTCAAGGCAGGCGTCATCACCCCGATCTTCAAGGGCGGCAGCACAGTCCTCTTCGACGAGCACTCCGTCGTCATCGCGCAATGTGCCCGGGCGCTGGCCGACTACGGCGTGGAACCGCGTCACCTGCGCGCGTTCCGCTCGGCGGCCGACCGGCAATCCGATCTCATCGCCCAGATCGCCGGTCCGGTGGTCAAGGCCGGCAAAGCCGGAGCGCGCGACCGCGCCGACGATCTGGCCCGCGAGGTGGCCGCGCTGGCGATCACGCTGCACACATCGTTGATCAAGTCGGCCGTACGCGACGTACTGGATCGCTGAGGACTAGACTCGCCGTGACGGGTTTTCGACGAATATTCGTGGCATTCGGGCATTTCCCAGGCCCTGGATGGAACTGAGCAGCACACCGGTGCGGAGGGCAGGCACAGATGGGTGAGGTTCGTGTGATCGGCATTCGAGTTGAGCAGCCCCAGAACCAGCCCGTCCTGCTACTGAGAGAGTCCAACGGCGATCGCTACCTGCCGATCTGGATCGGTCAGTCGGAAGCCGCCGCGATCGCACTGGAGCAGCAGGGTGTCGAACCGACACGTCCGCTGACCCACGACCTGATCCGAGATCTCATTGCCGCACTGGGCCATTCGCTCAAAGAGGTGCGCATCGTCGATCTGCAGGAGGGCACCTTCTACGCGGACCTGATCTTCGATCGCGACATCAAGGTCTCCGCCCGCCCGTCGGACTCGGTCGCCATCGCGCTGCGGGTGGGTGTGCCCATCTATGTGGAGGAAGCGGTCCTCGCCGAGGCGGGACTGCTCATCCCTGACGAGAACGACGACGAATCGACCGGCGCCCTGCGGGAGGACGAGGTCGAGAAGTTCAAGGAGTTCCTCGACAGCGTGTCGCCCGACGATTTCAAAGCCACCTGAGCGCACCGTCGGTGACCGGCTTGGTCACGAGTGCGTCTCGTCAGGTTCGACACGCGGGGCGCGTTTCTCCCGACACGGAATCGGGCAGCCATACTTGGTCGCGACGGGCAGTCACGGCAGGCCCTCAAGCGTATGCTCGACACAAGTTCGGGCTGGGGCGAACGTGCGCCACGCAGGTCATGACGCGGTTCGATGGCGATTGAAGGCGAAGGGATTCGACAAGTGGGAGACACGCCACGCCAGGAGGAACTGGACCTGACCAACGGCGCTCCGCAGGAGGACGGTTCTCCCAAAGTGGCCACCGAGCCCGTTCAGGGCGGACTGTTCCCCGACAATTCGGTGCCCGACGAACTCGTCGGTTACCGCGGGCCCAGCGCCTGCCAGATCGCCGGGATCACCTACCGCCAGCTGGACTACTGGGCGCGCACCTCGCTCGTGGTGCCCTCGATCCGGGGTGCCGCGGGGTCGGGCAGTCAGCGGCTGTATTCGTTCAAGGACATCCTGGTCCTCAAGATCGTCAAGCGTCTGCTGGACACCGGCATCTCGTTGCACAACATCCGCGTCGCGGTGGATCACCTGCGTCAGCGCGGCGTTCAGGATCTGGCGAACATCACCCTGTTCTCCGACGGCACCACGGTGTACGAGTGCACGTCGGCCGAGGAAGTCGTCGACCTGCTGCAGGGCGGGCAGGGCGTGTTCGGGATCGCGGTGTCGGGTGCGATGCGGGAACTCACCGGCGCGATCGCCGATTTCCCCGGGGAGCGCGCCGACGGTGGCGAGTCGATCCCGGCGCCCGAGGACGAACTGGCTTCGCGCCGCAAGCACCGCGACCGTAAAACCGGCTGATCACCGACGCTGATCGGCGGATGGACCCCGGTCACCGGTAGACTCGGTCGCGCATCGCCCTCACGCGGGAGAGTTCCGTGGTCGCCAGCCACGGACGCCGAAGGAGCAACACCTCTCCGTCAACCTCTCAGGCACCCAGGACCGCGCGAGACCCCGATGCCTCTGGAAAGCGGTGCGCTCGCGCACCCGCCCATGGGGAAAGGCTCCGGCGGCTGGTCGCTCAGTCGGTGCGGCCGAATCTCTCAGGCGCCCGGTTCGGGTCGACGACAGAGGGGGAGGAGCCGGTTCGCATGCGCTCCTCGCGCCCGCGGCAATCGTCGGGAGATGTCTGTCAGTGTCAGATTCCAGGTCCGATTCCAGCCCTGATTCAACCTCCGAGCTCCGCTTCGTCGACCGCCACATCGGTCCGGATGCGCAGGCCGTCGCGACGCTGCTGAGCACGATCGGCGTCCAATCGCTCGACGAGCTGGCCGCAAGGGCCGTACCCGCCGCGATCTTCGACCCGGTCGGCGCCGACGGAATCGCGCCCGGGCTGCAGAACCTGCCACCGGCAGCCACCGAGACCGAGGCGCTGGCCGAGTTGCGCGCTCTGGCCGACTCGAACACCGTCGCCGTGTCGATGATCGGGCAGGGATACTTCGACACCCTCACCCCGCCTGTGTTGCGGCGCAACATCCTCGAGAACCCCGCCTGGTACACCGCCTACACGCCGTACCAGCCCGAGATCAGCCAGGGCCGCCTCGAGGCGCTGCTGAACTTCCAGACGATGGTCACCGACCTGACCGGCCTGGAGGTCGCCAACGCCTCGATGCTCGACGAGGGCACCGCCGCGGCGGAGGCGATGACGCTGATGCAACGCGCGGTGCGTGGATCGAGCAATCGTCTGGCGGTGGACAGCGACGTGTATGCGCAGACCGCCGCGGTGCTGGCGACCCGCGCGGAACCCCTGGGGATCGACATCGTGACCGCCGATCTGCGTGACGGCCTACCCGACGGCGAGTTCTTCGGCGTGATCGTCCAGTTGCCCGGCGCCGGCGGAGGCGTTCACGACTGGAGCGCGTTGGTCTCCCAGGCCCACGAACGCGGCGCGCTCGTGGCTGTCGGCGCTGACCTGTTGGCGTGTGCGATGGTCGCCCCACCCGGCGAGATCGATGCCGACATCGCCTTCGGAACCACCCAGCGGTTCGGTGTGCCAATGGGATTCGGCGGTCCGCACGCGGGATACCTGGCTGTCCACTCCAAGCACGCCCGGCAGCTGCCGGGACGCCTGGTCGGTGTGTCGAAGGACGCCGACGGATCGTCCGCCTACCGGCTGGCACTGCAGACCCGCGAACAGCACATCCGGCGTGACAAAGCCACCAGCAACATCTGCACGGCGCAGGTGCTGTTGGCCGTGATGGCCGCGATGTATGCGAGCTACCACGGCGCCGAAGGGTTGACCGCCATCGCCAGGCGGGTCCACGGGAACGCCCGCTCGCTCGCGGCCGGCCTGCTCGCCGGCGACATCGAGGTGGTGCACGACGCGTTCTTCGACACCGTGCTGGCCCGGGTGCCCGGACGCGCCCGCGGGATCCAGGCGGCGGCCAAGGAGCGGGGCATCAACATCTGGCTGGTCGACGACGACCACGTCTCGGTGACGTGCGACGAGGCCACCACCGACGCCCACGTCGCGGCCGTTCTGGAGGCGTTCTCCGCGGCCGGCGCCGATGCTGCCGATTTTTCCGGGCCCGACATCGCGACCAGGACCTCGGCGTTTCTGACCCATCCCGCGTTCACCAGGTACCGCACCGAGACCGAGATGATGCGGTACCTGCGTTCTCTTGCCGACAAGGACATCGCGCTGGACCGCAGCATGATCCCGCTCGGCTCCTGCACGATGAAGCTCAACGCCGCAGCGGAGATGGAACCCATCACGTGGCCGGAGTTCGCCAGACAACATCCCTTCGCCCCCGCGTCGGACACTCCCGGACTGCGGCGGTTGATCGCCGATCTGCAGGCCTGGCTCACCGGCATCACCGGCTACGACGAGATATCGCTGCAGCCCAACGCCGGGTCTCAGGGGGAGTACGCGGGGCTGCTGGCGATCCAGGCCTACCACGCGGGGCGCGGTGACATGGGACGCGACGTGTGCCTGATCCCGTCCAGTGCGCACGGCACCAACGCGGCATCGGCAGCGCTGGTCGGCATGAAGGTCGTCGTGGTCGGCTGCCGGCCCAACGGCGACGTCGACCTCGACGATCTCCGGGCCAAGGTCACCGAACACGCCGATCGACTGTCGGCGCTGATGATCACCTATCCGTCGACCCACGGGGTCTACGAGCACGACGTGGCGGACATCTGTGCGGCGGTGCACGACGCGGGTGGCCAGGTCTACGTCGACGGCGCCAACCTCAACGCGCTGGTCGGCCTCGCCCGCCCGGGCCGTTTCGGCGGGGACGTCAGCCATCTGAACCTGCACAAGACGTTCTGCATCCCGCACGGCGGTGGTGGACCCGGCGTCGGGCCGGTTGCGGTCCGCGAACACCTGGCCCCGTACCTGCCCGGGCATCCGCTCGCCGAGGAACTGTCCGACAGGCTCACCGTGTCGGCGGCGCCCTACGGTTCGGCGTCCATCCTTCCGATCACATGGGCCTACATCCGCATGATGGGAGCCGACGGCCTGCGCGCGGCGTCACTGGTGGCGATCGCTTCGGCCAACTACATCGCCCGCCGACTCGACGAGTACTACCCGGTGCTGTACACGGGCGAGAACGGCATGGTGGCCCACGAATGCATCCTCGACCTGAGGGGAATCACCAAGGCCACCGGAGTGACTGTGGACGATGTGGCAAAACGACTGGCGGACTATGGGTTTCACGCGCCGACGATGAGCTTCCCGGTGGCGGGCACCTTGATGGTCGAGCCCACGGAAAGTGAGTCGTTGGCCGAGGTCGATGCATTCTGCGACGCGATGATCGCGATCAAGGCCGAGATCGACCAGGTCGGTTCGGGGGCCTGGCCGGCCGACGACAACCCGCTCCGGGGGGCACCGCACACCGCAGAGTGCCTTCTGGTCGCCGAGTGGAACCACCCCTACACCCGGGAGCAGGCGGCCTACCCTCTCGGTGCGGCGTTCCGGCCGAAGGTCTGGCCGCCGGTGCGCCGGATCGACGGCGCCTACGGCGACCGCAACCTGGTCTGCTCGTGCCCGCCGGTCGAGGCGTTCGCCTGATGGCCGGTACGGTGACCCCATGACAGGAGGGTCTGGGGAAGCTGCCGGCGCCACCCCGAAGCTGTTCATCTTCCCGCACGCCGGCGGGGCGCCGCAGTACTACGTGCCGTTCGCGAAGACCTTCACCACGGACATCAAACGCACCGCGGTGCAGTACCCGGGGCAGCGCGGCAAGCAGGATTTCGCGTCGTTCACGAGCCTGCCCGCCCTCGCCGACGAGGTCTGCAAGATGGTCTCGCCGGACAAAGACCACGGCGGCCCGGTGGTGTTCTTCGGGCACAGTATGGGCGGATTGCTGGCGTTCGAGGTCGCCCGCCGCTTCGAGGAGGCGGGCAATCCGATCGCCGCGCTGTTCGTGTCCGCGTGCGCGGCCCCCGGCCGGGTGGGCTACGAGGACGTGCCGGATGACGACGAAGGCCTTCTTGCCGCGGTGAGCACGATGACGGGCGCCAGCCCGGAATTCATGCAGAACCCGGAGTTCGCCGCGGCCATCCTGCCCACCCTGCGGGGGCTCAAGGCGATCGCCAACTACAACTGCCCTCCCGAGGTGAGGTTGTCGTCGCCGATCCATGCGTTCTACGGCGACGACGACGAGATCGCCACCACCGAGAAGGTGATGCCGTGGTCGGAGCGGACCACGGCGGGCTTCTCCGCCCGCGAGTTCAAGGGCCATCACTTCTACCTCAACGATCACCTCGGTGACCTGGTGCCCGACGTCGAGCAGCGGATCTGGGAGCGCTGCGGCAGCCGGCCCTGAATCGGGGTGTGGTCTTCGCCACATTCGCGCGAGGTCGCTGCGACACGCCCGGAGCACACCCGCACACGCCGCGTCGACGGTGCCGTCGCGCCCGATTTGACGCGGTCAGAGCCGGTTCTTACCGGAGAGTCAGGAAAAAACTCGACATGGAGGTGCATTCTCCGCAAACCCTTTACGCATGCGTCAAGGCGATAGGAGCACTGATTTCGGCAATCGTGCCCGACTATTCGCGCACCCGACCCTCACAGGGTCGAGCAACCGGGAAGGCGCGGACTAGGTGGGACGTTCCCGTCACTGGCAAAACTGTGAAGACGCTGTAAAGAATAAATTGCACACCCGCGTTTGCACAGTGCCGGCGAAATCCACGCTGAACTGCCGGCTTCCCTCTGGCAAGCAATTCGTGGTGTAATCCTTCGTCGGAATGGCCAACATTATTGACGGGTCGGTGCTAGCCTTCCGGCGAGCGGGGGTCGCGCGGCTACAGGCTGCGAGTCGGTTTGCCACCACGGCAACGAAGCCGAGGCGCAGAAACATGTGATGAAAGGACGTCGTCATGCCGTTGCTCGAGTCGACCATTCCTGGCTTGCTCGCTGATCGTGCGAAGCAGCAGCCCGATGCCCAGGCCTATACCTTCATCGACTACGACGTCGATCCCGCGGGATTCGCCGAAACGCTGACCTGGTCCCAGATGTACCACCGAGTCCAGGTCGTCGCAGAGGAGCTGCTGCGCCACGGCTCGAAGGGGGACCGGGCCGCCATCCTGGCGCCGCAGGGCCTCGAATACATCATCGCCTTCTACGGCGCGATGACCGCTGGCTTCATCGCCGTGCCGCTTCCTGTGCCCGCTATGGGCCAGCTCGACGAGCGGGTCAACGGCGCGCTTCGCGACTGCCAGCCCGTCGCCGTGCTGACCACCTCCGCCGTCGTCGGCGACATCATGACGTACGTCGGCGCGCAGCCGGGTAGTGCCGCACCAGCGGTCATCGAGGTCGACGCACTCGACTTCGATTCGCCCCGCACCATCGAGGTGAATGTCGGCCCGCTGCCGAAGACCGCCTACCTGCAGTACACCTCCGGGTCGACGCGCGCCCCGGCCGGCGTGATCATGACCCACAGGAACGTGATCCGGAACCTCGACCAGATCTTCACCGACTACATGGAGCACCGCGGCGGAGTGCCGCCCCAGGACACCACGATGGTCTCCTGGCTGCCCTTCTACCACGACATGGGTCTGATCCAGGGTGTCTTCGCGACCCTGCTGTGCCCGCCGGACGGCGAGGACGGGTTCTGGGGCCGCCCCGCGATCCTGATGAGCCCGGTGGCGTTTTTGCAGAAGCCGTCGCGCTGGATCCAGCAGCTCGCGATCAACCCCCATGCCTGGTCGGCAGCGCCGAACTTCGCGTTCGAGCTGTCGGTGCGCCGCACCTCCGACGCCGACCTCGAAGGCATGGACCTCAGTGGCCTGCTGGGCATCATCAGCGGCAGCGAGCGCATCCACTCGGCCACCATCAGGCGATTCAACGAGCGTTTCGCGAAGTTCAACATGCCCGACACCACCGTGCGGCCCTCCTACGGACTGGCTGAAGCGACGCTCTACGTGATCTCTGCGCCCACCGGCCACTCGCCGGCGACGGTGCGTTTCGACTACGAGAAGCTCTCATCGGGCCACGCGAAGCGCTGCGGCGCCGAAGGTGGTTCCGAGTTGGTCAGCTATGGGGCCCCGCGGTCCTCGACCGTGCGCATCGTCGATCCCGAAACGCGCCTGGAGAACCCCGACGGCAAGATCGGTGAGATCTGGGTGCACGGCGATCAGGTCGCGATGGGCTACTGGCGCAATCCGCAGCAGACCGAACGCACCTTCGGCGGCGAGATCGTCGACCCGTCCCCGGGCACCCCTCAGAACACCTGGCTGCGCACCGGTGATCTCGGTGTGATGTCCGAGGGCGAGATGTTCATCATCGGCCGCATCAAGGACCTGCTGATCGTCGACGGCCGCAATCACTACCCCGATGACATCGAGGCCACCATCCAGGAGATCACCGGCGGCCGGGTCGCCGCCATCTCCATCCTCGACGAGGCCAGCGAGCAGCTGGTCGCGGTGGTCGAGATGAAGAAGCGCGGCAGCTCCGAGGCCGAGGCGCTGGACACGCTGCGTGCGGTCAAGCGCGAGGTCACCTCGGCGATCAAGAAGTCCCACAGTGTGCGGGTGTCTGACCTGGTGCTGGTCGCGCCCGGATCGATCCCGATCACCACCAGCGGCAAGATACGGCGCTCGGCCTGCGTAGATCGCTACCGTCAGGACGAGTTCAGCCGTTTGGACGTCACTACATGACCTCTGCTTTCGACGAGGATTCTCTACGGCACTGGTTGGTCGACTACCTGGTCACCAACATCGGTTGCAGCCCCGACGAAATCGATTTCGACGCACCGCTCAATGATCTGGCGGTCGGCTCCAGCGATGCGGTCGTACTGACCGGCGAGCTGTCCGAACTGCTGGGCCGCACGGTGTCGCCGGTGGAGTTCTGGCAGTACCCGACGATCAATGCGCTGGCCAAATTCCTCACCGGCGGCGAAGTCGAGCCGATGGCCGAGGCCGTCGTCAACCGCGACTTCAGCACCGACGACGAAGCGATCGCGGTGATCGGTTTGGGCTTGAGGTTCCCGGGCGGCCCGGACCTCGACGGCAACATCGAGGGGCCGGACGCGTACTGGGACTTCCTGTCCGAAGGCCGCTCTGCGGTGCGCGAGGTCCCCGCAGATCGCTGGGAGTCCTTCCAGGTCGACTCCCCGGAGGCGGCAGCTGCACTTGCCGGTACCACCCGCTGGGGTTCGTTCCTGCGCGACATCGACGCCTTCGACGCCGAGTACTTCGAGATCTCGCCCAGCGAGGCCGACAAGATGGACCCGCAGCAGCGCCTGTTGCTCGAGGTGACCCAGGAAGCACTGGAGAACGCCGGCATCCAGGCCAACACGCTGCGGCATTCCCAGACCGGGGTGTTCGCGGGCGCGTGCCTCGGGGAGTACGGATACCTGTCGACGGTCGACCTCGGCGACGTCGACTCCTGGTCCGGCACCGGTGGCGCGCTGTCCATCATCGCCAACCGGGTGTCGTACTACTTCGATCTGCGCGGCCCGTCGGTGACCATCGACACGGCCTGCTCATCGTCGTTGGTGACCATCCACCTGGCCTGCCAGAGCCTGCGGGCCGGCGATTCCGATCTCGCGCTGGCCGCCGGGGTGAACCTGCTGCTCTCACCTGCCGTGACGCGCAGCTTCGACCAACTCGAAGCGATGTCGAAGACGGGACAGTGTCACAGCTTCGACGCCAGCGCCGACGGCTTCGTCCGCGGTGAGGGCTGCGGCGTGACCGTGCTCAAGCGACTGTCGGACGCCCAACGCGACGGCGACCGGATCCTGGCGGTGGTACGTGGGTCGGCGGTCAACCAGGACGGCCGCTCCAACGGTCTGATGGCGCCGAACCCGGCCGCGCAGATGGCGGTGCTGCGCTCCGCCTACGCGAACGCGGGCATCGAACCCCGCGAGGTCGACTACGTCGAAACCCACGGCACCGGAACGCTGCTCGGCGATCCGATCGAGGCACGTGCCTTGGGGACCGTCCTGGGTAGGGGACGCGCCGCTGATGCGCCGCTGCTCATCGGCGCGGTCAAGTCCAATCTCGGGCACCTCGAAGCCGCCGCCGGTATCGCCGGCTTCGCCAAAGCCGTGCTGGCGATGCAGCACAACACGATCCCTGCCAACCTCGGCTACGAGAAGCCGAATCCGCACATCCCGTTCGACAACCTGCGCCTGAAGGTCATCGATCAACCCACCGACTGGGCCGACGTCGGGCGCCCGAGGCGAGCCGGAGTGTCGTCGTTCGGGTTCGGCGGCACCAACGCCCACGTGGTGATCGAGCAGGCGCCCTTCAGCGCGCCTGTACCCGTCGAGGCCAACCAGCCCGCGGTGACCACGCTGGTGGTGTCCGGCAAGACCCCGGAGCGCATCGCCTCACAGGCCGGAATGCTCGCCGACTGGATGGCCGGTCCGGAGGGGTCGCCGGCCTCGCTGTCGGAGGTGGCCCACACTCTCAACCACCACCGCTCCCAGCACACCAAGTTCGCCACGGTCGCCGCCCGCGACAAGGCGCAGGCCATCGCCGGACTGCAGGCCCTCGCCGCCGGCCAGTCGGCGCCCGGCGTCGTCGCTCCGCACGTCGGCTCCTGCAAGCGGGGCGTTGTGTTCGTCTACTCCGGGCAGGGGTCGCAGTGGGCCGGGATGGCCCGCCAACTGCTGGCCGACGAGTCCGCGTTCGTCCAGGCGCTGGCCGAGATCGAGCCGGTGTTCGTCGAGCAGGTCGGGTTCTCGCTCTACGACATCATCGCCGGCGGGGAACCGATCAGCGGCGACGCCCAGGTCCAACCGGTCCTGATGGGCCTGCAGCTGGCCCTGACCGAGCTGTGGCGCTCCTATGGCGTGCATCCCGACGCCGTGATCGGCCACTCCATGGGCGAGGTCACCGCCGCCGTCGTCTGCGGAGCACTCAGCCTCGCCGACGGGCTCAAGGTCATCGCCCACCGCTCCACCCTCATGTCCCGCCTGGCCGGACAGGGCGCCGTCGCGCTCATCGAGTTGGACGCCGACGCCGCACACGCGTTCGTCTCCGACTATCCGAGCGTCGAAGTGGCCGGCTATCTGTCGCCGCGCCAGACCGTCGTCGCCGGCCTGCCCGAGCAGATCGACGCCGTCATCGCCGCCGTCACCGCCCAGGAGAAGTTCGCCCGCCGGGTCAACATGGAGGTCGCCTCCCACACCGCGCTGATGGACCCGGTGCTTCCGGATCTGCAGGACGCCCTGGCCGATCTGACCCCGCGGACGCCGAACATCCCGTTCCTGTCCACAGTCACCGAAGCCGGCGAGAACGAGGACCAGGAGCCCACGCTGGACGCCGACTACTGGGTGGCCAACGTGCGCCGGCCGGTGCGGTTCAGCCAGGCCATCACGGCCGCGGCCGAGGAGATCGGCACGTTCATCGAGGTGAGTGCCAACCCGATCCTCACTTACGCCATCGGCGACACGCTGGATACGGGGCACCACCACAGCTTCGGCACGCTGGTCCGCGACACCGACGACACGCTGACCTTCCATGCCACGCTGAACGCGACGTTCACCAGCCACGCCCCGGAGACGCCGCACCTCGGCGAGCCGCACACCGCCCTGCCGACCACCCCCTGGCACCACACTCACCACTGGGCGATCAAGAAGCGGGCGCCGTCCTCAGGGGCCTCAGCGCCCCGCCCCGGCACCGTGCTGGGAGCGCACACTCCGGTCGCCGGCCCCCGCCCGGGACACCTGTGGCAGGCCCGCCTGGTACCGCAGGCCAAGCCGTATCCGCACTCCCACCGATTCGGCGGGGTGGAGATCGTTCCGCTCTCCGTGCTGCTGCAGACGCTGGCGCTGGCCGCGAGCGAATCCGGCGCGACGGCCCAGCCCGCTCTGGCGGATGTGCGCTTCGACTTCCCGATCGTGCTCGACCGGCAGCGTGTGGTGCAGGTGTTCACCGACGGCGACGTCGTCAGCGTGTCGTCAGCGCCTCAATCGGCGGACTCCGCGCCCTCGGACGGCAGCTGGGTCCGGCACCTCACGGCCCAGATCTCCCGACGGGCACTCGGCGCGGAGGCTGCCGGCGTCACCTCCCTCGAGCAGGATGTGCCCGGCTACGCGCCGTCAGCGCTGGCCGAACTCCACAACGCCTGGGGCATCGACGGGCTGGCGTACCCGTGGTCGGTCAGCTCTCACGAGTCCTCACCCGGTGCGCTCCGGGCCGTCGTGGACCTCCCGGAAGGCTCACGGGTGTCGCTGCTCGATGCCGCCGTGAACCTCGGCCGACTCGTCGACGCGTCCACCCCGGGCCTGATGGTGCCCGCCTCGGCCGAGGACGTCACGTTCACCGGCCCCGAATTCTCTGGTGCGCAGGGAGTCGTCGACGCCCGGATCCGCGAGCGGACCGGCGACGACCTGCTCGTCGACATCGTGATCACCGGCGTCGACGGCGCACCGTGCGCCGAGATCCGTGCGATGCGCTACACCGCGGTGGAGGTGGGCGCGGTCACGGCCGTCGACGCCGATCCGCGCCGCGTCGCCCACACGCTCGACTGGCAGCCCTGGACAGCGGACGCGGCCTCCGATCACGCCGCTACCGGCCCGGTCGCCGTCATCGGCGACGGTGACGTGGCCGACGCGCTGCGAGACAGCCTTCAGGCCGTCGGCGACCGCAACGCCGACATCGCCGATGCCCGCCACGTGGTGTACGTCGCCGAACCCGGCACCGACGGCGATCTCGACGCCTCGCTGCGTCTCACCACCGAGGTCTCCGAACTGGTCGGCCGGCTCGCCGAGCGGGATCCACGCAATCCCGCGGCGCTGTGGATCGTCACCCGCGGGGTGCAGGAGGCGGCCTCGGACGCCGCCCTGCGCCAGAGCAGCCTGTGGGGTCTGGCCGGCGTCATCGGAGCCGAGCAACCGCAGTTGTGGGGCGGTCTGGTCGACCTTCCCGACGAAGAATTGGCCGGCAGTGCCGCCGCATTCGCCGCGGTGCTGCCGACCCCGGTAAAATCGATCGCGGTACTGCGCGACGGGCAGTTCCTCACCTCCACGCTCGCCGAGATCGCCGACGAACCGGTGCGGGAGACGCTTCGCTGCCGCCCGGACGCCGCGTACCTGATCACCGGCGGCATGGGTGTGCTGGGGCTGTTGATGGCGGACTGGCTCGCCGACCGGGGCGCGCGGCGGGTCATCCTCGCCGGCCGCACACCGCTGCCCCCGCGCCGACAGTGGGACGACTCCTCGGAGGCGGGTGCCGACGCCGACACCCGCCGCAAGATCGCGGCGATCCGCGCGCTCGAGATGCGGGGGGTCTCCGTGGAGACGGTCGCGCTCGACATCGGCTCACCGGATGCCGTGGCTGCCGTGGTCGACAAGCGCGACGCCGACGGCGCACCACCCATCCGGGGTGTCATCCACGCCGCGGGCATGACCGAGGCCCAGTTGCTCACCGAGATCGAGCAGGACCGTGTGCACCGCACCCTGTGGCCGAAGGTCGCCGGCGCGCAGGCATTGCACGCGGTGTTCCCGCCGGGAACCCTCGACTTCCTGTACCTGGCCGCGTCGGCAGGTGCGGTGTTCGGCATCCCGGGGCAGGGCGCCTACGCCGCAGGCAACGCCTATCTCGACGGCCTGGCCCGCGCGCGGCACCGGGCCGGCGACAACACCGTCAGCCTGGACTGGGTGGCCTGGGACGGACTCGGGTTCGGCGCCGAGGCGCAGATCGTGATCCAGGAACTCGAACGGGTGGGGTCACGGCCGATCGGGCCCACCGCAGCGTTCGCGGCCTGGGATTTTGTCACCCGCTTCGATCTCGACCAGGTCGTCATGGCGCCCATGCAGTCCGCCGAGGACGCCGCTGCGGTTACGGCCGACGCGCGGCTGACGGCACCGACCCGCGCGTGGGCCTCGATGGCGCCCGACGATCTGCGGACCGAACTGCAGGACGGGCTGCGCGGCATCCTGGCGATCGAGCTGCGGCTGCCCGAGAGCGAGGTCCACACCGATCGCCCGTTCGCGGAGATGGGCCTCAACTCGGTGATGGCGATGTCCATCCGACGGGAGGTCGAGCGACTGGTGGGCCTCGAGTTGTCAGCGACGATGCTGTTCAACCATCCGACGATCGACACGTTCGCGACCTACCTCGCCCAGCTACTCGTTCCGGACGACGGCGGCGACGAAGCCGACGACGACTCGGGCGACAGCCTGCTCGATTCGCTCTTCGACAGCGTTGAGTCGACCTGATTTCTCGGATTCGCCCGATGCACGCGATCATGGGTCGGGAGCTGATTCGAAAGGATTCAATTGATGCCGCTTTCTGAAGCCACCATTCCTGCGCTGCTCGCCGAGCAGGCGCGGCAGCAACCGGACGAGCTTGCCTACACATTCATCGACTACGAGGTAGATGCGGATGGCTTTTCCGAGAGCCTGACCTGGTCGGAACTGCACCAGCGCGTGCTGGTTGTCGCCGCGAAGCTCGCCACTGTCGGTTCCCCCGGTGACCGAGCGGTGATCCTGGCGCCCCAGAGCCTCGACTACGTCGTCGCGTTCTTCGGCGCAGTCGCGGCAGGCTTCGTCGCCGTACCCCTCTCCATGCCGCTGCGGCGTCAGCACGACGAGCGGGTCACCGGCGCAATGGCTGACTGCACGCCGGTCGTGGTGCTGACGACGTCGGCCGTCGTAGAGGAGGTCAAAAAGTACGGCCACGGTGATCCGAAAATGCGAGCCCCGAAGTTAATCGAGGTCGACGGCCTCGACTTCGATTCCCCGCCCAGGTCCGCAGCTCCGGTTTCCCTTCCAAGGACGGCCTACCTGCAATACACGTCGGGATCCACCCGCCAACCCGCGGGCGTTGTGGTCACCCACAGGAACGTACTCATTAACGTGCAGCAATTGCTCCACGACTACTTCGAGGCATGCCCGGACGGTCCTCCTGAGGACACCACGGTCGTATCGTGGCTGCCGTTCTACCACGATATGGGGCTCGTCGTCGGGGTGTTCAGTTCGGTCCTGCTGGGTCGGCCGGCTGTGCTGATGAGCCCGGTCGCGTTCATGCAGCGGCCGGCCCGCTGGCTGCAGCAGCTGGCCAGCCACACCAGTGCTTTCACCGCCGCGCCCAACTTCGCGTTCGAACTCGCGGTCAAGCGCACCAGCGATGAAGACCTCGCAGGCTTGGATCTCGGAGGCGTGATCACGATGATCAACGGAGCCGAGCGTGTGCATGGCGCAACGGTTCGACGGTTCAACGAGCGGTTCGCCGCGTTCAACCTGCCCGCCTCGGCGATCCGTCCGTCCTACGGTTTGGCGGAGGCGACGGTGTATGTGACGTCCTCAGCTGGGGGACGTCCGCCGACGGCGGTGTGGTTCGACTACGAGAAACTGGCCGCGGGTCATGCCGAGAGATGTGACGACAATGCCGGCTCGGAGCATGTCGGCCTCGGCACACCGCGGTCGACGACGGTGCGGGTCGTCGATCCCGAGACGTGTCTGGAGAATCCGGCCGGCAAGATCGGCGAAGTGTGGCTGCACGGTGATTTCGTGGCCGGTGGCTACTGGCACAATCCGGCACTCACCGAGCGGCTGTTCGCCGGCCAGCTGGGGGAACCCAGTGCGGGCACCCCGAAAGGGCCATGGCTGCGCACCGGCGACCTAGGCGTGATGTTCGAAGACGAGCTTTACATCATCGGCCGGATCAAGGATCTGCTGATTGTCGACGGGCGTAACCACTACCCCGACGATATCGAAGCGACTGTCGCCGAGTTCACCGGTGGTCGGGTGGCCGCGATCTCGATTCCCGACGATGCCTCCGAGAAGCTCGTGGTCATCGCCGAGCTGAAGAAGCAGGACGATAATGCGTTCCTGGATTCGCTGAAACAACAAGTGACGTCGGCGATATCGATGACCCACAGTGTCCAGCTCGCAGACTTCGTGTTGGTGGGGCAGGGCTCGTTGCCGTTGACCACCAGTGGCAAGGTGCGCCGTGCGGCATCCGTTGAGCTGTACCGCAGCGACGGGTTCAGCCGTCTGGATGTCACTACATGAGTTCAGCTTTCGACGAGGCTGCTGTTCGTCGATGGTTGGTCGACTACCTGGTCACGAACCAAGGTTGCAGCCCTGAGCAGATCGATCGTGGTGCCTCCATGCACGATCTCGGTGTCGGGTCCCGGGACGCGGTCGTCCTCACCGGCGTGTTGTCGGACTTCCTTGGCCGGCCGGTATCGCCTGTCGACTTCTGGCAATACCCGACGGTGGATGCGCTGTCCAAGTTCCTGACCGGCGGTGAGGTCGAGGCGGTCTTCGAGGTCGGGAGGCCGGCCGGGACAACCGTGATGAACGAACCGATTGCGGTGATCGGTCTGGGCCTGCGGTTCCCCGGCGAAGACGCGAACATCGAAGGGCCCGAGGCGTTCTGGGACTTTCTCACCGAGGGTCGCTCATCGGTGGGGGAGGTGCCCGCAGAGCGCTGGGCATGGAGCAACGACGGTACGCCCGACGGGGCTGCGGCACTGGCGAATATCACGCGGTGGGGTTCTTTCCTTCGCGATATCGATGCGTTCGACGCCGAGTTCTTCGAGATCATGCCGCGCGAAGCCACGCGGATCGATCCGCAGCAGCGGCTGCTGCTCGAGGTGGTTCACGAAGCGCTGGAACATGCAGGAATCCCTGCCGATTCGCTCGCCGAGACGCAGACGGGCGTGTTTGCCGGGGCCTCCGCGGGCGACTACGCGCACATCGCGGGCACTGATCTGAACCAAGTCGACGCATGGTCCGGCACTGGTGGTTCGCTGAGCATCGTCGCCAACCGCGTCTCGTACAGTTTCGATTTACGGGGACCGTCGGTGACGATCGACACGGCCTGTTCGTCGTCGTTGGTAGCGATTCACCTGGCCTGCCAGAGTCTGCGCACAGGGGATTCGGAGATGGCGCTGGCCGGCGGGGTCAACCTGCTGCTCTCACCTCTTGGCACCAAAAGTCTAGATCAGGCGGAGGCGATGTCCCAGTCCGGCCGATGCCATGCCTTCGACGCCAGCGCCGATGGGTTCGTGCGCGGTGAAGGCGCGGGCGTGGCGGTATTGAAGCGCCTGTCGGACGCCCAGCGCGACGGCGACCGGGTTCTCGCGGTGATCCGTGGTTCGGCGGTCAACCAGGACGGTCGCTCCAACGGTCTGATGGCACCCAACCCCTCAGCGCAGATGGCGGTGCTCCGCTCTGCCTACGCGAATGCGGGCGTGGAGCCGCGCGAAGTCGACTACGTCGAGGCGCACGGCACCGGAACATTGCTGGGTGATCCAATCGAAGCCCGCGCGCTTGGAACGGTCCTGGGTCGTGGCCGCACCACTGATGCGCCCCTGCTGATCGGGGCGGTGAAGTCCAACCTAGGGCACCTTGAGGCCGCAGCCGGGATTGCCGGGTTCGCCAAAGCGGTACTTGCGTTGCAGCACAATCGAATTCCAGCCAACTTAGGTTACGAGGCGCCGAACCCGCACATTCCATTCGACAAGCTGCGGTTGAAAGTGATTGCTGAACATACGGATTGGGTGCCTACGGGGCGGCCGCGTCGCGCCGGAGTGTCCTCGTTCGGATTTGGTGGCACCAACGCCCACGTGGTGATCGAGCAGGCGCCTGCGATGGCCCCAGCCGCGGCCGAGAGGTCGGAGCACGCGGTCACGACGCTGGTGGTGTCGGGCAAGACACCGGAGCGCATCGCCTCACAGGCCGGAATGCTCGCCGACTGGATGGCCGGTCCGGAGGGGTCGCCGGCCTCGCTGTCGGAGGTGGCCCACACTCTCAACCACCACCGCTCCCAGCACACCAAATTCGCCACGGTCGCCGCCCGCGACAAGGCGCAGGCCATCGCCGGACTGCAGGCCCTCGCCGCCGGCCAGCACGCACCCGGGGTCGTGCCCGCGGCGTCGCGCAACCCCAAGCCGGGCACGGTGTTTGTCTACTCCGGACAAGGCTCGCAGTGGGCCGGCATGGCCCGCGGCCTGCTGGCCGACGAACCGGTGTTCGCTCAGGCGCTGGCCGAGATCGAGCCGGTGTTCGTCGAGCAGGTCGGGTTCTCGCTCTACGACATCATCGCCGGCGGGGAACCGATCAGCGGCGACGCCCAGGTCCAACCGGTCCTCATGGGCCTGCAGCTGGCCCTGACCGAACTGTGGCGCTCCTACGGCGTGCATCCCGACGCCGTGATCGGCCACTCCATGGGCGAGGTCACCGCCGCCGTCGTCTGCGGAGCACTCAGCCTCGCCGACGGCCTCAAGGTCATCGCCCACCGCTCCACAATCATGTCCCGCCTAGCCGGCCAAGGCGCAGTCGCGCTGGCCAGCCTCGACGCCGACACCACAGGCGCCCTGATCGCGGACTACCAGAGCGTGGAGATCTCCGGCTACCTGTCGCCGCACCAGACCGTCGTCGCCGGCCTGCCCGACGAGGTCGACGCCATCATCGCCGCCGTCACCTCGCAGAACAAGTTCGCCCGCCGGGTCAACATGGTCGTCGCCTCCCACACCGCCCTGATGGACCCGGTGCTGGCCGATATCCGCGCGGCTGTCGCCGAAATCGCTCCAAGCATCCCTACACTTCCGTTCCTGTCCACAGTCACCGACGCGGGAACCGCTCCCGTGCTGGATGCTGATTACTGGGTGGCCAACGTGCGCCAGCCCGTGCGGTTCAGTCAGGCCATCGCCGCCGCAGCTGAGGATCACGGCACGTTCATCGAGATCAGTCCCCACGCCACGCTGGGCCAGTCCATCGCCGACACGCTGGCGGAGGACCCCGGTCACCTGACGGTTGGCACCCTCACGCGAGATACCCACGACGCCGTGGCATTCCACGCCAATCTGAACGCCACTCATACCTCCCGCCCACCGCTGTCAGGGCATCAGGCCGAGCCTCATATCCTGCTGCCGACCACGCCCTGGCATCACACCCGACACTGGGCGGATGTCCGGCCGCCGCGCCGCGCCGCTTCCGGGCGAATCGGTGCGCTGCCCGCCGACAGTGCGGTTCCCGCGGAGTGGTTCTGCGAGTTGACGTGGCCCGTCAAGCATTTGGCGGCACGGCCGGAAGCCCCGTCGAACGGAGCGGAGGCCAGCTGGCTGGTGATCGCCGAAACCGCTGTGGGAGCCGAGATGGCCCGCCTGGTGGGCCGCTCAGGGGTCACAGCCGTGCCCGCCGCTACGATCGCCGACGACCCCGAAGCGCTGGCGGCGGCGCTGGCCACCGCAACCCACATCCTGTACGTGCCTCATGTCACCGACGCCCGCGACCTTGGCTACGACGTCTTCACGACGGGGCGAACGATCGCCTTGGCGGCCGTCGCCTGCGCGCGTCCGCCCAAGCTGTACCTGCTCACGCGCAACGCGCAGCCGATCGCCGAGGGCGACCGCGCCAACCCGGCACACGCCGTGCTGTGGGGTCTCGGTCGCACGCTTGCCCTTGAGCACCCTGAGATCTGGGGCGCCCTGATCGACGTCGATGAATCGGTGCCTGCCGTGGTGGCAACCAGATGGGTGCTGGCCGAGGCGTACTGCGACGATGGCGAAGATCAACTCGTCTACCGAGCAGGTACGCGTCGTGTCGCGCGGCTGGTCCATGCGCTGCCGCCTGCCACAGCTCCCGAGTCGGAGACCTTGGATCCCGACAGCGCGCACCTGGTGATCGGCGCCACGGGCAACATCGGTCCTCAACTGATCGAGCAGCTGGCCGCGATGGGTGCGAAGACTGTCGTCGCCGTGTCCCGAAATCCGGGTTCACGGCTCGACGAACTCACTGCCAGGCTCGCAGTCAGGGGTGTGACGGTGGTGACGGCCGCCGCCGACGCCGCCGACGAGGACGCCCTCTCCGCGTTGTTCGATCGGTTCGGCGCCGACCTGCCGCCGCTGGCGGGCATCTACCTCGCGGCTATGAGCGGCGGCCCGTCGACGCTCGCCGACATGACCGCTGACGACGTCGTCGCGATGTTCCGGCCGAAGATGGACGCGGCAGCTCTGCTGCACAAGCTGTCCCTCGCCCACTCCGTCCAGCAGTTCGTGCTGTTCTCGTCGATCTCCGGCGTGCTCGGTTCCCGCTGGCTGGCCCACTATGCGGCGACGACGACGTTCCTTGACACTTTCGCATTCGCGCGTCGCACTGCGGGACTGCCCGCCTGCGCCATCAACTGGGGACTGTGGAAGTCGCTGGCCGACGGCCAGACCGGATTCGAGCGACAAGCGACCCAGGGGTTCGGCTTGGAACCGATGGAGGACGCCGTCGCGATCACCGCGTTGCGGCTTTTCGTCGGTGCCCAGGCGCCGGCCAGGACCACGGTGGTCGCCGCGAACTGGCCGCAACTGGCCACGGCGTACCGTACCCGGGCCCAGCTTCACCTCCTTGACGACATTCTGAGCGACGGTGCCGGCGGTGAGCCTGTTGCGCTCTCGGTGAACACGGAGTTCCGGGAAAAACTGCGCAATTCCGAGCCGGAGGAACGCATCGAACTGCTGACTGACCATGTGATTGCGCAGATCGTGTCCACAGTGGGCCTGGCCTCGGCAAATGCTCTGGATCCGACGGTCGGGTTCTTCCAGTTCGGCATGGATTCGCTGATGAGTGTCACACTGCAGCGCTCGTTGAGCCAGAGCCTCGGCGAGGCGCTGCCGGCGTCGGTGGTTTTCGACTATCCGACGGTGGAAGCGCTCACTGGTTATCTGGCGTCGATCCTTCCTGAGATAATCGAGACCGCCGGTAACGACGACGGGGTCGCAGACGGCCACACCGTCACGGAAGACGCCTACGACGACCTGGCCGAGGACGAGCTTCTCGCCAGACTGTCGGAAAGATTGAGTTAAAGCCAGATGACCCAGACAACGCCAGCATCACCGGATCGCCGGGCGATCATCACCGAGGCATTGCGCAAGATCGATGATCTGACCGCGCGCCTGGAGACCGCCGAGAAGGCCGAAACCGAACCGATCGCCGTGGTCGGCATCGGGTGCCGGCTGCCCGGCGGAGTCGACAACGCCGACGAGTTCTGGAAGTTGTTGCAGGACGGTAAGAGCGGAGTCATCCGGGTGCCGTCCGACCGGTGGGACCCCGACGAGTTCTACTCGCCCGACCACACCGTGCCGGGAACCATATGCAACCGCGAAGGCGGTTTCCTCACCTCCTGGCAGCCCGACGAGTTCGACGCGGAGTTCTTCTCGATAGCGCCTCGCGAGGCCGCGGCCATGGACCCCCAGCAACGGTTACTTCTCGAGGTTGCTTGGGAGGCCCTTGAGAACGCAGGCATAAACCCTCGGACCTTGCGAGGGTCGGCCACTGGCGTGTTCGTCGGAATGACAGCCAATGACTATTACCACTCGGTGGTGGGCGGAGCGCTGCGGCCCGAGGACATAGACCCCTACATCCCGTTCGGCAACGCACCCAATTTCGCGGCAGGCCGGCTGTCATACTTTTTGGGCATCCGCGGACCCGCGGTCGTCAGCGACACCGCGTGTTCGTCGTCACTAGTGTCCATCCACCTGGCCTGCCAGAGCCTGCGACGCGGGGAGAGCGACCATGCGCTAGCCGCCGGCGTCAACCTTATCTTGGCGCCGGAGAACAACATCGCCTGTTCGCGATGGGGAATGCTGGCACCGGACGGCCTGTGCAAAACGTTCGACGCCAGCGCCAACGGCTACGTCCGCAGCGAGGGTTGCGGTGTCGTCGTCCTCAAGCGCCTGACCGATGCGCTGCGCGACGGGGACCGCGTGTTGGCGGTGGTGCGGGGTTCTGCGGTCAACCAGGATGGCGCGAGCAGCGGCCAGACCGTGCCCAACGGGCCCGCGCAGCAGGAGCTGATGCGCAAGGCTCTGGAGACGTCGCGGCTAGCGCCTTCGGACGTCGACTACGTCGAGGCTCACGGCACGGGCACCGCCCTGGGAGACCCGATCGAACTGGATGCACTGAGTGCCGTCTACGGCGACCGCCAGGACTCGGCGCCGCTTGTGCTGGGTTCGGTGAAGACCAACCTCGGCCACCTGGAGTCCGCGGCCGGCGTGACCGGATTCATCAAGACCGTGCTGTGCGTTCACAACGGCTTCATCCCCAAACAGCTGCACTTCACCAAGCTGACGCCGCAGGCCGGTGAGGGGGCGTCGCGCTTCAAGATCGCCTCGGAGCCGATGAACTGGCCTTCCGCGGCGAGCCGCGAATCAGACACCGCGGCGAGCCGCGAATCTGGCACGGTCAGCCGTCCGCGCCGGGCGGCGGTGTCGTCGTTCGGTGTCAGCGGCACCAACGCCCACATCGTCATCGAGCAGGCACCGGAAGTCGAAGTTGTTGCCACCCAACCTGATCCACCGGTCAGCACGTTGATCGTCACTGGCAAGACGCCGGCCCGGATCGCGGCGCAGGCGGGCAGCCTCGCCGACTGGCTGGAGACGCCCGCCGGCCAGGAGGTGCGCCTGGCCGATCTTGCGGAGACGCTCAACCACCGCCGCGCCCAGCACACCAAGTTCGCCACCGTCGCCGCGGGTGACCGGGCGCAGGCGGTGGCCGGCCTACGCGCACTGGCCGGGGGATACCCGGCACCGGGCGTGGTCGCCGCGAACGACGGCGCCTGCTCGGGCACCGTGTTCCTCTACTCCGGGCAGGGCTCGCAGTGGGCCGGAATGGGCCGGCGACTGCTGGCCGACGAACCCGCATTCGCCGCGGCCGTCGACGAGCTGGAACCGGACTTCGTTGCACAGGTCGGGTTCTCGCTGCGCGAGGTGCTGACCTCCGGCGAGACCGTCGTCGGAATCGACAGGATCCAGCCGGTTCTTGTCGGTGTGCAGCTTGCGCTGACCGTGCTGTGGCGTTCCTATGGGGTGAAGCCGGACGCCGTGATCGGCCACTCGATGGGTGAGGTCGCCGCCGCGGTGGTGTCCGGGGCGCTCAGCCCGGCCGACGGGCTCAAGGTCATCGCGACCCGGTCCCGGCTGATGAAACGGCTCTCCGGTCAGGGCGCGATGGCACTGCTCGAACTGGACGCCGCCGCCGCCGAGGAACTGATCTCGGGCTATGACGGCCTGACGGTCGCGGTGTACGCCTCAGCCCACCAGACGGTGATCGCCGGGCCCCCGGAGCAGGTGGACGCCGCGATCGCCGTGGTGGATGCCCGAGATCGGCTGGCCCGCCGGGTCGACGTCGATGTCGCGTCCCACCACCCGATCGTCGATCCGATCCTCGACGAGCTAAGCACCGAACTCGCGGATCTCCAACCCCAGCAGCCGACGACACCGATAATCGTCACCACCGACCTGCGGCCCACCGACGGCAGCAACGTGTTCGATGCCGACCACTGGGTGGCCAACCTGCGCAATCCGGTGCGTTTCGCCAGGGCGGTGGCTGCCGCGGCGGTCGACAACGCGGTGTTCGTCGAGGTGAGCCCGCACCCGCTGCTCGGCTACGCGATCAAGGACACCCTGGCGGAGACGCGCCACCTCAGCCTCGGCACCCTGCAGCGTGACGCCAACGACACGCTGACGTTCCGCACCAGCCTGAACGCCACCCACACGGTGCGCCCACCGAAGCTGCCCCACCGCGCCGGCCCGCGGGTGCAGATCCCGGCAACACCGTGGCAGCACACCCACCACTGGATCCAGACCGCAAAGAGGTCGAATGATCTGCAGCACAACGGAATTGCGGTCTCCTCGACCCAGCCTGACGGTGGTCACCACGAATGGTTCCACCGGCTGAGCTGGCCGGTGCGCGAGCTGGGGCAGGCCGAGTCCGACGCCTCCTGGTTGGTGCTCACCGATGACGACGGAGCCGACCTCGCGCAGTTGCTCGGATCGACGTCACAGGCGCTGCCGCTGTCCGCTCTGGCCGACGACGGCCCGCTGCACGACGCTCTGGGCAGCGTCGAGCATGTGGTGTACGCACCCGGCGCGCCGTCGGGACGCCTCGACGCCGCCGCGGCCTACCGCGTGTTCGGTGAGCTGCGGCGACTGGTCGTCGCGCTCGCCGCTGTCGAATCCGCACCGCGGCTGTTCATCGTCACCCGCAACGCCCAGCCCGTCGCCGAAGGCGATCGGGCGAACCCGGCGCACGCCGTGCTGTGGGGCCAGGGACGCACGCTGGCACTGGAGCACGCTGAATTCTGGGGCGGCCTCATCGACGTCGACGAGACGGTTCCGGCCGAACTGCTCACCCGGTACCTGCAGACCGAGGCGGCCACGGGCACGGGCACCGACCGCGACGATCAGGTCGTCTACCGCAGCGGCCTGCGCAGGGTGCCGCGACTGGAGCCGCAGCCACTGCCCGCGGTACCACTGACCCGTCTCGAGAGCGGCACCAGCCATCTGGTCATCGGCGCCACGGGCAACGTCGGCCCCTCCCTGATCCGCCAACTCGCCGACATGGGGGCCTCGACGATCGTGGCGGTCTCCCGGCGCGGCACCGGGCTGGCCGACCTCGCCGCCGAGCTCACCGGGAGCGGGACCACTCTGGTCGAGGTTGCCGCCGATGCCGCCGACGAGGCCGCCATGGCGGCGGTCTTCGACCGGTTCGGCGCCGACCTGCCGCCGTTGGACGGCGTGTATCTCGCGTCCCTGGCCGGCGGTGAAGCACTGCTCACCGACATGACCGACGACGACCTGAACCCGATGTTCCGCTCGAAGGTCGATGTCGCGACGGTGCTGCACAAGCTGTCCCTGCGGACACCGGTTCGGCGGTTCGTGCTGTTCTCCTCGATCACCGGACTGCTCGGTTCGCGGGCGGTCGCGCACTACACCGCGGCCAACGCGTTCGCCGATGCGTTCGCCTACGCACGGCGCGCGCTCGGACTGCCGGCGACGGTCGTCGACTGGGGTCTGTGGAAGTCCTGGGCGGATGCGCAGCCGCAGATGAAGGCGGCGGGGCTCGATCCGATGCCCAACGACGTCGCGATCAAGATGCTGCCCGCGGTGCTCAGTCCCGACGCCGGGGTCCAGACCGTGGTGGCGGGCGCCGATTGGCCACGGCTGGCCGACGCCTACCGGATGCGCGCGCCCGTCAAGGTTCTCGACCGCCTGGTGGCAGGCCCCGGTGACGACACAGCCGACGCAGGCGACCTGGCTTCGCTGTCCGCTCCCGCCTGGGGCACGGTGCTCGGAGATCCCGTCACCGGGACCTCGCACGACCGGCTGTGGCGGGCCCGCCTCCATCCCGAGGCTCGGCCCTATCCCGTGGCACACCGGGTCCGAGGTGTCGAGGTGGTACCGGTTTCGGTGCTGCTGCAGACTCTTTCGACCGCGGCGGCTGAGACCGACGGCGCCACGGTCGGCGCCGTCCGCTTCGAGTATCCGATCGTCGCCGATCAGCCCAAGGCCATCCATGTGACGGCCGACGGCGGCGCGCTGACGGTGTGGTCGAGTTCGGGACCCGACACTCCGGAGCAGCGCTGGACCAGGCATGCGAGCGCACAACTGGCCGAGGCGCCGGTCGACAGCCCGCAGGGTGATCAGAGCGCCGGCGCCGAGAAGTTCGACGGTGCGACGATCGCTGCGCTGCAGCAGGCATGGGGAGTGGAGGGTCAGCCCTTCGCGTGGACGGTCGCCGACTGCGCCGCGACCCCCGCGGGTGTACGCGCCGCGGTGGAACTGCCGCAGGGGGCGGAGTCGCCCTCGGCGGCACTGGTCGACGCCGCGGTCTACGTCGCCCGCCTCGCCGACGCCGCCAATGAGCAGATGCTGCTCCCGGCGGGGGTCGAGAGCATCGGCGTGGCGGTCGAATCGGGTGCCACCCACGGCGTCGTCGAGGTCTACATGCGTGACGGAATCGCCGACGGACTCGTCGTCGATGTTCTGGTCAAGGGTCCTGACGGCACCACCTACGTGGACATCCGCGGCCTCGCCTACACCCCGGTCGAATCCGCCCCCGTGGCGACGTCCGACGAAAAGGCCTCGAGCACAGCGGAGTTCATCGACTGGTCGTCGATGACCTCCCGGGAGACCATCGACGAACTTCGGGTACGCCTGCGCGCCATCCTGGCCCGCGAGCTGGGCATGCCCGAGGGCGCAGTCGATTTCGACATGCCGTTCCCCGAGTTGGGTCTCGACTCGATGATGGCGATGAATCTGCTGCGCGACGCCAAGGCGCTGGTCCGCGTCGAGTTGTCCGCGACGATGTTGTGGAACCACCCGTCGATCTCCCAGATGTCGGAGTTCGTGGCCGACCTGTTGGCGCCGACACAGAACGCGCAGGAACCCGAAGAGACCGAACCCGAGGACAACTCCGACTCGTTCAGCGTGCTCGACGAGTTGTTCGACAGTATTGAATCCGAAGTCGATACGGCCACGGCCGGTAGTGAGGGCTCACACTGATGAAGACGACCTTCGACAGGATCTCGGGCATGTCCGCCGAGCAGCGCGACAAGCTCGCCGAGCAGTTCGAGAAGGCATCCCGGGTGGCCGGCGCCGAGCCGATCGCCGTCGTCGGCATCGGCTGCCGGTTCCCCGGTGGCGTGACCGGCCCCGACAGCTTCTGGAAACTTCTGGAGAGCGGCACCGACGCGGTCACCGAGGTGCCCGCCGACCGCTGGGACGCCGAGGCGTTCTACGACCCCGACCTGACGGCTCCGGGCCGGATGCCCACCAAGTGGGGCGCCTATCTCGACGACGTCTCCGGTTTCGACGCGGACTTCTTCGGCATCAGCCCGCGCGAAGCGACCTCGATGGATCCGCAGCAGCGGGTGGCCCTCGAGGTCGCGTGGGAGGCGCTGGAGAACGCCGGCTACGCCCCCGATCAACTCGGCGAATCCCGCACCGCCGTGATGCTGGGTGTCTACTACTCGGAGTACCAGAACGCCTCGGCCGACAACGCGGACTCCATCGATGCGTACTCCGCGACCGGCAACGCGCACAGCGTCACCGTCGGCCGGATCTCCTACCTGCTCGGCCTCAAGGGCCCCGCGGTCGCGGTCGACACCGCCTGCTCGTCGTCGCTGGTGTCCATCCATCTGGCCTGTCACAGCCTGCGCATGCGCGAGAGCGATCTTGCGCTCGCCGGCGGCGTCAGCCTGAATCTGCGCCCGGAAACTCAACTGGCCCTTGCGAAATGGGGCATGCTCTCTCCGCACGGCAAGTGCCACGCATTCGACTCGCGCGCCGACGGGTTCGTCCGTGGCGAAGGCGCCGGCGTCGTGGTTCTCAAACGCCTCACCGACGCGGTGCGCGACGGCGACCGGGTGCTCGGCGTGGTACGCGGTTCGGCCGTGAACCAGGACGGCCGCTCCAACGGCCTGACGGCTCCGAACGCACCGTCGCAGCGCGACGTCCTCACCCGGGCGCTGCGCTCGGCCGACGTCGCCGCGGGAACCGTGCACTACATCGAGACCCACGGCACCGGAACAGGTCTGGGTGATCCGATCGAATTCGATGCGCTGGCCGCCGTGTACGGCAAGGGCGAGGTGCCCTGCGCACTGGGCACGGTCAAGACCAACATGGGCCACCTCGAGGCCGCCGCAGGCATCGCGGGCTTCATCAAGACCGTGCTCACGCTGCAGCACGGCACCATCGCGCCGAACCTGAACTTCGAGAAGTGGAACCCGCAGATCGATCCGAAGCCGACGCGGCTCTTCGTGCCGACGGAAGCCGGGGCGTGGCCCGAGAGCGAACATCCGCGCCGCGCAGGCGTCTCGTCGTTCGGCTTCAGCGGCACCAACGCCCACATCGTGCTCGAGCAGGGCCCGGAGCCCGCGGCCGCAGCCGGCCCGACCCCGTCGGTGGTCACGCTCGTGGTGTCGGGCAAGACCGCCCCACGACTGGCGGCGTCGGCGAAGTCGCTGGCCGACTGGCTCGAGGGCGACGGCGCCGCGGTGTCGCTGGCCGACGTCGCGCACACCGTCAACCACCACCGCAGCCGCTACAGCACCATCGCCACGGTGTGTGCCCGCGACCACGCCGAAGCGATCACCGGGCTGCGCGCTCTCGCGGCCGGTCAACTGGCGCCCGGCGTGGTGCCGGCACACGATGCGAGGAACGGCACGGGCGCGGGAAACGGCACGGTGTTCCTGTACTCAGGTCAGGGTGCCCAGTGGGCGGGCATGGGTAGGGCCCTGCTCGTCGAGGAGCCTGCATTCGCAGCCGCGATCGACGAACTGGAACCCGCTTTCGTCGACAAGGTCGGTTTCTCGCTGCGTCAGGCCCTGGAGGCCGGTGAGCCGATCGTCGGCATCGACCGGATCCAGCCGGTGCTCGTCGGTATGCAGCTGGCTCTGACCGCGCTCTGGCGCTCCTACGGTGTCGAACCCGATGCGGTGATCGGCCATTCGATGGGCGAGGCCACGGCCGCGGTGGTCGCCGGAGTGCTCACCCCCGCCGAGGGATTCGACATCATCGCCACCAGGACCCGGCTGATGAAACGGTTGTCCGGCCAGGGCGCCATGGCGCTGCTGGAGCTCGACGCGCAGGCCACCGAGAAGCTGATCGCCGACCGTCCCGACCTGACGATCGCGGTGTACGCCTCGCCGAAGCAGTCGGTCATCGCGGGCCCGCCCGACCAGGTCGACGATGTCGTCGCACTCGTGGACGGGCAGGGCAGACTGGCCCGCCGCATCGAGGTGGACGTGGCGTCGCACCATCCCACGATCGACCCGGTGCTCTCCGAACTGCGGGAGGCGTTGGCGTACCTGACGCCTGCCGCGCCGAAGATCCCCCTGGTCTCGACCGTCGCCTACAGCGGGTCCTCGCCGATGTACTCGGCGGACTACTGGGCCGCCAACCTGCGTAACCCGGTGCGGTTCAGCCAGGCGGTTCACGAAGCCAGCGCGGACAACGGGAACTTCATCGAGATCAGCCCGCATCCGCTGCTGGCGCACGCGATCTCGGACACCGTTGACGCGCAGGGAACCAGCCGCAAGTATCACGTGGGCGCGACCATCAACCGGGACCATCCCGAATCGTTGGCCTTCCACGCGCAGCTGGCGGCTGTCCGGCCACCCGCGGTCACGGCACCTGACGGCGACACGGCGCGTGTCGTGGATGTGCCGCCGACGTCCTGGCAGCATGTGCCGTTCTGGCAGTCCGACCGCTCCTCCGGACAGAAGTTCTCCGGTGCGCACCCGCTGCTCGGCCTGCACGTCGAGCTGCCGTCCGGCACCGGCCACGTCTGGCAGTCCGATGTGGGCCTGGAGGCTCACCCGTGGCTCGCCGATCACATCGTGCACGGTCTGCCGGTCATGCCGGGTGCCGGTTTCGCCGAGATCGCGCTCGCGGCGGGATGTGAGGCCCTGGGCCTGCCCGCGACGGGTGTGGAGGTCGAGGTCGAGGTCGAGCAGATGCTGCCGCTCGATCCACACACCATGCTGACCACCCAGCTGGTCACCGACGAGAGCACCGGCGAGAACCGGGTGGAGATCCACTCCCGCTCCGATGCGGGCAGCTGGACCCGCCACGCCGCGGGCAAGGTCCGGGCCGCAGAGACCGGTACTTCCGCCGGCAGGCTGACGGCGTCCCCTGATGGCACCCCCGTGTCACCGTCGGACTTCTACACCGCGCTGCGTCGCACCGGCGCCCATCACGCCCACGCCTTCGCCGCGCTGACACGCATCGTGCGGAGCAACGGCGCCGCGGACACCGAGATCGTGCTGCCCGACGAGGCGACACCGCACCGCGGCATCGTGCTGCACCCGGTGATGCTGGACGCCGCACTTCAGGGTCTGGCGGCCGCGATGAGCGACGAGACGCTGTCGGACTCCACCGATGTCACCTACCTGCCGGTCGGTTTCGGGTCGATCCGGGTGTTCGGCGAGATCGGGCGGCGGGCGCGGTGCCGCGCCGAGTTGGTCAGCGTCGTCGAGGACAGTGGTGACGCGGTCGGTCGGGTCACTCTCGCCGACGACAGCGGAACGGTCCTGGCCCAGGTCGATGACGTCCACCTCAAGCGAATCCAGCGTCGCACTGTGCCACTTCCGTTGTCACAGAAAATCTTTGATTCCGTGTGGGTCGAATCTGCGGCTCCCGCGGGCGGCGCGGTGCGCGGCAGCTGGCTGGCGCTGGCCGACGGGGCGGCAGGTCTGGCGAGCGCTCAGGACTTCGCGAACAGCTTCAGTGCACCCGATCGCCGGGTGGTCACCGCCGATCTCGGTGACGAATCCGCGGTACGGGAGGCGTTCGCCACCGCCACCGCCGACCCCGACCTGCCACCGGCGGGGGTGATCGTGTTCGGTGACTTCCCCGACCAACTCGTCCTCGACGGCTCCGACGCCGCATCCGGGCTGGCGCACGCACGCGACGTGATCTGGGGTGTCGCGGGCACGGTCCGCGCCATCGTCGGCAGCTGGCACGGCAAGGCGCCGCGGCTCTGGCTGGTCAGCAACGGCGGCCTCGTCGTCGACGCTCAGGACGGTCCCGGCAACCCGGGCACCAACAGCCTCAAGGGCCTGGCGCGGGTGCTGGCCTACGAACATCCTGACCTCAAGACAACGCTGCTCGACGTCGGCTCGGGGAACGAAGCCGGGGTGTCGTCCTCGATCCTGGCGACCGAGATCGAAGCTGCGGGTGACGACGACGTCATCGCGTGGCGGAGGTCCACCCGGTTCGTCGAGCGGCTCTCGCGCGCCCAACTCCCTTCCACGAAGGGCGAACTGGTGGTGCGCAAGGACGGCTCCTACGTCGTCACGGGCGCACTCGGCGGGGTCGGCATGGCGGTGGTCCGCTGGCTGGTCGACCACGGCGCCGGCCGCGTGATCGTCAACGGCCGCGGCGCTCCCTCCGAAGAGGTGCAGGCGGAGCTGGACCGACTGTCCGACCGCGCCGAGATCGTCGCCGTCCTCGGCGATGTCGCGGTGCCCGGTGTCGCCGAGCGGCTCGTCTCCGCCGCGGCGGAGACCGGCAAGCCGGTGCGCGGCGTGATCCACTCGGCCGCAGTGCTGGAGGACGAGATCTTCGTCGGCCTCACCCGAGAGAGCCTGGACAAGATCTGGGCGCCCAAGGCTGCCGGTGCGTTACGCCTGCACGAGGTCACCGCCGGGCTCGAGCTCGACTGGTGGGTGGGCTTCTCCTCGATCGTGTCGCTGCTCGGTTCACCGGGCCAGGCGGCCTATGCCTGCGCCAACGCCTGGCTGGACGGACTGGTCGCCTGGCGCCGCGCGGCGGGCCTGCCCGCGATCGCGATCAACTGGGGGCAGTGGGCCGACGTCGGCCTGGCCAGCTCGCTGCGCTTCTCGGTGCTGGACCCGATCACCCCGGCCGAGGGCGTGGACGCGCTGGGCGGTGTGCTGGCGGCCGGCTTCTCCCGGGTCGGCATCGCCCGGCTGCGCCTGGACCGCGCTGCCGCGGCGTTCCCGGAGATCCATCAGATCGGCTTCTTCACAGATCTGGTGGGGGAGTTGGAGACCGATGAGGTCGACGAGGACTGGGGTGGTCCCGAAGCGCTCAAGGAGATGGACGCCGCAGAGATCAACCGCGTCGTCGTGGCCCGGTTGCGCCGTCGGATCTCGGCCATCATGGGCTACTCCGACGACGGTGCGGTGGACACCGCTCAGCCGCTGACCGAGCTGGGGCTGGATTCGTTGATGGCGGTGCGGATGCGCAACACCATCCGCGGCGACTTCGGCGTCGAGCCGCCGGTGGCACTGCTGCTCCAGGGCGCCTCGCTGGCCGATCTTGCGCTGGATCTCATCCGGCAACTCGGTCTGGCCGAAGAGGACACCTCCGAGCGCCCCAACGCATTGCGTGACCGGGCGCAGCAACGTGCCGCAGCCCGTCAACGTGCCGCATCGCGGCGGAAAGTGGGACCACGATCGTGACGAGTACAGGGGATTCGTTCCCGCCCAACGCGATTGCCGTCATCGGCATGGCAGGGCGGTTCCCGGGAGCGAACTCGGTGTCGGCCTTCTGGCGCAATCTGCGCGGCGGCGTGGAGTCGATCGTCGACATCTCCGAAGATGATCTGCTCGCCGCCGGAGTGAGCGAGCGCGCGCTGGCCAACCGGTCCTACGTGCGGCGCGCGGCGCTGATGTCGGGCATCGAGGAGTTCGACGCGGAGTTCTTCGGTTTCACGCCGTACGCGGCACGGATGCTCGACCCGCAGCACCGACTGTTCCTGCAGACCACGTTCCACGCTCTCGAGGACGCCGGCTACGACCCGGCCGACCTCGAGGCGACCGTCGGCGTCTTCGGAACCAGTTCTGCCAGTGGCTATCTGCTGCACAACCTGATGTCCAACTACGACCCGATGATGGTCATCGGCCAGGGTGCGAGCTACGAGATGGTGAACCTGTCGTTGCAGAACGACAAGGACCATCTGGCCACCCGGGTGGCCCATCAGTTCGACTTCCGCGGCCCCGCCCTGTCGGTGGCAACGGCATGCTCGTCGTCGCTGGTCGCCGTGCACCTGGCATGCCAGTCGATCCTCAACGGGGAGTGCGACATCGCCCTGGCCGGAGGCTCGTCGCTGCGGGTCCCGCACAACGTCGGGTACTGGTACGAGCAGGGCGCCATGGTCTCGCCGACCGGACACTGCAGGCCCTTCGACGTCCGCTCCGACGGCACCATCTTCGGAAGCGGCGTCGGTGTCGTGGTGCTCAAGGCACTGCAGGACGCGATCGACGACGGCGACCACATCCACGCGGTGATCCGCGGGTCGGCGCTCAACAACGACGGTGCGACGAAGATGACGTACGCCGCGCCCAACGCGATGGGCCAGGCCGAGGTCATCGCCGAGGCACATGCGGTGGCCGAGGTCGACGCATCGACGATCGGCTACGTCGAGAGCCACGGCACCGGTACCCCGCTGGGCGACCCGATCGAGATCGAGGGCCTGCGGCAGGCGTTCGACCTTGCCGAGGAAACCCGCAGCGACCCGTGCTACATCGGGTCGGTCAAGTCCAACATCGGCCATCTGGAGACCGCCGCGGGCATCGCGGGTCTGATCAAGGCCATCCTGTGTCTCGAGCACAAGGCGATCCCGGCCACGCTGCACTACACCAGCCCGAACCCCGAGCTGCACATCGACCGCGGGCCATTCCGGGTACGCAGTGCCGACGGGCCGTGGGAGACTGACGGCATCCGGCGCGCCGGCGTCAGCTCGTTCGGCGTGGGCGGCACCAACGCCCACATCGTCCTCGAGGAGGCACCGGCCGCGCGTTCCGCAGCGCAGGCCGGCACCGGACCGCAGGTGCTGGTGCTCTCGGCGAAAACCCAAGAGGCGCTGGCCCAGTCGCGTCAGACCCTGGCCGACGAACTGGCCGTCAACGACGACATCACCCTGTCGGACGCGGCCTACACCCTCACCCGGCGACGCAAGGACCCGATCCGCCTCGCCGCCGTCGTGCACGATCGACAGGACGCGGCGGCGGTGCTCGGCGCCGCCGAAACCGACAGCGTCTTCATCGCTGAAGCCGTCTCCGATGCCGAGACATCCGGCGATCGAGTGGCGTTCCTGTTCCCCGGTCAGGGATCCCAGCACATCGGGATGGCGCGTGGGCTGCATGACAGCGAACCCGTCTTCGCCCGGCACTTCGACGAATGCGCGGCCGCGTTCAGCGACGAGATGGGCTACGACCTCCGTGCCGAGATCTTCGACGGGGTCGGGCGCAACCTCGAGCACACCGACCGCGCCCAACCCGCACTCTTCACCGTCGAGTACGCGCTGGCCAAGCTGATCCAGTCCTACGGTGTCGAGCCCTCGATCATGGCGGGGCACAGCATCGGTGAGTACCCGGCGGCCACCCTCGCGGGCGTGTTCGACCTCGACACCGCCGTCAAGGTGGTCTCGATGCGTGCGCGGTTGATGCACGCCGCGCCACGCGGCGTCATGGTGGCTGTGCCCCTGAGCCCACAGGCGGTCGCCGAACACCTCACCCCTGACGTCGATCTCGCGACGATCAACGACCCGGGCAGCAGTGTGGTGGCGGGCAGCGAAGAGGCCATCCGGGCGTTCCAGGCCGGTCTCGCCGAGAAGGGCATCGTGGCCCGCCGGGTCCGGACGTCGCATGCGTTCCACTCGCGTCTGATGGATCCGGTGGTCGCGGAGTTCACGACGTTCCTGTCCGGGATGACGTTGCGGGAGCCGCAGATCCCGTTGCTGTCCAACATCACCGGCACCACGATGTCGGCCGCAGAAGCGACCAACCCGGGGACCTGGGCGCGCCAGATCCGGGCCACCGTCCGCTTCGCCGACGAACTCGACATGCTGCTGGCCCACCCGGACCGGGTGCTCGTGGAGGTCGGCCCCGGCGGCACGCTCACGTCCTCGGCGGGCCGTCACCCACGGAGTGGGCCACGGCACCGCGCCGTGCGACTGATGCGCCATCAGGCCCAGAACCGCAGCGATCACGACACGTTCCTGCTCGCACTCGGTCAGCTGTGGGCGGCGGGTGTGGACGTCGACTGGCACCAGGGTGCGACCGAAGCCCCGGCGTTGGTGTCGCTGCCCGGTTACCCGTTCCAGCGCCAGCGGCACTGGGTAGAGCACAACGCCAGCGCCGCCTGGCTGGCCGGCGGGGGCGCTCCCGGGGTGCCGGTCGCAGGCACCGGAGCCACCACAGCTCCGGCGACCGCCGGCGGCAAGTCGGGGGTCGAGACCGCGCTGCTGCGCATCTGGTCACAGTGCCTGGGTCTGTCCGACATCGACCGCACCGCCAACTTCTTCGAACTCGGTGGAGACTCGCTCATCGCGATCAGCGTGGCGATGACCGCGGGCCACGAAGGACTCGACCTGACCCCGCAGGATCTCTACGAGAACCAGACGGTGGCGGCTCTGGCCAAGGTGCTGACCGCCCGCTACGCCGAGGGCGGACTGGGCCGTCCGTCGCTCGACGATGCCACCAATCCGCCGTTGCCTCCGAACGTGGCGTACTTCCTCGAGCACGGACTGCGCGACGTCGGTCGCTGGCGTACCCCGGTGATCCTGCACCTGCGATCCGACGTCGCAGAAGAGGACGTGCGGGCGGTGCTCACCGCCGTCACCGGCGTCCACGACGCGTTGCGGGTGCACATCACAGAACGCGGCGGTACCTGGGACCAGCACATCGCCGAGGCGGGGGAGTTCACCGAACTGGTCACCCGGGCCGTGCCCGACGGTGTCGAGCCGGGGAGTCCACAGGAACGCGAGGCGGTCCAGGCGATCCTCGACGAGCAGATCCGTGAACATCAGCTGTTGAGCTCTCCGCTGACGGCGACGTTCGTCCGAGGTACCGGGGGCGGGTCCGGTTACCTGGCGCTCGGTGTGCACGGGATCGCCGGTGACGACGTGTCCAGGGACGTGTTGCTCACCGACATCTTCACCGCGTTCAACCAGCGGATGGCGGGCGAGGACATCGTGCTCGCTCCGGTCGCCACGTCCTGGCGTGAGTGGTCCCAGCGCTGTGCGGGTCTGGCCAGCCATCCCGCGGTCCTCGACAGCCGTGACTACTGGTTGGAGACGGCGAAGAAGTCCACGCTCAGCGTGGCGGGACCGGAGGCGGCGCAACCGCCGGGGGCCGACGACCTGGTGCGGTTGTCCACCACGCTGTCGTCCGCCGACACCGGAGAGGTCGACGACGCACGCCGGCGGCTGCGCCTGCCGGTCGAGGAGATCCTGTTGGCCGCGCTGGGACGCACCGTCGCGGCCGCCGTCGGCGAGGGCACCGTGGCTGTCGACCTGGGCGGTCGCGGCCGCTCGGTGCTCAAGCCGGAGGTCGATCTGCAGCGCACCGCGGGCTGGTTCACCACGATCCATCCTGTCGCGCTGGCCGCCGCCTCGGCTGCCCAGACCAGCGCCAAGCAGTTGCTCGACGACGTGCGGGACACTCTCAAGGCCGTGCCGCACTACGGGATCGGCTACGGTCTGCTGCGCTACATGTACGCACCGACCGCGAGGGTGCTCGGCGCGACCCGTCCCGCCGACATCCTGTTCTCCCACATCGGGACCATTCCCGACGCGCCCGTCGATCAGCCCGCTGAGGCGCCGGTGCGGTTCGACTCGGACACGGCGATGCCGATCCGCGATGTCCTGCCCGGCCTCGGTCACGCTCTGGAGCTGCGGGTGTTCCGGACTGCAGGTGTGCTGCACCTGGATTGGTGGTACGACAGTCGCCGACTGGGTCCGACCGATGTGGAATCCTTTGCCCGGCAGTACTCGGCTGCGCTCCTGGACATCGTCAGGGACGCGTTGGCCGAGGAGGACGTCGATTCCGCAGACGGCGAGCTGGCTCTGGTCGACTTGTCATGACGGAGACCGGGCGTGATCAGGCAGGAGGAGCGCATGGTCAGCTCTGACAAGGCGGTGATCGTCGCCGGCATCAAGAAGTCCTTCGGTGACGTCGCGGCTCTACGCGACGTCAGTTTCGAGGTGGAACGCGGCGAGGTACTCGGTCTGCTGGGCCCCAACGGCGCAGGGAAGACGACGACGGTGAACATACTGTCGACGCTGATCACGCCCGACAGCGGACGGGCGTTGATCGCCGGGCACGACGTGGTCGGTGATCCCGCAGGGGTGCGACGCTCGCTGATGCTGACCGGTCAGCACGTCGCTCTCGACGACCTGCTGACGGGTCGGGAGAACCTGCTGATGTTCGGCCGCCTGCAGGGCCTGAAGAAGAAGGTGGCCAAAGAGCGGGCGCAGGAGCTACTCGAGCAGTTCGACCTGGTCGACGCCGGCGACCGCGCGGTGGGCAACTACTCCGGCGGGATGAAGCGCCGCATCGACATCGCGTGCGGGTTGGTCGTCCGCCCCGAGGTGGTGTTCCTCGACGAACCGACCACCGGTCTGGATCCGCGCAGCCGACAGGCCATCTGGGAGCTGGTCACCGACTTCAAGGAGGCCGGTATCGCGACGCTGCTCACGACGCAGTACCTCGAGGAAGCCGATCTGCTCAGCGACCGCATCATCGTGATCGACAAGGGCACCGTGATCGCCGAGGGCACCGCCGACCAGCTCAAGGAGCGCACCGGCGGTACCTACTGCGAGATCGTGCCGCGTCATCTGCACGACATCCCCGCGATGGCCGCGGTGTTGGGCGACATGCTGCCCGACACCTTCCGGGCCACGCTCACCGAGACCTCGGACCGCATCTCGATGCCGGCGCCCGACGGCCCCAAGACGCTGATGGAGGCACTGCACCGACTCGGCGAGGCGGACATCGAGCTGATGGACATCGCGTTGCGCAGGCCGTCGCTCGACGAGGTGTTCCTGGCGCTGACCGGTGCGGATTCCGACGGAGCTCCGAGCACGGCCGAGGCCGCGGACGCGTACGCGTGATGGACCAGACCGCCATCCCGCACGCCGCCAGGCCGGGCGTGTCGACCGTTCAGCAGTGGTGGGTGCTGACGATCCGGATGATCATCCCGACCCTGCGCAACGGCGAACTGCCGACGCAGATCATCGGTTCGATCGTCTTCACCGTCGGCTACTACCTGCCGCTGAAGGAGTTGATGGGCTCGGTTCAGCCGCTGAGCAGCTACGCCCAGTACCTGACTCCGCTGATCGTGCTCCAGGCGGTCTGGTTCGCCGCGATATCGGCGGCGTTCCGGTCGGCCACCGATTCGGTGCAGGGCATCAACCGGCGATTCCGCGCGATGCCGATCGCGACGCAGACCCCGTTCGTCTCGCGTATGACCGCAAGCATGTACCGCTGCTGCGTGGCGTTGACGGTGTCGGTGATCTGTGGCCACGTCATCGGCTTCCGCTTCCACAACGGCATCCTGTACGCCATCGGGTTCATGGGGCTGGCCCTGCTCATCGGTGCCGCGCTAGCGGTCATCGGTGATCTGATCGGGATCGCCACCCAGAACCCCGAGGCCACCGCGCCGCTGATGCTGCTGCCCCAGCTGACATTGGGTTTGGCGTGCGTCGGACTCCAGCCCGTCGAGCGGTTCCCGGACTGGATCCAGGGATTCGTCCGCAATCAGCCGCTGTCTCAATGGGTGTACGGACTGCAAGCACTGGCTGGGGACAGCACCGACGCCGCACCCGAGGTGTCGTGGTCGGTCCTGGCTCCGGGGCTGGCCTGGGCTGTCGGATCGATCGTGGTGGCGATGACGCTGCACGCCGTGGTGAGCAGGAGGCGCCGCCAGTGACCGCCCCGCCGGCCTCGACCCAGGCCCCCCATCGGCCCGGTGGCCGTCACCGGATGGCGAGGATCTGGGAGAACTCACCCCGCCGACTGGTACCGCAGACATGGGTTCTCACCGCACGGATCCTGCGCCGTTGGAGTAGAGACCCCGCCACGCTGGTGCAGTCGCTGGTCATGCCCGCCGGATTCCTGGTGGCCCTCGACATCGTGCTGGGCGAGGGCATCGAGCAGGTCACCGGGCGCAGCGGTTTGTACGGTCAGGTGCCGCTGGTGGCCTTGGTCGGCGGGATGACGGGCGCCATCATCGGCGCGATCGGCACCATGCGGGAGCGGGATGCGGGGTTGCTATCAAGATTCTGGGTGGTGCCGGTCCACCGTGGAGCAGGCCTCATCGCCAGGTTGTCAGCCGACGCGATCCGCATCGTGGTGATCACTCTGGCCGTCATGTTGGTCGGTATGGCCTTGGGCTTTCGCTTCGAGCAGGGCATACCGGCGGCCATCCTGTGGGTGTTCATGCCGGCTTTGTTCGGGGTCACGCTTTCGGCAGCTGTACTCACGCTAGCCTTGCATTCGTCAAGCACGCTTGTGCCGCAGGCGACGGACATTTTGATCGCGATACTGATGTTTTTCTGCATCGGATTCGTCCCGCTGGACCAGTATCCGGACTGGCTGCAACCCTTCGTCGAGCATCAGCCTGTGAGCTATACCATCAAAGCGATGCAGGGTTTGTCGATCGATGGCCCTATAGCCGAACCCGTCATGTTCACCGTGTTGTGGTCGATCGGCATCGCGGCCGCGTGCGCGCTGCCGCTGGTCTTCGGATATCGCAAGGCCAGCAAGCGTGGCTGAAAACATCAACGTTCAGGGAGTCTAAGTTTATGTTTCCTTCGTCGGGCATTCGGAAGCTGGCGCGAAGCGAGGAGATGTTCGCCGAGACGCACAACTTCGTCGGGCTGGCCGCGCACGCCGACGGACTCATCGACGCCGACGCGATGTCCGATGCGTTCGACCTGCTACTGCAGGCGCATCCGGTGCTCGGCGGCCATCTCGAGCAGTTGCCGGACGGTAAATGGGAGATCGTGCTGGACGATCTGATGCACGCCGGCATCGAGGTGGTGGAACTCGACGGTGATGCCGCGGCCCCGCCGCTGATCTTCGACCAGACCGCCTCGCTGGTGCACTTCCGCCTGACGATCCGGGACGGCCAAGCGCAGCCGACCTTGTACATCCACCACAGCCTGGCCGACGGTCACCACCAGTTCAGCCTGATCGAGGAGTTGTTCTCGACCTACACCGATCTGGTCACCACCGGCTCCTCCCGGCCGGTCACCGTCCATTCGGCACCGGAACCACTCGAGGTCATCCTGGCCAACCGGGGTGTGGAGAAGAAGACACGATCCGGACTGGAGCGCCTGCTGGCGGCGATGTTCGTCTACGACCTGCCCCCGTCCCGACGTGCGCCGTCGGAGGACAACCCCGTTCTGCCGCAGCGTGTCCCGATGGAGTTCTGCACGCTCACCGAACAGGACACCGAGAACATCATCGGGTTCTGCCAGGCCCACAAACTCGGCTTGAACAGCCTTCTGTCGGCCGCCGTACTGATGGCCGAGTGGAACCTGCGCAAGACGCCCAACATCCCGGTGCCCTACGTCTACCCGGTCGACCTCCGCTACCTGCTGTCACCGCCGGTGTCGGCCACCGAGGCGACCAACCCGGTTGGTATCGCCACCTACCTCGCGGAGATCACCGACGGCAGTGACGTCGTCGCTCTCGCCCGCGACATCAACGACACCTTCAAGAAGGACATTGCCGAGGGCGTGATCCAGCAGAGCTTCCTGCATTTCAGTCCGCAGTATGTGGGCAACCCGCCCGGTCTTCCCGACGTGGTGATGTTCACCGACAACGGCATCGTGCCGCCACTGCGAACCCCGCCCGAGATGAAACTCACCGCCAGTCACGGCGAGTTCTACTTCGCAGTGGGCGCCGGAATCGAGATCTACACCAGCAAGATCTTCAACGGACAGCTGATGATCGAATACCACTCACACGGCCCCGAACCCGAGAAGTCAGTCGCCGCAATCGAAGCCCAGTTGCGCAGCATCGCCGACAACCATGCCGCCGCCGGTGTCGGTTAGGCGCTCAGCGGGGTCCGAACGCGAAACGGTGGTACTGCAGCGCCCTGTTCAGCGGTGGGATCAGACGCACCGCGCGCTTCGCCGCCTGCAGCCCCTTGGGCGCCCTGCTGTACGTGCTGGCACTGAAAAATGTTGCGGCAGCCAGCAATCGGATGTCAGGAAGCTTGGCGAGGATCTCCTGGGGGCTGTTCACAGCCCAGTACAGAGTCGAACCCGATGTGCGGACCAGGGATTGGGACTTCTGCGACTTGATCGCCAGCCAGTTGAAAAAGTCGATCTGCAGCTCTCCGGCGCCGAACCGATCGATGAACTTCCGCAGCAGTGCGATGCCCTCGTCTTCGGTCAGATACATGCTGATGCCCTCGGCGATCAGCAACGTCGGCCGGTCGGCGGGGATCTGATCGAGCCAGTTCGGCTCGGTCGCGGGCGTGGCGATGAGCTGGTAGTTGGGCCGGGTCGGATAGATCTGCTCCCGCAGCGCGATCACTTGCGGGAAATCGACGTCATACCACCGCACGTCGGCGCCGGGATCAATCCGGAACACCCGGCAGTCCAGCCCGCATCCCAGGTGCACGACGGTGCACTCCTTGTTCGCCGCGAGGAACTCGCGCACCCAGATGTCGTACTGGGCGGTGCGTACGGTGAACAGCGGCGCCCACTTCGGCGTGATCTCGAGCTCGCGCCAATCGAAGTCGAGCTTGGCGATCGCTTCCTTGGCGAACCGGTCGCCGAGGATGGGTCGGTCGAAGTCGGCGTCGAGAGCCTTCAGGTAGAGGGTCGACAGCATCGTCTTCGCCGGACCGCTGAGATTGACGGAAACTTTGTTGGCCACGTATGTGAGGCTAAGGGCAAAGGTCTCGGCTCGGCACGCCGGGGCAGAGTTCATCTCAGATTCGACGTTCATCTCAGATTCGACAGGGAAGAGGAGTTCGCACCATGACGGAAGCCCCCGACGACAGGCCTCCGCGGGTTCTGCTGCTGTACTACAGCTACACAGGGCAGTCGCAGAAGGTCCTCGAGGCTGCCGGGGAGGTATTCGAAGAGCGCGGGTACGACGTGACGACCGCGCCGATCGAATTCACCGATCCGCGGTACGCCGAACGGTTCTCCCGCTTCCCGATGCGCAAGGTGTGGCCCGAGTTCCTCGGAATGCTGCCGGCCCAGACGTTCCAGCGCACCGGCGACATCCGGACCCCCGATGCGGTACGCACCGGCGACTACGACCTGATCTGCATCGGATCACCCACGTGGTGGAGCACGGTGTCGATGCCGCTGCGATCGTTCCTCAAGTCCCACGAGGCGCGGAACGTGCTGGACGGCAAGCGCTTCGCGGTGTTCGTGGTCTGCCGCCGCAAGTGGCGCGGCAACCTCTCCGGAGTACGCAAGCTCGCCGAGAAGAAGGGCGGGCGGTACGTCGACGGCATCCACTTCACCTATCCCGGTAGTGAGCTGGCATCGATGCTGTCGCTGACCAGCTATCTGGGATCGGGGGAGTACAAGGAACGCTCCCTGGGCGTCAAACTGCCGCCCACCAACATCAGCGCCGAACAACTCGAGGAATCCCGGCGGTTCGCCGCTCGCGTCGCGGACAAGGTGTTCGGCAAGCGGGGCCGCTAGCCGTGCCGCGATCGTTTGACGTGACCATCGAGACGTCGGCGCCCGTTGCCCATGTGTTCTCCGCCTTCGGCCAGCGGGACTATTGGCTGGCCAGGCTCGCCGCGTACGGCGGCGACTCGATGACCCTAAACGCACTGGAATCCGGATCCGACGGCACCGTCGTCGTGCGCACCACCCAGGACATCCGTCAGGACATGCTGCCCGGCGGGATCGCCAGGATGCTCCCGGGTGACACGAAGATCATGCGGACCGAATCGTGGCGGCCTGCCGACGGCGGCGGCGAGGTGCACGGCGAGTTCACCATCTCCGCCCACGGAGTGCCGAGTTCCGGTGCGGGCACCATGATCCTCGAACCCATCGGGGCCGGCTCATCGCTTCGGGTACGCGGAACTCTGGAGGTCCGGATCCCGTTGGTCGGCGGGCGGATCGAGCGCTTCGTTGCGGACCTGATAGCCAAGGAGGTGCCGCAGATGCAGCGGTTCACCGCCGATTGGATCTCAGGGAAGGCCTGACCATGCCCGAACCCATCCCGACGACCGCGGAAGCCCTTGCGCGGCTGGATATGCCGCTGGTCGAGGCGATGATGACCCAGCGCGCGATTCGTCGCGTCCTTCCCGACCCGGTCGACGACGAGATCGTGCTCAAATGCCTGGAGTTGGCGCTGCGCGCTCCGACCGGCGCCAACGGGCAGAACTGGGAGTTCATCGTCGTCAAAGACCCCCGCGTCAAGAAGAAACTTGCTCGCCGCTACCGGCTGGCCTGGAAGGTCTTCCACCGCACGTCGATCCGGGACATCGCGTCCTACGACGAGGAGATGGCCAAGAGCGTGCGCGCCATCCAGTGGCAGGTCGACCACTTCACCGAGATTCCGGTGCTGATCGTGGCGTGCTTGAAACTGACCGCCAGGGAGGGTCGCGTGCCGTACGCGCCCATGCCACATGCGGCGGCGTCGGCGTTCTTCGGATCGATCTATCCGAGCGTGCAGAATCTGTTGCTGGCAGCGCGGTCCATGGGCCTGGGTGCCTCGCTGATCACGTTGCCGCTGTGGAACCTGACGTCGGCGAGGCGGGTCCTCAAGCTGCCGACGTCGGTCACCCCGTGCGCCGTGATACCCCTGGGTTGGCCGCGCGGCCGGTACGGCCCGACGACCCGCAGACCGGTCGACGAAGTGGTGCATCTGGACGGCTATGGCAACCGGGCATGGTTCGCGACGAGCCGCCGGTGACACGGCTATGCCGCTTCCATTTGGCCACGCAAACGGACGGATCGGCGCCGTGGAATCTGTTCGAACGGGTCAGGCGAAAGCATTCTCGGGGATGCGATCGAACCGGACACCGCGTGCACCGACGCATCCCCGCAGGTGGGCACGCGAGTCCACAGATGATCATTCAACACATCTGTCGCGACTTCGGGTCGAGGTGATCAGAGCATCCACATTCGTCAGCAACATGGGTCGCAGGACCTTAAGTACTATTCGGGAGGCGGCAGCGAAGCTGACGAGGGGACGGAACCCGATAGGTGGAGGCAGTAGTGGTAGTTCGAATAGACAATACGGCCAGTAGAATCCCCGCGTGAGCAGAGATCGGTTGGACGCCGTAGTTGTCGGGGCAGGATTTGGCGGGATGGGCGCAGCGATCCAACTCAACCGCCTGGGCTACGACAATATCGCCATCCTCGACCGAGAAGATGGTCTCGGCGGCACCTGGCATGTAAATCGGTATCCAGGTTTGACCGTCGACGTCCCGTCGACGACCTATTCGTACTGGTTCGAGCCCAATCCCAATTGGTCGCGACTGTACGCACCGGGTGCGGAATTGAAGCAGTATGCAGACCACGTCGCCGATAAGTACGACGTGCGCAGGTACATGCGGTTCAACACCACAGTCGAGGGGGCGCGCTGGGACGAAGATACCGACACCTGGATCATCTCCCTGGCCCGTGGCGAGACGCTTCATGCGCAGTTCCTCGTGTTGGCCACGGGATATCTCTGCCAACCAAAGGTGCCGGACATTCCCGGTATCGAATCGTTCGAGGGGCACGTTATCCACGCAGCGAAGTGGGACGAGGATTACTCGATGAAAGGCCGCCGCGCAGCGATCATCGGTACCGGCTCAACGGGTGTGCAACTGATTCCCGCGCTGGCAGACGACCTGGCTGAACTGACGGTATACCAGCGGACACCCATCTGGGTCATGCCGAAGTTCGACTTCGGCTTCTCCCCGACAATGCAACGCTTTCTAGCCAGAGTACCTGCAGCACAACGTCTTCTGCGGCTGTCCAGTGACTTGTTCATGGATCTCATGGTGACCGTGGCGATGTGGAAATTTCGACAGTTCCGGCCCGTGAACACGGCCGCGGCAAAGATCGGTGCGCTGCATCGGTTTCTGTCTGTCCGGGACCGCGAGTTGCGTTCTAAACTCACCCCCGATTACGACTTCGGGTGCAAGCGGCCCACACTGTCGAACAAGTACTACCCGACGTTCAATAAAGCGCACGTGCATCTCGAGACGGCCGGTATCGAACGAATCGAGCGGGATTGCATCGTCTCGACAGACGGGACCATACGCACGATTGATACCCTGATCCTGGCCACTGGCTTCGATGTGTGGGAGTCCAATCTGCCCGCGATCGAGGTGATCGGCCGGGACGGCCGCAATCTTGGCAAGTGGTGGCGAGAGAACAAATTCCAGGCTTACGAAGGCCTAACGGTACCTCGGTTCCCCAACATGCTCACTCAAGCCAGTCCGTATGCGTGGGTGGGTATGTCCTGGTTTGACACAGTCGAATATCAAATGCGTCACATGCATCGACTCTTCGGTGAATTGCAGAATAGAGGCGGCAGCACCTTCGAAGTGACCGAAGAAGCGAATGCCAGATTCCTGCAGCGGATGCTTGACCTGCTCGACGACTCAGTCTTCCGACTCGGTAACTGTGCAACATCGCGGTCATACTGGTTCAACAAATCCGGTGAAGCCCCCCTCTTCAGACCGACGTCGATTCGCAGCGCCGTGAAAGAGCAGGATCGCTTCCCACTCAGTGACTATGCCATCGCCTAGGCAGCCCACCACGGCGGCGTGGCAGCAGAATCGAACCACCAGCTGAAGGGAACTACATGGCAACCGAGACGACCGAACCGGTTCATCTGCCACCGGGGCCACGCTGGCCGAAGCTCATTCAGGGTGGCGTGGTTTTGGCTCTGCGGTATCAGTCAGTCGCGGCGCTTGGGCGCAAGTACGGGTCGTCGTTCACCCTCAGCTTGCCAGCCCTCGGACACGCGGTCGTAGTGAGCGATCCCGTTCTCGTCAAGGACCTATTCAGCACCAGCCGGGATCTAATCGGGCGCCCCAAGCAGAACTTGGGAAAGGAAGTTCTCGGTGAGGGCTCGATTTTCAATCTCGAAGGCGACGCACTGCAGGCCCGCCGGAAGATCCTGCTTCCGCCGTTTCACGGCAAGAGTATGCGTACTTACGAGCGCATCACCGAAGAAGAAGTGGCCCGCGAAATCGCGACATGGCAGGAGGGGGTCGAGTTCAGCACACTGGAACCGATGACCCGGATCACCCTGAACACGATTCTGCGTGCAATCTTCGGCGCCGAAGGGCCCGCGCTGGACAAGCTGCGTGTGCTGATCCCCGCGGCGGTCAACTTCGGATCTCGCCTGGCGTTGGCCCCAGCCGTGGTAAAACGTGACTTCGGCCCTTGGAGCCCGGGTGGCCGCTTCGCCCATTTCAAGCGTGAGGTAGATGATGTCATCTTCACGCTGATGAACGACGCGCGGTCAGATCCGCACTTCGAGGAACGCGCAGATGTCTTGTCGCTGCTCTTGCAGGCCCGCTACGAGAACGGCGAACCGCTGTCCGATCGGCATATCGCCGACGAGCTGCTGACCGAACTCGTGGCCGGACACGAGACGACATCGACTCAGCTGGCGTGGGCCCTCGAACGTATTCGTCGGCACCCGGCGGTGTTGAAACGCTTGGCCGACGAGGTCGATTCCGGCGGGTCAGATTACATGATGGCCGTGCTCGCTGAGGTGCAACGCACTCGACCAGTGCTGACGGCAGCGCTGCGTAGGACAAGAAAGCGAATCAAGTTGGGGGAGTGGGTGATTCCAGAGGACACTATCGTTATGGCTAGCACTCAACTCGCGATGGCAGCGGAACAGAGCTTCCCGGACGCGGCGACGTTCAAGCCTGAACGGTTTGTTGACCAGGCACCCAATCCGTTCGCCTGGATTCCATTCGGCGGGGGGATGATGCGCTGCATCGGAGCATCGTTCGCCACCATGGAGATGGATGTCACCCTGCGAACAATCTTGCGCGAATTCCGACTCGAACCGACTGATGCTCCCGACGAGCGGATCCACACACGCGGTGTCACTGTCGCCCCTGGCCGCGGCGGCCGACTGGTTGTACACCGACGTGGCGCCGAGACTGCGGGCGATGCCAGCGCGGCGCCGAGTCATAGGCACACTGCTACCTAGGTCGCACGCCAGATCCATTTCTGCTTAGGCGGTTACGGCTTTCCGGGATGTTCATATGCGGCGGGCCGATCAACCGCGACACCGCTGCCGAAAGCGATCAAGAGCCGTTGTCCTGAACGGAGTCGTCACCGGATTCGCGGTCGGTGTCCAGCGACCCGGTCGAACTCACTGACACGTCACTCGACGCGTCACGTTGCTTTTCTGACCGTCGCGTCAGAGCTCTGCGGGAGGAATCGTCGGATTCCGAACTTTCGGCGTCGGCATCGCGCTTGTGAAAGGAAGTCACCGACTGCCGACCGACGACCGGTTCGCCGCCCTCCTCGTCGGACAATCCTGTCATCTCCCTGGTCTGCCCAGCCAGCTCACTGGACTCGACGGAGTTGGCCAGTTCGGCCGGTTTAGTCGGTTCGGCTGATTCAGTCGGTTCGGCCGGTTCCGCAGGTGCGGCTGGCCCCACGGGTTCAGTCGGCCCGGCGGGTTCAGTCGGTTCTGCCGGCTCCGCGGGTTCAGTCGGCTCCGCGGGTCCAGTCGGTTCTCCCGGCTCCGCGGGCTCAGTCGGCTCGGCGGGGGGGTTCGGCTCGGCCGGGTCGCTCGGACCGACTGGTTTCGGCAGATAGTCGCGGTTGTAACCACGTTCGATGATCTCTTTCAAGGGGCCATTGAGCTCATCGGCCAGTTTGCCGAATCCGAGCATCCGCAGTGGACGGAGTAACGGCAGTTGCTCGGTGGGTACAAACACGTACGTCGTTTTACCTTCTGTCCAAACGATATTCGCGGGGTCGTTGATGTCGACACTTTCATAGTCAGTGTGAATCGAACCGAAGCCTGCGATTGCGTTCGCCATTGCGAGTAGGTTGAATTCGCCGTTCGGGTAGTCGGAACCGAAGTCGTACTGGCGGGAGATATCGATGACCCGATACTGCGTCTCGGGCATCACGTACCCTGACCTCGCGTTCGAACCACCGTAGCGCCTGTCGCCGTTGGCAATGATCACAAAGAGCAACTCGTCCGCGGGGGGTGCGTCTTCTGCCGCGGCGTACTTGCGCATCCAAGCCGAGATCACCTGGCCGCCTTGGCTGTAACCGTAGACAATCTTTAGGCCAGACGTCTCCTGCAACTTCTGGTTGAGCGGGTCGGCGCCCGATGGATAGAACACCGAGGGATACCTAACAGCCTCACATGTGTTGGGACTCTGACACACGACGCCTTGCAGGTCGTCGTGGTTGCTGCCGGGAACGATTCCCAGGGTCAAGACGGTGGCCGGTCCAGGCAAGGCAACCACCTCTGCTGCAGCAGAAGCACCCGGGGTGGCGAGCAAGCAGAGCGACGCCGCCACGGCGACAGCCCCTGCCTGAGCCCGCGGCTTCGTTCCGCTTCGAGATTTCATTTGCTATACCCCCTGGTATGTGACCGTCGGTGGCCTCGTGGACCGATCCACAGCGTACTCGATTGATCGATCGAAACAGCGGTTTAGAGGGCGGGACTTCGCAGGTAACAGCTTTGTCATTTTTGACGACGGTGCAGCTTCAGCGAACTACAGACTCAACCTCTGCCGACCGGGCCGCGGCAGTTGCTGCGGTTGCCGCGACAGTTTCACTTTTGCGCAACACAGCCGAATACCTCCGGCAGGCATACCGACAGCAGCAAATGCGCAGCGGTGCTGATACCGCAAACATCGACAGCCATCGGCCGAGACTCGCAAGGGCCACTGTGACGGACACGATGGCGCGCCAGAGAATGACGAGCGCACCCCCGAATTCACGGGCTGCGATTCGCTGTGGCACGTAGGAAATTTGCGCAGTGCGTTTGAGTTTGGCGTGGTATCGGTTCTCTCACAGAGACTTCCAACCCTCCCGCAGCACAAGTGCCTGTGCAAGGGAACGGGCTCGTGACCATACATTGTCGCTCGCAGCCGCCTAAATCCGAGATGCAGGGACTCTCCGGATTGGTACGACCATCTCCATCACTAGTTGGACCCACCAGATGCGACCACCGGTTGACCGACATCTGACGCCCTCGTGCTGCAAAATCCCCACTTACGGAAGCAACTAAGACGAATATTCCCTTCAATGTCGTGGCTGATCGCCGCCGTCTCCCAGATCGAGTGCGCTCCACGTCTGCGCTTTGGTTCTTGAATCTTCGGACCGTCGAGTTTGCCAGGCCGAGTCGGCGCGTGTCGGAAACTGTCAATCGGTTTGTGGCGATGAGTCCTCGCTGCGCAATATGCGAATACACGTTGTATGTTCAACGCCGGGCTGTATTCTCATCCCCACCAACGAGCTGGCAACTCTGTTAGCTGAGCGCAGTCACAGATCGGGGATTCCAGTGTGCGAGTTTGGAGCTCATATCCGCCCTTCGTCGCTACGCAAAAGCTCCTCAGTAGGTCTCAGATCCATGGCGGCCAGCCGGCGACGGCAGCCGTAAGAGGCGTGATTTTAATGCGTACGGGCGCTAACGGCCCGACGCCCTCCCCGGTAAGCGCATGTGCGACAGCGAAGGAGTCGGAGTGAACAGGCTGAAGAAGGGTGCCGTTACAGTAGCCGCACTTCCCATGGTGTTGGCGGGTCCGCTCCTTGCCGGGCCGCCAACGATCGCCGAGGCCGCTACCGGAACGTTGGTCGGACTGTTTGGCTCTGCGCCGAAGTTCAGTTCGGTCAACAACTCCGGTTCTTCGGTATGCCCGTGCCGAAACATTGCCTACGACTTCTGGCCGGGTCAGGCCGGCATCGCCGACGGCGTGTCCGCGCTGGATCATTGGATTGACACCACTTGGGGCTATAAGTCGGTGGTGGCTTTTTCGAAGGGCACGCACTCGGTGCTGGGGTGGATTCGTGAGAACGCGGACGACAGGGACGCGCATTCCGTTCGTTTCCTACTGTTGGGATCACCGGAAACGCCGGGAAACAACTATCCCTACGAAGGCCACAAAGGCGGTTCGGGACTCCCGGAGACAGGAGATTACGACAACGTCACCTTTGTGGTGCGCCAGTACGACGGTGTTGCCGATGCCCCATGGGACAAGTTCAATCTGCTGGCGTTGTTGAACGCGTCATTCAGCACTCACCTCAGTGGCTATGACGAGTTGGACCTGGACAACCCGGATGCGGTGTTTGTCGATCCGGTGACGGGGGCCAGCACCCTCTACTTCCGTACGGACGTCCTACCGATCCTTGCCCCGATCGACTGGCTGACCACCGACGAAACGATGGCACAGCTCGATGCACTACTTCGACCACTTATCGAAGCCGCTTATCGACGGCCTGTGACCATCCCCGACGCCTCCGCTCCGCTCAGCGTGCAAGCGACGACGGTGTTTTCGTCCTCGACCGTAATCAGCGAGATCCCCGAGGGCGAGACGGTCGCTACGCCCGCCCCAGACGACACGACCGCCAGCGATACCGCCGCCCATCTGCCGCCCTCCGGTGGAGCTTCCGACAACACAGTTCGTGAACTCTCGAACGCCGTCTCCGAGTCCGATTCAGCGGCCGAGGGCGAACCTGCAGCAGATCCCAGCAAGACTGATCTCAACGTCGAACCTGTAACAGGTCCCGCACTCACCCAGGAACTCCCCGAGGTGAAGGACGAGGAAGGAGAAGACTTCGCGCCCCCGGAGGACAGCTATAGCGATGGTTCGGAGACCTCGGAGAAGCCGCAGGCAGAAGCGGGGTCTGACACACCGCAGGCGGCGCCGTCCGACAGTTACTCTCCGCCGAAAGATTCCGACAGTGGTGCGGGATCGGCGCCCCCTAGGACGTTGCATCCCAAGCACCGCGCGCCTTTAAATGGGAGCAAGATCGACAGTGCGCGAAGCGCTGGCAGATCCGCAGATGGCCCTGGGTCGTCGCAGTCAAATGCCGACGCGTCTCAGTCGACCGACTGACTCGACAGGTTCGAGGAAGGACAATCGTCGGAATCGTTGATTCGTAGGGCTTCCCGGCGATCGTGGTTCGACGCGTGCCTGAAGCACGCGTGCGCGATCCCGGTATCCTTCGGCAATGTCTTCGAGTGTTTCGGGAAAAGTAGTGCTGATCACTGGCGGTGCCTCGGGCATAGGTGCGGCGTTGGCAACAAAGCTGGCCGAGCAGCGTGCCGTCGTATGGATCGCGGATCGCCAGGCCGCCATGGGCGAAGAGCTAGCAGCACGATTGACTTCGTCCGGAGCGGCAGCGCACGCGCTTGAACTCGACGTCCGGGACTCTGCGGCATTTGAGGAGGCTGTTGCCAAAGTAGTCGAGACTTATGGGCGCATCGACTATCTGTTCAACAACGCCGGCATCGGCATCGGCGGTGAGATCGACACATTCACTGTCGATGATTGGAACAACATCATCGACGTGAATCTGCGCGGCGTCATCAACGGGATTCAGGCGGCATATCCAATCATGATCAGACAGGGGTCCGGACATATCGTCAACACCGCGTCCATGGCTGGCCTGATCACCATGACTGCCCAAGCGGGCTACTCGGCGACTAAACACGCTGTGATCGCGCTGTCCAACACACTGCGACTGGAGGCCGAGCGCTATGGAATTCAGGTATCTGTGCTGTGCCCAGGAGTGGTTCGCACCCCCATCCTGACCGGAGGCCGCTACGGGTACAACACGACGGTCAGCCCTGAGAACATGCTCAAGCTAGGTGAGAGGCTGCGGCCGGCATCACCGGATCAGTTCGCAGAGCGCGCGCTGCCTGAAGTGACGCGCGGCCGCTGGATCATCGTCGTGCCGCGATTCTGGAAGGCTCTTTGGTACCTGGAACGGCTGTCACCCAGACTTTCGATGCTCCTTGCCAAGGAGTCCCTAAAGCGCACTCGTGCCTTGGCACCCGGAAACGGCTGATCGTAACAGAATCAGCCGGCTTACTCACCATCGCTTGATCTTTCGCGTTCATGGCGATGCTCTCACGGCTACGGCGGGTGTCGTCTACGAGGTATCGTTGCCGGTCACGTGCCCGCCGGTCACCTCATCGGCATTTCGAGAAGGAACGGCCCGTTCGGCGAAGAATCGGCATCGCACACGGACGATCCTCAAGTTGTCGGGCAAGCCATTCACCGCGCCTGATATTGCTGCGCTACGCGCAAACCCGAGAAAATCCCTGCGATCGGCGTGCCGGAAGTGTACCGAATGTAACGATTGCATGGATTACTCAGCTCACAGCACGTCGTCGTTGTGATATACAGTGTCGGGAACTAGACACACTCGGACGTCACGAAGGTCTCTAGCAACTTTTGTTCGACACAAATTTACTCATCAGTAAACATGCAGATCAGTTGAGAGGGGCCGAGTAATGCGTCCAGTTCTTAAGCCGCTGGCAATGGGCAGCGCAGCACTTGTGGGCGCGAGTTTGATCGTCGCCGCACCAGCGACGCCGGCGTTGACCCCGCCCCTTCCAGAGGAAGCCAAGGCACAGTTCAGCGATGTGGCGGTACGGCTTGCCGCTAACTCGATCGCCAACATCCCGACAAACCTCTACCGCATTCTGATGGACTCCCAAAAGAACCAGCTGGATGGACTCAACGCGGCTTCGGAATCGCTGGAGGGCTCCGGAAACTGGTGGATCTACACCCCCACAAACGTCCTGGGGTGGGACCACATGGACTACGCAAAGGCGATTGGTTTCACCAAGCTGTTCACGCCGATACCCGAGGTCGCGCAAGCACAGGCCGACCAGCTGAACGCAATCATGTCGCGCAATTTTCCGATGACACAGAATTGTACGGGCACTCCGGGCCCGTGCGCGGATCCTTTCTACTTCACCGCCTACTTCACCACGCCCCCGTGGGAAGCCCTCTTCGGCTACGAGTACACGTTTGGGGATGTGTTCAACACCCTCGACCCGTCGATCGAGATGCCCTGGTCCAATCAGACTGTCACGTACGATCCCTTCGGCCCGGGGAAGGCTCTGTGGGAGGCGCTGACCAAGGATCCCGTAGAGGGATGGGCGCCAGAGCGGACCTATCTGCTGGATCAGATGGAAGCCAGCGAGAGATTCTGGAAGGCGGTCTACAACTCGTTCAACCCCTTCGTTGAAGGCACCTACTGCCTGCCCTGCCAACTCCTCGGCGTGAAGGGTGCGCCGAGTTCGCTTCCGGTCGCGAGCATCTTCGGCAACTTCTACACCTACCTCGACTTCGGGCAGGAGTTCACCGACCAAGATTGGGTAGGACCCCATCCTGAGGTCCCGAAGCCCCCCACCGTCAAGACGCTCTCGCTGTGGACACCGGAGGCGTGGGAGCGTATCGGTCGGGACGCGGAGGTTTATTTCAACTGGGTCTTCAAGGGCGGGCCGATGCCGCAAACCGAGTTGGAGGAGCCCAGTGTTTATCCGGAGGTTCCGGATAACACCCCACCCATTCCGCAGGGGCTGGCGGCAGACTTGCCGCCAAAAGTGATCTCTGTGAAGGGGACCGAGCTATGGCCAATCGATGATGCTCTGAATGGATCGGTCTGCGACGGCAGTCTGGGCGATTGCGAAAATCTGGAGTACATCCGGTTCCTTCAAGAATTCAGCATCAGAAATGGTCTGCAGCAGCTCACCGCCGCTCTCGCCGATCCAGGGTCGGGGCCTGCGACGGTCTTCGGTTACTCGGAGGGATCGGTTATCGCGTCGCGGTGGCTGAGTAACTACTCGAAGGCACTCGCGAAAGCACAGGCTGAGGGCGGTCCGACCGCTGATGTCGAAGGCAGCCCGGACCGTGACGACCTTCACTTCATTCTGACCGGCAACCCGAACCGGAAGTACGGCGGAACGCGCCCCGCGTGGTACATCGAGCGGGCCACGCCTAGCGACACCAAATACACAGTTCTGGACGTGGCCAGGGAGTATGACGGTGCTGCCGATTGGCCGGACGATCCGTTCAATCTCCTCGCCGTTGCGAACGCCATCTCCGGATACTTCGTCGTGCACCCTTACTACGATGAAGTAGATCTGGAGAACGACGAGAAGACGGTGTTCCAGGAAGGCAACACCACTTACGTCCTGGTGCGGACCGAGAACCTGCCCATGCTGCAAAGTCTGCGAGCGATCGGGCTGAATGACTTTGCTGACGAGCTCCAGAGTTATCTGAAGCCAATCATCGATAGGGCATACGATCGCGATTATCCTGGTGTCATCGCTGATCCGGATGCTGCTCAAGAAGCGGTTGACAGGGCCAAAGCCGGCCTACCGCCGGAAGAGGCCACCGCAGATACCCTCACCCTCGTGGCAAACAACGAGGATGCCAGCGCCGATAGTTCTGACGACACCAAGAAGGTGACGGAAACGGCTGAGCGGAAAACCAATTCCCTGTTCTCCCTTGATTTGCCGAAGGATTTGGAGAACGAGTCGGACGAAGTCTCGACATCCTCCGAGGTCGACGGAACCCTCGGAGATTACGACGAGGGAGAGCCAGGAGGGGAACAGTCGCCCGAGGAGCCCACGACCGAAACCGGGACCGAAGGCGATTCGACGGACGGATCGGAAGAGTCGGAGACCGCCGAGACCCCCCGCAAGCGCTTTGCAGACCCGTTCAAGCCGTTCGGTTCTTCTAAGCAACGAGTCCTCGACTCTACGGAGTCGACGAAGGGGGAGTCTGTCGGAGGCGAGACCACCAAAAACAACGCCGACACCTCGAAGTCACCGAGCAACGACCCGAAGGGTTCCAACTCGGACAGCAAATCCTCAGAGCGGGACTCCAAGAAGGACTCCAACTCGGACAGCAAATCCTCAGAGCGGGACTCCAAGAGAGACGCGGCTTAAGTAACCGACGCGACATTGCGCCGACCGCTCCGGGCGGTCGGCGCAATGTCGCGTTCGGGTGCAGGAAAGCCGCAATGTCCACTCTGCGAGCCAATATAAAAAGCGGGCGGTCACCAATCACCGCTTGTGTTGCTGCGCCCGGCTGATCGCCGCCATCATCGTATGGCCACCGGTCTTGCGCTGCAGTCGTGACGTCAACTCGGGGGCCAAGCTACCCAAGAGGGTTGCGGCTCTCAGAGACCACGGCGCAACAGTCACCTCAGCGATGTTCTCTTCGACTGCGTGAATAGTCGCTTTCGCGACCGCCTCTGTTGTGCGAGTGCCAAGTCGTGGGATGTGCACATCAGTCTCGGCGATCATTCCCGCGTCCCTTATCGGCCCCGGGAAGATCGTCGAAACGCCGACGCCGTACGGGCGCAGGTCATCACGCAACGCAGTCGAGAATCCCCGGAGGCCAAACTTCGTAGCGTTGTAAAGCGCCATGTGCCCCGACGCCGACTTACCTGACAGCGAGGACATGAACACCATATGGCCACACCTTCGGGAAGCCATCTGTTGGCCAACGAGCTTAGCCAAGACGATTGGAGCGCGAAGGTTGACTGCCAGCGCACGGTCGATCTGGTCCACCGAGTAATCCGACAACTGGCCAGACGCGGGAACTCCCGCGTTGGCAATGAGTACGTCCAACGGACCGACCTGGGCGAGCAATTGGTCAAGCCCGCACTGTTCGCTCAGATCGGCCACGATCGATCTGCCTCCGACCCGTGCGCCGAGTTCATCCAGAACTTCGGCATTCCGACCGGTGAGCGTCAACTGCGCCCCGCGTTCGGCAAAGGCCTCCGCGAGCGCGCAACCGATGCCGCCTGAGGCGCCCGTGAGAAGGACATGTGCACCGTGCAGATCCATGCGTAAAGGTTACGGGGTCCTGCGCTCGGCCCTCCCGGCAAGTTCGGTTCCCATCAAACCGCGACGCCGATGCGCTTATCATCTGCCGAAAACCGCAGGCTAGCGCAGCCTGTCCGCAACGAAATCTGTTGCCGTCTCGACCATTCCATTCTGAACATAGGAGAGGTGCGCGGGAAAGTTGAGTCCAGACGAACAGAACGGGTCATCGAGAGCGCAGAGGTCGATAGTCTTGGGCCCATAAACACCACTCATCTGTGGTAGCGGGCCGCCGCCCCGCACATTACGCAAAGGGTTGCCGAAAACGGCAACCGCAGCTATGTTGTCTGCGACATCAGGAGGCATCGGGGTCGGTATGTACCGACCCAATGGCTTGGGGTCCACGGTGATCAGGTCGATAGCGCCGGCGCCTTGGGAATTGCCGCCGAGCACGA